>NZ_JCBAJX010000028.1:0-3480 GCF_059766585.1 Nocardioides sp. Z21_20
TAGGCTCGCGTCCCCGAAGGGATCACTCACTGTTCGGGCACTTAGCATCACCGGCCTCGTCATGGGCGCTATTTTGCCGGTACGGGAATATCAACCCGTTGTCCATCGACTACGCCTGTCGGCCTCGCCTTAGGTCCCGACTTACCCAGGGCAGATTAGCTTGACCCTGGAACCCTTGATCATTCGGCGCAAGTGTTTCTCACACTTGATTCGCTACTCATGCCTGCATTCTCACTCGTGTAGCGTCCACACCTGGATCACTCCGGCGCTTCACTCGCCACACGACGCTCCCCTACCCATCCACACACCTGAACCACAAAGGCTTAGCTATTGTATGAATGCCATAGCTTCGGCGGATAACTTGAGCCCCGCTACATTGTCGGCGCGGAATCACTTGACCAGTGAGCTATTACGCACTCTTTCAAGGGTGGCTGCTTCCAAGCCAACCTCCTGGTTGTCACTGCGACTCCACATCCTTTTCCACTTAGTTATCGCTTAGGGGCCTTAGCTGATGGTCTGGGCTGTTTCCCTCTCGACTACGGAGCTTATCCCCCGCAGTCTCACTGCTGCGCTCTCACTTACCGGCATTCGGAGTTTGGCTAACGTCAGTAACCTGGTAGGGCCCATTAGCTATCCAGTGCTCTACCTCCGGCAAGAAACACGCAACGCTGCACCTAAATGCATTTCGGGGAGAACCAGCTATCACGAAGTTTGATTGGCCTTTCACCCCTATCCACAGGTCATCCCCTCAGTTTTCAACCTAAGTGGGTTCGGTCCTCCACGCGGTCTTACCCGCGCTTCAACCTGCCCATGGATAGATCACTTCGCTTCGGGTCTTGATCGCGCTACTCAAACGCCCTATTAGGACTCGCTTTCGCTACGGCTACCCCACACGGGTTAACCTCGCAACACAACGCAAACTCGCAGGCTCATTCTTCAAAAGGCACGCCGTCACCAGACTTAAAGTCCAGCTCCGACGGATTGTAGGCACATGGTTTCAGGTACTATTTCACTCCCCGCCAGGGGTACTTTTCACCTTTCCCTCACGGTACTTGTCCGCTATCGGTCACCAAGGAGTATTTAGGCTTAACGGGTGGTCCCGCCAGATTCACACGGAATTTCAGGGGTTCCGTGTTACTTGGGGTAACGCTCCAGAGCCCGTGCCTTACACCTACGGGGCTATCACCCTCTACGGCTCCACTTTCCAATGGAATTCAACTTCAACACGGGTTTCTTACTCTGCACCACATCGGCAGATGTGATCAAGCGGCCCCACAACCCCAGCCCCGCAACGCCTGCCGGCTATCACACGGAACTGGTTTAGCCTCTTCCGATTTCGCTCGCCACTACTCTCGGAATCACTGTTGTTTTCTCTTCCTGTGGGTACTGAGATGTTTCACTTCCCCACGTTCCCTCCAACTGCCCTATATATTCAGACAGCGGTAACTGGACATGACTCCAGCTGGGTTTCCCCATTCGGACACCCCCGGATCAACGCTCGGTTGCCAACTCCCCAGGGCTTATCGCAGGCTCCAACGTCCTTCATCGGCTCTTGGTGCCAAGGCATCCACCATGTGCCCTTAGTAGCTTGTCATTACTACAAAGATGCTCGCGTCCACTGTGCAGTTCTCAAACAACAACCCGCAACCCCCACCCAACCACTACAAGAGCGACCAGATGTAAGGCCCGGAGAAAAACCACCCACACACACTCACGTGCATGCCATGTGATCCCTCAGGACCCAACAGTGTGCCAAACAACCCACCCCCACCACAGGAAACCCTCACCCCTTCCACACCCACCCCAAAAGGCAGGCAGTACTAAGAGGAGAGCCCCCGACACGGAGACAAGCCTTCATCGACGATTCCACTAGTGAGTAGCACCATCGCACCCACCACTGTTGGCGGATGACTCATGGCCACTGACTCCTTAGAAAGGAGGTGATCCAGCCGCACCTTCCGGTACGGCTACCTTGTTACGACTTCGTCCCAATCGCCAGCCCCACCTTCGACAGCTCCCTCCCACAAGGGGTTAGGCCACCGGCTTCGGGTGTTGCCGACTTTCGTGACGTGACGGGCGGTGTGTACAAGGCCCGGGAACGTATTCACCGCAGCGTTGCTGATCTGCGATTACTAGCGACTCCGACTTCATGGGGTCGAGTTGCAGACCCCAATCCGAACTGAGACCGGCTTTTTGGGATTCGCTCCGCCTTACAGCATCGCAGCCCTTTGTACCGGCCATTGTAGCATGCGTGAAGCCCTGGACATAAGGGGCATGATGACTTGACGTCATCCCCACCTTCCTCCGAGTTGACCCCGGCAGTCTCTTATGAGTCCCCACCATTACGTGCTGGCAACATAAGACGAGGGTTGCGCTCGTTGCGGGACTTAACCCAACATCTCACGACACGAGCTGACGACAGCCATGCACCACCTGTATACCGACAAAAAGGGGCACCATCTCTGGCGCTTTCCGGCATATGTCAAACCCAGGTAAGGTTCTTCGCGTTGCATCGAATTAATCCGCATGCTCCGCCGCTTGTGCGGGCCCCCGTCAATTCCTTTGAGTTTTAGCCTTGCGGCCGTACTCCCCAGGCGGGGCGCTTAATGCGTTAGCTGCGGCACGGAATCCATGGAATAGACCCCACACCTAGCGCCCAACGTTTACGGTGTGGACTACCAGGGTATCTAATCCTGTTCGCTCCCCACACTTTCGCTCCTCAGCGTCAGGTAATGCCCAGAGAACCGCCTTCGCCACCGGTGTTCCTCCTGATATCTGCGCATTTCACCGCTACACCAGGAATTCCGTTCTCCCCTGCATACCTCTAGTCTGCCCGTATCGGAAGCAGGCCCAGGGTTAAGCCCTGGGTTTTCACTCCCGACGCGACAAACCGCCTACGAGCCCTTTACGCCCAATAATTCCGGACAACGCTCGCACCCTACGTATTACCGCGGCTGCTGGCACGTAGTTGGCCGGTGCTTCTTCTGCGCCTACCGTCACTTTCGCTTCGTCGGCGCTGAAAGAGGTTTACAACCCGAAGGCCGTCATCCCTCACGCGGCGTTGCTGGATCAGGCTTTCGCCCATTGTCCAATATTCCCCACTGCTGCCTCCCGTAGGAGTCTGGGCCGTGTCTCAGTCCCAGTGTGGCCGGTCACCCTCTCAGGCCGGCTACCCGTCGAAGCCTTGGTAGGCCATTACCCCACCAACAAGCTGATAGGCCGCGAGCTCATCCTCCACCGCCAGAACTTTCCACCACACCACATGCATGGCGCGGTCATATCCGGTATTAGACCCCGTTTCCGAGGCTTATCCCAGAGTGAAGGGCAGATTGCTCACGTGTTACTCACCCGTTCGCCGCTCGTGTACCCCCGAAAGGGCCTTACCGCTCGACTTGCATGTGTTAAGCACGCCGCCAGCGTTCGTCCTGAGCCAGGATCAAACTCTCCGTTGAAAAACAACACACAACCAACCACCCCAAA
>NZ_JCBAJX010000029.1:0-3244 GCF_059766585.1 Nocardioides sp. Z21_20
TGCCGACCCGAGCTGCTTGGCCACAGCCGCTGCCGCGGCAGTCAGCGAGGAGTACTCGCCGCGATGGTCATTGACCAACCGCACCGCCCTGGCCTCCAACTCATCATCGATCTTCTTCGGCATGGTGCTCATCCTCCTGGACTCAAACAGGAGCGGCACCAAACTTGGGGCGCTTCAGTCATGGCCGACCAAACTGCGCTGCCACTCGGCCGGGTTACCGCCTTGGCCCGATGGCGTTAAGCGCGCGGCGCGGTCGAGTAGCGGGTGCCGGTTACGGGTGCACGGCTGACGGCGCGCTGCACTAGGTTTGGCGACGGTTCCAGACAACCGGGGGTGGACGTGGCTGAGGCGGTGCGCGAGCTGCTGGTCTTCCTCGCATCCCCCGGGGATGTCGAGGCTGAGCGCGATGCTGTCCGAGAAGTCGCGAACCGGGTAAACGCGAACTTCGAGGACCGCGGTGTCCGGGTCCGGGTCGTCGGCTGGGAACAGGTCCGTCCGGAGTTCGGCCGACCCCAGGGGCTGATCAACCCGCTCGTCTACAAGTGCGATGTATTCGTCGGCCTCTTGAACCGACGATGGGGATCAGGCACGGGCGAGTACTCCTCCGGCTTCGAGGAGGAGTTTGAGGCCGCGCTGGAGCGTCGGCGCGCGGGCGAGACCCCGGCGATGGGGATGTTTTTCGCGGATCTTCCGGCGGACGCGCTGGCGGATCCCGGCGCTCAGCTGCAGGCGGTCCTTTCGTTCCGGGACCGTGTCCGCACGGAACGGATCGCGCTGTACAAGCAGTACGGGAGCACCGACCATCTGGCTACAGAGGTGCTGGACTTCCTCACCGGGCACGCTCTCGAGCTGGCCGACCAGATCGGAAGCGGTGGTTCCGGTAACGCGGACGCTGCGCCAGTGGGAAACGCCGGCCTCGGTAGCGCGGACGACCAGCCCGCGGCTACCCCACCGCGCGACCAGCATGATGAGGACGCCAACCAAGCGGCGGCCACGAAAGATGGCGACACGGCCGCCCCGCCGGCCGAGGTCAACGACGCGGCGGCACAAATCGCGGACGCACTGCGTAGCTTCGCCGAGGTTTTCGACGAGTCGACCCGTAACACAGCCGATGCTGATCGCGACCGGGTCACGCTCGTCGGAACCGCCTTCGCCGTGGACGAGAGGCTTCTAGGCACCCACCACGTGAACCGGCTGTACCGGCGCCGGGACGAACTGAAGCTGACAGTCGGCGAGGCGTGGGCGTGGATGCGCACCTACTTCGCTGACCGGGGCGCTGACCGTGCCGGCAGGACGGTGCCGGTCTGGGGCCAGTTCCATCCGGTGCTCGGGAACCGCGATGAGTTCGACGACGACCTCGTGCGAATGGCTGCCAACCATGACGTGCGCGTGTCCCGGGGCGCCGTCGCGTTCCTGACTGAGCATGCGGTTAGGCCGTCCAAACTCTGGCCCGAGAATCCGGGCTCCGGTGCCACTGACGACGTTCAAGAGAACAAGCAGAACGGGCAGCAGCAAGGACAGCTCGACGAGCGCGACACCTCAAACGGCACCGGAAACGATGTTGACGACGACCTAGAGAAGGTCGACGCAGCGCTGCGGTCGTGGGCGCACATGTACTCCCAGATGCCAAGCATGGGTCTCGCGGCCAATTACATGAGCGTCGTCGCCACCGAGACGGATCTTCATCTCCTCGACGCGCTCGCCGCCGGCGATGACCTCCACGAGTCGTCCAAGGACGTCGTCGCGGCCATCGCCGCCTGGCTTCGCGGTGACCCCAAGCCGATGGCGATGCTCGCGCCGTCCAGGTACATCGACGACGTCGACGACATCATCAAGCGCATCCTGAACGTCGTGGACCAACTGGGCGAGCCTGAGTGGGCGAGCCTGCTCGACAGTCGAAACCCGAAACTCGCCGGGCCCGCCGCCATACAGCTCATCGGCATCGATCGGGTAGACAAGACCGACCTGGTCGCCTACCTGAAGCTCAACGACCGCGAAGTCGATGCGGCTCTCGCGCAGAAGGCCATCGCGAACCCCGACCTGGCCGCCGAACTGATCAGCACCCTGCGACAAGGCAAGAACCTCGAAGACACCGAGGAACGCATCGCCCGGCTACTTGCGGTCGTGACACCGCCCGACGGCCTCCGGGTGCTGGAGCAGGAAGAAGCATACCGCAGCACCATCTGGGAGGCGCGGACGATTCTGGACCCGACTGGCATGCTCGAGCCGGCGCGAGAGGTTCTTGACGACCGGGCAGAGTTTCTCGATCAGAAGGTGTCGACGCTCGTCGGCGAGTACGAGTCGCTTGGAAAACATATCGTCTCCGACCACAAGCGCGCGGCATGCGTGGTTCTTGCGAAGTCCGGCTCCGAGGGCATGAGCGACGACCGGTCGGCTGACCTCGATCGGGCGATCGCCGAGCTCGTCCGCCAGAACTTCTGGACGCGCGACGCGGCACTCTCCGCGGTCGTGGCGCTCGTCGATGAGTCCAAGATCGACCGTGTCCCGATCTCGGTCATCGACGGCTACTGGGTCACGTCACACATCGATGAGCTCCTCGGCGGACCGCTCGCTGCCAGCGTGGCGGAGTTGTGGCATTCGAGCAGCGCGTCCGACCTCCAGCGCGCTGCTGCAACCTGGCACATCCAACAGGCCGACCGAACCGACGAGGAACTCGAGGAGGCCACCTACGACGACGAGCAGTACGTCCGGATGGCCGCCATCGACGTGATACTCGCCAACTGGAGCCGCGATCAGGTCGTTGAGCTTCTCGGCCGTTACGACCAGCAGCAGCGGCCGTATTGGTACAACGTCATCGCAGCCATGGACGAGCACCTATACGGAATCGCGGCAGCCGAGCCGCTCGCGGAAGCCGAGCCGAACTAGCGCCGACTCTCGCTGCCCACCGAGCGGTGGGAAGACGCGCCTGGGGCGCAAGGCAGTCACGACTGGTCCGCATGCGCAGGTCAGTCGGTCCACTTGCCGGCGGACTCGTCGCGATGAAGCTCGTCTGGGCGATACGGCCCACGTTCGCCTACGTGGTTTGCGCCGGCCGACTGTGGCGTCGACCGGATGCGTTGCTGGAGGACATCGCTTCCGACGCCAGCGGTCACTCTCTGCAGCGAGTCGGTACCACTGTGGCGCCCGAGCGCCGGTCTTTACGAAGAGGGACTGCTGCACGGATAGGTGACATCTGATCTGTGGTGCCGAGAGGTGCTGCTGGAAGGATGTGCACTGTGCCGAA
>NZ_JCBAJX010000002.1:0-574574 GCF_059766585.1 Nocardioides sp. Z21_20
TGAGTCAAAGGGACTCAAGGAGCAGTTCTGGGACCCGATCGCGGGCTTCGGGGTGACCTTCCGGACCATGTTCAAGAAGGTCGTCACCGAGCAGTACCCCTTCGAGAAGGTGCCGACGGCGCCGCGCTTCCACGGCCGGCACCAGCTCAACCGCTGGCCCGACGGCCTGGAGAAGTGCATCGGCTGCGAGCTGTGCGCCTGGGCCTGCCCCGCCGACGCGATCTACGTCGAGGGCGCCTCGAACTCCGAGGACGAGCGGTTCAGCCCCGGTGAGCGCTACGGCCGCGTCTACCAGATCAACTACCTGCGCTGCATCCTGTGCGGGCTGTGCATCGAGGCCTGCCCGACCCGGGCGCTGACGATGACCAACGAGTACGAGCTGGCCGACGACAACCGGGCGGACCTCATCTACGAGAAGTCCGACCTGCTGGCGCCGCTGCTGCCCGGCATGGAGCAGCCTCCGCACGCGATGCTGCTCGGCGACGACGAGGGCGACTACTACCGCGGCACGTTCCGCACCGCCGACGCGGCTCCCGAGCCGGGCGCCGGCAGTCCCAACCTGAGCAAGGAGGCCGGTCGGTGACCGCTTTCTGGATCCTGGCCCCGGTCATGGTGATCGCGGCGCTGGCCATCCTCTTCGTGCGCAAGGCGGTCCACGCGGCCCTCCTGCTCGCGGTGGTGATGATCAGCCTCGCGGTGCTGTACCTGGTGCTCGAGGCGCCGTTCCTGTTCGCGGTGCAGATCATCGTCTACACCGGCGCCATCCTGATGCTCTTCCTGTTCGTGGTGATGCTGGTCGGCGTGGACGCCTCCGACTCGGTCGTGGAGACCATCCGGGGCCAGCGCGTGGTCGCCATCATCGGCGGGCTGCTGCTCGGCTCGGTGCTCGCGATCGGGCTCGCCCAGGTCTCGCTCGGCACCGCGGTCGGCCTCGAGGAGGCCAACGGCGCCGGCAACGTCCAGGCGCTGGCCAACATCCTGTTCTCCCGCTGGGTCTTCATCTTCGAGACCAGCTCGGCCCTGCTGATCACCGCCGCCGTCGGCGCCATGGTGCTCGCGCACCGCGAGCGCCTCTCGCCGAAGGAGGGGCAGATGGCGCTGGCCGCCGAGCGGATCCGCGCGTACGGCGAGAGCGGCAAGCACCCCGGTCCGCTGCCCGCGCCGGGTGTCTACGCCCGCCACAACGCGGTGGACACCCCGGCCCTGCTGCCCGACGGCAGCACCGCGCCGACGTCCATCTCGCGGGTGCTCGCCGCCCGTGGGTCGGTGCGCACGGCGCCGGCCGCCGCCGCAGAGATCGAGACCATCGAGCGCCAGCTCAAGGGCGGCTTCTCGGGCAACCCGAAGATCACCGGCCACACCGGCCCGGCCTCGGGCGAGGAGACCCCGATGAGCGCACCGCCCCAGGCCGCAGGCGCCACCGGCGACACCGCCGGCAGCATGAAGGAGGACGGTCGATGAGTGTCACGCCCTACATCGTCCTCTCGGGGATCCTGTTCACCATCGGCTGCGTCGGGGTGCTCACCCGGCGCAACGCGATCGTGGTGTTCATGTGCATCGAGCTGATGCTGAACTCCTGCAACCTCGCGCTGGTCACCTTCGCCAAGCAGCACGGCAACCTCGACGGACAGCTGGCGGCCTTCTTCGTGATGGTCGTCGCCGCCGCCGAGGTCGTGATCGGTCTCGCCATCATCATGACCATCTTCCGCACCCGCCGCTCGGCCTCGGTCGACGACGCCAGTCTGC
The DNA here is from genome assembly GCF_059766585.1 of Nocardioides sp. Z21_20. Classification (NCBI taxonomy): domain Bacteria; kingdom Bacillati; phylum Actinomycetota; class Actinomycetes; order Propionibacteriales; family Nocardioidaceae; genus Nocardioides; species Nocardioides sp. Z21_20. The sequence continues at coordinate 1,747 of NZ_JCBAJX010000002.1, forward strand.
TGAAGTACTAAAGGGAGACGGACCTTGTCGAACCTTTTCACCGAGGGCGGCCATGCCCTCGTACCGGTGATCGCACCGGGCGACCCCGAGGGCGTGCTCTCACTGATCTGGCTGGTGATCGCGCTGCCGCTGGCGGGTGCGGCGATCCTGCTGCTCGGCGGACGGCTCACCGACCGCTGGGGCCACCTGCTCGGCACGGCCACCGCGGTCGGCTCGTTCGCGGTCAGCCTCGCCATGTTCGTCGAGCTCCTCGGCCGTGACGGCGCCGACCGCCAGGTCGAGCAGCACCTGTTCACCTGGTTCGAGGCCGGCGGCCTCGAGGTGGGCATGGACCTGCTCTACGACCCGCTGGCGGCGCTGTTCCTGCTGCTGATCACCGGGGTCGGCTCGCTGATCCACGTGTACTCGATCGGGTACATGGCCCACGACCCGCGCCGGCGCCGGTTCTTCGCCTACCTGAACCTGTTCGTCGCGGCGATGCTGACGCTGGTCCTGGCGGCCAACTACCTGGTGCTGTTCCTCGGCTGGGAGGGCGTCGGCCTCGCGTCGTACCTGCTGATCGGCTTCTGGCAGCACAAGCCGTCCGCGGCCGCCGCCTCGATCAAGGCGTTCGTGATCAACCGGGTCGGCGACATGGGCATGGTGCTGGCGATCTCGCTGCTGTTCGTCACCTTCGGCACGGTCTCCTTCGCCGGCATCAGCGCGGTCTCCGCGGAGGCCTCGGAGAACACGATGACCGCGATCGGCCTGCTGCTGCTGCTGGGTGCCTGCGCCAAGTCCGCGCAGGTCCCGCTGCAGGCCTGGCTGCTCGACGCGATGGAGGGCCCGACCCCCGTCTCGGCGCTGATCCACGCCGCGACGATGGTCACCGCGGGCGTCTACCTGGTCACCCGCTCCAACTTCATCTTCGACCAGGCGCCGATCGCCCAGACCGCCGTGGTCATCGTGGGTTGCGTGACGCTGCTGTGGGGTGCGGTCATCGGCTGCGCCAAGGACGACATCAAGAAGGCGCTGGCCGGCTCGACGATGAGCCAGATCGGCTACATGATGCTCGCCGCCGGCCTCGGCCCGGCCGGCTACGCGTTCGCGATCTTCCACCTGCTCACGCACGGCTTCTTCAAGGCCAACATGTTCCTCGGTGCCGGCTCGGTCATGCACGCGATGGACGACGACGTCGACATGCGCCACTACGGCGCGCTGCGCAAGGCGCTGCCGGTCACCTTCGCGACCTTCGCGATGGGCTACCTGGCGATCATCGGCTTCCCGGGCTTCGCCGGCTTCTGGTCCAAGGACAAGATCATCGAGACCGCCTTCGCCGAGAACACCGTGGTCGGCCTGGCCGCGCTGCTCGGTGCCGGCGTCACCGCGTTCTACATGACCCGGCTGATGCTGATGACGTTCTTCACCGACAAGCGCTGGGCGCCCGAGACGCACCCGCACGAGTCGCCCAAGCTGATGACGTTCCCGCTGATCGTGCTCGCGGCGCTCTCGGTGTTCGGCGGCTTCCTGCTGCTCGGCAACTGGATCGTCGACTGGCTCTCCCCGGTCGTCGGCTCCGCGCCGCACCATGAGCCTCCGCTGCCGGCCATCGTGATGACCCTGATCGTGACCCTGGTGGTCGCGGTGGGCGTGGCCGTCGCCTGGATCCTCGTCGGGCGCCGTCCGGTGCCCCGTGAGGCTCCCCGCGACGTCTCCTTCGCGACCCGGGCGGCTCGCGCCGACCTGTACGGCGACGCCATCAACAACGGGCTGGTGGTCCAGCCGGGCCTCGCCCTGACCAGTGGCCTCGCGGTGATGGACCGCACCGTGGTCGACGGGGTCGTCGAAGGCGGCTCCGCGGCCGTCGGCGGCGTGTCCCAGCGACTGCGCCGGATCCAGAACGGCTTCGTCCGCTCCTATGCCCTCTCCCTCCTCGGCGGCGTGCTGCTCGTCGTCATGGCCCTGCTGGCGGTGACCCTCGCATGAACGACTTCCCCTGGCTCACCGCGATGATCGTGGTGCCGCTCGTCGGCGCCGGCGTCGTCGCCGTGCTGCCCCGCAAGCCGGGCGCGGCGCTGACCAAGTGGGTGGCGCTCGGCTTCTCGCTGGCCACGCTGGTCGTGGCCGCGCTGCTCACCTCGGTCTACGACGTCGGTGGGGGCATGCAGCTCACCGAGACCCACGAGTGGATCGGCGCCCTGGGCGTCCACTACGCGGTGGGTGTCGACGGCCTCGGCCTGGTGATGCTGCTGCTGACCGCGGTGCTCGTGCCGATCGTGATCGGCGCCTCGTGGAACGACGCGGACGGGCCGGTCGCCGGCCTGAGCGGCGCACGTAGCACCAACACGTTCTTCGCCTGGGTCCTCGGCCTCGAGGCGGCCGCCGTCGCGGTGTTCGCCGCGACCGACGTCTTCATGTTCTACGTCGTCTTCGAGGCGACGCTGATCCCGGCCTACTTCCTGGTGGGCGGCTTCGGAGGCGCGGGCCGGGCCCGCGCCGCGGTGAAGTTCCTGGTCTTCCAGCTCGCCGGCGGGCTGATCATGCTGGCCTCGGTGATCGGGCTCTACGTCCTCTCCGCCGACGCCGGCACCCCGTCGTACCTGCTCAGTGACCTGGCGGCGCTCGACATCGGCGTCACCGAGGGCCGCTGGCTCTTCCTCGGCTTCTTCATCGCCTTCGCGGTCAAGGCGCCGCTGTTCCCGGTGCACACCTGGCTGGCCGACACCACGGCCGCGGCGACCCCGGGCACCAGCGTGCTGCTGGTCTCGATCCTCGACAAGATCGGCACCTTCGGGATGATCCGGTTCTGCCTGGGCCTCTTCCCGGAGGCCTCGCAGTGGGCCACCCCGGTGGTCGTGGTGATCGCGCTGGTCTCGATCGTCTACGGCGCGCTGGTCGCGATCGGCCAGGACGACATGCTGCGCCTGATCGGTCTGACCTCGCTCTCGCACTTCGGGTTCATCGTGCTGGGCATCTTCGTCTTCAGCACCCAGGGCGGCTCCGGCGCGATCCTCTACATGGTCAACCACGGGCTCGGCACCGCCGCGCTCTTCCTGGCGGCCGGCTACCTGATCCGCCGTCGTGGCACCGCCTCGATCCGGGCGATCTCGGGGGTGGAGAAGACCGCTCCGGTCCTCGCCGGCCTGTTCCTGGTCGCGGGTCTGGCGACGCTGGGCCTGCCCGGCCTCTCGCCGTTCGTCTCCGAGTTCATGGTCCTGCTGTCGGCGTTCAGCTACGCCTGGTGGGCCGGCGCGATCGCGGTCACCGGCATCGTGCTGGCGGCTATCTACATCCTGTGGATGTACCAGCGCACGATGACCGGCCCCGAGCGCCCGGAGAACGTCGGGATGCCCGACCTGAACCGTCGCGAGATCGGCGCGATGGCGCCGCTGGTGGCCGCGCTGCTCGTGCTCGGCTTCTACCCGATGCCGCTGCTCGACGTGATCAACCCGGTCGTCGAGACCACCCTGGAGCACGTCGGGGTGACCGACGACGATCCGACCGTCCCCGCCGCCGACCCCTCGGTGGACAGCGGGCACAGCAAGGCTGAGGAAGGCGCTCACTGATGGAGTTCATCAAGCCCACGATCGAGTACGCCGAGCTCTGGCCGCTGCTGGTCGTCCTCGGCGCCGCCTGCCTCGGTGTCGTGGTCGAGGCGTTCCTGCCCCGGGCGCGTCGCTTCCTGGTGCAGACCCTGCTGGCCGGCGCCAGCCTCGTCGTCGCTTTCGTCGGCGTCGTGATGATCGCCGGGGACGTCGAGGAGCACGCCGACGGCGCCGCCCGGGGGATCCTCGGTGCCGGTGGCTCGCTGGTCGTCGACGGGCCCACCCTGTTCCTGTGGGGCCTGATCCTGCTGCTCGCCATCGGCGGGGTGCTGCTCTTCGCCGAGCGTCGTCTCGAGGGCGGCCTGACCGCGTTCGCCGGTCAGGCGGCCGCGCTGCCGGGCAGCGACGCGGAGCGCGAGGCGTCGGCGCGCGGCATCGAGCACACCGAGGTCTACCCGCTGCTGATGTTCTCGGTGGCCGGCATGCTGCTCTTCCCGGCCTCGGGCGACCTGGTCACGATGTTCGTGGCCCTCGAGGTCCTCTCGCTGCCGCTCTACCTGCTGACCGGGCTGGCGCGACGTCGCCGGCTGCTCAGCCAGGAGGCGGCCCTGAAGTACTTCCTGCTCGGCGCCTTCTCCTCGGCGTTCTTCCTCTACGGCGTCGCGCTGGTCTACGGCTACGCCGGGACGATGGACTTCGCCGGCATCGACGCCGCCGTGCGCGGCGGCGGGGAGAACGAGGTCCTGCTGCTGATCGGCATGGGCATGCTGGCCGTCGGCCTGCTGTTCAAGGTCGGTGCGGCCCCGTTCCACTCCTGGACCCCCGACGTCTACCAGGGTGCGCCGACGGCGCTGACGGCGTTCATGTCGGCCGGCACCAAGGTGGCCGCCTTCGGGGCGATGCTGCGCCTGTTCTACGTGGCCTTCGGGTCCGACCGCTGGAGCTGGCAGCCGATGATGTGGGTCATCGCGATCCTCACCATGGTGGTCGGCGCGGTGCTGGCGATCACCCAGAGCGACATCAAGCGGATGCTGGCCTACTCGTCGGTGGCGCACACCGGCTTCCTGCTCGCCGGCGTGCTCGGCGTGCGCGGGGCCAGCGAGATCGGCGACGGGTCGATCACCTCGCTGCAGGCGGTGCTGTTCTACCTGGTGACCTACGGCTTCGCGGTGCTCGGTGCGTTCGCGGTCGTCACGCTGGTGCGTGACGGCGGCGGCGAGACCACCCACACCGACCGCTGGGCGGGGCTGGGCAAGGAGGCTCCGGTGGTCGCCGGTGTCTTCGCGGTCTTCCTGCTCGCGATGGCGGGCATCCCGCTCACCTCGGGCTTCGTCGGCAAGTGGGCGGTCTTCGCGGCCGCCGGCTCCGCCGGCGCCTGGCCGGTCGTCATCGCCGGTGTGCTGACCAGCGCGGTGGCCGCGTTCTTCTACATCCGGGTGATCGTGCTGATGTACTTCGCCGACCCGATCGGCGACGGCCCCGCGGTCGCCGTGCCCTCCGTGCTCACCGCGGTGACCATCGGTGTCGCTGTGGCGGTCACCATCGTCCTGGGCGTGCTGCCCGGCCCGGTGTTGGATCTCGCCGGGCATGCGGGAGGATTCATCAGGTGACCGCAGATTCTGCCCTCAGTGGGACCACGTCCGGACTCGCCCTTCCTGTCGTCGACGAGGCGCTGGCCGACCGGCTGCGCGCCCGGATGGCGCAGGTCGAGAAGGCCCTCGACGCCCACGTCAACAGCCGCGCCCGGTTCGTCAGCGAGGCGGCCGGGCATCTGATGCACGCCGGCGGCAAGCGGTTCCGGCCGCTGCTGGTCCTGCTGGCCGCGGAGACCGGGGAGCACGCCGACAGCCCCGAGGTGCTGCAGGCGGCGTGCGTCGTCGAGCTGACCCACCTGGCGTCGCTCTACCACGACGACGTGATGGACGAGGCCGCGCTGCGTCGCGGTGCGGACTCGGCAAACGCCCGCTGGGACAACCACGTGGCGATCCTGACCGGCGACTTCCTCTTCGGCCGCTCCTCCGAGCTGACCGCGGGCCTGGGCCCGGAGGCCGTGCTGATCCAGGCGCAGACGTTCATGCGGCTGGTCGAGGGCCAGATCATGGAGACCGTGGAGCCCGCCCCCGGCGAGGACCCGCTGGCCCACTACCTCGACGTGGTGGCCGGCAAGACGGGCTCCCTGATCGCCACCTCCGCGCGCTACGGCGCGATGTTCGGCGGCGCGTCCGCCGAGGTCGTGCAGGCGCTGACCGAGTACGGCGAGATCGTCGGCGCCGCCTTCCAGCTCTCCGACGACATCCTCGACATCGCCTCGGAGTCCGACGAGTCGGGCAAGACCCCGGGCACCGACCTGCGCGAGGGCGTCCCGACGCTGCCGGTGCTGATGGCCAAGGCCTCCGGCGACCCGGCGGACGCCCGGCTCCTCGAGCTGCTGGACTCCGACCTCAGCGACGACGCCCGCCACGCCGAGACCCTCGGGCTGCTGCGACGCCACCCGGCGATGGCGCAGGCCCGCGAGTACGTGGTCGGCCAGGCCCAGGAGGCCAAGCGCCGCCTGGAGGTCCTCGCGCCGGGCCCGGTGCGCACCGCCCTGGAGGCGTTCGCCGACGTGGTGGCCAACCGCTCCTCCTGAGGCGGGCGCTCCGCCCGCCGTACGGGTGGGGCTGGGGGGTGGTGCGGGCTGTCGATTGGTCAGAGACGGCAGGTCGCGGGCCGGTATGGCCCCCGTTGGGGACCAAACGGTGATGGTGTCGCCCGCCGTACGTTTCGCCGGTCGGCCGCCTCGCCCGAGCGCGGTGGGGCGCTGCTCCCGGGATGGGGCGTGGTGGGTCGCCGATTGGTCAGAAACGGCATGTCCTAGGCCGGAATCGCGCCCGTTGGGGACCAAACGGCAAGCCTGGGCGCCCACCGACGCCCCACGCCCGCCGCCCACGCCCCCGGGCGCCCCCTCAGAGCGCGCTGGCCTGGGCGGCGAGGCGGAGCTGGCGGCGGCGGTGGTTGATCGCCTCCACGGTGAAGACGGCCAGCGCGACCCAGACCAGGCCGAAGCCGACCCAGCGGCCGGCGGGCATCGGCTCGTGGAAGATCAGCACCCCGAGCGCGAACTGGAGGATCGGGGCGAGGTACTGCAGCAGCCCGAGCGTCACCATGGACACCCGGGTCGCGGCCGCGCCGAAGCAGATCAGGGGTACGGCGGTGACGATGCCGGTCGAGGCCAGCAGCAGCGCGTGGCCGACTCCGTGGTTGCCGAAGGTGGAGGCGCCGGTGGCGACGAGGAACCCGATGTACGCCGCGGCGAGGGGCGAGAGCACCGCGGTCTCCACGGCCAGGCTCTCCACGGCTCCGGCGTTCGCGATCTTCTTCATCAGCCCGTAGACGCCGAAGGAGCAGGCGAGGACGAGGGCGACGTAGGGCAGCCGGCCGTAGTCGAGGGTCAGCACCACCACCGCCACGCCCGCGAGCGCGAGAGCGGCCCACTGCAGGCGGCGCAGCCGCTCGCCGAGGATCAGCACGCCCATCAGCACGGTGACCAGCGGGTTGATGAAGTAGCCCAGTGACGACTCGACGACCCGGTCGTGGGTGACCCCCCAGATGTAGGTGCCCCAGTTGACCGAGATCGTCACCGCCGCCACCGTCAGCAGCGCCAGCGTCCGGGGCCGGCGCACCAGCTCCATGACCTGGCGGCCCCGCCCGGTCAGCAGCACCAGCAGGCCCATCGTGATCGCCGACCAGAGGACCCGGTGGGCCAGCACCTCGACGGCGCCGGCCGGCTCGAGCAGCGGCCAGTAGAGCGGGAAGGCGCCCCAGAGCACGTAGGCGACCACGCCGAACAGGAAACCTCGACGCTGATCGGTCACCGACGCAGCATAGTGGCCGGTCCAGGCCACCCACGGCGCACCGTTTGTCACCGGGACACGTCGGGTAGGACCGGGCCGTTCGATCCCGAGAGTGAGAGAAGTCATCCATGAAGCGCTACCTCGTCGCCCTGCTCAGCGCGGCCCTCCTCGGCCTCGCGCCCGTCTCGATGGCATCCGGGGCGACCCCCGAGCCCCCCGCGACCCCCGGCCTGGACGCGATCACCGAGGCCGACAAGGCGCCCGGCACCGCCTGGCCGGCTCCGCAGGGCCGCTCCGCGCGGGCGGTGGCCGTCGAGACCCAGGTGGTCCTGGAGCTCAGCCAGGGCAATGCGCTGCACAACACGGCTCTCACCCTCACCGGCGGGGTGCTGGGCTGGAGCCCCGAGATCAACAACTGGGCGCCGGTGCCCAGCGGCACGGTGACGCTGCACCGACGCTGGAAGGGGACCCAGGCGTGGGTGAGTCAGGGGAGCAGGACGATCACCGGCGAGCTCTTCGTCTACTCCTTCCGCGCCGCGCGCAACGCGGACTACCGGGTGACCTACAACGGGGGCGCCTACGGCAGCTACACCTTCAACACCGCCGCGGCCACCCTCCCGCTGGGCGTCGCGCGCCGCTTCAAGGAGTCCATCACCAAGCGCACGCTGGTCTTCAAGGGCCGCATCGTCCCGTCGTACGCCCGCAAGGCCATCGTGATCCAGCGCAAGACCTGCGCCACCTGCTCGTGGAAGCGTTACGCCAAGGTGCGCACCGACAAGCGCAGCCGCTGGTCGAAGAAGCTGGCCGCCCCGCGCGCCACCGGGCAGCGCTGGTACTTTCGGGCGGTCGCGCCCGGCAGCGCGCAGTACCTCCAGTCCTACTCGCGCGTCGCGGAGACCTTCCGCCGTCGGCGCTGACGAGACCGGAGCAACTGCGTTTGGAAAGTGTCAGGAGCGGGGATCGTCCTCTCCGTCACCTCGGGCTCTGCATCCAGTCAGCAACCACACATCAGGGGAATCAATGCGGATGAATCGTGTCGTCACCGCCGCCGTCTCTGTCGCGATGCTCGGGTTCGCCCCGGCCGCGATCGCGACCACGGCCAACGCCTCCGAGCCCAAGGTCGCGCAGACCAGCAGCACGGCCGAGGCCAGTGTCGAGGCCCGCGCGGCTGCCACGCGCAAGGTCTCGATCGGCTACGGCAACCGTGGGCGTCAGGCCTTCATCAAGGGGAGGGTCGCCCCCCGCTACGGCAAGAAGCCGGTCATCGTCCAGAAGGGCAAGTGCAACGCGACCTCCTGCACCTGGAAGCGGTACAAGAAGGTCAAGACCAACAAGGCCGGCCGCTACAACGTCAACGTCTTCGTCCCGGGCAAGGGCCGAGCCAACTACCGCGTGATGGTCCCCCGCTCGGGTGGCTACAGCGTGTCGTTCAGCAAGCCGGTCAGCCTCTACTGGCGCTGATGCGGACGCGCTAGCGCGCCCCGCACACGGCAACGGGCCGCAGACCCTCAGGGTCTGCGGCCCGTTCTGCGTCTGCCGGACGGCTCAGACGACGGTCCAGGTGTCGCCGCCGCCGATCAGCGCCGCCAGCCGGTCCGCGGGGGCTCCGCTGACGCCCTCGGCGGCCGCACGGACCTGCGCACGCGCCTGGTCGTCGTACGTCGGGCGCTCGACCTGGCGGAAGATCCCGATCGGCGACTGGTTGAGGTAGCCGGAGTCGGTGAGCCGCGAGATGGCGAAGGCCAGCGTCGGGTCGGGGTTGTGGGCGTCGTGGACGAGGATGTCGCCCTCGGCCACGTCGGCGACCTGCACGACCTTCACACCGCCGGTCGCCTCGTCGCGCACGATCCCCTTGGCGCCGTTGCCGAAGAGGATCGGCTCGCCGTGCACGAGCGGGATGATCGCGTCGGCCTTGGTGTCGTTGCTCTTGATCGCGTCGAACGCGCCGTCGTTGAAGATCGGGCAGTTCTGGTAGATCTCGACCAGCGACGTGCCGCGGTGGGCGGCGGCCGCGGAGAGCACCGAGGTGAGGTGCTTGCGATCGGAGTCGATGGTGCGGGCCACGAAGCTGGCCTCCGCGCCCAGCGCCAGCGAGACCGGGTTGAACGGGTGGTCCACCGAGCCCATCGGGGTGGACTTGGTGACCTTGCCGGGCTCGGAGGTGGGGGAGTACTGCCCCTTGGTCAGCCCGTAGATCCGGTTGTTGAACAGCAGGATCGTCATGTTGACGTTGCGGCGCAGGGCGTGGATGAGGTGGTTGCCGCCGATGGACAGCGCGTCGCCGTCACCGGTGACGACCCACACCGAGAGGTCCTCGCGGGCGGTGGCGATGCCGGTCGCGATCGACGGGGCCCGCCCGTGGATGGAGTGCATCCCGTAGGTGTCGAGGTAGTAGGGGAAGCGCGAGGAGCAGCCGATGCCGGAGACGAACACGATGTTCTCGCGGCGCAGGCCGAGGTCGGGCAGGAAGCCCTGGACCGCCTTGAGCACGGCGTAGTCCCCGCAGCCGGGGCACCAGCGCACCTCCTGGTCGGAGGTGAAGTCCTTGCCGGTCTGCGGTGCCTCACCCTCACCCAGCGTCGGGACACCCTCGGTGCCCGAGCGGAGCCCGGGGAAGGGGAGCTCGGTCGAGGTGGTCATCGGACGTCCTCCATCTGCGCGCTGTTGAGATTGACTTCGATGCCCTCGGCGTCCGCGACCAGGCGGCCGATCACGTCGGCGAGCACGGCGGCCTTGAGCGGCATGCCGTTGACCTGGTTGTAGCCGATGGCGTCGACGAGGTACTCGGCGCGCAGCAGCAGGCTGAGCTGGCCCAGGTTCATCTCCGGCACCAGGACCTTGTCGTAGCGCCGGAGGATCTCGCCGAGGTCCTTGGGGAACGGGTTGAGGTGACGCAGGTGCACCTGGGCCACCTCGTAGCCGGCGCGGCGCACGCGGCGTACGCCGGCGCCGATCGGGCCGTACGTCGAGCCCCAGCCCAGCACCAGCACCTTCGCCTTGCCGGAGGGGTCGTCGACCTCCAGCGGCGGCAGCGAGTCCGCGATCCGGTCGATCTTGGCCTGGCGGGTGCGGACCATCAGCTCGTGGTTGGCCGGGTCGTAGGAGATGTTGCCGTGCCCGTCGGCCTTCTCCAGGCCGCCGATGCGGTGCTCGAGGCCGGCCGTGCCGGGGATGGCCCACGGGCGCGCCAGCGTCTCCTCGTCGCGCAGGTAGGGCCAGAACTCCTCGACGCTCTCGCCCTTGGCGTTCGTGCCGGTGTGGTTCGGGCCGGTCGCGAAGCCGGGCTCGATGCGGGGCAGGTCGTCGACGTCGGGGACCTGCCAGGGCTCGGAGCCGTTGGCGAGCATGCCGTCGGAGAGCAGGATCACCGGGGTGCGGTAGGTGACGGCGATCCGGATCGCCTCGACGGCGGCGGCGAAGCAGTCGCCGGGCGACTGCGGGGCCACCACTGGGACGGGGGACTCGCCGTTGCGGCCGAACATCGCCTGGAGCAGGTCGGACTGCTCGGTCTTGGTGGGCAGGCCCGTGGAGGGGCCGCCGCGCTGCACGTTGACCAGCACCAGCGGCAGCTCGGTCATCACCGCCAGGCCCAGGGCCTCGGACTTCAGCGCGACACCCGGCCCCGAGGTCGAGGTGACGCCGAGGTGGCCGGCGAAGGAGGCGCCGATGGCCGCGCCGATACCGGCGATCTCGTCCTCGGCCTGGAACGTGGTGATGCCGAACGACTTGTGCTTGCTCAGCTCGTGGAGGATGTCGGAGGCCGGCGTGATCGGGTAGGTGCCCAGCAGCAGCGGCAGGCCCGACTGCACGCTGCCAGCCACCAGGCCGTAGGCGAGCGCGAGGTTGCCGGTGATGTTGCGGTAGGTCCCCGGCGCCACGGTGGCGGGCTTGATCTCGTAGGAGACCGCGAACGCCTCGGTGGTCTCGCCGAAGTACCAGCCCTGACGGAACGCGGTGATGTTGGCGTCGCGGATCGCGGGGACCTTGGCGAAGCGCTTCTCCAGGAAGGCGACCGTGGTCTCGGTGGGGCGGCCGTACATCCACGAGACCAGCCCGAGCGCGAACATGTTCTTCGCGCGGGCGGCGTCCTTGCGGGACAGGCCGAACTCCTTGACCGCCTCGACGGTCATCCCGGTCAGGTTCACCGGGTGTACGGCGTACTCGGCGAGCGAGTCGTCCTCGAGGGGGTTCTCGGCGTACCCGGCCTTGGTCAGGTTGCGGCCGGTGAAGTCGTGGGTGTCGACGATGATGATCGCGCCCTTGGGCAGGTCCGCGAGGTTCGCCTTGAGGGCGGCGGGGTTCATCGCGACCAGGACGTCGGGTGCGTCGCCGGGGGTGAGGATGTCGTGGTCGGCGAAGTGCACCTGGAACGACGACACGCCGGGGATGGTGCCCTGGGGGGCGCGGATCTCGGCGGGGAAGTTGGGCAGCGTCGCCAGGTCGTTGCCGAACGACGCGGACTCCTGGGTGAACCGGTCGCCGGTCAGCTGCATCCCGTCGCCGGAGTCGCCGGCGAACCTGATGATGACGCGGTCCAGCTGCTTGACCTGCTTTGCCACCGCAGCAACCTACTTCCTTTGAACACGTGCTGGAGAGCCCGCACCGGAGGGGCGACGCCTACGCAGCGTATGCAGAAACTGAAACGTGTTCCAGTTCTCCCGGTGAGTAACACCGGCACCAGGTGTGCCGAACTACCACGATACCGGGGCCGGTGGTGCCTCCAACCTTGTCTCCCGCACTGGACTGCACCTCCTGGTGACGTGCGACACGCCTGTCGCGATTCGTGAGATCGGCTCCATTTCTCCATTAAGTCACCTATTCTTCTGGACATTGATCAGTAACGCTCCGTGTGGGCGGAAGGTGGGGTTGGGATGAGGAACGCGTTCGTGAGAGCAGCCGCGGTGGCGGTCGTCGCGTCGCTGGGACTGGCGGGGTGCAGCGCTTCGGGGGACAGCGCCGGGACCCAGCTGAGCATCGTCGGGTTCGCCGTGCCCGAGGCGGCCAACAAGGCCATCGCCAAGGAGTGGGCCAAGACCGACGACGGCAAGGACGTCACGTTCAAGACGTCGTACGGCGCGTCGGGCGACCAGAGCCGGGCCGTCGCCGAGGGGCTGGACGCCGACTACGTGCACTTCTCCCTGGAGAGCGACGTGACCCGGCTGGTCGAGGCGGGCATGGTCGCCGAGGACTGGAAGGACGGCGAGCACGCCGGCGTGGTCTCGCAGTCCACGGTCGTGCTGGTGGTGCGCGAGGGCAACCCGAAGAACATCCAGGGCTGGGACGACATCGTGAAGCCGGGCATCGGCATCATCACCCCGAACCCCGGCTCGTCCGGCTCGGCGCGATGGAACATCCTCGCCGCCTGGGGGCACGTGATCGCCAACGGCGGCACCGAGGAGGACGCCAAGGCGTTCGTCACCAAGTTCTTCGAGAACGCGGTGGCGCTGCCGGGCAGCGGTCGTGACGCCACCAGCGCGTTCACCAGCGGCAACGGCGACGTGCTGATCTCCTACGAGAACGAGGCCATCCTGGCCCGTCAGAGCGGCCAGGAGCTGGAGTACATCGTCCCCGAGGAGACGCTGCTGATCGAGAACACCGGCGCGGTCCTCGAGGACGCCGACCCGCTGGCCGCCAAGTGGCTGGAGTTCGTGCTCTCCGAGGACGGCCAGAAGCAGTTCGCGCTCAGCGGCTTCCGCCCGCTGGTCGACGTCGGCGACGTCGAGGTCAAGGGTGCCAACGACCCGAGCGACCCGTTCCCCGAGCCAGCCACGCTGTTGACCATCGACGAGGACTTCGGCGGCTGGTCCGAGGCCGCCGACAAGTTCTTCGACGAGGAGAGCGGGATCATCCCCGCCATCCAGGCGGAGACCGGGAACCAGTGACCGAACTGCTCGAGACGCCGGACCGGACGACGCGCAAGCGCCGTCCGGTCCGGCCGGTCGGTGCGCTCACCGCCACCAGCGGCCTGGGCCTGGGCGTCTCGATGCTGTGGTTCTCGCTGCTGGTGCTGATCCCGCTGACCGCGGTGATCGCGGCCACGGTCGCGGGTGGCTGGGAGAACTTCTGGATCACGCTCACCAACGACCAGACGATGGCCGCCGTGCGGCTCACGGTCACCCAGGCCGCCCTGGTCACCGTGCTCAACGTGGTGATGGGCACGATCATCGCCTGGGTCCTGGTCCGCGACCAGTTCCCCGGCAAGGTCGTGCTCAACGTCGTCATCGACATCCCGTTCGCGCTGCCGACGATCGTGGCCGGCCTGGTGCTGCTCTCGCTCTACGGCGCCGACAGTCCGCTGGGCATCGACGTCGCCAACACCGAGGCGGCCGTCTTCCTGGCGCTGGCCTTCGTGACGCTCCCGTTCGTGGTGCGCACGGTGCAGCCGGTGCTCGAGGAGCTCGACCACGACGTGGAGGAGGCGGCCGCGTCTCTGGGCGCCTCGCGGCTCACCGTGTTCCGCCGCATCATCCTGCCGAGCCTGGTGCCGGCGATCGCGGCCGGCGCGGCGCTCTCCTTCGCCCGCGGGATCAGCGAGTACGGCTCGCTGGTGCTGCTCAGCGGCAACCTGCCCTACCGCACCGAGGTCGCCTCGGTGCGGGTGCTGACCTACCTGGAGAACGGCAACCGGGCCTCCGCGGCCGCGGTCGCCTCGATCATGCTCGTCGTCGCGCTGCTGGTGATCGTGCTGCTCGACGTCCTGCAGCGGAAGGTGGCGCGTCGTGCTTCGTGAGCCTCGTCCCGTGCGCTGGGGCCTGCGGCTGCTCGCCGTCGGCTACCTGTTCCTGCTGGTCGCCTGGCCGGTCTCGCTGGTCGTCCAGCACACCTTCGCCGACGGCCTGGAGGGGATCCGGGTGGCGCTGGCCGACCCGGTGGTCACCCACGCGCTGCGGCTGACCGCGATCGTGGCGGTGATCGCGGTCGTCATCAACCTGGTCTTCGGCGTCGGCATCTCGCTGCTGCTGGTGCGCTACGAGTTCCCCGGCAAGCGGCTGCTGTCCGCGCTCATCGACCTGCCGCTCTCGGTCTCCCCGATCGTGGTCGGCCTGGCCCTGGTGCTGGTCTACAACGGCCGCGACGGCTGGTTCGGCGCACCGCTGGAGAGCGCCGGGGTGCAGGTCATCTTCTCCACCCCCGGCATCGTGATGGCCACCGTCTTCGTCGCGCTCCCGCTGGTGATCCGGGAGGTGGTCCCTGTCCTGGAGGAGATCGGCGACGACATGGAGCAGGCGGCGCGCAGCCTCGGCGCGAACGCCGTACAGACCTTCCGGCGGATCACCCTGCCCAGCATCCGCTGGGCCCTGGTGTACGGCGTGGTGTTGAGCCTGGCGCGCTCGCTGGGGGAGTTCGGCGCCGTCAAGGTCGTCTCCGGCAACGTCGTGGAGCAGACCCAGACCGCCACCCTCGTGGTGGAGCAGAAGTACCAGAACTTCGAGCAGACCACCGCCTACTCCGCGGCGTTCATGCTCGCCTTCGCCTCGGTGCTGTGCATCGTCATCGTTTCCGTCCTGCGACCCAAGGAGAAGACCTCATGAGCATCGAGATCACGGGGGTGACCAAGCGCTTCGGCGACTTCGTGGCGCTCGACGACGTCTCCCTGTCGATCCGCTCCGGCCAGCTCACCGCGCTGCTCGGCCCCTCGGGCGGCGGCAAGTCGACGCTGCTGCGGATCATCGCCGGGCTGGAGAGCGCCGACGAGGGCAGCATCTCCATCGAGGGCAACGAGGCCACCCACCTGCCCCCGCAGAAGCGCAACGTCGGCTTCGTCTTCCAGCACTACGCCGCGTTCAAGCACATGAGCGTGGCCAAGAACGTCGCCTTCGGCCTGGAGATCCGCAACCGGCCCAAGGCGGAGATCGTGCGTCGGGTCGACGAGCTGCTCGAGCTGGTGCACCTCTCGCAGTTCGCCCACCGGCTGCCCGCCCAGCTCTCCGGGGGCCAGCGCCAGCGGATGGCGCTGGCCCGCGCCCTCGCCGTGGAGCCGACCGTGCTGCTGCTCGACGAGCCGTTCGGGGCGCTGGACGCCAAGGTGCGCAAGGAGCTGCGCGACTGGCTGCGCCGCCTACACGACGAGGTGCACGTGACCACCGTCTTCGTCACCCACGACCAGGAGGAGGCCCTCGAGGTCGCCGACGAGATCGTGGTGATCAACGAGGGGCGCATCGAGCAGGTCGGGACGCCCGACCAGCTCTACGACGAGCCCGCCAACGACTTCGTGATGGGCTTCCTCGGCGAGGTCACCACCCTCGGCGGGCAGCTGCTGCGTCCCCACGACATCGACCTCTCGACCAGCCCGGTCCTGGCCGGCGCGTTCGAGGGCTCGATCTCGCGGATGCTGCGCGTCGGCTTCGAGGTCCGCCTCACCGTCCTCACCGACGACGGCGAGGAGGTCACCGTCGTGCTCACCCGCACCCAGGCCCGCTCGCTGGGCCTGGAGGTGGGGTCGAACGTGTGGGTCACCGCGGCGAACGGTGCGGTGAGCGTGCCGGTGGTGCGGGCGGCTGCGATCGCGTGAGGGCTGTCGATTGCCCGCCCAGTGCGCGCAGCAGACCCCGCGACCGAGCCGGTCGGCGGCCTGCCGCGGCCGCTGCCTAGCCTGAGGGGATGCACCCCGACCCCACCACGCAGCCCCTCGTCACCGCCGCCAGCGTCGAGGAGGCGGCCGAGCGGCTCGTGGAGACCGTCGCGGCGACGCCGCTGCAGCTGAACGCCCGGCTGAGCGCGCGCACCGGCGCCACAGTCTGGCTCAAGCGCGAGGACCTGCAGGTGGTCCGCTCCTACAAGGTGCGCGGCGCCTACAACCTCATCGTCCAGCTCGATCCCGAGGTGCGCGCCCGGGGCGTGGTGTGCGCCAGCGCGGGCAACCACGCCCAGGGCTTCGCGCTCGCCTGCGCACGCCTCGGCGTACGCGGCACGGTGCACCTGCCGCGCACCACCCCGCGCCAGAAGCGCGAGCGGATCGCGGTGCTCGGCGGCGACGCGGTCGAGGTACGGGTGGTGGGCGACACCTACGACGAGGCGGCCGAGGCAGCCAGCAAGTACGCCGCGGCGACGGGCGCGACGCTGGTGCCGGCCTTCGACGACCCGCGCACCGTCGCCGGCCAGGGGACGGTCGTCCTCGAGGCGATCGAGCAGCTCGGCCACGTCCCCGACGTGGTGGTGCTGCCGGTCGGGGGCGGGGGACTGCTGGCCGGCTCGGTGGCCTGGCTGCGCGAGCGGCACCCCGGCCTGCGCGTGGTGGGCGTGGAGCCCGCCGGGGCCGCGAGCATGGCCGCGGCGCTGGCGGCCGGGGGCCCGGTCGTGCTGGCGAGCATCGACTCCTTCGTCGACGGTGCGGCCGTACGACGGGTGGGCGACGTGCCGTTCGAGCTGGTGCGCGACGCGGGCGTCGAGCTGGTCAGCGTGCCTGAGGGCGGGGTCTGCATGGAGATGCTCGACCTCTACCAGTCCGACGGGATCATCGCCGAGCCCGCCGGAGCGCTGGCCACCGCCGCCCTGGGCACGGCGTACGTGCCGGAGCCGGGCAGCGAGGTGCTGTGCGTGGTCAGCGGCGGCAACAACGACGTCAGCCGCTACGCCGAGATCGTGGAGCGGGCGCTGATCCACGAGGGCCGCAAGCACTACTTCCTGGTGGACTTCCCCCAGGAGCCGGGCGCGCTGCGGCGCTTCCTCGACGACGTCCTCGGCCCGGACGACGACATCGCGCTGTTCGAGTACGTCAAGCGCAACAACCGGGAGACCGGCCCGGCCCTGGTGGGCATCGAGCTCGGCGACCCGGCTGACTACGCGGCGCTGTGGGAGCGGATGCAGGAGGCCCCGCCCCGCATCGAGCGGGTGCCCCCGGACAGCCCGCTCTTCGGCTTCCTGCTCTAGGAGCCCTGCGGGGAGCCGGCGGCGGGGGTCCCCTGCTCGCGCAGCAGCGCGAGCTCCTCGCTGACGGCGAGCAGGGCGAGCACCTGCGCGTGCTGGAGCTGCTGGTCGGTGCTGGCGATCTGCTTGGGGCGGATGCTGCTCAGCGCCTCGAGCGCCTGGGTCCGGAAGTTCATCGATCGCTCCCTGTCGGTCGGCTCAGCGATAGTTGGTGAACTGTACGGCGAACTCCAGGTCCTGGGACTTCACCAGCGCCTGCACCGCCTGCAGATCGTCGCGCTTCTTCGAGGAGACCCGCAGCTCGTCGCCCTGGATCTGCGCCTTGACGCCCTTGGGGCCCTCGTCGCGGATCAGCTTGGAGATCTTCTTGGCGTCCTCGGAGGAGATGCCCTCCTTGAGCGTGATCGAGATCTTCGAGACCTGGCCGGACTGGCGGGGCTCGCCGGCGTCGAGGATCTTCAGCGACTGGTTGCGCTTGATGAGCTTGTCCTTGAACACGTCGAGGACGGCGGTGGCGCGGTCGTCGGCCGAGGCGGTGATCTCGACCCCGTGCTCGCCCTGCCATTCGATGCTGGCGCCGGTGCCCTTGAAGTCGTATCGGGTGGCGATCTCCCGCGCGGTCTGCCCCAGCGCGTTGTCGACCTCCTGGCGGTCGAGCTTGCTGACGATGTCGAACGACGAGTCGGCCATGGGTTTCTCCTTCGTGCCGTCGGGGACGGCGGTTTTCGTCTGTCGGAGGTGCTGCGCTATTCTTTCGTCTTGCTGTCACCGGGCCAACTCGGCACGGAGACCGCGTGGCAGATTGCCCGAGCGGCCAATGGGAGCGGACTGTAAATCCGTCGGCTTATGCCTTCGAAGGTTCGAATCCTTCATCTGCCACAGAACGGCCCCGGTCCTGCGAGAGCAGGGCCGGGGCCTTCTACATTCCGGCCGCGCCCCCGCAGCCCCCGCGCAGCCCGGGTCGTGTGCCCCACGACGCGCCGGAGCGCGTCCTCAGGCACACGACCCCGCAGGCCGGCCGGCGCGAGGAACCCGGCCGGCCCGCGGGGTGGCTCAGGCGTTCTGCTCCACCGGTACGGCGGGCGCCGGCTGCTCGGGGGCGGTGAGCCCGGCGGTCTTCGCCCGCCAGTTGGTGAACGCGGCGAGCAGGGTGCCGATCGCCATCGCGCTGATCGTGACGCAGAACGCCGCGGTGTAGCCGTGCAGGTCCGCGAGCCGGCCGGCGGTGCTCGAGCCGAGGGCGTAGCCGATGCCGGTGGCGCCGGCCAGCAGCGTCATCGCCAGCCCGATCCGGCTCTGCGGCACGATCCGCTCGCCGAGGGTGAAGACGCCGATCATGTACGGCGCGACGCCGAAGCCGAGCAGGATGACCACCACGACCAGGCCGGCGATGGAGTCGACGAGCAGCAGCGGCAGGGAGAGCAGCAGCAGCGCGCTGGAGGCGACCAGGATCCGCTTCTCGTGGCCGATCCGGTCGGGCAGGTAGACGGTGGCCAGCCCGGCGATGACGCTGCCGATGCCGAGCATGGCGTGGATCAGCCCCGCGAGACCGGCCTGCCCGAACTCGTCGGCGAGCGCCGTCGTACCGGTCTGGGTGGCGCCGAAGAGCATCCCGATGCAGGCCTGGGAGACCAGCAGCGCGACGAACACGCTGGTCACCAGCCGGCCCGAGGAGGGGGTGTGGATGACACCGCCGGTCAGGCGCGCGGTCGGGTGCAGCGCGAACGCACAGCCGAAGATCGCGAGCAGGGCGGCGGCGGTGAGCATCGCCCCGCCGGGGGAGAACGCGACCGCGGCGATGCCGACGATGGCCGGGCCGACCATGAACGAGGCCTCGTCGGCGGCGCCCTCGTAGGAGAACGCGGCGTCGATGAGCTTGCGCTGGTGGTTGCCGGTGCCCTCGGTCATCGGCCGCCAGCGGACCCGCGCCAGCGGACCCACCTGGGGCATCACCAGGCCGGCCAGGGCGGCGGCGCCGACCAGCAGCGGGTCGGCGGCACCGGCGGTGGTCAGCATGACCAGGGTGGTCAGCGCGGCGGCGCCGACCAGGGACTGGATGAGCACGACGGGACGCTGGCCGATCCGGTCGGCCAGGACACCGGCGAACGGCGAGCCGAACGCGTTGGCGACCGCGAGGGCGCCCGCGGCGAGGCCGCCGGTGCCGTAGGAGCCGGTCTCGGTGGAGACCAGCAGCAGCGAGCCCAGCTGGGCCATCGCGAGGGGGATCCGGCCGATGAAGGCGACGAAGACGTAGAAGGGGCCGGCGAGCTGGTAGAGGCGCCGGTAGGAGGCAAGAGGGGACACGCGTGATCTTTCGGGTGCGACGGACTGCGCGTCGAACCCACCACCAAGACGCGCCTAAACCCTTTGCTCGGACCATGGTAGACAAGCCGGGTCACGATGCTCGATTCGGTGCGGGTGTCAGGTCGAGGCTCGGGGGAGCGGATGACCGCAGGACGCAGCAGGTACGGCGGGTGGCTCGCCGGCGGCGTCCTGGCCTGCTCGCTGCTCGCGCACCTGCTGGTGCTGACGACGCTGGACCGGCCCGGCTTCGTGGACCTGCACGTCTACCTCGCCGAGGGCCGCGCGGTGCGCGAGGGCATCGACCTCTACGCGCCGTTGCCCGGGCAGCACGGCCTGGCCACCTACCCGCCGTTCGCGGCGCTGCTCTTCGTGCCGGGGTCGTTCTGGCCGGAGACGGCGGCCGAGTCGGTCTCGGTGTTCCTCAACGCGGGGCTGGTGGTGCTGGCGGCGTTGCTCTCGGTGCGGCTGGTGGCGGGCGCCTGGACGCGCGACGTACTCGTGGGGTCGGCGCTGCTGGGCGCGGCGGCGCTGTGGGCCGAGCCGGTGGTGCTGACCAGCCGCTTCGGTCAGATCAACCTGGCGCTGCTGTGCCTGGTGCTGGCCGACGCGGCGCTGCCGGCGGGCTCGCGGCTCAAGGGGGTCGGGATCGGGTTGGCCGCCGCGATCAAGGTGACGCCGGCGATCTTCATCGTGCACCTGCTGCTGACCGGCCGGTTCCGGGCCGCGTTCACCGCCTGCCTGAGCGCCGCCGCGGCGGCGCTGGTCTCGCTGGCGGTGACGCCTCAGGCGACCTGGGACTACTGGACCCGGTACCTCTTCGACGCCGAGCGGGTGGGCCGGCTGGAGAACTCGATCAACCAGACCGTGCGCGGGTGGCTGGTGCGCGCCACCCATACCCGCGAGGCGAGCGCGGGCGAGCTGGTGGTGATCGCGGTGGTGCTCCTCGTCGGGCTGGCGATCGCGGCGCTGGCGCACCGCGAGCTCGGCGGGGCGTGGGGGCTGCTCGCGGCGGCGTTCACCGGGCTGGTGGTCTCGCCGATCTCGTGGAGCCACCACTGGGTCTGGTGCATCCCGGCGCTCGCGCTGTGCTGGCGCGAGTGTCGCTGGCTGGCGGTGCTGGGGGTCGCGGTGTTCGGCTCGTCCGTGGTGTGGTGGGTCCCACACGGCGACCGCGTCGAGCTGGACCTGACGCCGTGGCAGGTGGCGATGTCGGGCTGGTACGTCGTGTTCGCGCTGGCGTTCCTCGCGGTGACGGCCGCGCGGGTACGTCGCGTGCGGGCGGCGCGCAGGCAGGGGGCGGAGGCCGCTCAGCGCGCCGGCAGCATCGTCCCGCGCACCTCGCCCAGCGCGATCCGCCCCCCGGCCGACCCGGGCGCGGTGTAGCGCAGCACCACCTCGTCGCCGTCCTCGAGCGCGGTGCGGACCTCCTCGCCGACCGCGAACGGCTCGCGCCAGCCCCAGCTGAGCTCGAGCAGCGATCCGCGCTGGCCGGGCTCGGAGCCGGAGACGGTGCCGGAGGCGAAGAGGTCGCCGGGGCGGGTGGAGGCGCCGTTCACGGTCAGGTGGGCGAGCATCTGCGCGGGCGACCAGTACATCGAGCGGTATGGCGGGCGGGACACGACGTGGCCGCAGATCTCCACCTCGATCGCGATGTCCAGGCCGGCGGCGCCCTCGACGCGCAGGTAGTCCAGCGGCTCGGGGTCCTGGCCGGGCAGGTCGACCCAGGCGTGGGCGAGCGCGTCGAGCGGGGTGACCCAGGCGGAGATGCTGGTGGCGAACGACTTGCCGAGGAAGGGGCCCAGCGGCACGTACTCCCAGGCCTGCAGGTCACGCGCGGACCAGTCGTTGAGCCCGACGACGCCGAAGACGTGCTCGGCGAAGTCGGCGGTGGGGATCGCCTCGCCGAGCGCGGTGCCGGTGCCGACGACGAAGCCGAGCTCGGCCTCGAGGTCCAGGCGGGTGCTGGGGCCGAACAGCGGCGCGGCGTCGTCGGCGCCCTTGCGCTGCCCGTGCGGGCGGACGATGGCGGTGCCGGAGGGGACGACGGTGCCGGCCCGGCCGTGGTAGCCGACCGGGAGGTGGCGCCAGTTCGGCAGCAGCGGCTCCTGGCCGGGGCGCAGGATCCGCCCCACGTTGGAGGCGTGCTGCTCGGAGGCGTAGAAGTCCACGTAGTCGCCGACCTGGAACGGCATCCGCAGGCGCACCTCGCTCAGCGGCACCAGGTACGGCTCGGCGGCGTCGCGTCCGGTCTCCTCGCCGAGCAGGTCCACCAGCCAGTGCCGCACCGCGGTCCAGGTGTGGCGCCCGGAGGCGAGGAACGCGTTGAGCGAGTCCTCCTCGAACAGGTGGGCGATCTCGGGCAGGTCGGTCGCGGCGGCCGGGGCCAGGTCGAGGACGAGGTCCCCGATCCGCACCCCCACCCGGGCCGCCTCGCCCGGCGCCTCGAACACGCCGTACGGCAGGTTGTCGACGTCCCACGGCGATCCGGCCGCGCCCGGTACCCAGCTGCTCATGGCTACTCCTCGGTGGTCAGCAGGCCCAGCGCCCGCAGGTCGGCCAACGGCTCGTCGACGCTGCACGAACCGAAGGAGGTGAACCAGCGCCGGGTGCGCGCCATCGTGTCGTCGCCGTGCTCGCGCCAGCGGGTGAGCAGCGCGGTCGGGTCGCGCTCGTCGAGCAGCGCGGTCACCGCCTCGCGGGGCTCGCCGTCGAAGGCGGCGCGGGTGGCGAGCAGCAGGTTGAGGAAGCCGTGCCGGGTTAGCCCGTCGCCGCCCGGGGAGTCGTCGGTGTGGCGGACCGCGCGGTGCAGCCCGGCGGTGCACTTGAACGCCAGCTCCCGGTCCAGCGCGGCGTCGATCCAGGCGGCGAGGGTGGCGGCCGACGGGATCTGGTCGGCCGCGGCGCCGCCGGTGCGCAGCTTCAGCGAGAGCTCGGCGGAGGCGACCTCGTCGGCGGCGGCCAGCCAGGAGGGGCGCGGGTCCTGGGCGGGCAGCTCGACGTGCACGGGGGTGTCCTCGTCGAGGAGCCCCTCGGCGCGGGCGGCGTCGACGGCGGCGACGACCCGGCGCGCGTTGCCGGCGAGGTCGTCGAGGTCGCGCAGCGCGATCTCCAGCCCGGCCGGCGCGGCGGGGCTGCGCTCGAGCTGGCGCAGCGCCCCGGGGATCGCGCCGGCGCCGCCGGTGACCACGACCGAGACCGGCACCGGGGCCGTCACCTGGGAGAGCTGTACGTCGGGGACCACGAAGGAGCGCACGAACGCCGCCTCGGGGCGCTCGCCGCGCGCGACGTACGCCGCGAGCGCGTCGGGTAGCGCGGCGTCCCCGGGCGGGAACACCGCGGCGTCGTCGAGGAGGCCGCGGAAGGCGGCGGGCCACTCGGCGGACGGGGCGGAGGAGGGGGTGGGCGTTGACACGAGAGCTACTCTAACCACGAGACAGATAGCGGACGAAAGCGTTCGGTTATCGGTGTCCGGCCAGTGATCGGGAGCGACTGATGGCCCACTACCGCAGCGTCGGCGCGGTGCCGCCGAAGCGCCACACCCAGTTCCGGGACGCCGAGGGTCGGCTGCGCCGCGAGGAGCTGATGGGGGAGGAGGGCTTCTCCTCGGACTCCTCGCTGCTCTACCACCGCGGCGTGCCCTCGGCGATCACCGCGTCGCAGGTCTGGGAGCTGCCCGACCAGACCCGGGTGTCGAACCACCCGCTGAAGCCGCGCCACCTGAGGCTGCACGAGCTGAAGACCGGGCCCGACGCGGTCACCGACCGGCGGGTGGTGCTGGCCAACGCCGACGTCCGGATCGCCTACGTGGTGACCGGGACGGAGCCCTCGGCGCTCTACCGCAACGCGATCGGCGACGAGTGCGTCTTCGTCGAGCGGGGCTCGGGCGCGGTGGAGACGGTGTTCGGGATGCTGACCTACCGGGCGGGGGACTACGTGGTGATCCCGCGGGCGACGACGCACCGCTGGGAGCCGGTGGAGGAGTCCGCGCTGTACGTGGTGGAGGCCAACTCCCACATCGCGCCGCCGCGGCGCTACCTCTCGCGCTACGGGCAGCTGCTCGAGCACGCACCGTACTGCGAGCGCGACCTGCGGGGCCCGAGTGAGCCGCTGCTGGTGACCGGCGAGGGCATCGACGTGCTGGTCAAGCACCGCGTGGCCGGGCGCATCGTCGGCACCCGGATGACGTATGCGAGCCACCCCTTCGACGTGGTCGGCTGGGACGGCTGCCTGTATCCGTGGACGCTCAACGTCGAGGACTTCGAGCCGATCACCGGGCGGGTGCACCAGCCGCCGCCGGTGCACCAGGTGTTCGAGGGGCACAACTTCGTGATCTGCAACTTCGTGCCGCGCAAGGTCGACTACCACCCGCTCGCGGTGCCGGTGCCCTACTACCACTCCAACGTGGACTCCGATGAGGTGATGTTCTACGTCGCCGGCGACTACGAGGCGCGCAAGGGCTCGGGGATCGGGCGGGGCTCGATCTCGCTGCACCCCGGTGGCTACGCGCACGGCCCGCAGCCCTCGGCGATCGAGGCATCGCTGGGCGCGGAGTCGTTCGACGAGCTGGCGGTGATGGTGGACACCTTCGCGCCGCTGGAGCTGGCCGAGGGCGGGCTGGCGGTCGAGGACCCGGCCTACGCGTGGACCTGGGCGGGCGACCCCGGGTCGGCGCCCTGACCGCCGCGGGGCGGCGCGCTCTGGGCGTCTCGGGTCAAGCGGCCGGTGGCGTCCACAGCCACGGGTCGGCGACGAGCTCACCCTCGCCGTCCCTGCCGTCGGCACGCGAGCCGGTCCATCGCTGTCCGCCGAACACGAAGAGGCTGCGCCCCAGCGCCGTGCTGGAGTCGTCGTAGACGTCCTCGCGGCCGGGCGGCGCCGGGATCCGCGCGTAGTCCTGCGCGACGCTGTCGTAGACGAGCAGTTGGTGGGCAGTGGCCATCTCGCCGACGCTGTTCGGGATGTCGTAGACGGCCCGGCGGCGCTCCAGCACGCCCCTCAGGTCGACGTTCTTGCCGGCGTGCTGGGGCATCTCGGACCAGGTCCAGGTGTCGGGGTCGAGCAGCCACCCCGGTGACGTGATGAAGTGGCCGTTGAACAACGGGCCCCGGTCGGTCGCCAGCAGATGGTAGCCCGGTCCCGGAGCGTCGGGGAGCGCGGTCCACTCGCCGGTGGCGAGGTCGAGCCGCGCGAACTGCTTCGCGGAGTCCTCGCCCGTCTCCACCGAGGAGATCGACGACCCGGCGAGGACCAGCTGGTCGCCGGTCGCCACGATGGAGCGGTCGTAGCTGCGCTCCATCGGGTCGTCGGGCAGCGTCGTCCAGGCCACTGTCGCGGGGTCGTAGAGCAGGTCGGTGGCCTCCCCGCCCTCGTCGCTGTC
This sequence comes from Nocardioides sp. Z21_20, assembly GCF_059766585.1. NCBI lineage: Bacteria > Bacillati > Actinomycetota > Actinomycetes > Propionibacteriales > Nocardioidaceae > Nocardioides > Nocardioides sp. Z21_20. The sequence continues at coordinate 26,652 of NZ_JCBAJX010000002.1, forward strand.
GGAGTGGACCAGCAGGCGCTTGTCGACCCGTGCCAGGTAGCGGTGGTGCTTCGGGCCGGGCACCGCGCCGTGATCGGTCCAGCGGTCCTCGGCCAGGTCGTAGGCGAGCAACCGCGGGCGAGCGCCACACATCGGGCCGTCCGCGCAGTCGGTGAGCAGGTACGCCGACCCGTTCAGCGCGGCGGTGCCGTGCTCCTGCCGGATCAGCCCGAACGGCGGCGAGGCGATCGGCCTCCACGAGTCGGTGGCCAGGTCGAAGACGGCGCCATCGTCGAGAAGTGGCCCCTCGGGCGTCGCGCAGTCGGCCGTCGGCGGGCAGAGGAACTCCCAGCCGCCGACCACCAGCATCCGCTCGCCGACGCCGACCACCACCGCGTGGTCGCGGGGAGTCAGCGGAGCCTCCGGCAGCCGGCGCCACTGCTCGCTGGCCTGCTCGTCGGGCTTGGGCGGCGTCGCGTCTGTCGAGTTGTTCGAGCAGCCCGCGAGGGCCAGCGCCGCGAGGCAGGCGGTGAGGGCGGCGCGAAGTGGCGTCATGTCGACATGGACGGGGGCGGGGGTGAGTTGGTTCCTGAGTCAGTGGCGTTCGGTGCGTTGGGCGGGACCAGCCCGGAGGACGGACTGGTCGTGGTCGAGCAGCTCGACCTGCCCGTACCGCAACGGCAGTGGGTCCGAGGCCATGAAGATGACGACCTCGTTGAAGACCTGGTCGGTCAGCACTCGGCCGGTCATCGGGTCGACCAGCCGTGCGGCGTACGCCGACGGGTCGGTCACCCAACCTCCGAACACGGCGGGCTGTCTGGCTCCGCCCCAGCCGCCGTAGGTCGTGAGGACCTCGTCGGAGTCCACCGGGCCCGGGTCGCCGGCCCATCCACCCGAGGGCCGCCACGCTCCCTCACGGTTGCGAGTCAAGCCGAGGAACTCGAGAGCGGCAGACTCCTGGCCACGCAGTCAACCGCCGGCGCGTCCGCTCGTAGGTCGGCCGGTTCCCCGCCTGTGCAGGGCTCCTGCATGTGGGGTCATGTCGGAAGTGCGGCAACCGGGCCGCGGCATTCCACCCAGAATGCAGCGACACGTTCCGTCGTCGAGTGCGTTCGGGCGACGCTGTCCACCGCGCAGTGTTGCCAGCCGCCCGCGAGTCGACCCGTCCCGAATGGAGCCTCCGGACGGGCGATCCCGGCCGCCGGTAGGGGCGCAGCGTGAAGAGGCGTACGAGCACCGCTGTGGGGTTCCTCGACGGACTGCTCGACCGGGTCGTTTCGGGGATCTCATGTCGACACCCCGCACCCAGGGGTCACCTTTCAGCCCGGCCGGCCGACTGTCTCCACCGCCTCCATGAACGTTTGCCACTGCGTGACAAGTTCCTCGAGTTGCGTGCGTCCTGCGGCCGTGAGTTCGTAGACCTTGCGGGCCGGGCCCGACTCGCTCTGCTCCCACTGAGCCACGATCGCTCCCTCGTCCTGGAGGCGTACGAGCACGGGGTAGAGCTGCGCGCCCTTGATCGGCTGTAGTCCCGCAGCCACGAGAGCCTGCGAGATGCCGTACCCATGTCGCGGCGCGACCGCGAGCGCGCTCAGGATGAGCATCGGCAACGAGGCTCGCTGCCAGGCGGCCAGGCTCACTGCCCCTTCGCCCACGGTCGGTCGCCCCACCTGACGATCGGGGCGATGGCCCCGGCGAGCAGGAAGGCCACGGCCACCGGGATCGACATGACTCCCCAGCTCTGGTTCACGATCATGAGTGCCCCGATGGCCAGCGGAGCGCCCGTGCCGGCCACCGTGGACAGCCACCAGCGTCGCTTCCGCGCGGTGCGGTCTGCCGTGGCCACTTCGCGGGCCAGGGTCAGCGGGTGGCCGAACTCCGCAAAGGCCGCCGTCTTCCCCGTCACCAGCGACTGCTCGATCTCGGCGACGTGGCCCCGGGCGGTGGTGGCCGGCACCAGATGAGCTCGCAGGCTTCCCCGGAAGCGACGCAGCCACTGGGCGTCGTCCCAGCCCTCTTGGGATTCCCGCTGGGTCATCCGACTCGAGGCCACGAGCGCGGCGACGCCTGGAGCAAGCATCCCCAGAGCCAGGAGTGGCGTCGGCACGTCGCTCGCCGCGATGTGGCCGGCGCCCAGGCTCGCTGCGGAGGCGATGCCTGCGAGTGCGGCCGCGCCGGAGGCGATCAGCACTCCAACCGCCGCGGCCGAACGACCGGCAGCGAACAGCGCTCGACTGACGACCCAACCCACAAAGACGACCAGCACGCCGCCGGCGACCAGAACCAACGCGATGTCGATGTCGACCGACCAGCCCTCACGGACGATCAGGAGCAGCACTGCGACGATGCCGGCCCCCATCAAAGTGTTGCCGACCTCCCGCAGCGCTGGCCGCAGGCCACCACCCAGGGATCCGCGTACCTCCTCGTCCACAGTCGCAAGCTCGGCAGCGTCTTCTGCCGCGAGCACATCGGCGTCTCCGAAGAGCTCGGCCGCGGGTACCTCCGCTTCGCGCACCGCGCTGAGCAGCTCATGCTCGCGCTGCTCGAGGGCATACGCCGGAACGTGCTTGTCCGCGATCGACATCCGGTAGCGCGCCACCCACTCCTGGTCCCTCACGGGCCATGCCGTCGTGTCCTTCATTGGGGCCCCCGGTGTGTATCTAGATCGAATATGTACCTAGAGAAAACCACGACAGCCAAACTCAAGGCAAGTTTCGCCGCCGCGGTTCGGTCGTGCGCGCCTCAGGTTCGACCCACCGCCGCGTTAGACGCCCGGGTCTGCCGATGAGCGACCGTTGCGAGTGTCGACGCGATGGGGTCCGTGGGCGCGGAGGGCCGCGCCCACGGACGCTCGATCTCCCGGGCATGCTGGTGCGGTGAATATCCACGCCCTCGCTGCGGGGCCGCGCCATTCGCTGGGACTGCGGATCGATGGGGCCGTCGCCTCAGCCGGGGCAGGGGCAGCCAGCGAGTCTCGCACCGCCGATTGGGCAGAGGTGGTGGCGGTGGCGGCTGGGAATGTACATGCGGCGTCCAACACCGGGCGGTCACACAGCGTGGGTTTGATCGCGGACGGCACCGTGACCGCGGTGGGCTGGAACGGGCACGGCCAGTGCGACGTGGCCCAATGGCGCGAGATCACCGCTATCGCCGCAGGCTGGCGCCGCACGCTCGCTCTGCGGGCGGACGGCACCGTCGTCGCTGCGGGACGTCGCGACGAAGGAGCATGCGACGTCGGTTCATGGCGCCAGATCGTCGCACTCGCCTGCGGGGACTGGCACTCGGTAGGCCTGGGCAGGGACGGGACCGTCGTGGCCAGCGGAAACGAGCGCCGCGGGCAGTGCAGGATCGAAGCCTGGCGTGACGTCGTCGCTGTCGCAGCGGGTTCGGTCCACACCATCGCGCTCACCACGACCGGAACCGTCCTCGCGGCAGGAGCGAAGTCGGCAGGTGCTTGCGAGGTGGACCAGTGGTCGGACGTCATGGCCGTGGCCGCCGGCAGCCACCACACGGTGGCCGTGACCTCATCCGGCCGGGCGATGGCCGTGGGCAACAACGACGCGGGTCAGTGCGATGTCTCGACCTGGCGGGAGATCGTCGAGGTCGCTGCTGGCGCCAACCACACACTCGGGCTTCGGGCGGATGGATGCGTCCTCGCCGCCGGCGGCAATGAGTACGGCCAGAGCGACGTTGGCGGATGGGCCGCCATCGGGCGTCCAGTCTGACGCGGGCCACCTGCTGTCCATCCGGGCAACAGGGTCTCCGCATCTGCTGCTGCGATTGCGTCCGCAGGCTGCGTGTTACCGGCGCGATCGCGACGCTCTTACCTGGCGTGGAGGCCTGAGGTCCCAGAGTCGCACCCTGGCGCCCGCACGGTCCCGAAGGGGGTTCATACTACGAACGTGTCAGCCTCGTCAGAGGCTGCCTCGCGGACGTGGTGTAGTTGCAGCACGCTTCCCTTCCAGGGAAGGAGTCGAGGTTCAAATCCTCGCGTCCGCTCCATATGCCAGAGCTCGCCTAGAAGGGCAGCGGCCGCTGGTCGGGAGCGACGATCAGCAGGCCGACCACGCGTAGCTCGTTGTCCGCCGCGACGCGCCCCATGACTTCGCCGGCTTCGCAGTTCAGCGTCGTGACGCCGACGACGGTTCCGAGGATCTCCTCGTCCTCCTCGATCCTCTCCCCGCCCGGAAGCGCGACGTGGATGTCGGACTGCCTCTCCAGTGCCCCGATCTCGGCCAGCACGCTGGACCAGGGTGTCCATCACCAGGCTCTCTGGCAGTTGGCTGCGGACGTCGGGGTGGAGAAGCTCTTCGAGGCTCGCGTAGTCGCCGGCGCTGATGAGTTGGAGCACGCACTCGGTCAGCGCGCGGACCTGGTCGATGGACATGCGTCCTCCCGTGTCATGCCGAGTGCCTCGCCGATCTCGGCTTGGGCTGCGACGATCGGATCCACGCCCGCAGCCAACGTCGACGCGGACTGTCAACCAATGGATTACAACTCGTGGTGCCAGGCGCCACGGAACCGATGCCGCCACCTCCCCGTCTGCTCCACATGAAGCAAACGCCCCTGCTCCTGCTCGCCACGATGCTGGGCGTCGCCTTCGCCCCCTTCCCGCAGGCGCCGGCGGTCGCCTCCTGCGTGAGTCCGTACCTCGAGGTCACCGAGCCGCTCCTGCTCGAGCGCGGCGCGCCCACAGTGATCGAGGGCCGTGCGTTCGTCGATGGCTGCCGCGACACCATGAGCTGCTCCGGTGTCTGGGGCTGTGACAACTGCGAGTACGACGACCCGCCTCCGCAGCCGTTCGAGGACGTGACCCTGCGACTCGTGCAGGGCGACGACTCGTGGCTCCTCGACAGCACCGACGCCGAGGTCGAGGACGACCATCTGGGCTGGGCGACCTGGAGCTTCGACGTACCCCTCGACGCAGAGCCGGGCCCCGCCAGGTTGGTCTCCGAGCACACGGAGCCCGTGCGCGTCCGGATCCGATAAAAGAGCCGTGCCCTCCCGCCGACCCGCCCCTACGCTGGTGAGATCCGCCTAGCCGGAGGGTGCTCGCCATGCCGATCGACAACGACATCTACGACCGCGAGGGCGCTGGCTGGTGGGACGAGGGCAACCCGCTGAACATGCTGCACGGGAGCATGACGCCGGCGCGGGCCGCCTACTTCCACCAGGTGCTGATCGAGCGCCTGGGCCTCGACCCGGCGGGACTGCGCGCGCTCGACGTGGGCTGCGGCGGCGGGTTCCTCGCCGAGCAGTTCGCGCGGATGGGCTGTCAGGTCGTCGGCATCGACCCCTCCGCGGTCTCCATCGACACCGCACGCCGCCACGCGGCCGAGTCCGGGCTGGAGATCGACTACCGGGTCGGCCGCGGGGAGGACCTGCCCGTCTCCGACGGAGAGTTCGACCTCGTCTACTCCTGCGACGTCCTCGAGCACGTGTCCGACCTCCAGCGGGTGCTCGGCGAGATCGCCCGCGCCGCGAAGCCCGAGGGCGTGTTCCTCTTCGACACCGTCAACCGGACCCGGACCAGCAAGCTGCTCGCCATCAAGGTGATGCAGGAGTGGCCGCTGACCCGGATCGACGAGGCCAGCATCCACGACTGGGACATGTTCATCACCCCCGCCGAGCTGACGGCCGGCCTGCGCGCCGAAGGCCTGCACGTGCGCGACATCGTGGGCCTCGCCCCCCGCGCGAACCCGCTCTCGGTGCTGCGGAACACCTTCCGCGCCAAGCGAGGCAGCATCAGCTACGGGGAGCTGAGCCGTCGCCTCGAGTTCGGCGCGGTCAAGAACGACCGCATGTCGTACATGGGCTTCGCCCTCAAGTCGACCTGACGTCGCAGGCCCGCCGAGCGCCTAGACGACGTCGGGGGTGGACTCCGGAGCGGGCTGGGCCTTCCCGAGGCGGGAGTGGCGGTAGCCGTACACGGCGTACACGACCAGCCCGATGGCCATCCACACCAGGAACCGGACCCAGGTGCCGCCGGTGAGGTTCAGCATCAGGTAGGAGCACAGCAGCACCGAGGCGGTCGCGACCACGTAGACCGCCGGGGTGCGGAACGACCGGGGCAGGTCCGGGCGGCTGCGCCGCAGGATGACCACGCCGATGCTGACCAGCACGAACGCGAAGAGCGTGCCGATGCTGACCAGGTTGACCAGCGTGGCCAGGTCGACGAAGCCGCCGATGATCGCCACCGCGACGCCGGTGATCAACGTGATCACGTACGGCGTGCCGAACCGCGGGTGCACCTTGGCGAGGACGGGGGGGAGCAGCCCGTCGCGGGCCATCGCGAACGCGACCCGGGTCTGGCCGAGCATCAGGATCATCACCACCACGATCAGGCCGATGCAGGCCCCGATCGAGATCAGCCGGCCCATGAACTCCAAGCCGACGGAGTCGAAGGCGGTCGCCAGCGGGGCGGGGTCGCCGGCCTCGATCTCGGTGTAGCTCCGCATGCCGGTGACGACCAGGCTGACCGCCATGTAGAGCAGGGTGACGATGACCAGCGACCCGAGGATGCCGCGGGGGATGTCGCGCTGCGGGTTCTTGGTCTCCTCGGCGGTGGTGGCGACCACGTCGAAGCCGATGAAGGCGAAGAACACGATCGAGGCGCCGGCGATCACGCCGGCGAGGCCGTAGACGGCCGGCTCGATCCCCAGCAGCCAGCTGATCAGGGTGACGTCCATGAAGCTGCCGCTCGCCTCGGGCGCGGGCTTCGAGGGCGGGATGAACGGCGTGTAGTTGTCGGCCTTGATGTGGCCGATGCCGAAGATGATCACCGCGGCGATCACCAGCAGCTTGATCGCCACGATCACCTGGTTGATCTGGCTCGACAGCTTGATGCCGCCGATCAGGATGCCCATCACCAGCAGCGAGATCACCACCGCCGGCAGGTCGACCGTGCCGTTCGCCGCCGATCCCAGCGAGGTCGGCACCTCGAGGAACGTGCCCGCGAAGACCTCCTGGAAGTACCCGGAGAAGCTCGTGCTCAGGGCCGCGGCGCCGATGGTGAACTCGAGGGCGAGGTCCCACCCGATGATCCAGGCGATGAGCTCACCGAAGGAGGCGTAGCTGAACGTGTAGGCGCTCCCGGCGACCGGCAGCGTGGACGCGAACTCCGCGTAGCACAGCGCGGCCAGCCCGCAGGCCAGTCCCGCGATCGCGAAGGAGATCGTGATCGCCGGACCGGAGTTCGTCTTGGCCACGGTCCCGGTCACCACGAAGATGCCGGCGCCGATGATGACGCCGACGCCGAAGATCAGAAGGTCCAGGACGCCCAGGTCCTTCTTCAGCCGGTGTTCCGGCTCGTCGGTCTCGGCGATGGACTGCTCGACCGACTTCGTCCGAAAGAGTTGCATGTCAGCACCGTAATGACGCCACCGGCCGCATGTCATCAGTCAGCGTGAGCCGCGTCGCTCGGCGGCCGGTGGATCCTCGGCCCTCCGGACCGCCCGCCACGCGAGCGCCACGACCAGCAGCACGAGCAGCGCGGCACCGACGGCCGCCTCCGGATCCCGCAGCGCGATCCCGACCCCCAGCACGGTCGCGGGGACCGGAACCAGCCAGAGCCCGCTGCCCTCCGCCGCCGGCGGGCGCGGCACGACCGGTCGCCGGTTCAGGCGGAGCAAGCCGTACGCCGCCACCGCCGCGGCGCCGAGGACCGTCGAGGCGTGCTGGAGCCAGCGGTACAGCGGGACGGGGCCGTGCTCCTCGCGCAGGACCGCCAGGTCCCGCACCAGGAACCCCCAGTCGTGGGTGGCGGAGTCCCACAGCACGTGCGTCCCCGCCCCGATCGCCACGGCCAGCGGGGCCAGCAGCCACGCTCGTCGTCCGAGGCGCCCCTGCGCCGGCACCCGGTCGCGCAGGTACGGCGTCACGTCGACCACGGCGTCCCGCACCACGGCGAACCACAGGCCCAGCAGGACCAACCCGATCACCGCGTCCACGGCGACCCCCCAGCCGCTGTGCGTCGTCTGGTAGCTCACCCCCACCGGCAGGTACACCGGCGTGTCCGGCGCGACCGCCCCCACCACCAGCGCGCTCAGCGGCAGGCCGAGCCCCTGCAGCGGCAGCACTACCGCGGGGTGGGCCGGGGCCAGAGGCATCACCCGAGGATAGGGCGGGCCTCGCGCCGTGCCGACGCCTTGACGCCGTCAGGACGCGCCCGCGGACTCCTCGGTCGAGCCGGCGTGCGCCAGCGCCCAGTCGAGGGCCCGGTCGGCGACGCTCTCCCAGCCGGGCTCGGCGCAGGTCCAGTGCGAGCGGCCCTCCAGCATCACGTAGTCGGTGGTCGCCGCGGACCGGCGGTACTTGTGCGCGTTCGAGGCGTTCACCGACGCCGGCATGATGTGGTCCGCGCCGCCGGCGATGAACAGCAGCGGCGCGCGGTCGTCGTTGGCGTAGTCGACCCAGGTCTCCTGATGGCCGGGCTTGAAGTTGGCGATTAGGCCGTAGTCCCAGACCCAGCGGCCGGGGGCGGCGATCGCGTACCGCTCGTAGTCGGCCTTCGCGCTCGCCTCGTCGAGGGTGTTGGTGAAGGCGTAGTGGAACTGCTTCTCGCTGAACCCGACCGCCCGGTGCCGCTTGGCGGGGTTGTTGAGGGCCGGGAACAGCGCCTTGATCTGCGAGGGCGGGTTGCGACGGACGCCCTCGGTGGGTGCCGAGTTGATGGCCACCCCCGCCGCCCCGAGGCCGCGGGCCAGGAGCAGCTGGGTGAGCGCGCCGCCGAAGGAGTGGCCGATGATGATCGGCGGCCGCTCGACGGACTCGACCACGCTGCTCAGGTGCGCGATGGTGTCGGTGATCGAGCAGTCGGCGATGACGCTCTCATCGGCGCGCAGCGCCTCGACCTCGATCTCGAAGCCCGGGTACGCCGGGGTGAGGACCCGGAACCCGCGGGCCTCGTAGTGGGGCACCCAGTGCTCCCAGCTGCGTGGGGTGACCCACAGCCCGTGCACGAGCACGACGGTGTCGGGGGTGGTGCCGGTCGGGGCGGGGGTGGTCTCGTCGGTGCTCATGCTTCCTCCAGGTCGGCGACGGGGAGGCGGGAGAGGAGCTCGAGCGCGTCGGCGTCGATGAGCCCGACCCGGCTCCTTTCCCTCCCACGAGGAGGCTCACACGGCACGGGGCACGTCGGAACGGCCCTGCGTGCCACCCTGTCGGCTCTGCGCGACGAATCCCCGCCCCGGCAGGGCGATCGAGCCGGCGAGGGCGCCGAGGAGACAGACCACCGCAACGGTGAGGCAACCGATGCTCAGCCCGGAGAGGAACGAGTCCTGCACCGCGCCGAGCAGGGTGGGGTCACCGCCGGCGATCACGCGGGCGACGTGGACGGATTCGCCCGCCTCCTCGGCGTGGCCGGTGGCCGCGAACGCGCTCTCGGCCAGGCGCGCCCCGAAGACCGAGGAGAAGACGGCGCCGACGACGGCGACACCGAGTGTCGCCCCCAGCTCACGCGTCGCGTCGTTGACCGCCGACCCGACACCGGCGCGCGCCGGTGGCAGCACCTGCATGATCGACTCCGTCGCCGGTGTCTGGATCAGGCCGATCCCGAGGCCCATCAGCACCATCTGCGCGACGATCACCGTCGCGTACGGCGTATCGACCTCCACGACCCCGGCGATCCACAGCATCGCCGCTCCGAAGGAGACCAGCCCGCTGACCACGAGGACCTTCGTGCCGACCCGCGGCGCGAGCAGCCCTCCGATGATCGAGGCGACCGCGATCGCCCCCGCGACGGGAAGGATGCGCGCCCCCGTGGAGAGCGGCCCGTAGTCGCGGATCACCTGGAAGTACTGGGTGATCAGGAAGATGAAGCCGGACAGCGCGAAGAAGACGATGGTGACGGCGCCGGCCGCAGCGCTGAACCGGCGGTCGGCGAAGAGCGTGACGTCGAGCATCGGGTGCTCCACGGAACGCTCCACGGCGACGAAGGTGGCGACGAGGACCGCCGCACCGGCGAACCCGAGCAGCGTCGCGGTGCTTCCCCATCCCCGCTCGGGCGCCTCGATCACCGTGTGCACCAACAGGGCGAGCATCGCGACGGAGACCGTCAGCCCCCGCAGATCCAGCCCGGGCACGGCGGGATCGCGCGACTCCGGGACCAGCAGGTAGGCGAGCGCGGCGGCGAACAGCGCGAGCGGCACGAGCGCCCAGAAGATGCTGCCCCAGTAGAAGTGCTCCAGGAACGCGCCACCGGTCACCGGCCCGGCCGCGACACCGACGCCGACGACGGCACCCCACCCGCCCAGCGCCGCGGAGCGCTGCCTGCGGTCGGTGAAGGTGTTGGAGATGATCGACAGCGTCGTCGGGAAGATCAGCGCCGCGAAGGCACCCATCCCGAACCGCGCGGCGATCAGCGCCCCCGTGGTGTCGACCATGGCGCCGATCGCGTTCATGGCGGCGAAGCCGAGCAGCCCGATGATCAGCGCCGGACGCCGCCCGAACCGGTCCGACAGGCTTCCGGCGGCGAGGACCAGCGCCGCGAACGTGAGGTTGTAGGCGTCGACGACCCATTGCAGTCCACGCGTGCTGGCGTCGAGCTCGGCCGCGATGCTGGGCAGTCCGACGTTGACGATGGTGATGTCGAGGTTGATCGCGAGCGCGGCGACGTACACCGCGAGCAACGTCCCGATCTTGCGGCCCATGGACATGCCTCCAGCTGGTGTGGACAGTGTCAACATCGCCCAAGACTCGGAGACGATGTGGACGCTGTCAACACCCTTGCGGCTAGCGTGCGCCCATGAGCAGCTACCACCACGGCAATCTGCGAGCTGCCCTCGTCGAGACCGCGGTGGACCTGGCACGCAGCCGAGGTCCCGACGGAATCGCGCTGCGCGAGGTCGCCCGCCGTGCGGGGGTGTCCCACAACGCGGCGTACCGCCACTTCGCCGACCGCGACGAGCTGCTGCGCGAGGTCGCGGACGTCGGCATGGCCGAGCTCAGCGTGCGGATGGCCGAACAGATGCGACGGGTGCGCGAGGCCGACCCGCGGCAGCGCGCCGTACGCCGGCTGCGCGCGGTGGGCACGGGGTACGTCGAGTACGCGCTGGCCGAGCCGGGGCTGTTCTCGGTGAGCTTCGCGCGCGCCTCCCTCGACCGGCTGCTGGCACCCTACGAGCTGCTGTCCGGGGCTCTCGACGAGTGCGAGGCGACCGGCTTCCTCGGTGCGGCGAAGCGCGAGGGCGCCGAGCTGGTGTGCTGGTCGGCCGTGCACGGGTTCGCGATGCTGCACAGCTCGGGCCCCCTCGCCGAGAGCGCGCCCCAGGACCGCGATGCGGAGCTCACGCGGCTCCTCGACCGGCTCGAGGACGCCCTGCGCACCTGAGCCGGCCGGCGTCTCAGCACGGCAGCCAAGAACGACCTGCCCGGTTAGACTCGCCAGACGCGCCCTGTCCCTGGTGAAGGAGAGGCGCATGGCCGTCCTCCTCGACACCGCCGGCCTCGATCGACGGGACCGTCACGAGGTCTTCCGCGTCGCCATGGCCGAGGCGTCCGGCGCCACCAGCGTCGAGCTCGAGCCCGGCCCGGACGGCGTCGTGGGTCGGATGGAGCTCGCCGAGCTGGGCGAGACCCGCGTCTTCACCGCCCGCAGCACCGGCATCGCGATGCGCCGCGACCGGCGTACCGCCGAGGCCGCCTCGCCCGACGCGGTCGCCGTCGCCGTCCACGGTGACGGGGTCGGCCGCCACCAGCTGGGGGAGCGTCAGCGCCTGGTCCGCACAGGTGACCTGATGGTGGTCGACGTGACCCGGCCCTTCGAGTTCGCCTGGTCGGGCTGGGGGTCCTCGGTCTCCCTGCAGGTGCCGATCGCCCGCCTCGGGCTGCCACTGGACCTGGTCCAGCGCGCCGCGTCGCGGTTGCCGAGCAGCCCGCTGCACGGCGTCGTCAGCCGCTACCTCGTCGAGCTCACCCGCGACGCCGAGCGGCTCAGCGCCTCCGCCGCCGCGCCGCAGCTGGGGGAGGCGAGCATCCAACTGCTCCGGGCGATGCTCAGCGGCGCCGCCGACGACGGACGCGGCGACCCGGACGTCCTCGACCAGACCCTGGCCACCCAGGTCCGCGCCTACGTCCACCAGCACCTGCGCGACCCCGGGCTCAACCCCGACCAGGTCGCCGCGGCGTTGGCGGTGTCTCGGCGTCAGCTGTTCCGGGCCTGCACCGCCCAGGGGTTCAGCCTGGAGCAGTACATCATCGCGCAGCGGCTCTCCGGGGCCAGGGCCGAGCTGGCCAGCGCGCCCGCGCAGCGGCCGATCGCGGCGGTGGCTCACGCCTGGGGCTTCAAGGACCCCACGCACTTCGTGCGCAGGTTCCGCGCGGCGTACGGCGTGCTGCCGCGCGACTGGCGGGTGGAGGCCGCCGCCGAGCGCGCGGTCCGGTGAGCCACGCCCGGGTCATCCGTGCTCGGCGAGGCGCGCGAAGGTCTGCGCCTCGACCTCGACCATGCCCTGGGACTTGCGCCCGAGGAGCCGCTCGATGAGCGGGGCCAGGCGCCCGGTCCACTCCAGCGACAGGTCCAGCCTCGCTCCGTCGGCGTCCGCGCGCACCGTGTGCACGGCCGTGCTGCGGATCCCCGGGCTGCTCGACGCCCAGGTGAACGAGCGCCCCTCCTGCCAGTCGGTCACCTCCCAGATCGCCTTGGGCAGGCCGGGCTGGCGGACCTCGAAGCGCGACCCGACCCCGGTCGCGCCGGTGCCCAGCGGCCGCACCGCAGCCACCGTCGGCAGGCGCTCGGCCCAGCGCTCCACGTCGCTGGCCAGCGACCACAGCCGGGCGGGGCTGCCCGCGGACCGGGCCGACGCACGGATCATCTGGCCATGATGCTCGCCTCGTGCGGGTCTGGCCAGGCCTCGCCTAGGGTCGCGTCATGGAGACCGAGACGCCGGACGACACCCCTGCCCTTAGGGCGCTGGCCGAGTCCGGGATCGCGCACACCGTCACCCGGCACGGCCGGGTCCGGTCCCTGGCGGAGGCGGCCGAGATCCGAGGCGTGCCCGCCGGGGCGATCGTCAAGACGATGGTGGTACGCCGCGGAGCCGGCGACCACCTGTTCGTGCTGGTGCCCGGCGACCGGGAGATCTCCTGGCCCAAGCTCCGGGCGCTGCTGGGGGTGAACCGCATCTCGATGCCCGATGCGGAGGTCGCGCGCGAGGTGACCGGCTACGAGCGCGGCACGATCACGCCGTTCGGCTCGGCGACCAGGCTGCCGGTGATCGCCGACGAGCGGGTCCGCGGCACGATCTCGATCGGAGCCGGCGCCCACGGCGTCGCGGCGACGCTGGCCGCCGAGGACGCGATCGTGCACCTCGGCGCGCAGGTGGCGGACGTGACCGACCCGGCCTGAGCCGGCCTCAGTACTCGCTGATCCCCGGGCGCTGCTCCTCGTTGCGCTCACACCCGGGCGGCCCGTGCTCGTCCCACTGCGCCACGGTGCAGTCGGCCGGGAGCGCCTCGATCACGCCGCGCAGCAGCCAGGGCGCGACGAGCGAGGCGAGCAGCAGGGGCAGCAGTGCGGCCAGGCGCCGGGTCCGGGCCCAGCTGACCAGCGCGGCGAGCGTGAGCACCACCGGGACCGCGAACGGCCCGAACAGCACCAGCCCGCTCTCGGTGATCTCTCCGCTCGCCGAGACCCGGCACAGCAGCATGCCCTGGTAGGACCTCGGGGCCACGATGGTGTCCTCGCTGTAGTCCGCCTGGCAGGCCGGGGAGGGCATCGTCGTGACGTAGATGACCATGGCGAGACCGCCCAGCGCGGTGAGGATCACGAGCAGGCCGGCGAGCACGTGCGCGCCGCGGGTACGCCGCGGCTTGCGCTTCGTGCGGGGCCGGGTGGTGCTCACAGGCTGATCCAATAGCGGCGCTTCCCGGTCACGCTGCTCTCGAACGCCCCGCCCTGGCTCTCGATGGTGCGGGCCGAGGCGGCGTTGGCCTCATCGCAGGTGAGCAGGACCCGGTTCAGGCCGAGCTGGCGCGCCCGGTCGAGGGCCAGGCCGAGCGCACGCGAGGCGTGGCCGCGCCGTCGCTGCGAGGGGCAGATGCTGTAGCCGATGTGGCCACCCTGGGTGCGCAGGAACTCGGTGTCGATCGAGTGGCGCAGCGCCAGGAACCCGATCATCTCCTCGTCCTGCGTCACCCAGTAGTAGTCGCCGTGCACGTGGCCCGCGGGCAGCACCCAGGTCGGGTCGGACTCCCGTGCGATCACCTCGAGCAGGGCCGCGAACGACGCCGCGTCCGGGCCGAGACCCGGCACCTGCCAGTCCCCCGAGCCGTCGCGGGGGCCGTCGGCGAAGTCGCGGACGCAGTCCAGCCACGCGTCGTACAGGTCGGGCGAGGGGAGGGTCAGCGTGGTCATGAGCCCTATGGGATCACCCGAGCGCGGATACCGGGATTTCCCTACCGCCGACGCGCCGTCGCTCCTAGATTGAGCCGACGAGAATCGAGGAGCCCCATGACGATGAACCCGAGCGCGGCACACACCGGTGGCTGGCGCGGCATCCTGGCCCGGTTGGCGCCTCTGGCGCTGGTGGCCGGCGGCCTGGCCGGGCCGCCGGCGGGAGCGGCCCAGGCCGCCGAGCCGGTGGACGGCGCGCAGACCTCCGGGGACGCGATCTTCCCCGGCGTCGGCAACGGCGGCTACGACGCCCAGCACTACGACCTCGATCTGCGCTGGTCGCCGACCGGCGGAGTCGCGGGGACCGACGGCGGCGTCTTCGACGAGGCCAGCCTCCGGATGGTCGCGCGGACCACCGGCGAGGACCTGCGCTCCTTCTCCCTGGACTTCGAGGGGCTCGACGTCGACTCCGTGCTGGTCGACGGGAAGTCGGCCGCGTTCACCCGGGTCAGCGACCCGTCCCCGACGACGCCCAAGCACAAGCTGGTGGTCACCCCCGCGTCGCCGGTGAGCGGCGAGTTCACCGTCGAGGTCGACTACCACGGCCGCCCGGTCACCCACGTCGACGCCGACGACGCCTGGGAGGGATGGGTCGGCACCGCGGATGGCGCGACGTTCCTCGGCCAGCCGATCGGCGCGATGGCCGGGTACCCGCACAACAACACCCCCGGGGACAAGGCCACCTACACCATCGACGTCAACATCCCGAGCACCCTCACCAACGCCGCCGGCGAGGGTGCGGCGGCCGCCGCCAGCAACGGTGAGCTGGTCGCCCGGGTGCCCGACGCCTCCGGCGCCCGGACCACGTGGCGCTGGCGCCAGCGCGAGCAGATGGCCAGCGAGCTCGTGGTCATCTCGATCGGCAAGTACGACGTGCAGACCGGCGAGGTCCAGCTCAGCGACGGGCGCACCATCCCCGAGTGGTCCTTCGTGGACTCCGCGCTGAGCGAGGCCCAGAAGACCACGTTCACCAACCGACGCGCGGCGATCCCCACCATCACCCGCAACCTCGAGTCGATCTTCGGTCCCTACCCGGGCAACAGCACCGGCGCGATCGTGGACGTCGTCCCCGCCGGCATCAACTACGCCCTGGAGACCCAGGACCGGTCCTTCTTCCCGTCGGTGAACTCCTTCAACGGCAACACCCTGATCCACGAGCTGGCCCACCAGTGGTACGGCGACCACGTCGCGCCCGCGGTGTGGACCGACATCTGGATCAACGAGGGCATGGCCTCGTGGTCCCCGACCTGGCACAACCAGGTGCTGGCCCCGGCCACGCCCAACCCGGCGGCCGTCGAGACGACCTACTTCAACTCCTGGAACAACAAGGCGGCCAGCAGCGCCGACTGGGCGACCCCGCCGGGCGCCCAGACCGACTCGGCGAACCTCTACGGCTACCAGACCTACACCCGCGGCGCCCAGTTCTGGGAGGCGCTGCGCACGGCCCTGCGCGACGAGGACTTCTTCGAGGTCGTCGAGCAGTGGCAGGTCCGCTACGGCGGGACGAGCGTGCGCGGGGACCGGCTCCGCGAGCTCGCCGAGGAGATCTCCGGGCGCGACCTGGCCGGCTTCTGGCAGGACTGGATCTACGACGCCGACAAGCCGGCCTGGCCCGAGAAGCTCGACCTGACGCTGTCCGCCGTGCCCGCCTCGGGCGACGTCGAGCCGGGTGACACGGTGACCTACCGGCTCTCCGCGGCCAACGTGGGCAAGGTCGAGCTGACCGGCGGGCGCGCGGAGGTCGACCTCGCCGACGTGCTGGGCGACGCCAGCCTGGGCGCCCTGCCCGCCGGGCTCACCCTCGACGGGACCACGCTGACCTGGACGGTGCCACAGACGCCCCTCGCGGCGACGGCGACCACCTCGTTCGACGTGGTCCTCGACGACGACGCCGAGAGCGGCGCCCTGCGCGCCACGGCCGCAGCGACGTCGCTGGGTGGCCTGTGCGTCGAGTGCGACACCGAGGTGCCGGTGGCCGCCCAGACGCTGACCCCGACCCCGACCATCGCGGGGCCGGCCCGGTACGGCGCGACGCTGAAGGTCGTCACCGGCACCTGGGACGAGGACGTCGTGCTCACCACCCAGTGGCTGCGCGACGGGACCCCGGTCGCGGGTGCCACCGGCCCGACGTACGAACTGGGGCGCCGCGACGTCGGACGCGCCATCTCGGTGCGGGTCACCGGCACCCGGCCCGGCTACACACCGGTCGAGCGGGTCAGCCGTCCCACCGCGCCGGTGACCTGGCGGGCGTTCCCGGCGAAGGCCCGGGTCACCGTGCGCGGCGCCGCGGTCGTCGGCCGCAGCCTCGTCGCCGACCTGCGCGGCTGGGGCCCGGGGGTCCGGGTCACCCACACCTGGCGCGCCGGCGGTGAGCAGGTGGGCCGCAAGGCGCGACTGCGGCTGACCCGCGCCATGGTGGGGGAGCGGGTCACGCTCACCGTGACCGTCACCAAGCCGGGCTTCGCGAAGCGCACGGTGACGACCAGGCCCACGGCGAAGGTGCGTCCGCGGGGGTAGGGGCGCCGGCGGCCTAGCCGTTGCCTGGCCGTTCCCGCGCGGGGCCCTCAAGAAGCCGCCGGGGCCCGCCGAAGGTGCTGGTGATCCGCCCGTGGTCGCTCTGGAGACCGGCCGCGGGGGGATCGCTCACACTGGGGTGGGCGGGCCCTGACCAGAGCCCGACAGGACGGAGACGCGTGGCGGGTGTGACGATCGGCGAGGACGGCGTCGCGCGGTGCCCCTGGGCAGGCGGCGCGGGACCGATGCGCGCCTACCACGACGAGGAGTGGGGCCGTCGGGTCGCCGGAGAGGCGGCCCATCTCGAGCGGCTCACCCTCGAGGCGTTCCAGTCCGGGCTGTCCTGGTCGACGATCCTCGCCAAGCGCCCGGCCTTCCGTGAGGCCTTCGCCGGCTTCGACGCCGACGTCGTCGCGACGTACGACGAGCACGACGTCGCCCGTCTCCTCGGCGAGCCCCGCATCGTGCGTAACCGCCGCAAGATCGAGGCCGCCATCGCCAACGCCCGCGCCACCGTCGCCCTGCGCGAGGACGGGGGGCTCCAGGCGCTGATCGAGTCGTTCGCCCCCGACGTCGCGCCGGCCCCGGCCACCACCGAGGAGCTCGCCACCACCTCCCCGGAGTCGCTCGCCCTGTCCAAGGAGCTGAAGCGCCGCGGGTTCGCGTTCGTCGGGCCGACCACCATGTACGCGCTGATGGAGGCGATCGGGATCTTCGACCCGCACCTGGTCGGCTGCCACCGCCGGGGACAGGCGCCCACCGTCGCCGGGCGCGGATGAAGACCCAGCTCGCGGCCGTCGGCGTCGCCGTCCTGCTCGCCCTGTTCGGCAACTGGACCACGTCCGAGGACAACCCCGGCGCCGCCCGTCCCGGTGCCCGGGAGCCGCGCGCGCAGGGACCTGGCCCCACCCCGATGCCCACCCCGATGCCGCTGGCCGGGAGTGACAGCGCCGACGGCGACCACGCTCAGGGCGACCCGGTCGGTGCGCTCCCCGGACGCAGCGGCGCCACCCTGGGGGCGAGCGACGCGGTGCTGGCCGACGACCCGGTGCCGCCGGCCGGCACGCACCCCGCCTGGGACGGCGAGACGCCGCTGAGCGCGGCTCCGCCCGGGAGCTGGGACGTCGCACCGCCGCCCGAGACGCCGACCGAGACGCCGACCGAGACGCCATCGGAGGCGCCGCCGGTCGAGCCGGCCCTGCCCGGCGAGACGCTGCTCGACCCGCTGGTCCCCGGGCCCGAGCTCATCCCCGCCCCGGCCCCGGAGGCGGCTCCCACCGACGAGACCGGCACGCCGGTCGAGCTCGACCCCGTCACCGGCGAGCCGCTGCCCTCCGGCTGCCCGACCGCCGTACCGGCCGACGCGAGCGCGGCCACCTCCTGATGTAGTTGGGGCCCCACCCCGCTTCCCACGGAGGACACGCATGCGCACGACCCCGCCCTGGCGCTCGCTGCCGGGCTGGCCCTGACCGGCTGCTCCGAGAGCGACGACTCCGCAGCCGAGGGAGGCGATCCCGCCGCCGAGGCGTCGCAGAGTGACGAGCGAGAGCCGGTCGAGGTGGTCCACGACGCGGTCGACGCCTCGCTCGCCGCGTCGTCGTTCAGCATCGACAACCGCGCCGACCTCGAGGTCGGCTCCGACCGCCTGATGCTCGACATCGACGGGGCGGTGGACTACGAGGAGCTGATCACCGACGTCACGATCGGCATCGACCAGTCCGGCACCACCGGCGAGATGGAGATGCTCTCCGACGGCGAGCTGCTCTGGGTGCGCAGTGAGGGACAGGGCGTCTCCGGGTTCCCCGAGGGCGCGACCTGGATCGAGGGCGACGCCGAGCGACTGCCCGAGAGTGGGAGCTTCGAGCAGGCCGGGCTGATGGGCGTGGTGATCGTGCTGCGCGGTGCCGAGGACGTCGAGGAGGGTGACACCAAGGAGCTGGACGGCGTCACCGTGCGCCAGTTCACCACCACCATCCCCTACCAGGACGCGGTCGACGCCGCCGGCGCCGACGCCGACGCGCTGGCCAGCTCCTTCAGCCTCACCGGGGGAGCCACCGTCGCCGACCTGGACGTCGAGGTGTGGATCGGCGAGGACGACGTGGTCCGTAGCTTCGACATGGAGATCGACGGCGGCGACCTGCCCGTCGGTGGGACCTACGCGTTCACCCTGGAGGACGTCGGCGGCGACGTCACGCCCCCCGAGGCCCCGGCCGACGAGGACGTCCTGCGGGGCCCGGAGGCCGACACGTTGCTCGACCAGCTGATGCCGCAGGCCTGACCGGTCAGGCTCAGTGGGCCGTCTCGGCGACCACCACGCGCGCGCCGGTGCGCTCGGTGATCTCCTCGACGCTGACCCCGGGCGCCCGCTCCACGAGCCGGAACGCACCGGCGTCGACGTCGAGGACGCCCAGGTCGGTGATCACGCGCTGCACGACCGCCTTGCCGGTCAGCGGCAGGTCGCAGTGCGCCAGCAGCTTGTGGCCGCCGGTCTTGGTGGTGTGGTCCATCAGCACCACCACCTTGCGGGCGCCGTGCACCAGGTCCATCGCACCGCCCATCCCCTTGACCATCTTGCCGGGGATCATCCAGTTGGCCAGGTCGCCGGTCGCCGAGACCTGCATCCCGCCGAGCACCGCGACGTCGAGGTGCGCGCCGCGGATCATCGCGAAGCTGGTCGGGGAGTCGAAGAACGACGCGCCCGGCAGCACCGTGACGGTCTCCTTGCCGGCGTTGATCAGGTCCGGGTCGACCTCGTCGTCGTAGGGGTAGGGCCCCACACCGAGGATGCCGTTCTCGGCGTGCAGGACCACCGAGTGGCCCTCGGGCAGGAAGCCGGGGATCAGTGTGGGCAGGCCGATGCCGAGGTTGACGTACTGGCCGTCGCGGAGCTCCGCGGCCGCGCGGGCCGCCATCTCCTCATGGGTCCAGGCCATGTCAGCTCCCTTCCGGGGAGGAGTCGGGGCGCGGGCGGGTGGTGCGCTTCTCGATGCTCTTCTCCGCGACCTGCTCGGGGGTGAGCGCGACCACGCGCTGCACGAAGACCCCGGGCAGATGCACGTCCTCAGGAGCGATCTCGCCGGCCTCGACGACCCGCTCGGCCTCGACGATCGTCAGCCGGCCGGCCATCGCGGCCGCCGGGTTGAAGTTGCGCGTGGAGGCGCCGAAGACGCAGTTGCCGTGCGTGTCGGCGACGCTCGCGCGGACCAGGGCGACGTCGGTGACGATCGACTCCTCCAGGACCATCTCGCGGCCGTGGAAGGTGCGGACCTCCTTGGGCTGGGAGGCGACCAGCACCGTGCCGCTCTCGTCGTAGCGCCAGGGCAGCCCGCCCTCGGCGACCATCGTGCCCACGCCGGTCGGGGTGAAGAAGGCGCCGATGCCGGCGCCGCCGGCGCGCAGCCGCTCGGCGAGGGTGCCCTGCGGGGTGAGCTCGACCTGCAACTCGCCGGCGAGGTACTGGCGGGCGAACTCCTTGTTCTCCCCGACGTAGGAGGCGATGACCCGCGAGATCCGGCGCTGCTCCAGCAGCAGGCCCAGGCCGGCGCCGTCCACGCCGCAGTTGTTCGACACCACCGTCAGGTCGTCGGCGCCCTGCTCGAGCAGGGCGGCGATCAGCGTCCAGGGGATGCCGACCAGCCCGAAGCCGCCGACGGCGATGCTGGCCCCGGACCTGATGTCGGCGACCGCCTCGGCGGCGGAGGCGACGCGCTTGTCCAGCCCGGCGCTCATCGGACGGCCTCGAACACCGCGGCCAGGCCCTGGCCGCCGCCGATGCACATCGTCTCCAGGGCGTAACGGCCCTCGCGGCGCGCCAGCTCGTGCGCCATCGTGGCGAGGATCCGGGCGCCGGTGGCGCCGACCGGGTGGCCCAGCGAGATGCCGGAGCCGTTGGGGTTGAGCCGCTCGTCGGCTGCGTCGAGCTTCCACTCCTGCAGGCAGGCCAGCACCTGCGAGGCGAACGCCTCGTTGAGCTCGATCAGGTCCAGGTCGGCCAGGCTCAGGCCGGCCCGCTCCAGCGCGGCGGCGGTGGCCGGGACCGGGCCGATGCCCATCACCTCCGGGCCGACGCCGGCGAGCGCCCAGGAGCGCAGCGCGAGCAGCGGGCGCAGGCCGCGGCGCTCGGCCTCGGCGCGGGTGGTCACCACGCACATCGCCGCACCGTCGTTCTGGCCGCTGGCGTTGCCCGCGGTGACGGTGGACTCGGGGTCCAGCTTGGCCCGGATCGGGCGCAGCGCGGCGAGGCTCTCCGCGGTGGTGCCGGGGCGGGGGTGCTCGTCGCGGTCGACGACCACGTCGGCCTTGCCGCGGCGCCCGGGCACGGTGACCGCGACCAGCTCGGCGGCGAAGCGGCCCTCCTCGTGGGCCGCCACTGCGCGCTGCTGGGAGCGGGCGGCGAGCTCGTCCTGCTCCTCGCGGCCGATGCCGTAGTCGCGGCGCAGGTTCTCGGCGGTCTCGAGCATCCCGCCCGGCACCGGGTGGAACCGGCCGCCGGCGGTCTCGCGGGCCCGGTCCAGGCGGTCCATCAGCTGCACGCCGCCGCCGCGCACGCCGGTGCGCAGCGTGGCGTAGTGCTCGACCTGCGACATCGACTCCGCGCCTCCGGCGACGACGAGGCGGGCGGCACCGGTGGAGATCATCCCCGCGGCGTAGAGCACCGCCTGCAGGCCGGAGCCGCAGCGGCGGTCGATCTGGAGACCGGGGACACCGGTGCCCAGGCCGGCGTCGAGCGCCGCGATCCGGCCCAGGGCGGGGTTCTCGCCGCTGGGGTAGCAGTTGCCGAGGATGACGTCGTCGACGTCCCCCTCGCCGAGCCCGGTGCGGCGGACCAGCTCGGCCAGCAGGCCCGAGGCCAGGTCGACGGAGGTCAGCGACGCGAGCGCGCCGCCCTGGCGGCCGACCGGGGTGCGGATCGGCTCGCAGACCACGATGTCGGAGGAGTTGTCGCTCATGGCTCCACGGTAGGTGCGCCCGGTGATATCGGGAAGTATCCATTCGGCGCCCTGTTCAGACGTGGGAGATATCAATCCCCGTGTCACCATGACGGCATGGAGCTTCGTCACCTGCGCTACTTCGTCGCGGTCGCCGAGGAGCGGCACTTCGGTCGCGCCGCCGAGCGGCTGCACATGGCCCAGCCGCCGCTCTCGCAGCAGATCCGCCAGCTCGAGGGTGAGCTGGGGGTCACCCTGCTGCGCCGTACGACGCGGCGCGTGGACCTCACCGACGCCGGGCAGGCCTACCTGACCCGGGCGCGCGAGATCCTGGCCGGCGTCGAGGAGGCGGGCCTGGAGGCCCAGCGGGTGGCCGCGGGGCTCACCGGCCGGCTCGCCATCGGCTGCGTCGGCTCCGCGACGTACAGCCTGCTGCCGGCGCTGGCCCGGCGCCTGCGCGAGGAGCTGCCCGGCATCGACTTCGCGTTCCGCGGGGAGATGCTGGTGCCCGACCAGGTGCGCGCGCTGCTCGACGGCGAGATCGACCTCGCGCTGCTGCGCCCGCCGGTGGAGGACCCCCTGCTCCGGGTGGCCACGCTGCGCCGCGAGCGCCTGGTGGCCGTGCTGCCCGACGGGCACCGGCTGGCGGCCCGCAAGCGGCTGCGGGTGCGCGACCTGCGCGACGAGGACTTCATCGTGCACACCGCGCGACGTCGCTCGGTGATGCACGCCACCGTGCTCGAGGTGTGCCGCGAGGCCGGCTTCGAGGCGCGGGTGCGCCACGAGGTCGCGGAGACCTCGACGATGGTGACGCTGGTCGCCGGCGGCCTCGGGGTGGCGCTGGTCCCGGAGCCGGTGGCGCGGCTGGGCATCGCCGGCGCGACGTACCGCCCGCTGACGGGGCTTGCCGCGCGCGTGGAGCTCGCGGTGGCCACCCGCGCCGACGACGACGCGCCGCACCTGGCCCGCGCCCTCGACGTGGTCGCGCGGCTCGCCCGAGCCCGCGAGGTCCCCACCGGGCGCTGAGCGGGAGCGATGGCATCGTTCTCCCGGGCACGCGAGGTGCCCGCGGACGCAAGGAGGGGCGCGTGCTGGTCGGACTGACCTGGTTGCTGGCGTGCCAGCTGGCCGGCGAGCTCGTGGTCCGGCTCACCGGGCTCCCGGTCCCGGGGCCGGTGCTGGGCATGGTGCTGCTGTTCGTGGTCCTGCAGGTCCACGCGCCGCGCCCCGAGCACCCGGTCTTCGCCGCTTCCGACCGGCTGCTGCGCCACCTGCAGCTGCTGTTCGTGCCCGCCGGCGTCGGCGTCGTCACCGTGCTGTCGGTGCTCGCCGAGGACGCGCTGCCGATCACCGCCGGGCTCGTCGGCTCGTGGCTGCTCGGCCTGGTCGTCGTCGGCGGCACCGTGCAGCTGTTGCTGCGCCTGCGCTCCGGACGCGACCCCGGCGCCGACCCGGCCGGCGCCGAGGGCGGGGGAGCGGTGTGAGCGAGACCCTCGACTGGCTGCGCTCCTCCCCGCTGGCCTTCCTGGTGCTGACCCTGCTCGCCTACCGGGTGGGCCTGTGGGCGCGCGAGCGGACCGGGGGCCACGCCCTGGCGCAGCCCTCGCTGATCGCGATCGCGCTCGTCGCCGCCGTGCTCCTGGCCGTCGACGTGGACTACGCCGACTATTTCTCCGGCACCGCGCTGATCACGTTCCTGCTGGGCCCCGCCACGGTCGCACTCGCCGTACCCCTGCATCGCCACGCGGGCCGCCTGCGCGGCCTGCTCGGCCCGATGCTCGTCGCGATCCCGCTCGGCGCCGTGGTGTCGGTCAGCAGCGCGCTGCTGCTGGTGCGGGCCCTCGGCGGCGACGAGACCCTGGCGCTGACGATGTCGCCGCGCGCGGCGACCACCCCGGTGGCGATCGCGCTGGCCGAGGAGGCCGGTGGCGTCGCCTCGCTGACCGCGGTCCTGGTCATCGTCAGCGGCGTGCTCGGCGCCATCGCCGGCCCGGCGCTGCTCAGCCTGCTGCGGGTCCGCGACCCGCGCGCCCGCGGGCTGGCGATGGGCGCCTCGGCGCACGGCATCGGCACCTCCCGCTCGCTCGCCGACGACGAGACCGAGGGCGCCTTCGCCGGCCTCTCGATGGGGCTGACCGCGCTCGCGCTCAGCGCCCTGCTCCCCGTCATCGTGCTCGTGCTCACCTGAGGCGCCCGGCGAGTCGGTAGCGTGCCGACATGTCCCACTCCCGCCGCGTCCACGCCTTCACCGACGACGCCCTCGGCGAGCTCGACGCGGTCGGTGTCGCCGACGCGCTGCGCGCGCGCCAGGTCTCACCGCGTGAGGTCGTCGACGCCGCCATCGCCCGCGCCCGCCGCATCGAGCCCGAGCTCAATGCGCTCGCCTTCACCGACTTCGAGCGCGCCCGGGCCCGGGCGGCCCTGGGGTTGGCCGAGAACGCCCCCTTCCTCACCGGGGTGCCGAGCTTCGTCAAGGACAACGTCGACGTGGCCGGGATGCCCTCGCTGCACGGCACCGACGCCTTCGTGGGCACGCCGCGGCGCCGCGACGGCGACCTCGCGCGGATGTGGCGCGGCACCGGCCTGAGCGTGCTGGGCAAGACCCAGCTCAGCGAGTTCGGGTTCAGCGCCGCCGCCGAGCACCCCCGGCTCGGTGCCGTGCGCAACCCCTGGGACACCGACCGTACGGCGGGAGCGTCGTCGGCGGGCTCCGCGGCGATGGTGGCCGCGGGCGTCGTCCCGATCGCCCACGCCAACGACGGCGGCGGCTCGATCCGCATCCCCGCCTCCGCCACCGGGCTGGTCGGGCTCAAGCCGACCCGGGGGCGGCTGGCCCAGGACGCGATGATGCGCCAGATGCCGATCCGGATCGTCTCCGACGGTGCGCTGACCCGCTCGGTGCGCGACACCGCGACGTTCCTGCGCGAGGCCGAGCTGGTCTATCGGGCGCTGGAGCTGCCGCCGATCGGGGACGTGACCCGGCCCGGGCGCCAGCGGCTGCGCGTCGCGGTCGCCGTACACGCCCCGAACCGGCCGGCGAGCCCGGAGGTGGAGCGGCTCACCCGAGCCACCGCCGAGCTCCTCGCGGGCCTGGGGCACCACGTCGAGGAGGTGCAGCTGCCGATCGCGGACGGGTTCGCCGCCGACTTCGTCCGGTACTGGGCGCTGCTGGCCACCGCCAGCATGCGCACCGGTCGGCTGTCCTACGGGCGCACCTGGGACCGCAGCCGGCTCGACGAGCTGACCCTGGGACTGGACCGGCACAGCCTGCGCAGCCTGCACCGGCTGCCGGGCACCCTGCGCCGGCTGCGCGCGGCCCAGGCCCGCAGCGAGGAGCTCTACCGCCACCACGACGTGCTGCTGACCCCGACGGTCGCCCACGAGACGCCGCTGGTCGGGCACTTCGCGCCCGCCCAGGGCTACGACGAGCTGATCGAGCTGCTGCAGGACTGGGTCGCCTTCACCCCGGTGCAGAACGTCACCGGGGAGCCGGCCGTCTCCCTGCCGCTGGCGCACACCGCGCAGGGCCTGCCGCAGGGGATGATGTTCGCGGCCGGAGCCGGCCGCGAGGCGCTGCTGCTGGGACTGGCCTACGAGCTCGAGCAGGCCCACCCGTGGCCGCTGCTGTGCGCCCCCGACGAGCTCGCGCCGACGCGGTCTGCCGAGGGTGCGAAGTAGCGCCGACCCGGCGCGGCAGGGGGATGTGGGGGACCCGATTTCTCTTTCTCGGGGAGGGCTGTGTAGCCTTCCTTCGTCGCTGGCCCCTTTAGCTCAGTCGGCAGAGCGTCTCCATGGTAAGGAGAAGGTCTACGGTTCGATTCCGTAAAGGGGCTCTGGGTTGGGGTTTCGTCGGCCGGTATTCTGGTCGGCGAAGCACCTCGTCCCGGTGGCGGGGTAGCTCAGGTGGTTAGAGCACACGACTCATAATCGTGGTGTCGCGGGTTCAAGTCCCGCTCCCGCTACTACTCAGACCTGACGCACACAGCATCACCAATCATCGAAGGACATCCCGTGGCCAGCAAGAGCTCTGACGTTCGCCCGAAGATCACGCTCGCGTGCGTCGAATGCAAGGAGCGCAACTACATCACCAAGAAGAACCGGCGCAACGACCCCGACCGGCTCGAGCTGGCGAAGTTCTGCCCCCGCTGCCGCAAGCACACCGCTCACCGCGAGACCCGCTGAGCGCAGCGCACACGCCTCACGAGGGCGGCCTCCCGTCACGGGAGGCCGCCCTCGTTGCGTTCGTGGCCCCCGGCGAGCCCGGCGGGCGCACCCGTTAGTTTGGACGCCATGCCAGTCGATGCCTCCTTGCTCGGGCGGACCTACCCGCCGACCAGGCCCTACGCCGTCTCCGAGGAGAAGGTCCGCGAGTTCGTCGCCGCGACCGGCGACACCTACGACGGCGGGCCCGCCCCGGCCACCTTCCCGATCGTGCTGGCCTTCGAGGCGATGAACGCCTTCCTCGCCAGCGAGCAGATCGACCTCTCGCGCATCGTGCACGGCGAGCAGCGCTTCGCCTACCGCCGCCCGGTGCTGCCCGGGGACGTGCTGAGCACCAGCCTGACGATCGCGTCCCTGCGCCAGATCGGGGGCAACGACATCATCGGCACCCGCAGCGACATCACCGACGCCGCCGGCGAGGTCGTCTGCTCCACCTCCGCCACCCTGGTCCACCGGGGCGCGCCGGAGCACGAGACGACCGAGCAGAGCGAGGAGGCGCGCGGATGAACGTCGGAGACGCCCTCGAGCCGCAGCGCTACGTCGTACGCCGCGCGGACCTGGTCCGCTACGCCGGCGCCAGCGGAGACTTCAACCCGATCCACTGGTCCGACCGGGTGGCGAGCGCGGTCGGCCTGCCCGGGGTGATCGCGCACGGCATGTACACGATGGCGCTGACCGCGCGCGCGGTGCGCACCTGGACCGACGGCGCCGAGGTCGTCGAGCTCGGCTGCAAGTTCTCCAAGCCGGTGATCGTCCCCGACGACGACGAGGGCGTCGAGATCGTGGTCGCGGGCACGGTCAAGGCCAGTGCGGACGGGCTCACCACGCTCGCCCTCGAGGTGACCAGCGGCGCCCAGAAGGTCCTCGCGATGCCCAAGGCCGTCGTCCGTGCCTGAGCTCCCCGACCAGCTGCTGAGCGCACACACCACCCTGCGCCTGGGCGGCCCGGCCGGCCGCTTCGTCCAGGCCGAGACCGAGGACGAGCTGCTCGACGCGATCCGGGAGGCCGACGGCGCCGGGACCCCGCTGCTGCTGCTCTCCGGAGGCAGCAACCTCGTGGTCGCCGACGACGGGTTCGCCGGCACGGTCGTGCACGTGGCGACCCGCGGCGTGCTGCCCGACGTCGAGGACGGCGTCTCGTGCGGCGGTGTCGTGGTCCGGGTCGCGGCGGGCGAGGACTGGGACCGGTTCGTCGCGCGCGCGGTGGCCTCGGGCTGGGTCGGTGTGGAGGCGCTCTCCGGCATCCCCGGCGCGGTCGGTGCCACCCCGGTGCAGAACGTCGGCGCCTACGGCCAGGAGGTCGCCGACACGATCGCCTCGGTGCGGACCTGGGACCGCGTCGAGCAGCGCGTGCGGACCTTCGCCGCCGGCGACTGCGGCTTCGGCTACCGCAGCAGCCGCTTCAAGGCCGAGCCCGGCCGCTACGTCGTGCTCGAGGTGTCCTTCCAGCTGCGCCAGGGCGACCTCGGCGCGCCCGTGGCCTACGCCGAGCTGGCCCGCCGCCTCGGCGTCGAGCAGGGCGCTCGCGCGCCGTTGAGCCAGGTGCGCGAGACCGTGCTCGCGCTGCGCGCCGGCAAGGGGATGGTGCTCGACCCCGGCGACCACGACACCTGGAGCGCCGGCTCGTTCTTCACCAACCCGCTGCTCAGCGCCGAGGAGTCCGCGGCACTGCCCGCCGAGGCGCCGCGCTGGCCGCAGCCCGACGGCCGGGTGAAGACCAGCGCGGCCTGGCTGATCGAGCGCGCCGGCTTCACCAAGGGCTACGGCGCGGGCCGGGTGAGTCTGTCCACCAAGCACACGCTGGCCCTGACCAACCGTGGCGGTGCGGCCACCGAGGAGCTGCTTGCGCTCGCCCGTGAGGTCCGCGACGGCGTGCAGCGCGCGTTCGGGGTGCGCCTGGTCAACGAGCCGGTGCTGGTCGGCTGCGCGCTGTGAGCCCACGCGCGCAGCCGACGGCCCGAGGTCAGTAGCCGGCGGCGTTGGTGCTGGTGTCCACGCTGAGGCCGATGACGAGAGCCACGATCAGCAGCAGGACCATGAGCACCAGCAGCACGGTGCCGACGATGCCCAGGATCATCCCGACCTTGGCCTGGTCACGCCCGCCGAGCTGGCCGCCACTGGCGTCGATCGAGCGGACGGTGCGCGCACCCAGCACCCAGGCCACCGGGCTGGCCAGGATCGGCAGGCCGCAGAACAGCCCACCGACCAGACCGACGATCCCCAGCACCATCGCGAGGGTGGCGTTGGGGGCGTTGGGGGCCGGGGCGCCGTAGCCGTAACCCGGCGCCTGCCCGTAGCCGGGCTGGCCGTAGCCCGGCGCCTGCCCGTAGCCGGGCTGCCCGTAACCCGGCGCCTGCCCGTAGCCGGGCTGGTCGTAACCGGGGGCCTGTCCGTAGCCGGGCTGGTCGTAACCGGGGGCCTGTCCGTAGCCGGGGTGGCCGTAGCCCGGCTGGTCCCCGGACTGCGGCTGGGAGGGCTGGTCGCCGCCCTTGCGCAGGTAGTCGTCGGGAAGTCGGTTCGGGTCCTCGTCGCTCATGGCTCCATCCTCTCAGGCGCCCTCACCTCAGTGGCTGGACCACTCGGTCGGGGCCGGCTCGGCCAGCCAGGCGTCGATGTCGCGCAGCGCGGCGTCGCGCAGGTCGGTGGGGGCACGCGAGGCGCGCAGCGACATCCGCGCCAGCTCCGCGAGCGTGGCGTCGTCGAGGTCGTGTGCGGCGCGCATCGTGGCGTACTGCGCGGCCAGGCGCGAGCCGAACAGCAGCGGGTCGTCGGCTCCGAGCGCCACGGTCGCGCCGGCGTCCAGGAGCTGGGGGAGGGGGACCGAGGTGAGGTCGGAGTAGACGCCCAGCGCCACGTTCGAGACCGGGCAGACCTCCAGCGCGATCCCGGCGTCGACCACCCGCGCCAGCAGGTCCGGGTGCTCGACGCTGCGCACGCCGTGGCCGAGCCGGCCCGGGTGCAGGTGGTCCAGGCAGGTGCGCACGTGCTCGGGCCCGCGCAGCTCCCCGCCGTGCGGCACGAGCAGCAGCCCGGCGCGCTCGGCGATCGCGAAGGCCGGCGCGAACTCCGCGGTGCTGCCGCGGCGCTCGTCGTTGGACAGCCCGAACCCGACGACGCCGCGGTCGACGTACTGCGCGGCGAGGCGGGCCAGGGTGCGCGCGTCCAGCGGGTGGCGGGTGCGGTTCGCGGCGATCACCACCGCGATGCCCAGGCCGGTCTCCGCCGACGCGACCCGCGTCGCGTCCAGGACGAGGTCGGTGAACGCGGTGATCCCGCCGAAGCGTGCGCCGTAGCCGCTGGGGTCCACCTGGATCTCCAGCCAGCGCCCACCGTCGCGCACGTCGTCCTCGGCGGCCTCGAGCACCAGGCGCCGTACGTCGTCCTCGGTGCGCAGGACCGAGCGCGCCACGTCGTAGAGCCGCTGGAAGCGGAACCAGCCCTTCTCGTCGGCGGCCGAGAGCTGCGGCGGCCAGTCCTCGACCAGCGAGTCGGGCAGCACGATGCCGTCACGCGCGGCGAGCTCCTGCAGCGTCCGGTGGCGCATCGACCCCGTGAAGTGCAGGTGCAGGTGCGCCTTCGGCAGCAGGCGCAGGTCCCGCACCGCCCCCGCCTGCCCGGACACCGCAGCGTCCGTGCTCAGCCGAAGAGCCTCTGCAGGCGGCTGACGCCCTCGACGAGGTCGTCGTCACCCAGGGCGTAGGACAGTCGCAGGTAGCCCGGCGAGCCGAACGCCTCGCCGGGGACCACGGCCACCTCGGCGCGCTCGAGGATCAGCTCCGCCAGCTCGGCGGAGGTGTGGGCCACCGGGCCGTCCGGCCCGCCGATCGGCTTGCCCAGCAGGCCCTTCACCGACGGGTAGGCGTAGAAGGCGCCGTAGGGCATCGGGCAGAGCACCCCGGGGATTTCGTTGAGCATCGAGACGATCAGCCGGCGCCGGCGGTCGAAGGCGACCTTCATCTCGTCGACCGCGGCGAGGTCTCCCGAGACCGCCGCGAGCGCGGCGCGCTGGGCGACGTTCGAGACGTTCGACGTCGCGTGCGACTGCAGGTTGGTGGCGGCCTTGACGATGTCGGTGGGGCCGATCACCCAGCCGACCCGCCAGCCGGTCATGGCGTAGGTCTTGGCCACGCCGTTGACCACGACGCAGCGGTCGGCCAGACCCGGGCAGAGCACAGGGAGGGAGCCGGTCTCCACGCCGTCGTAGACCAGGTGCTCGTAGATCTCGTCGGTGAGCACCCACAGCCCGTGATCCTGGGCCCAGGCGCCGATCGCGCGGATCTCGTCGGCGGTGTAGACCGCGCCGGTGGGGTTGGACGGGGACACGAAAAGCAGCACCTTGGTCTGCTCGGTCAGCGCGCCCTCGAGCTGGGAGACGGTGACCTTGTAGTCCTGGGTCTCGTCGGCGAGGACCTCGACGGGTACGCCGCCGGCCAGCTTGATCGACTCCGGGTAGGTCGTCCAGTAGGGCGCCGGGACGATGACCTCGTCGCCCGGGTCGATCATCGCGGCGAAGGCCTCGTAGATCGCCTGCTTGCCGCCGTTGGTGACCAGTACCTGGCTCGGCTCGACCGACCAGCCGCTGTCGCGCAGCGTCTTCTCGGCGATGGCCTGCTTCAGCTCGGGGAGCCCGCCTGCGGGGGTGTAGCGGTGGTTCGCGGGCTGGCTGCACGCCTCGATCGCGGCCTGCACGATGTAGTCGGGGGTGGGGAAGTCCGGCTCGCCGGCGCCGAAGCCGATGACCGAGTGACCCTGCGCCTTGAGCGCCTTGGCCTTGGCGTCGACCTTGAGCGTCGCGGACTCGGCGATGGAGCCGACCCGCAGCGACACGCGCCGCTCACGCGGGCGGACGGGGCGAGGGGACGAGCTGTCGGGCGTCGTAGCGGTCATAGGGCCATCGTAGGCGCGGCCGGCCGACGACCTCGTGCCCGTTCCACGTCCAGCCCACCGGGGCGCGTTTGGACGCGGCATCGGTTCTCCCCGTACACTTCCCCGATGTGGTTCTCCACCTGCTGAGGCGTGCCCTCGGCGCCCGGTCAGACCGGGTGGTGGGAAGCGACTGAAGGGCACTAGCTCAACTGGCAGAGCATCGGTCTCCAAAACCGAAGGTTGGGGGTTCAAGTCCCTCGTGCCCTGCAAGGACAACTGGTCGATCGACGACGACAAGGTGGAAGAACGTGTCGGACAGCAGCGCGGTTCGCAACCAGCGCGGCAGTACGCCCGGCGATGAGGGCGGCAAGCGCACCAGCCCCCTCACGTTCTACCGCCAGGTCGTCGCCGAGCTTCGCAAGGTCGTCTGGCCGACACGGCCCCAGCTGGTCACGTACTTCATCGTGGTGCTGGTGTTCGTGCTGGTGATGATCGCGATCGTCTCGCTGCTCGACCTCGGGTTCGGAAAACTCGCCTTCGAGGTCTTCGGCGGCAGCGGCACCCAGTGACCGCCGGCCGGCGATCACGAGTCGCTCGGCCCTCAGTCCTGACCGTCCGGCACAAGCCGGGCGCGTAACGCACATCGAAGTGACGGAGCATCACGTGTCGGAGCAGTACGAGCCGGTCGAGGCCGAGGAGACGCAGGCCGTCGCCGGCGACTCCCTCGAGGAGACCGCCGCGTCCGCAGAGGACGCCGTCGAGGACGCCACCGAGCCCGTTGAGGCCGAGTCCGCGTCCCCCGAAGAGGACGACGACGCCGAGGACGACGACGCCGCCAGCGACGAGACCGAGGGCGACGAGACCGAGGGCGACGACCCGCTCGAGGACTTCCGCCGCGAGCTCTGGGCCAAGCCCGGTGACTGGTTCGTCATCCACACCTACTCCGGCATGGAGAACAGGGTGAAGGCGAACCTCGAGAACCGCATCATCTCGTTGAACATGGAGGACTACATCCACGAGATCGTGGTCCCCACCGAGGAGGTCGCGGAGATCAAGAACGGCCAGCGCAAGCTGGTCCGCCGCACCGTGCTCCCCGGCTACGTCCTGGTCCGGATGGACCTGACCGACGAGTCCTGGGCGGCCGTGCGCCACACCCCCTCGGTCACCGGCTTCGTCGGCCACAGCCACCAGCCGGTGCCGCTGAGCATGACCGAGGTCGAGAACATGCTGGCCCCGGCCATCGTCGCCAAGGCGGCGGCCGACGCGCAGGCGTCCGGCCAGCCGGCCCCCGCGGGCGCTCCGGCCAAGAAGCAGATCGAGGTCGCCGACTTCGACGTCACCGACTCGGTGATGGTCGTCGACGGGCCGTTCGCGACGCTGCACGCCACGATCACCGAGATCAACGCGGAGTCCCAGAGGGTCAAGGCCCTCGTCGAGATCTTCGGCCGGGAGACCCCGGTCGAGCTGAGCTTCAGCCAGATCCAGAAGGTCTAGCTCAGCACGGTGGCCGGGGAGGTCGGCTGACGCCCTCCCCGCCATCACGCAACAACCAGGTGGCAGAGCCCCACCGGTCCGCACCGGCACCGGGCTCGTCGAGACCACGACGCACAAGCAAAAGGACCCGAAGTCATGCCTCCCAAGAAGAAGAAGATCGCTGCCCTGGTCAAGGTGCAGCTCCAGGCCGGGGCGGCTACTCCTGCTCCGCCGGTCGGTACCGCTCTCGGTCCGCACGGCGTGAACATCATGGAGTTCTGCAAGGCGTACAACGCGCAGACCGAGTCGATGCGCGGCAACGTCATCCCGGTCGAGATCACGGTCTACGAGGACCGCTCGTTCACCTTCGTCACCAAGACCCCGCCGGCCTCCGAGCTGATCAAGAAGGCTGCCGGCCTGCAGAAGGGCTCGGGCGTCCCGCACAAGGAGAAGGTCGGCAAGCTGACCAAGGACCAGGTGCGCGAGATCGCCACGACGAAGCTCCCCGACCTCAACGCCAACGACGTCGAGGCCGCCATGAAGATCGTCGAGGGCACCGCCCGCTCGATGGGCGTCACGACCGACTGATCTGAGTCCGGGGCCTCGCGCCCCTGACCGCCAGCACACTGAATCTGTGGCAGGGCCGCGCTGGCCCACCAGACCACGACTGGAAGAGAAGAGAACCAGACATGCAGCGCAGCAAGACCTACCGCGCGGCGGCGGAGCAGTTCGACCAGGACGAGCTCTACGCCCCGCTGACGGCGATCAAGATCGCCAAGAGCGCCAGCAAGAAGAAGTTCGACGAGACCCTGGACGTGGTGATGCGTCTCGGCGTCGACCCCCGCAAGGCCGACCAGATGGTCCGCGGCACCGTCAACCTCCCGCACGGCACCGGCAAGACCGCTCGGGTCCTGGTCTTCGCCAACGCCGAGAAGGCTGACGCCGCCCGTGAGGCCGGCGCCGACGTCGTCGGTGGCGACGAGCTCATCGAGAAGGTGGCCGGCGGCTGGCTCGACTTCGACGCCGTCGTCGCGACCCCCGACATGATGGGCAAGGTCGGTCGCCTCGGTCGCGTGCTCGGCCCCCGTGGCCTGATGCCGAACCCGAAGACCGGCACCGTCACCCCCGACGTGGCCAAGGCCGTCTCGGACATCAAGGGCGGCAAGATCGAGTTCCGTGTGGACCGTCACGCGAACCTGCACTTCATCATCGGCAAGGCCTCGTTCTCCGAGGAGCAGCTGGTGGAGAACTACGCCGCCGCCCTCGAGGAGGTGCTGCGGCTCAAGCCCAACAGCTCCAAGGGCCGCTACATCAAGAAGGTGACCGTCTCGACGACCATGGGCCCCGGCATCCAGGTCGACCCGAACCGCACCAAGAACGTCACCGTGGAGGACGAGGGTCAGGCCTGAGCCGACCCTCGCCGTACCCCGGCAGCCACCGGCCCGTCGTCCTCGGACGACGGGCCGGTGTCGTCTTCGGCGGCGATTTGGTCCGGGCGCCGGATGCGCCTACAGTTCACGACTGAAGCCAGAGACCGCCGGTTGTCGCCCCCCTGGGGTGACCGAAGGTTCGCAGACGCGGATGCCAGCGCAGGTGACACAGAGCAAGAGTTCCGCCTCGTGCGGCCTCCCACGCCCCGTGCGCCTCGCGCCGGGGCGTTCGTCGTCTCCGCGCCAGGACCGGCATCTCGACAAGAGAAGTCCGGAAGGAGACCCATGGCGCGGCCAGAGAAGACAGCAGCCGTGGCGGAGATCGTTGAGTCCTTCAACGGTGCCGCTGGCGCTGTGCTGACCGAGTACCGCGGTCTCACCGTGAAGCAGCTGCAGGACCTGCGGCGCTCCCTCGGCGAGAACGCCAACTACGCCGTGGTCAAGAACACGCTGGCCAAGATCGCCGCCACCGAGGTGGGGATCGACGGCTTTGAGGACCTGCTGACCGGCCCGACCGCCATCGCCTTCATCAGCGGTGACGTCGTCGAGGCGGCCAAGGGTCTGCGTGACTTTGCCAAGGCCAACCCCGCCCTTGTCATCAAGGGTGGCGTGCTCGACGGCAAGCCCCTCGACGCCTCGGAGATCGCCAAGCTGGCGGACCTCGAGTCGCGCGAGGTGCTCCTGGGCAAGATGGCGGGCGCGATGCTCGCCTCGCTGAGCCAGGCCGTCTACCTCCTCAACGCCCCGCTCGCTCAGGCTGCCCGGCTCGCCGGCGCCCTGCAGGCGAAGGCGGAGGAGGACCCCTCGATCCTCGCAGGTGGTGCCGGCGTGCCGGCCGCTGCCGAGGAAGCCCCGGCCTCGGCCGAGGGCGCCCCGGAGGCCGACGAGGCCGCCGAAGCCGCCGACGCCTGATCCAAGGCTGACGCACACACCACCTGAAACCCCGGTCCGCCCGCGAAGCGGCGCGGACCACGAATGGAAGGAACCGCCACCATGGCGAAGCTCACCACCGACGAGCTGCTCGACGCGTTCAAGGAAATGACCCTCATCGAGCTCTCCGAGTTCGTGAAGCAGTTCGAGGACACCTTCGGCGTGACCGCTGCCGCTCCGGTCGCCGTCGCCGCTGCCCCCGCCGCCGGCGGTGGCGCTGCCGAGGCCGCTGCCGAGCAGGACGAGTTCGACGTCGTCCTCGAGTCGGCCGGCGAAAAGAAGATCAACGTCATCAAGGAGGTGCGCGCCCTCACCTCGCTCGGCCTCAAGGAGGCCAAGGAGCTGGTGGAGTCCGCCCCCAAGGCGATCCTGGAGAAGGTTGCCAAGGACGCCGCGGAGAAGGCCAAGGAGGCCCTCGAGGGCGCCGGGGCCACCGTCACCCTCAAGTGATCCCCGGCGCGGACACTCTCCGCGCCTGATCGCTGCACGACCCGCAAGGAGGCATCGCCTCCTCGCCGCCCAGGGCGGCCACCGATATCGGTGGCCGCCCTTTGTCGTTTGTCCACGACCAGGATGCGGCTCTTGTCACAGTAGGTGTACCTATGAGTAACATTCCGTGTCCGGTTTGGACGGATCGTCGGCGGGGGAGTGTCGAGGGCCGATCCGGCGTAACCTCCCGCATCGCTCGCCGTTGAGTGTGGCAGCGATCACGTCGGGGGGCCGGGTCGAACAACACGAGGGTGGTCGAGGCGTGCCACGACCCAAGAGGGAGAGTGCCAGATGGGCGTCGAGATCCAGGTCGATGGTCTGACCAAGTCGTTCGGCAAGCAGCTCATCTGGGGCGACGTGACCCTGACCATCCCCGCGGGCGAGATCTGCGTGATGCTCGGCCCCTCCGGCACCGGCAAGTCGGTCTTCCTGAAGACCCTGATCGGGCTGCTCAAGCCCGACAAGGGCTCGATCATGATCGAGGGCACCGACATCGCCTCCTGCTCGGAGAAGGAGCTCTACGAGATCCGCAAGCTCTTCGGGGTGCTCTTCCAGGACGGCGCGATGTTCGGTTCGATGACCCTCTACGACAACGT
The DNA here is from genome assembly GCF_059766585.1 of Nocardioides sp. Z21_20. Taxonomy (NCBI): domain Bacteria; kingdom Bacillati; phylum Actinomycetota; class Actinomycetes; order Propionibacteriales; family Nocardioidaceae; genus Nocardioides; species Nocardioides sp. Z21_20. The sequence continues at coordinate 62,470 of NZ_JCBAJX010000002.1, forward strand.
CGCCTTCCCGCTGCGCGAGCACACCAAGAAGTCGGAGTCGGAGATCCGTCAGATCGTGATGGAGAAGATGGACCTCGTCGGCCTGGTCGGCACCGAGGACAAGCTCCCCGGCGAGATCTCCGGCGGTATGCGCAAGCGCGCGGGCATCGCGCGCGGGCTGGTCCTGGACCCCGAGATCATCCTCTTCGACGAGCCCGACTCCGGTCTCGACCCGGTGCGCACGGCCTTCCTCAACCAGCTCATCGTCGACCTGAACGCGCAGATCGACGCGACGTTCCTGATCGTCACCCACGACGTCAACACCGCGCGCACCGTGCCCGACAACATCGGTCTGCTCTACCACAAGCACCTGGCCATGTTCGGTCCCCGGGAGATGCTGCTCAGCTCCGAGGAGCCGGTGGTGCGCCAGTTCCTGAACGCCCAGCGGGTCGGCCCGATCGGCATGTCCGAGGAGAAGGACGCCGACGAGCTGGCCGCCGAGGAGGACCAGGAGCTGCCCCCGCTGCCGCCGATCCCGCTGCAGCAGGAGCCCTCGAACGGCGTCCCGCGGCGCAGCCAGCGCGCGCCGGGGGAGTGGTGCCGCCTCAACGGCGTGACGCCGCCGCCTGGGTCGTTCCAGGACCAGTACGCCGGCATCGTCACGGGGGCCTGATCCTCGGTGGCAGGCATCACCGCATCGCGAGCACTGGCTCCGATCGGGACCGCTGGAAAGCTCTTCGCGTTCGGTCTCGACGTCGGCCGCGGACTGTTCCGCCGGCCGTTCCAGTTCCGCGAGTTCATCCAGCAGGCCTGGTTCGTCGCCTCGGTCACGATCATCCCCACCGCGCTGGTGGCCATCCCCTTCGGCGCGGTCATCGCGCTGCAGGTCGGCGGCCTGGTCAAGCAGCTCGGCGCACAGTCCTTCACCGGCTCGGCCGCGGTGCTGGCCGTCGTGCGTGAGGCGGGACCGATCGCCACGTCGTTGCTGATCGCGGGCGCCGGCGGGTCGGCCATCGCGGCCGACCTGGGCGCGCGGAAGATCCGCGAGGAGCTCGACGCGATGATGGTGCTGGGCATCGACCCCATCCAGCGCCTGGTGGTTCCCCGGGTCCTGGCCTGCATGCTGGTCGCCGTCTTCCTCAACGGCCTGGTCAGCGTGGTGGGGGTGAGCGGCGGCTACGTCTTCAACGTCATCCTCCAAGAGGGCACACCAGGGGCCTATTTAGCGAGCTTCACCGCGTTGGCACAGCTACCGGACCTCTGGCAGGGGATGGCCAAGGCCCTGATCTTCGGCCTGATCGCCGCGATCGTCGCCTGCTACAAGGGCATGAACGCCGGCGGTGGCCCCAAGGGCGTCGGGGACGCGGTGAACGAGTCCGTGGTGATCACCTTCATGTTGCTGTTCATCGTCAACTTCGTGATGAGCGCGATCTACCTGCAGCTCGTCCCACCGAAGACAGGCTGACGCCCATGTCCTCCATCAAGGCCGTCTACGAGCGGCCCATGAAGATGCTCGACAAGCTCGGTGAGGAGCTTGCCTTCTACGTGCGCGCCCTCTCCTGGGCCCCGCGCACCGTGCGCCGCTACAAGAAGGAGATCCTGCGCATCCTGGCCGAGATCACCCTCGGCTCCGGAGCGCTCGCCGTGATCGGCGGCACCGTCGGGGTGATCGCCGCGATGTCCTTCTTCACCGGCACCGAGGTGGGGCTCCAGGGCTACGCGGCGCTCAACCAGATCGGCACCGCGGCCCTGTCCGGGTTCGTCTCCGCCTACTTCAACACCCGCGAGATCGCGCCCCTGGTGGCCGGCATCGCGCTCGCCGCGACGGTCGGCTGCGGCTTCACCGCGCAGCTCGGCGCGATGAGGATCTCCGAGGAGATCGACGCCCTGGAGGTGATGGCGATCCCGTCGCTGCCCTTCCTGGTGACGACCCGGATCATCGCCGGGCTGATCGCGATCGTGCCGCTCTACGTCGTGGGCCTGTTCTCGTCGTACTTCGCGACCCGGCTGACCGTGACCGCGTTCTACGGGCAGAGCACCGGCACCTACGACCACTACTTCAACCTGTTCCTGCCACCGGGAGACGTGCTGTGGTCCTTCGGCAAGGTGCTGGTCTTCGCGGTCGTGGTGATCCTGATCCACTGCTACCACGGCTACAACGCCTCGGGCGGTCCGGCCGGGGTGGGCGTGGCCGTGGGGCGTGCGGTGCGTACCAGCATCGTGGCGATCAACGTCATCGACCTCTTCCTCTCGATGGCCATCTGGGGCGCCTCGACGACCGTGAGATTGGCGGGGTGAGGCGGCGATGAAGACGCTGAAGCTCAAGACCCTCGGCGTGGTCTTCCTGTGCCTGCTGCTCACCGGCGTCTGGCTGACCTACGCGGTGTTCACCAAGAAGTTCACCGACTACGACAAGGTCACCCTGCAGACCAGCAGCATCGGCCTGCAGCTGCCCACCCGCGCGGACGTGAAGATCCGCGGCGTCATTGTCGGCGAGGTGCTGGCGTTCGAGTCGGTGAGCGACGGCGCCGAGATCACCCTGGGCCTCTACCCCGACCAGGTCGAGACCATCCCGGCCAACGTGACCGGCTCGATCGTCCCCAAGACCCTGTTCGGGGAGAAGTACGTCTCGCTCGAGGTGCCGCCGGAGCCGGCCGCGAAGGCGATCAGCGCCGGCGACACGATCACCCGCACCGAGGTGTCGATCGAGGTCGAAAAGGTGCTCTCCGACCTGAACCCGCTGCTGCGCACCGTGCAGCCGGCGGACCTGAACAAGACCCTCAACGCGCTGGCCACCGCGCTCGGCGGCCGCGGCGAGCAGATCGGCGAGAGCCTCGAGACCCTCGACGGCTACCTCACCAAGATCAACCCGGAGATCCCGGCCCTGGTCGAGGACCTGCGGCTCACCGCCCAGGTCTCCGACCTCTACGCCGGCGTGGTGCCGGAGATCGCCGAGATCCTGCGCAACACGATCAAGACCACCGGGACGCTGGAGGACCGTGAGAAGGAGGTGCAGACGCTGTTCGCCGACGTCTCCTCCTTCGCCGACACCGCCGACGCGTTCCTCGAGGAGAACGGCGACAACCTGATCCGCCTCGGCGAGGTGGGTGCGCCGGTGACCCGGGTGCTGGCCAAGTACGCGCCGCAGTACCCGTGCCTCACCGAGGGCATCGTCGGCGCCGGCAAGCGCCAGGCGGAGGCGTTCCGCGGCTTCACCCTGCACATCAACCTCGAGCTGCTCCCCAACCAGCCCCGGGGGTACAACATGAACGACAAGCCTCGCTTCGGCGCCAAGAACGGGCCCTACTGCGGCCAGCTGCCCGAGCCGTCGTACTCGCAGGCGAACCCCTTCAACGACATCCCCAACTTCGACGATGGGGTCGACGAGCCCACCGGCAAGGGCACGATGCGCACCCAGCCCGGCTTCGGGAGCCAGGGCACGCCGGGCGTGTACGCCGGCAGCCCGGCCGAGGCGGGCCTGCTCAAGTCGCTGCTCGCGCCGGCGCTCGGCACCGGGGTGCGCGACGTCCCGGACCTCGGTGTGCTGCTGCTCGGCCCGATGGCCCGCGGGAAGCAGGTGAGTCTGCGATGAAGATGCTCGACCGGACCACCGCCTCGGCCGGCGCCAAGCTGCTGGTGTTCATCGTGATCACCACGCTCGCCACCGGCCTGCTGGCCATCGTGATCGGCAACATCAGCTTCGGGGACAAGCGCGAGTACAAGGCCGTGTTCGTCGACGCGACCGGCGTGGTCAAGGGCGACGACGTGCGGGTCGCGGGTGTGAAGGTCGGCACCGTCGACGACATCGACATCGTCGACCGCACCCGGGCCCGGGTCACCTTCAGCGTGGACGCGGGCAGCCCGGTCACCGACGCCACCAACGTCGCCATCCGCTACCGCAACCTGGTCGGCCAGCGCTACCTCGCCCTGACCACCGAGGTCGGCGACACCAAGCCCCTCGAGGAGGGGGCGACGATCCCGGCCGCGAAGACCACCCCGGCGCTCGACCTCACCGTCCTGTTCAACGGCTTCAAGCCGCTGTTCCAGGCGCTCTCGCCCTCGGACATCAACAAGCTCTCCTACGAGATCGTCCAGGTCTTCCAGGGCGAGGGCGGCACGCTCGAGAGCCTGCTGGGGCACACCGCCTCGGTCACCTCGACCATCGCCGGACGCGACGAGCTGATCGGGGACCTCATCGACAACCTCAACACGGTGCTGGTCACGGTCGGCGACCGCGACGACCAGCTCTCCAAGCTGATCGTCAACTTCCGCCAGCTCGTGCGCGGGCTCAAGAACGACAGGAAGGCGATCCTCGGGTCGCTGGAGGGCATCTCGGACCTGTCGGTGGAGACCGCCGACCTGGTGTCGGGGATCCGCAAGCCCTTCGTCGACGACGTCCGCGGCCTGCGCCGCCTGGCCGGCAACCTCGACCGGGGCAAGGGCGAGATCGACCGGGCCCTGCAGGTCCTGCCGCTCAAGCTCGAGAAGGTGGGGCGCACCGCGACGTACGGCTCCTGGTTCAACTTCTACCTGTGCTCCTTCAAGGCGCGAGTGAACCTCCCGCTGAACGTGAGCCTTCCGGTCAACTACGACGTCGGGTCCTCAAGGTGTGATCTCGGATGATCCCGTTTCGCGAGCGCAACCCCGTCATCGTCGGCGCGATCAGCCTGGCGATGCTGGTGGCCATCCTGGTCGCGGCCTTCCGGGCCGGTGACCTGCCGATCGTGGGCGGCGGCGACATCTACCACGCGTCCTTCGCCGAGTCCGGCGGGCTCAAGGCCGACGACGAGGTCCGCATCGCCGGGGTCCGGGTCGGCAAGGTCGAGAAGGTCGAGCTGGTCGACGACCGCGTGCGGGTGCGGTTCCGCGTCGAGAAGGGCGCCGACTTCGGCACCGAGACTCGGGCGGCGATCAAGGTCAAGACCCTGCTCGGGGCGATGTATCTGTCCCTCGAGCCGGCCGGCGGCGGCCAGCTCGACACCGACGACGAGATCCCGTTGGCGCGCACCAGCTCGCCCTACGACGTGATCGACGCGTTCGAGGGGCTCGGCGAGACCACGGGCGACATCGACACCGGCCAGCTGGCCGCGTCGCTGACCACGCTCTCGGAGCTGACCCGCAACACCCCGCAGGAGTTCCAGGCCGCGCTCAAGGGCGTCTCCGCGCTGTCGTCGAACATCGCGGCGCGCGACCGGCAGATCAACACGCTGCTGAAGAACCTGGAGAAGGTCAGCACCACCCTCGACGAGCGCGACCAGGACATCGTCTCGCTGATGCGCGACTCCGAGGTGCTCTTCCGTGCCGTGGTGCGCCGACGTGCCGCGGTGCACCGGCTGCTGGTCTCCACCAGCACCCTCTCGCGCGAGCTGACCGCGATCGTCCGGGAGAGCCGGGCCGACCTGAAGCCCGCCCTGACCAGTCTCGAGAGCGTCGTGAAGGTGCTGAACAAGAACGAGGACAACCTCGACAACAGCCTGCGGCTGATGGCGCCCTTCTACCGTGTCTTCGCGAACACGCTGGGCTCCGGCCCGTGGTTCGACACCTACATCCAGAACATCCCGCCGCTCCCGGAGGTGGGCTGAGATGAACCAGGTCAAGAAGCTGCTCGTCCCGGGGATCGTGCTGATCCTGGTCGTCGCCGCCGGCATCGCCATGTTCGGCGGCGAGGAGCGCAAGTACCTCACCGCGCACTTCCCGCGCACGGTGTCGGTCTACGAGGGCAGCGACGTGCGGGTGCTCGGCGTGCCGGTCGGCGAGGTGGAATCGGTGACGCCCTCGGGCACCGACGTCGAGGTGCGGATCGCCTACGACGCCGACGTCAAGGTGCCGGTGGACGCCAAGGCCCTGATCGTGGCGCCGGCGATCGTGGGGGACCGCTACATCCAGCTGGCCCCGGTCTACAAGAAGGGCGAGGTGCTCGCCGACGACGCGGAGCTGAGCACCGAGCAGACGAGCATGCCGCTCGAGCTCGACCAGATCTACCAGAGCATCGACGACCTGACCGTCGCCCTGGGGCCGACCGGAGCCAACAAGGACGGCGCCCTCTCGGACCTGCTCACCACGACCGCGGCGAACTTCGGGGGCCAGGGCGCTGCGCTCAACCAGACGATCAAGGACTTCGGGAAGTTCAGCGGCACGCTGGACGACAACAAGGAGGAGCTCTTCGGCGCCGCCGAGAAGCTCGAGTCGTTCCTCAAGACCCTGGCCGACAACGACGAGACGGTCCGCGACTTCAACACCTCGGTCGCCGACGTCTCCGAGCTGCTCTCCGGCGAGCGACGCGAGCTCTCCTCCGCCCTGCGCAACCTCTCGGTGGCGATGGAGACGGTCTCCACGTTCGTCAAGGACAACCGCCAGCTGCTGGGGCGCAACATCAAGGGGCTGAACCGGGTCTCCAAGGTGCTGGTCAAGCAGCGCGGCGCGCTGGAGCAGATCCTCGACGTCGCCCCGCTCGCGCTCAACAACCTCGCGCTGACCTACAACCCGCAGTCGGGCACGCTCGACACCCGGGCCAACCTGGGCGAGATCCTCAACCAGGTGCGCAACGACCCCGGTGTCCTGCTGTGCGGGCTGGTCAACCAGATCGACACGAAGGGCCGCATCTGCGACCTGATCAGCACGATCCTGCCGCGCTCCGCGGCGTTCGGACAGGGCGGTGTGGCGAGCTCCGCGGAGCGCTTCGACGCCACGCTCGCAGGCTTGGTGGAGGGACGCCGATGACCCGCACGACTCTCCCGCGACGCGCACGCCTCTCCGCGCTGCGCTCGGCGGTGCTGGTGCTGTTCACCACCCTGCTGCTCTCCGCCTGCGACTTCAGCATCTACCAGATGCCGCTGCCCGGTGGCGCCGACACCGGCGACGACCCGATGACGCTGAGCGTGGAGTTCCACGACGTGCTCGACCTGGTGCCGCAGTCGACGGTGAAGGTCAACGACGTCAACGTCGGCATGGTGAAGCAGATCGACCTCGACGGCCAGACCGCCGTGGTTGAGCTCGAGATCCGTGGCGACACCGAGCTGCCCGCCAACGCGGTGGCCGAGATCCGCCAGACCAGCCTGCTGGGGGAGAAGTTCGTCCAGCTGGCCGCGCCCGAGGAGGGGGGCAGCGACGAGCCCCTCGCGGAGGGGGCCCGGATCCCGCTGGAGCGCTCCGGTCGCAACCCCGAGGTCGAGGAGGTGCTCTCCGCGCTCAGCCTCGTCCTCAACGGTGGCGGCATCGCCCAGGTGAAGACCATCGCGAACGAGCTGAACCTCGCGCTGGAGGGCCGGGAGGGCACGGCCCGGTCGGTGCTGCGCCAGGCCAACACCCTGGTCACCACCCTGGACGAGAACCGCGACGACATCGTCGACGCGATCGACTCCCTCAACGACCTCTCCAAGTCGGTCAACGCCCAGGAGCGCACGATCGAGCGGACGCTCGACGAGCTGCCCTCGGCGGTGGCCTCACTGGACACCCAGCGCGACGACCTGATCAAGGCGCTGCGTGCGCTGAACCGCCTCAGCAGCACCGGCGTCCGGGTGATCAAGGCGTCCAAGAACGCCACGATCACCACGCTGCGCCAGCTCACTCCGGTGATCAACAAGCTCGCCGAGAGCGGCGACCACCTGGTCAACTCCGTCCAGGTCCTCCTGACCTACCCGTTCGTGGACGAGGTCATCGGCCGGGACCCGCAGGTGGCCCGCAACCTGCACATGGGCGACTACACCAACCTCTCGCTCCAGCTCGACCTCAACCTCGACGGCACGGCCGTCACGGTCCCCGGTCTGCCGGAGGAGGTCTGCGTGCCGTTCCACCTGATCGACGACAACCTGGCCGACCTCGACCTCACCGAGCTCTGCAACGGTGCGCGCGAGCGGCTCAGCGCCTGCCTCAACGACCTCGTCGACGGCACGCCCGACCTGGCCGGCTGCGGCCGGTTCCTGACCGGCACGCTCAAGGACCTCACGAACGTCGTGTGCGCCACCCCGCTGGGGCTGCTGGCCGGCGCGCTGTGCCCCAAGCGCCCCCGTGGCGGCGCTGCCGGCGCCGGCGGTGGAAGCAGCGGGGAGGGCGGCAGCGGCAGCGGCCTGCTCGGCGGCCTCGGCGCGCTGCTCGGCCTCAACCGGGCGCCGCTGGGGCAGAGCCCCCAGCCGCCCACCAGCGGAACTGGAGCCACGATGGGTGAGCTGATGCAGACCTACGACCCGGACCTCGTCTCGCTGATGGTGCGCGGGACGGTGATCCGATGATCACCCGTCGCACCAAGGTGCAGCTGGTCATCTTCGTGGTGATCACGCTCGTCGGGGTGAGCTTCGTCGGAGCGCGCTACGCCCGCCTGGACCGGCTGCTCTTCGACGACGCCTACACGGTCGTCGCGCACTTCGGCGAGTCCGGCGGCATCTTCGCCGGCGCCGAGGTCTCCTACCGCGGTGTGCGCATCGGCGAGGTCGAGAAGATGGTGCTCACCGAGGACGGCGTCGACGTCCACCTGGGCATCGACAACGACCACGACGAGATCCCGGCCGAGACGCTGGCCGTGGTCGGCAACCGCTCCGCGGTCGGTGAGCAGTACGTCGAGCTCCAGCCGGAGGTCGACGACGGGCCGTTCCTCGAGAACGACTCCGAGATCCCGGCCGAGATGACGCGCACCCCGATCGCCACGCAGACCCTGCTGACCGACCTGTCCAACACGGTCAACTCCGTGGACCGCGACGACCTGCAGACCGTGGTGCGCGAGCTCGGCGTCGCCTTCGACGGCACCGGCGAGGACCTGCAGCAGATCATCGACACCAGCACCTCCTTCATCGACACCGCCGACGCCAACTTCGAGCTCACCACGGACCTGATCCGCGACAGCAACACGGTGCTGAGCACCCAGCTCGACTCCGCCGACTCGATCCGCTCGTTCGCCCGGGACCTGAGCCTGTTCACCGGCGCGCTGGCCGGCTCCGACGAGGACCTGCGCTCGGTGATCGACAACGGCAGCGCCACGGCCAACCAGCTGCGCCGGTTCCTCGAGGACAACGAGGTCGACCTGGCGTCGCTGATCAACAACCTGGTCACCACCGGCGACATCGTCCTCCAGCGCCTCGACGGCATCGAGCAGCTCCTGGCGATCTACCCCTACGTGGTGGAGGGCGGCTTCACGGTCGTCGCCAAGGACCCGCGCACCCAGCTCTACGACGCCCACTTCGGGCTGGTGCTGACGACCACGCCCGAGGTCTGCCACGAGGGCTACGAGGTCACCGACACCCGGCCTCCGCAGAACCTCGAGAACCGGCCGATGGTGATGAACGCCCAGTGCACCGAGCCCCCCTCGAAGACCAACTCCCGCGGCGCCTCGCAGGTCCCGCGCGCGGGGGCCGACTACGGCGCACCGATCGTGGCCGAGGTCGACGCCGCGACGGGTCGGGTCCGCTGGCAGGACGCTGCCGAGACGGCGGAGGAGGGCACTGCCACCAGCCCCGGTACGTTGGCCCCCCGAAGTCTTGGAGAGGAGTCGTGGAAGTGGTTGCTGCTTCGCCCGCTGACGCAGACGCGGAAGTGACCGACACCCGACCCGACCCCGATCCCGCGGGTGAGGAGGCGTCCCCCGAGACGCCGCTCGCGCCCCGGCCCGGCCGACTGCGGCGGGCCCTGCTCCCGGTCCTCGCGCTGGCCGTGCTGCTCGCCGGTGCGGCGCTGGCGTGGACGCTGGTGCGCGCCGACGGCGAGGGCGGCGTGCAGCGCACCCGCGACGAGGTGATGGCCCAAGCCGAGCAGTTCGTGCTCCGCGTCAACAACTTCGGCCCCGAGGACCTCGACAAGCAGGGCAAGCTGAGCGAGTACCAGGCGCTGGTCGAGGAGGTGATCACGCCGAAGCTCCAGGAGTCCTTCGCCGAGGGCGTCCCGATGAACGAGACGCGCGTGGCCCAGCTCGGCGAGACCAACATCGGCGACGTCTACGCGACGGGCGTCTCCAAGCTCGACGACGACTCCGCGACCGTGCTGGTCGCCGGGGGAGTGCGGGTCACCTACGACCCGCCGGCCGGCACCAAGCGCAAGGGGGTGCCGACGTCCTTCCAGTTCCGGATCCAGGCCGAGCTGGTCAAGGTCGACGGCACGTGGCTCGTCGACGAGTACACCCCCCTGGCCCAGGAGTCGTGATGCGAGCCAACTGGTACGACCTCCTCGACGTCGACCCGGGCGCGTCCCCGGCCGAGGTCAAGGCGGCCTGGAAGGCCGCGATCGCCGACCTCGACCCCACCGACCGCCGGTTCCGGGTGTTCAACCAGGCCGCCGAGGTGCTGCTCGACGACGAGCGTCGCGCGACGTACGACGCCGAGCTGGCCGCCGAGGCGGCCGAGGTCGAGGCCGAGGAGCCCGGGCCCGCGCCGGAGCCCGACACCACCCCGGAGCCCGAGAGCGCGGTGCCTGAGCCGCTGCAGCCCGACGAGGCGCCGGAGAAGGAGCGAGCGCCGGAGCAGGACGAGGCCGAGCCGGGGGAGGACTCCGAGAAGGTCTCCCTGGACAAGCCGGTCAGCGACGACGCGAGCGCCGCCACGGACTCGTCGACCCGCCGTCCCGCACCCGTGCTGCTGCTGGTCGCGCTCGGCGTGCTCGCCGTCGCGCTGGCCGCCGGCGCGGTCGCCGTGCACCTGTTCCGCCCGTCCACCGACGCGGTGGAGAAGGCGGCCGAGGAGGCCGAGCGGGCTGCTCAGCAGGCTGCCACCATCGTCTTCGCCTACGACCACACCCGGATGGCCGCGGACCGGGAGGCGGCCTCGGCGCTGCTGACCGGGGACTACCGCAAGGACTACCAGGAGCTGTTCTCGCTGCTCGAGGAGAACGCTCCGCGGCTGGGGATCAAGGTCGATGTGGAGTTCATCTCATCGGGCGTGGTGCGCAACGGCTCCGGGGACGAGGCCGACGACCGGGTGCAGGTCTTCGTCGCCTTCGACCAGCTGACCACCGACAAGCAGCGCACCGAGCCGGCCCGCACCGCGGCGTACGCCACGTTGACGATGGAGAAGGTCGACGGCGACTGGCTCGTCGCCGACGTCCAGGGCCCGCCGGTCGAGGAGGCGCCCGAGGCGGACTCCCCGGCGGCGCCGAGCGACGGTGGCGGCGACACGCCGGAGCAGGACTAGGCGGGAGCGGGCGCGACTGACCCGGCCTGTCCCCAACACGGGACGGTTGCGCTTGACCTTGGCCGCTGCGACGTCCAAGATGATCGCCATGGTCGCGACGCTCGTCGTCGCTTGACCCCCGCGATGGGTTGTCGCGCGCCCGCGGCTGCGCTAGTCTTCTTCTTTGCGCCCGCTCTCAAATACTCTTCGGCCTGCCCGGTGGCCGGTTTGTGGTGGGCCGGCGCCACACAACCTTCAGCGATCCCTTCGAAGGAAATCTCTTGGCCGCGCGCACCAACGCTGGTAACTCCCGTCGAATCTCTTTCGCAAAGATCAGCGAGCCTCTCGAGGTTCCACAGCTCCTCTCCCTGCAGACCGACAGCTTCGACTGGCTGGTCGGCAACGACAAGTGGCAGGCCGTCGTCGAGCGTCGCCTCGCCGCCGGGGAGGACGTGTCCCGCAAGTCGGGGCTGACCGAGATCTTCGAGGAGATCTCGCCGATCGAGGACTTCTCCGAGACGATGTCCCTGTCGTTCGAGAACCCGGTCTTCTACGACCCGAAGTACACCGTCGACGAGTGCAAGGAGAAGGACTTCACCTACTCCGCTCCGCTGTACGTCTCGGCGGAGTTCACCAACAACGACACCGGTGAGATCAAGGGCCAGACGGTCTTCATGGGCGACTTCCCCCTGATGACCGACAAGGGCACCTTCGTCATCAACGGCACCGAGCGCGTCGTGGTCTCCCAGCTGGTGCGCTCCCCGGGCGTCTACTTCGAGCGCTCGGCCGACAAGACGTCCGACAAGGACATCTACACCGCCAAGCTGATCCCCTCGCGTGGCGCGTGGCTGGAGTTCGAGATCGACAAGCGCGACCTCGTCGGCGTCCGTCTCGACCGCAAGCGCAAGCAGAACGTCACGGTGCTGCTCAAGGCCCTCGGCTGGACCAACGAGCAGATCCGCGAGGAGTTCGGCGAGTACGAGTCGATGATGCTGACCCTGGAGAAGGACCACACCCAGGGCCAGGACGACGCGCTGCTCGACATCTACCGCAAGCTGCGCCCGGGCGAACCGCCCACGCGTGAGGCGGCGCAGACGCTGCTGAACAACTACTACTTCAACCCCAAGCGCTACGACCTCGCCAAGGTCGGTCGCTACAAGATCAACAAGAAGCTCGGGCTGACCGAGGCCTTCGACCAGCAGACGCTGACCGTCGACGACATCGTCGCCGCGATCAAGTACATCGTCGCGCTGCACGACGGCCGCGAGCAGATGGACTCGCCCCAGGGCGAGCTCAGCGTCTCCTCCGACGACATCGACCACTTCGGCAACCGTCGCATGCGCACGGTCGGCGAGCTGATCCAGAACCAGCTCCGCACCGGCCTGGCCCGGATGGAGCGGGTGGTCCGCGAGCGGATGACGACCCAGGACGTCGAGGCGATCACGCCGCAGTCGCTGATCAACATCCGACCCGTGGTGGCGGCGCTGAAGGAGTTCTTCGGCACCTCCCAGCTGTCGCAGTTCATGGACCAGACCAACCCCATCGCGGGCCTGACGCACAAGCGTCGCCTCTCCGCGCTGGGTCCGGGTGGTCTCTCCCGTGACCGCGCCGGCATGGAGGTCCGCGACGTCCACCCGTCGCACTACGGCCGGATGTGCCCGATCGAGACGCCGGAAGGCCCGAACATCGGCCTGATCGGCTCGCTGGCCTCCTACGGCCGGATCAACCCGTTCGGCTTCGTGGAGACGCCGTACCGCAAGGTCGTCGACGGTCAGGTCACCGACCAGATCGACTACCTCACCGCCGACGACGAGGACCGCTACGTCATCGCGCAGGCCAACGCCGTCCTCGACGACGACCTGCGCTTCGTCGAGGAGCGGGTGCTGGTGCGCCAGCGCGACGGCGAGGTCTCGGAGATCCTGGCCGGCGAGGTCGACTACATGGACGTCTCGCCGCGCCAGATGGTGTCGGTCGCGACCGCGCTGATCCCCTTCCTCGAGCACGACGACGCGAACCGCGCGCTGATGGGCGCCAACATGCAGCGTCAGGCCGTGCCGCTGGTGGTCAGCGACTCGCCGATCGTCGGCACCGGCATGGAGTTCCGCGCCGCCGTCGACGCCGGTGACGTGGTCACCGCGGAGAAGGCCGGCGTCGTCAAGGACGTCTCGGCCGACGCGGTCGAGACCATGAACGACGACGGGACCTACCAGACCTACCGGCTGGCCAAGTTCCGCCGCTCCAACCAGGGCACCTGCATCAACCAGCGTCCGCTGGTCAGCGAGGGCGACCGGCTCGAGGTCGGTACGCCGATCGCCGACGGCCCCTGCACCGACCAGGGCGAGATGGCGCTGGGCACCAACCTGCTGGTCGCCTTCATGCCGTGGAACGGTCACAACTACGAGGACGCGATCATCCTCAGCCAGCGCCTGGTGCAGGAGGACGTCCTCACCTCGATCCACATCGAGGAGCACGAGGTCGACGCCCGCGACACCAAGCTCGGCCCCGAGGAGATCACCCGGGACATCCCGAACGTCTCCGAGGAGATGCTGGCCGACCTCGACGAGCGCGGCATCATCCGCATCGGCGCCGAGGTCACCACCGGTGACATCCTGGTCGGCAAGGTGACGCCCAAGGGCGAGACCGAGCTGACGCCGGAGGAGCGGCTGCTGCGCGCGATCTTCGGTGAGAAGGCGCGCGAGGTGCGCGACACCTCGATGAAGGTGCCGCACGGTGAGTCCGGCACGGTCATCGGCGTGCGGGTCTTCGACCGCGAGGACGGCGACGAGCTGCCCCCGGGCGTCAACCAGCTGGTCCGCGTCTACGTCGCGCAGAAGCGCAAGATCTCGGTGGGCGACAAGCTCGCCGGTCGCCACGGCAACAAGGGCGTCATCGCCAAGATCCTGCCGATCGAGGATATGCCGTTCATGGAGGACGGCACCCCGGTCGACGTGATCCTGAACCCGCTGGGCGTCCCGCGACGGATGAACATCGGCCAGATCCTCGAGCTGCACCTCGGCTGGCTGGCCAAGCAGGGCTGGGACCTCAACCTGCACGCCGACCCGGCCGACGCCGAGTGGAAGCAGCGCCTGATCAAGATCCACGCCGAGTCCGCGGAGCCCAACTCCAAGGTCGCGACGCCGGTCTTCGACGGTGCCCGCGAGGACGAGATCACCGGCCTGCTCGGCTCCACGCTGCCCAACCGTGACGGCGTGCGGATGATCGGCGAGAAGGGCAAGGCCGACCTGTTCGACGGCCGGTCCGGCGAGCCGTTCCCCGAGCCCGTCTCGGTCGGCTACATGTACATCCTGAAGCTGCACCACCTGGTGGACGACAAGATCCACGCCCGCAGCACCGGCCCCTACTCGATGATCACGCAGCAGCCCCTGGGCGGTAAGGCCCAGTTCGGTGGCCAGCGGTTCGGCGAGATGGAGGTCTGGGCGATGGAGGCGTACGGCGCCGCCTACGCCCTGCAGGAGCTGCTGACGATCAAGTCCGACGACGTCCCCGGACGCGTCAAGGTCTACGAGGCGATCGTCAAGGGCGAGAACATCCCCGACTCGGGCATCCCCGAGTCGTTCAAGGTGCTCGTCAAGGAGATGCAGTCGCTGTGCCTCAACGTGGAGGTGCTGTCCCAGGACGGCACCGCCATCGAGATGCGCGACGCGGAGGAAGACGTCTTCCGCGCCGCCGAGGAGCTCGGGATCGACCTGTCGCGTCGCGAGCCCAGCTCGGTTGAAGAAGTCTGAGTGACGCGGGAGGCGCACCCACCGGTGCGCCTCCCGGCCCTCGGTCCACACATTTTTCAAGAATCAAACGAAGGACAGCAGCCACCGTGCTCGATGTGAACTTCTTCGACCAGCTTCAGATCGGCCTGGCCACCGCGGACGACATCCGCACGTGGAGCCACGGCGAGGTCAAGAAGCCGGAAACCATCAACTACCGCACGCTGAAGCCCGAGCGTGACGGCCTCTTCTGCGAGAAGATCTTCGGTCCCACCCGGGACTGGGAGTGCTACTGCGGCAAGTACAAGCGCGTGCGCTTCAAGGGCATCATCTGCGAGCGCTGCGGCGTCGAGGTGACCCGCTCCAAGGTGCGCCGTGAGCGGATGGGCCACATCGAGCTCGCCGCCCCGGTCACCCACATCTGGTACTTCAAGGGTGTCCCGAGCCGGCTGGGCTACCTGCTCGACCTGGCGCCGAAGGACCTCGAGAAGGTCATCTACTTCGCGGCCTACATGATCACCTCGGTCGACGAGGACGCGCGTCACCGCGACCTGTCCTCGCTCGAGGGCAAGGTGCAGCTGGAGCGCGAGCGTCTCGAGAAGCGTCGCGACACCTCCATCGAGGACCGCGCCCGCAAGCTCGAGGAGGACCTCGCCACCCTCGAGGCCGAGGGTGCCAAGGCCGACGCGCGCCGCAAGGTCAAGGACGGCGCCGAGCGGGAGATGAAGCAGCTGCGCGACCGCGCCCAGCGCGAGATCGACCGCCTCGACGAGGTGTGGAGCCAGTTCAAGTCGCTCAAGGTCCAGGACCTGATGGGCGACGAGATGCTCTACCGCGAGATGAAGACCTGGTTCGGCAAGTACTTCGAGGGCCACATGGGCGCGATGGCGATCCAGAAGCGCCTGCAGGACTTCGACGTCGAGGCCGAGGTCGAGTCGCTGCGCGAGACCATCGCCACCGGCAAGGGCCAGAAGAAGGTCCGCGCCCTCAAGCGCCTCAAGGTCGTCGACGCGTTCCGCAAGACCGGCAACCAGCCGCAGGGCATGGTCCTCGACGCCGTCCCGGTGATCCCGCCGGACCTGCGCCCGATGGTCCAGCTCGACGGTGGCCGCTTCGCCACCTCGGACCTCAACGACCTCTACCGTCGCGTGATCAACCGGAACAACCGCCTCAAGCGGCTGCTCGACCTGGGCGCTCCGGAGATCATCGTCAACAACGAGAAGCGGATGCTGCAGGAGGCCGTCGACTCGCTGTTCGACAACGGCCGCCGTGGCCGTCCCGTCACCGGCCCGGGCAACCGGCCGCTGAAGTCGCTGTCCGACATGCTCAAGGGCAAGCAGGGTCGCTTCCGCCAGAACCTGCTCGGCAAGCGCGTGGACTACTCCGGTCGCTCGGTGATCGTGTCGGGTCCGCAGCTGAAGCTGCACCAGTGCGGTCTGCCCAAGCAGATGGCGCTGGAGCTCTTCAAGCCGTTCGTGATGAAGCGGCTCGTCGACCTGTCGCACGCGCAGAACATCAAGTCCGCCAAGCGGATGGTCGAGCGCGCCCGCCCGGTCGTGTGGGACGTCCTCGAAGAGGTCATCACCGAGCACCCCGTGCTGCTCAACCGTGCGCCCACCCTGCACCGTCTCGGCATCCAGGCCTTCGAGCCCCAGCTGATCGAGGGCAAGGCCATCCAGATCCACCCGCTCGTCTGCTCGGCGTTCAACGCCGACTTCGACGGCGACCAGATGGCGGTGCACCTGCCGCTGTCCGCCGAGGCCCAGGCCGAGGCGCGGATCCTGATGCTGTCGACGAACAACATCCTCAAGCCGTCCGACGGCCGCCCCGTGACCATGCCCACCCAGGACATGATCATCGGCCTGTTCTTCCTCACCACCGACCGGACCGGCGAGCCGGGCGAGGGCCGCGGCTTCTCGACCCCCGCCGAGGCGATCATGGCTTTCGACCGCGGCGAGATCTCGCTGCAGAGCAAGGTCAAGATCCGCCTCGACGACGTCGTCCCGCCGCTGGGCCAGGGCGGCGACTGGGAGACCGGTCGCTCGTTCACCCTGGAGACCACGCTGGGCCGGGTCATCTTCAACGACACCCTGCCGGCCGACTACCCCTTCGTGAACTACGAGGTGGGCAAGAAGGCCCTGGGCGCGATCGTGAACGACCTCGCCGAGCGCTACACCAAGGTCGAGGTCGCGGCCTCGCTGGACGCGCTCAAGGACACCGGCTTCACCTGGGCCACCCGCTCCGGTGTGACGGTCTCGATCGACGACGTCACCACGCCCGACGACAAGAAGGCGATCCTGTCGGGCTACGAGGCGCAGGCCGCCAAGGTGCAGAAGCAGTTCGAGCGCGGTCTGGTCACCGACGAGGAGCGCCGCCAGGAGCTCATCGAGATCTGGACCCAGGCCTCGGCCGAGGTCGGTAAGGCGATGGAGGCGAACTTCGACCGCGCCAACCCGATCTACATGATGGTCGACTCGGGTGCCTCCGGAAACATGAACCAGATCCGGCAGGTCGCGGCCATGCGTGGTCTGGTGGCCAACCCGAAGGGCGAGATCATCCCGCGCCCGATCAAGTCGAACTTCCGTGAGGGCCTGACCGTCCTCGAGTACTTCATCGCCACCCACGGTGCCCGTAAGGGCCTCGCCGACACCGCGCTGCGCACCGCCGACTCGGGCTACCTGACCCGTCGTCTGGTGGACGTCTCGCAGGACGTCATCATCCGTGAGGACGACTGTGGCACCGAGCGCGGTCTGCCCAAGCGGATCGGCGAGCGCACCGCGGACGGCAACGTGGTCAAGGCGGAGAACGCCGAGACCGCTGCCTACGCACGCTCGGCGGCCGTGGAGGTCGTCCACCCGGTGACCGGCGACGTGCTCGCCGCCGCCGGCGAGGACCTCGGCGACGTCAAGATCGGCGAGCTGATCGCCGCCGGCATCGAGATCGTCAAGGTCCGCTCGGTGCTGACCTGCTCGGCTCGCACCGGCACCTGCGCGAAGTGCTACGGCCGCTCGCTGGCCACCGGCAAGCTGGTCGACATCGGCGAGGCCGTCGGCATCATCGCGGCCCAGTCGATCGGTGAGCCCGGCACGCAGCTGACGATGCGTACCTTCCACACCGGTGGTGTGGCCTCGGCCGACGACATCACGCAGGGTCTGCCCCGCGTGGTCGAGCTCTTCGAGGCCCGCTCGCCCAAGGGTCGCTCGCCGATCGCCGAGGCCGCCGGCCGCGTGGAGATCGAGGAGACCGACAAGGCCCGCAAGGTCCTGGTCACCCCCGACGACGGCTCCGAGGTCCAGGAGTACCCGGTCTCGAAGCGCTCGCGCCTGATGGTCGAGGACGGCCAGCACATCGAGGTCGGCCAGATGCTCACGAACGGCACGCCCGACCCGCAGGACGTCCTGCGGATCCTCGGTGTGCGCCGTGCGCAGGAGCACCTGGTGGACGAGGTGCAGACCGTGTACCGCAGCCAGGGCGTGGCGATCCACGACAAGCACATCGAGATCATCGTGCGCCAGATGCTGCGTCGGGTCACGGTCATCGAGTCGGGCGACACGAACCTGCTGCCCTCCGACCTCGTCGACCGGGTGCGCTTCGAGGAGGAGAACCGCCGCGTGGTCTCCGAGGGCGGTCAGCCCGCCTCGGGTCGTCCGGTGCTGATGGGCATCACCAAGGCCTCGCTGGCGACCGAGTCGTGGCTGTCCGCGGCCTCCTTCCAGGAGACCACCCGCGTCCTCACCGACGCGGCGATCCACGGCCGCTCCGACTCGCTGCTGGGTCTGAAGGAGAACGTGATCATCGGAAAGCTGATCCCGGCGGGTACCGGTCTCGAGCGGTACAAGAACATCCGGGTGGAGCCCACCGAGGAGGCCCGCGCCGCGGCGTACTCCGTCACCGGCTACGACTCCTACGACTACGAGTTCGGCAACACCGCAGGCGGTGCTGCTGTCGCTCTGGACGACTTCGACTTCGGGTCCTACCAGAACTGACGCTCGTCGTCGGCACAGACGGCCTCGTCTCCCACGGGAGGCGGGGCCGTCTCGCATTTGCCGCGCTGAGCGGCTCACGGGCGGTCCTCGGCCGGGCCGGATTGCGGGGCTGATGGTGGCGCCTGTCAGAATTGGCCGGTGAGCACACTCCCCGCCCAGACTGATCTGCTGGTCGTCGGCGCCGGCCCGGCGGGCTCGGCGGCGGCCGCCTGGGCCGCCCGCAGCGGCCTCGACGTCCTGCTGGTGGACGCCGCGGTCTTCCCCCGTGACAAGACCTGCGGAGACGGGCTCACCCCCCGCGCGATCAGCGAGCTGGTCAAGCTCGGCCTGGAGGACTGGCTGCGCGCGCACACCGTGAACCAGGGCCTGCGCGCACACGGCTTCGGCCAGACGCTGCACCTGCCCTGGCCCGGCGGCACGCTGCCGGACTGGGGCTCCGCGGTGGCGCGCACCGAGCTCGACGACCACCTGCGCACGACCGCCATCAAGTCCGGCGCCGCAGCCGTCGACGGCGCCCGCGCGGTGGACGTGCGGATGGACGGCGACCGGGTGGCCGCGGTCGTGCTCGAGCACGAGGGCGAGCGCGTCGAGGTGGCCTGCCGGCGCCTGGTCGTGGCCGACGGCGTGCGCTCGCCGCTGGGCAAGATGCTGGGCCGGGTGTGGCACCGCGACACCGTGTACGGCGTGGCCGGGCGCTCCTACATCGCCTCGGCGCGCTCCGACGACCCGTGGATCAGCAGCCACCTCGAGCTGCGTGGCGAGGAGGGCGAGATCCTCTCCGGCTACGGCTGGATCTTCCCGCTCGGCACCGGTGAGGTGAACCTCGGCGTCGGCACGCTGGCGACCTCCAAGCGCCCGGCCAACGTGGCGCTGCGCCCGCTGATGAAGCACTACGCCGAGCAGCGCCGTGAGGAGTTCGAGCTCTCCGGCGACCTGCGCGCCCCGACCTCGGCGCTGCTGCCGATGGGCGGCGCCGTCTCGCACGTGGCCGGTCGCAACTGGGCGCTGATCGGCGACGCGGCGGGCTGCGTGAACCCGCTCAACGGCGAGGGCATCGATTACGGCCTGGAGAGCGGCCGGCTCCTGGTGGAGCTGCTCGACGGCGGCGTGGAGGACCTCTCCGTCGCCTGGCCTGCCCTCCTGCGCGAGCACTACGGTGAGGCGTTCTCGATCGCCCGCCGGCTTGCCGGCCTGGTCACCGTGCCGCGGCTGCTGCCCGCCCTCGGGCCGATCGGGATGCGTTCGGACGCGCTGATGACGCTGGCGCTGCGCTGGATGGGCAACCTGGTCACCGAGGAGGACCGGGACCGGGCCGCGCGGTTGTGGACGTGGGCCGGACGCCGCTCGCTGGCGCGCGACGCGCGCCCGCCGTTCACGTGAGCCGGCTCCGCGCCGGACTCGTCGCGGGCGCTGTGCCCGGGTGAGCACCGGTGCCTACCGGCTGACCGCCGCGCTGGGCCACACCCTGGTGCGTGGACTGGGGGTCCGGACCCGCTGGCAGGGGCTCGAGCACGTCGCGGCCTCCGGGCCGGTGCTGCTGGCGGCCACCCACGTGTCCTACCCCGACTTCGTGTTCATCGGCCAGGCGGCGCTGCAGCGTCGGCGCCACGTCCGGTTCATGGCCCGCCACGATGCCTGGGGCCACCCGGTGGCCGGGCGGGCGCTCTCCGCGATGCAGCACATCCCCGTGGACCGGCAGGCCCCCGCCGCGGCGTACCTGCGGGCACGCCGGATGCTGGGCGAGGGGGAGGCGGTCTGCGTCTTCCCCGAGGCGGGGATCTCCTACTCCTACACCGTCCGGCCGCTGATGCGCGGGGTGGCGTCGCTGGGCCGTGAGACCGGGGTGCCGGTGGTGCCCGTGGCGCTGTGGGGCAGCCAGCGCATCTACAGCGTCGGCCGCCCGGTCGCCGGCCGCGAGCCCGGCCCCGACTGGACGCGCGGCCGCCTGGTCGACGTGCGCTTCGGGGCGCCGATGGCCGTGGCGCCCACCCAGGACCTGACCGAGTTCACCCACCGGCTGGGGGCCCGGCTGACCGAGATGCTCGAGGATCTGCAGCGCCTGCCCGAGCACCGCCCGCGGCCCGGTGAGCACGCCCCGTGGCACCCCCACCACCTGGGCGGTCAGGCGCCGGATCGCCGCGAGGCGCTCGGCCTCGACGAGGTGCCCCGCTCGGCGGTGCTGCCGTCCTGGGGGCCGTCGCCGGAGGTCTTCTCCGAGGTCGCGGGACCGTCGCCGGCCCTGTCCTCGGTAGCTGAGGAGGCGTCCGCCGGGTGAGCCGAGCGCCGGCGGACGGCGCGCGCGAGGGTGTTCACCGGGTCGACGAGGGGGGTCAGCACCCGCGCGACCGGTTCCCAGGCGATCAGGCAGGCCAGCGCGATGCCGAGCACGATGGTGATCAGCACCTGGGCGAGCGGGTCGGCGGGCAGCCACTCGTCGTAGCCGGCGTAGGTCGCCCCCTTCACCGCGAACCCGTGCAGCAGGTAGACCACCATGCTGTAGCGGCCGGCGTCGGTCAGCCAGAAGCGTCCGTGCGGGATCAGCGTGAGCACGCCGAAGGCGCTGACGATGCCGATCAGCAGGAGCAGGCCCCGGTCGGCGAAGGCGCCGGGCAGCGTCGCGCCCAGGTCGTCGTACGACGAGCGCTGGTAGAGCCACTCCGTGCTGATCCAGTCGTCGGTGCGCCCCGCCAGCCACCACAGGCCGAGCACCGTGAGCCCGCCCACCACCCAGGCCCCGCGGCGGCGTACCTGCTTGAGCTCCCAGCCGGTCAGGTGCAGCCCGAGCACGTAGAACGGGAGCAGGGCCAGCGCCCGGTTCAGGTCGAGGACGTCGAGCGAGACCAAGGGGGCGAGCAGGCTGATCACCAGTGAGATCGGGATCGCCACCCAGTGCCGCTTGAGCAGCGGGGTGGCCAGGCGCCAGACCATCAGCACCGCCAGGTACCACATCGGCCAGTGCGGATCGAGCCAGAGCCGCTCCAGCGGCTCCTCGCCTCCCGCCTCCCGGCGGAACAGCGCGAAGAGTCCCTCGAAGACCAGGTAGGGCACCAACAGCGTGGTGACCAGGGAGCGGAAGTGCCGGCGGGTCCACTCGAAGCTGCGGGAGAGGTACCCGGTGATCAGCACGAACGCCGGGATGTGCACGTAGTAGATCGCGTCGTAGACGCGACCCGACAGGTCACTGGTCGGGATCAGGACCAGGGCGTGACCGACCACGACGGCGGTCACCAAGAGCATCTTGGCGTTGTCGAGCCAGGGGTCACGAGGCTTGACGGGCACGGCCCCAAGGTACCCAGGAGATAGGTTGGGACACATGGGGAACCTTCCACGCCGGCAGCGCGTCGCGGCCTACGCCGTCATCGTGCGCCGTGGTCGGATCCTGCTCTCGCGCCTCGCGCCGCACATCTCCGCCGACGAGCTCTGGACGCTGCCCGGCGGTGGCATCGACCACGGCGAGGACCCGCGCGACGCGGTGGTGCGCGAGATCTACGAGGAGACCGGGCTGCACGCCCGCGTCGGCGACCAGGCGCGGGTCTACTCGGCCCACCTGCCCGGCGCCTGGCGGGACGGCAGGCGTGTCGACGCCCATGCGCTGCGGATCGTCTACGAGGGGTGGGTGCCGGTGGACGCCCCCGCGCCGCGGGTGGTGGAGGTCGACGGCTCCACCGTGGAGGCGGCCTGGCAGCCGGTGGCCGGGGTGCTCGACGGGACCGTGCCGGTGGTGCCGATGGTGCTCGAGGCGCTCGCCGACCACAGTCCCTCGCGCCACCAGCGGGTCGCGGCGTACGCGCTGGTGCGCCGCGCCGAGCCGGTGCCGGCCGTGCTGCTGACGCGGCTCTCCGCGCGGGCCGCCCACCCCGGCGCCTGGACCCTGCCCGGCGGTGGCATCGAGCACGGCGAGCCGCCGGCGAAGGCGCTGGCTCGCGAGGTGAGCGAGGAGTGCGGCGTGGAGTGCACGGTCGGCGCGCTGCTTGACGTGCACGACGTGCACTTCACCGGCACCGCGCCCTCGGGTCGCACGGAGGACTTCCACGGGGTGCACCTGATCTACACCGCGACGGTGCCCGAGGGGGAGGAGCCGCGGGTGAGCGAGGTCGACGGCACCACCGACCGGGTGGCCTGGGTGCCGCTGAGCGAGCTCGGGCGTCCGGGCTGGCCGGTGCTCGACGTCGTCGTGCACGCCCTCGAGGCAGCGGCGAGCCAGCAGGGCTGAGCGCACAACGCTCGAGCCCGCGCGAGACGCCCGCTCCGGCCTCGCCGCCAACGGGCGCCGCCATGGCTATCGTGACGCCATGCGCGAGACGGTGTTCACCTATGCGGCGCCCGCCCTGAAGTTCGGCCCCGGCGCCTCCAGCGAGATCGGCTACGACCTGACCCAGTACGGCGCGCGACGCGCGCTGCTGGTCACCGACGCGGGGGTGGCCGCCACCGGCCACCCGGCCCGGATCGCCGAGGAGATCACCGGCTTCGGCGTGGAGGTGACCACCTACGACCGGGCGCACGTCGAGCCCACCGACGAGTCGCTGGACGAGGCCATCGCGTTCGCCCGCGACGCCGGTCCCTTCGACGCGATCGTCGCGGTCGGTGGCGGCAGCGCCATCGACACCGCCAAGGCGGTGAACCTGCTGACCACCAACCCCGGCGAGCTGATGGACTACATCAACGCGCCCGTCGGCAAGGCCCGCGCGCCCGAGCACCCGCTGCTGCCCCTGGTCGCGGTGCCCACCACGACCGGCACCGGCAGCGAGAGCACCACGATCTGCGTGCTCGACGTGCTCGCCCTGCACGTGAAGACCGGCATCAGCCACCCCCGGCTGCGCCCGACGCTGGCGGTCGTCGACCCGCGGCTGACGATGTCGCAGCCCACGATGGTGACGGCCGCCTCGGGGATGGACATCCTGTGCCACGCCCTGGAGAGCTGGACGGCGCAGTGGTACGCCGACTTCGACGCCAAGCGGCCCGAGCAGCGGGTGCCCTACTGCGGCGCCAACCCGGTGGCCGACATGTGGGCCGAGAAGTCGCTGCGCCTGCTGGCCGGGGCGTTCCGCACCGCCGTGCGCGACGGCGACGACGCCCCCGCGCGCGAGCAGATGGCGCTGGCGGCGACGTTCGCGGGCCTCGGCTTCGGCAACGCCGGCGTGCACATCCCGCACGCCAACGCCTACCCGATCGCCGGCCGGGTGCGCGACTACCGCCCCGCGGGCTACCCGCAGGACGAGGCGATGGTGCCGCACGGGATGGCGGTCTCGCTGACGGCTCCCGCCGCGTTCGCATTCACCTTCGAGGCGGACCCGGCCCGGCACCTGGCCGCGGCCCGGCTGCTGGACCCCGACGTCGCCGAGGACGGTGCCGACACCCTGCCCGGGGTGCTGCGTGCGCTGATGCGCGACATCGGCATCCCCAACGGTCTCACCGAGGTCGGCTACTGCGAGAGCGACGTCGACGCGCTGGTGGAGGGCGCCCTCAAGCAGCAGCGGCTGCTGGCCACCGCGCCCCGACCCGTCACCGGCGAGGACCTGGCCGGCGTCTTCCGGGGCTCGATGCAGCACTGGTGAGCCCGCGGGCGTGGACGTGGCCGCCCTCCCGGGCGTGGGAGGATGGGCGCGGCCGATCCGGGCCGCGAGAGGAGACGTGACGACGGTGACTGGCGCGAGCCCCGGCAGCACGATCCCAGGCGGCGCGGCCCCGGGCGGCACGGGCCTGACCGGCGCGGACCTGACCGCCGAGCTGCGCCGGCGCGACGTGCTCGACGTGGACGACTCCACCCTCTCGCGGGCGCTGTACTCCTCGGACGCCTCGCTGTACCGGATCGTCCCGCAGGCGGTCGTGCGGCCCCGCCACACCGACGAGCTGCTCGCCGTGCTCGACGTCGCCCGCAGCCTGGGCACGTCGGTCACCATGCGTGGGGCCGGCACCTCGATCGCCGGCAACGCGATCGGGCCCGGCATCGTCGTGGACACCCTGCGCCACCTGAACAAGGTCGTCTCCCTCGACGTCGAGAGCGCCACCGCGCGGGTCCAGCCGGGCACCGTGCACGCCACCCTGCAGCGCGCCGCCACCGCGCACGGGCTGCGCTTCGGTCCCGACCCCTCGACCCACACCCGCTGCACCGTCGGCGGGATGATCGGCAACAACGCCTGCGGCTCCCGGGCCCTGGGCTACGGCCGCAGCTCCGACAACGTGGCCGGCCTCCAGGTCGCCTTCGGCAACGGCGAGCAGGCCGCGCTGGGCTCCTTCGCGGGAGCGGGCGTCGGCGACGGGGCCACCGCGGAGCGGCTCCGTGCGCTGGCCGGGGACCACCTCGGCCACGTGCGCACCCAGTTCGGGCGCTTCACCCGGCAGGTCAGCGGCTACTCCCTCGAGCAGCTGCTGCCCGAGCACGGCGGGCGCGTGGACCGGTTCCTGGCGGGCTCGGAGGGCACCCTGGGCCTGATCCTCGAGGCGGACGTCCGGCTGGTCCGCGACGCCCCGGTGCGCACGCTGGTGGTGCTGGGCTACCCCGACATGTTCGAGGCCGCGGACGCGGTGCCGGCGCTGCTCGACCAGCCGCTGGTGGCCTGCGAGGGCCTCGACGCGCGGATCGTCGACATCGTCCGCGCCACCGGGGGAGCGGTCCCCGACCTGCCGCGCGGCGCCGGCTGGCTCTTCGCCGAGGTGACCGCGGAGACCTCCGCCGAGGCCGACGCGCTGGCCAGGCGGGTGGTGGCCGCCGCCGGCGCCCTGGAGCACCGCGTCGTCGCCGACCCGGCCGAGGCCGCCGCGCTGTGGCGCATCCGCGAGGACGGCGCCGGTCTGGCCGCGCGCAGCCTCAGCCGCCCGGCGTACTCCGGCTGGGAGGACGCCGCCGTGCCGCCGCAGCACCTCGGCGCGTGGCTGCGCGACTTCGATGCGCTGCTCAAGGACCACGACCTCGACGGCGTCCCCTACGGCCACTTCGGGGACGGTTGCGTGCACGTGCGCATCGACTTCCGCTTCGAGGACCAGGGACGCGGCTTCCGGGCGTTCCTGCTCGACTCGGCGCGGGCCCTGCAGAAGTACGGCGGGTCGCTCTCGGGTGAGCACGGCGACGGGCGGGCCCGCTCCGAGCTGCTGCCGCTGATGTACGACGAGGACTCGATGCGGCTGTTCGGGGCCGTCAAGGCGATCTGCGACCCCGACGACCTGCTCAACCCGGGCGTGCTCGTCGACCCCGACCCGCTGGACGGGGCCCTGCGCCCCGGGCGCCCGCGCCACGAGCCGCTGCCGATGCTGCGGCTGACCCACGACTCCGGGTCGCTGGCGAACGGCGCGCACCGCTGCACCGGCGTCGGCAAGTGCATCGCCGGGCCGGGCGGCGGCGTGATGTGCCCGTCGTACGACGCGACGCGTGAGGAGAAGGACTCGACCCGCGGTCGCGCCCGGGTCCTGCAGGAGGCGCTCGACGGCGAGCTGGTCCACGGCCTGGACGACCCGGCGGTCCACGAGGCGCTCGACCTGTGCCTGGCCTGCAAGGGCTGCGGACGCGACTGCCCGACCGGTGTCGACATGGCGACCTACAAGTCCGAGGTCCTCCACCAGCAGTACCGGGGCAAGCGCCGGCCCCGCACCCACTACACCCTCGGCCGGCTGCCGACCTGGGCCCGGCTGGCCCAGCCGGTGAGCCCGCTGGCCAACCGCGCGCTCAAGCTCGGCCCGCTGGCCCGCGCGGCCAAGGCGACCGCCGGGCTGGACCAGCGTCGCTCGATCCCGACGTTCGCGCCCAAGTCGCTCAAGCAGCAGGCGAAGGCGCGCGCGAAGGCTCGGACGAAGGCCGGTGCACCGGGCCCCACGCAGACCCCGGACGTGTGGATCTGGGCGGACTCCTTCACCAACCACTTCCTGCCCGGTGGCGCGATGGCCGCGATCGAGGTGCTCGAGGCGGCCGGTCTGCGGGTCGAGGTGATCCCGGAGCCGGCGTGCTGCGCGCTGACCTGGATCACCACCGGCCAGCTGGACAAGGCCCGCTCGATCATGGCGCGCACCGTCGCCACCCTCGCGCCGTACGTGGCGAGCGGCGTGCCGATCATCGGCCTCGAGCCGTCGTGCCTGGCCACCCTGCGCAGCGACGCCGTCGAGCTGCTCGACGACCCGCGCGCGGTGGAGGTGTCGCGCGGCGTGCTCACCTTCGCCGAGCTGCTCGAGCGTCAGGGCTGGACCCCGCCGGACCTCACCGGCGTGGAGATCGTCGCCCAGCCGCACTGCCACCACTCCTCGGTGCTCGGCTGGGAGGCCGACGAGCGGCTGCTGCGCCGGGCGGGCGCCAGCGTCACGAAGGTCGGCGGTTGCTGCGGGCTGGCCGGCAACTTCGGGGTCGAGAAGGGGCACTACGAGGTGTCGGTGGCGGTCGCGGAGACCCAGCTGCTCCCGGCCGTGCGCTCCCACCCGGACGCGATCGTGCTCGCCGACGGGATGTCGTGCCGCATCCAGCTCGACGACCTCGCGGACGTCCCGGCGATGCACTTGGCCGAGCTGCTCGCGTCTAGGATCGAAGGGTGAACCCCCGCCATCGCAGACTCGTGATCCCCCTCGCGCTGGCGGCGCTGATCGTCATCGTCGTCATCGCCTCGTTCCTCTAGACCGTCACCCGGAGCACCGTGTCCGAGCCTCTTCTCCGCGTCCTGGCCCGCATGCGCGGGCACCTGCTCGACCCCGAGGGGCTGGTCCGCGCCGTGGCGACCGGCCGCCAGAAGGGCCAGCAGCCACGCTGGAAGCGTGTCGAGCTGCGCTACGTCGACCTCAAGGCCGGACGGCACCTGCAGGTCACCGCGTACGACGACACCCAGGCGCACACCAGCAACCACCTCGCCGGTGACGCCGCCCGCGACGCCGTCGACGACCTGCTCGACGAGCCCTTCGCCAACTGGCACGTCGAGACCACCACCCAGACCCACCAGGTCCGGGTCACCAAGAAGCTCGAGGCGCTCGTGCACACCGCGGACCGGGCCGCCGAGGTCGAGATCGACCGCGGGCACGACCGCGACAAGCCACGGCTGCTGGCCGAGGACGACCCGGTCCTCCGGGCACTGGGGATCTCCGACGCCCAGGGCCGGATCAAGCCCACCCGGCAGGCCAAGTACCGCCAGGTCGAGGAGTTCCTCCGGCTGCTCGACAGCTCGCTGACCGAGGCCCTGGACGGCGGCCACCTGCGCAAGCCGACCGCCGAGGAGCCGCTGCGCATCGTCGACCTCGGCTGCGGCAACGCCTACCTGACCTTCGCCGCGCAGCACTACCTCTCCGCCGTCCGCGGGCTGCCCGTCGCGCTCACCGGAGTCGACGTCAAGGAGCAGTCGCGCGAGCACAACAGCTCGGTCGCCGCGGACCTCGGCGTGGACGCGACGTTCGTGGTCGGCACCATCGCCGGCGCACAGCTCCCGGAGCCGCCCGAGGTGGTGCTGGCGCTGCACGCGTGCGACACCGCGACCGACGAGGCGCTGGCCCGCGCGGTCGGCTGGGGGGCGTCGCTGGTGCTGGCCGCCCCCTGCTGCCACCACGACATCGCCGCGCAGCTGCGTCGCAACCCCACCCCCGCGCCGTACTCGCTGCTGACCCGGCACGGCATCCTGCGCGAGCGGTTCGCCGACACCCTCACCGACGCGCTGCGAGCCTCGTTGCTGCGGCTGCAGGGCTACCGCGTCGACGTCGTGGAGTTCGTCGGCAGCGAGCACACCCCGCGCAACACGATGTTGCGGGCGATCCGCACCGGCAGCCCGGTCAAGGGCGGCGGCGTGCGCAAGGAGTACGACGAGCTGGTCGCCACCTGGGCCGTCCAGCCGAAGCTGGCGCTGCTGCTCGAGGAGCATGTGGACGCGTGAGGCGGCGGGGGCTCTGCTGCTGACCGTCCCCTTCGTCGTCGGGCTGAGCGCCGAGAGCGGGTCCGGTGCGCCGCCGGACGTGCTGTTCTCCTTCGCCGATCCCGAGATCGTCGAGTCCAGCGGCCTGGTCGCGGGCGACGGGCTGGTCGTGACCGTCAACGACTCCGGTGACGCGGCCCGTGTCTTCACCGTCGACGCGAGCACGGGGGAGACGGTGGGAGTGACCCGGTGGGACCCGGGGACCGACGACGGGGAGCCCGAGGACATCGAGGCGCTCGCCCCCGGACCGGGCGGTGACGGCGAGCGCACGGTGTGGGTGGGCGACATCGGCGACAACGGCTCGTCGCGCGAGGTGGTCCGGGTGGTGCAGGTGCCGCTCGGTGCAGGCGAGCTGCAGGGCTCGCAGCCGACGATCGACCTGGTCTACCCCGACGGCGCGCGCGACGCGGAGACGCTGCTGGCGCACCCCGGGACGGGGCGGCTGTTCGTGGTCAGCAAGTCGGTCTTCGGGGGGACGCTCTACGCCGCGCCGGAGGAGCTCGACGCCTCGGGGAGCAACCAGCTGGAGGCGATGGGGCCGGTGCTCGGGGTCGCCACCGACGGCGCCTTCTTCCCCGACGGGCGGCACGTGATCGTGCGCAGCTACACCCGGGCGGTGGTCTACACGTTCCCCCAGCTGGCGGAGGTGGCGTCGATGGACCTGCCCGAGCAGCAGCAGGGCGAGGGCATCGCCGTCGACGAGCGCGGGCGCGTGCTGCTGAGCTCGGAGGGGCTGAAGGCGCCGGTCCTGGAGCTGAAGCTGCCCGCGGAGGTACGCGACCTGGTCAAGGCGAGGCCGGCGCCCGGGGGTGCCGATGACGCCGAGGCGGGAACGCCGTCCGGGGGAGCGGACACGAGCGGTGCGCCCTCCTCGGACATCGCCGGGCTGCCTCGGGAGGCCTGGGGCTGGCTGGCCGGTGCCGGAGCGCTCGCGTTGCTCGCCCTCGTGGTCGGGAGAGCCAGGCGGCGCGGACGCGGATGGTGACGGACTACGAGCCGATCGCCTCGGCCGCCCGGATGACGTAGCGCAGGTCGCGTCACGGACATGGAGTCGACCAGCAGGACGAGCTCGTGCTCGGAGGACACCTCGCCCGTGGTCAGTTGAGGTCTATTCGCGGCGTGGTCGGTGGCGGGTCCAGTCGGGTGGCGGCGGGTCCGGCCAATCGGCGCGGTGACCGTCCTGGTGCTGGCCGTGGCTGTGGTGAGGCCGTCTGCGGCCCGGGGGTGGCAGGAACTCCGGTAGTCGGTCGTGGGCGTTGAGCCGGACCCGCCAGGGGCTGTGGTGCAGCGTGCGGTGGTGGTGGCCACAGAGAAGGACCAGGTTGTCGAGTGACGTGGCCCCGCCGTCGGCCCAGTGGACGAGATGGTGGGCATGACACATCACCGGGGGCCGGGTACAGGCCGGGAACGCACAGTGCCGGTCGCGAACGACGAGCGCGCGCCACAGGGCCGGGGTGACCAGGCGGTGGGCGCGGCCGACGTCGAGTTGTTCACCGGGCCCGCCGAGGGCGACGGGGATCAGGTCGGCGTCGCAGGCCAGCCGGCGTGCGGTGGCCGCGGACAGGGTGAGGCCTTCGTCGGTCACTCCCAGCCCGGCGGCCAGGTCGTCGGGCAGCGCGGTCCCGAGGAGCGACCAGTCGATGCCACCCTCCGAAGCGGCGAAGTTGCCCTCAGCAGTGGTGGGCGCCTTGCAGTCCAGGTGACGGGTCAGGGGCGTGTAGTCGATAGTGACCGTGACCCGCGGCCGAGCGCCATGCGACTCCGGTGCCTGGTCGGTGTCCAGGGCGTGCTGGGCGGTCTGGATCAGCGCATCCCACAACCGCGCACCATGATCACGCGGATCCAGCACCTCCCCCGAGCACCCCTCACCCTCGGCGTCCTCGCTCAACGCCGGCTGGGGCTTCGTCAGCGGGAGCAGCGCGGCCTTGAGAACCGCGGCGTCCTCCACTGACCCACGGCCCTTGAGGCGGATCCCGCCGGCGCCGTCGTCGACCAGGGACAGGAACCGGTCCAGGTGCGCGGCCCGTTCGGCGCGGTCCAGCGCCTTCTCCAGGTCCCGCTCGGTGCGCTCGGGGTCGACGACGTGAACCAGGTGCCGCGCGGCCTTGGTCAGCTCCGAGGCATCCAGGCGCTCGGCCTCACCCAGCAACAGCGCCTCAGCGTCCTCGCGCAGGCGCGGGTTGCGGGGCAACTGCTCGACCGCATCCAGGATCACCGCGGCCTGCTCGGGTGAGACCCGGCCCGCGCGCAGCGCCGCCAACGTCGCGTGCCGGTCTCCGCACAACAGCCCCGCATGGTCGACCGCCCGCTTGCCCTGAGCACGGCGCAGCCCACCCAGGTGGGTGAGCCAGTCCCCGGTGGAGGCCCAGGCCCGTTCGGTCTTGGCTGCGGCACGGGCGTGGATCTCGCCCAGCAGTTCGGCCTCGACCGCGGCCAGGTGCGCCCGCAGCCCCTCCAAGGCAGCAACCCCGTCCATCAGCTCCTCGGAGGTCCTGCTGGCCCACAGCACCGAGTCCAACCCGGCCAGGGCCTCCTCGGCGCAGGAGATCACCGCGACCGCGCCACCAGCGGCACCGTCACCGGTGCCATCTGCGAGGCCGAGTGTGATCTCCATGACACTCACTCAAGCAGGCGCCACCGACAATCCCCTCCCCGCTGACCTGCCTCGATCCGAATCTGTGGACAACAATCGAAATGGGACTCCCCAGCCCAGAGACTCTCCACAGCTGTGGCACCGCCAGCACCAGCGGCTTCTTCTGCCCCACCGGTGACACGACCCGTCGGGACGTTTGCCCCTGCCCACATGGGTACCGTGCGCCGGATACTGGGCAGTAGGACCCCACCTGGAGGCGACATGGCGAACAGGCACAACGGACTCGTGGTCGCCCTCAACGGCCGACCAGCGCTCCTCGAGGCCCGGCACCGACTCGCGATGGTCTACGGCGGGGGTGGCGTCTTCGGCATCGCCTTCACCGCCGGCGTCGCAGCGGGCCTCGCCGCGACCGGCGTCCCCGTGCGGAGCGCGCCCTCGCTCGGCACCTCCGCAGGGTCATGGACCGCGTCGGCGATCGCGCTCGGGATGACCTACGAGGAGATGGGTCGCGCCCCGGTCACGCCGGTGCCCAACAGCCGCTCGGGAATCCTGGCGGACGCCGCCCGGATGCTGTTCGGTGAGACCACCCATCCGCTCGTCTCCGTCTCCGCGGTGGCGCTGCGCAGCGGCCGGCGGCACATCCTGGACGGGGGACGCTATCCGCTCGCCGACCTGGTGGCGGCCTCGTCCGCCGTACCCGGGCTGCTGCCGCCGCACCGGGTCGACGGACGGCTCTACATCGACGGTGGGATGTGGTCGGCGACCTCGGTCGACGCGGCGGCGCAGGCCGACCACGTGATCGTCGTGGCGCCGCTCGCCGGGACCGTGATGGGGCCGATGGGGCGCACCGCCGGGTTCCTGCTCCAGCGTGAGCTGAGCCGGTGGCGGTCGCGGCACCCGGACAGCACCGTCACCCTCATCCGTCCCACCCGCGCGATGGCCGAGATCGCCGGTGTCCGCCCGCTCGCGCTCTTCGACGGTGAGCGGGCCCGCGCGGTCTACCCGCTGGCAGTGAAGCTGGGGCGCCGGCGCGGCGAGCAGCTGCGGGCGCAGCTCGAGGCCGGCCCGGCGGCCTGACGCACGGGGTTTGACGCGCCCCCCTCGTGGCAACCTGCACCGGCATGGTGCGGTTGCGCAGGACCTCGCCCGACCAGCCGGGCTGGACCCGGCGACGGGCGGGGCGTGGGTTCGTCTATCTCGATCAGTCCGGGGACCGGCTTCCGGACGAGGCCGTCGAGCGCATCCGGGGCCTGGTCATCCCGCCGGCGTGGCGCGACGTGTGGATCACGCCGTACGCCAACGGCCACCTCCAGGCCGTCGGCACCGACGACGCCGGAAGGCGCCAGTACCTCTATCACGACGACTGGCGAACCCGGCGCGACGCGGAGAAGTTCGAGCGCGTGCAGGCCTTCGGCGAGGCCCTCAGCAAGGCGCGAGAGCTGGTCGTGACCGACCTCGGCCGCCAGGGGATGCCCCTCGAGCGCGCCTGCGCGGCCGCGGTCCGGCTGCTCGACCTCGGCTACTTCCGGATCGGCAACGACGTCTACGCCGACACCAACGGCAGCTTCGGGCTGACCACGCTCGAGCGACGCCACGTGCGCCGCCGCGACGGGAGGCTGGTCTTCATGTTCACCGGCAAATCCGGTGTCGAGCACCGCATCGAGATCGACGACGAGGTGGTGGCCGAGGCGATCCAGGTGATGCGGCGCCGGCGCCACGAGGACCCGCGGCTGCTCGCCTACAAGAACGGCCGCTCCTGGCGTGGGGTGCTGCCGGTACTGGTCAACGACTACGTACGCGAGACCACCGGCCTGGACGGGTCGGCCAAGGACTTCCGCACCTGGCACGCGACCGTGCTGGCGGCGGCGGCCCTGGCCGAGACCCAGGAGCACGGCGAGAGCGCGGCCTCGCGCAAGCGGGCGGTCTCGGGGGCCATGAAGGAGGTGTCGTCGTTCCTCGGCAACACCCCGACGCTGGCCCGCTCCTCGTACGTCGATCCGCGGGTGATCGAGGCCTACGAGCACGGGCAGACCATCGACCTGAGCACGGCGCACGTCGCCGAGGGCGCCGACGCGCGGCAGGTCGCAATGGAGCGAGCGGTCCTCGACCTGCTGCGCGAGGAGTGAGCCGGTGCGGATCAGCGTGGTGGAGGGCGACATCACCCGCCAGGACGTCGACGCGGTGGTGAATGCCGCCAGCCGGGCGGTGCGCGGGGGCGGGGGAGTCGACGGCGCCATCCACGCTGCGGGCGGCCCGGCGATCCTCGAGGACTGCCGGCGTCGCCTGCCCGACGGGCTGGCGACCGGCCGGGCCGGCTGGACCACGGCCGGGGAGCTGCCCGCGCGCTGGGTCATCCACGTCGTCGGACCGAACTACCGCGCGGGGGAGACCGACCGCTCGCTGCTCACCTCCTGCTACGCCGAGGCGCTGCGGGTCGCCGACGAGCTCGGGGCGCGCACGGTGGCGTTCCCGCTGGTCAGCGCCGGGATCTACGGCTGGCCCCGGGACGACGCGATCGCCGCCGCGCTGGAGACGCTGCGCGACACACCCACCCAGGTCGAAGAGGCCCGCATCGTCGCCTTCGGGCGGGCGGCGTACGGCGAGCTGCTGGCGGCCCTGCGCGCCGCGGGTCTCGGCTAGGAGATCAGCCCAGCCGCTCCACCACGTAGTCGATCGACGCGGTGAGCGCCTCGACGTCGGCGGGGTCGACGGCGGGGTACATCGCGATCCGCAGCTGGTTGCGCCCCAGCTTGCGGTAGGGCTCGGTGTCGACGATGCCGTTGGCGCGCAGCACCGCGGCCAGGGCGGCGGCGTCGACGGAGTCGGCGAAGTCGATGGTGGCGATCACCAGCGAGCGGTGCGCGGGGTCGGTGACGTACGGCGTCGCGACGGCGCTGCGCTCGGCCCAGCCGTAGAGCGCGCTGGAGGAGGCCGTGGTCCGCTCGACCATCCCGGCCAGCCCGCCGCGAGCGTTCATCCAGTCCAGCTGCTCGGCCATCAGGAACAGGGTGGCGACCGACGGGGTGTTGTAGGTCTGGTTCTTGGCGGAGTTGTCGATCGCGGTGGGCAGGTCGAAGAAGGCCGGGATGAACCGGTCCGACGCGGCGATCTCGGCGGCCCGGTCGAGGGCGCGCGGCGACATCGTCGCGAGCCACAGGCCGCCGTCGGAGGCGAAGCACTTCTGCGGGGCGAAGTAGTAGACGTCGGTCTCGGCGAGGTCGACGGGCAGCCCGCCCGCCCCCGAGGTGGCGTCGATCAGCACCAGCGCGTCGTCGTCGGCGCCCGCGGGACGTGCCACCGGCGCCATCACCGCGGTGGACGTCTCGTTGTGCGCCCAGGCGTAGGCGTCCACGCCCGGCTCGCCGACCGGGTCGGGTCGGGAGCCCGGGTCGGCGGCGATCACCGACGGCTCGTCGAGCCACGGCGCCCGCCGGGCGGCCTGGGCGAATTTCGAGGTGAACTCGCCGAACGTGAGGTGCTGGCTGCGGCGCCGGATCAGGCCGTAGGTCGCGATGTCCCAGAACGCCGTGGCCCCGCCGTTGCCGAGCACGACCTGGTAGCCCTCGGGCAGCGAGAACAGCTCGGCGAGCCCTTCGCGGACCCGGCCGACGACCTGGCGCACCGGGGCCTGCCGGTGCGACGTCCCCATCAGCGCGGTGCCGGTGGCGGCGAGCGCGTCGAGCGCGGCGGTGCTGACCTTCGACGGGCCGGCGCCGAAGCGCCCGTCCACCGGCCTCAGCTCGGCGGGAATCGTGATCGCGTCCGTCACCTTGTCGCTCACGGGCAACCTTTCGGGGGTCGAGGTGGTCGTGGGTGACGACGCTGTCAGCCACCCCTATTGTGACAGCCGGCGCGAGCGCGGGCACAGCCGACGCCGCGCCGGCGCAGGCACAGGCGCACGCATGGACGCACGCACGGGAACACACGCGGGAAAGAGAAGGGACCAGGATGGCGGACAGGCTCGCCGGGGAGCTGGAGATCCGACGGGTGGGCTTCGGCCACCCCGACGCGCTGCGGCTCGTGGACGAGGTCCAGGCCGAGTACGTCACCCGCTACGGCGGCCCGGACGACACCCCGCTGGAGCCGGCCATGTTCGAGCCGCCGACCGGGTCCTTCTTCGTCGGCTACCTCGACGGTCGGGCCGTCGCCACCGGCGCCTGGCGCCGCCGCAGCGACCTCGAGGTCCTCGGAGCCCGCGAGAGCGCCGAGATCAAGCGGATGTACGTCGCGCCCGAGGCGCGCGGGCGCGGCCACGCACGGCGGATGCTCGCCCACCTCGAGCAGACGGCCGCCGAGGCCGGGGCGGGCGTGCTGGTGCTGGAGACCGGGATCCGCCAGCCGGAGGCGATCGCGCTCTACGTCAGCTCCGGCTACGTCGAGGTGGAGAAGTTCGGCTACTACGCGGACTCGCCGATCTCGCGGTGCTTCGGCAAGGCCCTGGCCGCAGATGCCGGCTCCGCACATGCCGGCTCCGCGCAGGAAGCGCGGACGGGGCGCGACTGAACCTCCTAGCGTCGGCGGGGTGATCTCCTCTGCGCCCTCCCGGCCCCGCTCCGCGCTGTCCGCCGCCCCGTCGCCCGCCGCCCTCGGTCGGGCGCTGGTGAGCGTGCTGGCGCTGGTCCTGCTGGTCCCGGCGCTCGCGGCCGGGCCCGCGCACGCGGCGATCGAGGACTACGCGTCGTACCAGCCTCAGCAGCGCTGTGCGCCGCACGCCAAGCCCGGCACCCGGGTGCTCGCCGGCTGGCTGGTGCGCAGCTTCGGCGGAGCCGGCGGCCCGCTGTCGCGCAGCTGCACGGGCGGGGGCGTCTCGGAGCACAAGGAGGGGCGGGCCGTGGACTGGACCCTGGACGCCACCGACCCCGCCGACGCGGCCCGGGCCCAGCGCTTCCTGGCCCGTGCCTTCGCCACCAACGCCTGGGGCAAGGAGCACGCGCTGGCCCGGCGGATGGGGGTCATGTACGTCATCTTCGACGACCGGATCTACTCCAGCTACGACCGGTTCGCCGGGCGGCCCTACCTCAACTCCTCGTGCAAGCGCCGGGCCCGCTGCTCGGTGACGCTGCGCCACCGCGACCACATGCACATCTCACTGAGCCGGGCCGGGGCGCGCGGGGCGACCAGCTGGTACCGCAACCGGCTGCCCCGCTGACACGCTGAGACGCTGCCCCGCTGACACGCCTCAAACGCACCGGGCCGGCACGGACGAGGTCCGTGCCGGCCCGATGCCGGGGGTGTGAGCGGGCTACTTGCTCCAGGCCTCGTTCCAGCCGTCGATCGAGTCGGCCGGTCGCGAGGAGGGGCCAATGTAGATCGCGGAGGGCCGGATCAGCCGTCCGGTGCGCTTCTGCTCCAGGATGTGCGCCGACCAGCCGGCCGTGCGCGCGCAGGTGAACATCGAGGTGAACATGTGCGGGGGCACCTCGGCGAAGTCGAGCACGATCGCGGCCCAGAATTCGACGTTGGTCTCCAGCACGCGGTCGGGACGACGCTCGCGCAGCTCGGCGAGGGCCGCCTTCTCGAGCGCCTCGGCGACCTCGTAGCGGGGCGCGTCGAGTTCCTTGGCCGTGCGGCGCAGCACGCGGGCACGGGGGTCCTCGGCGCGGTAGACGCGGTGGCCGAAGCCCATCAGCCGCTCGCCGTTGTCGAGCAGCTGCTTGACGTAGGCCTCCGCGTCGCCGCTCTCCTCCACGTCGCGGATCATCCCGAGCACCCGGGACGGGGCGCCCCCGTGCAGCGGACCGCTCATCGCGCCGATCGCGCCGGAGAACGCCGCGGCCACGTCGGCCCCGGTGGAGGTGATCACCCGGGCGGTGAACGTCGAGGCGTTCATCCCGTGCTCGGCGGCCGAGCTCCAGTAGGCGTCGATCGCCTTGACGTGCTTGGGGTCGGCCTCACCCTTCCAGCGGATCATGAACCGCTCGGCGAGCGTGGCGCCCTTGTCGACCTCGCGCTGGGAGACGACCGGCTGGTCGAGCCCGCGGGCGGCCTGAGCGGCGTACGAGAGCACCATCACGGCGACCCGGCTGAGGTCCTCGCGGGCCTGCTCGTCGGAGATGTCGTAGGTCTGGCGCATCCCGAAGGCGGGGGCCAGCATCGCCACGGCGGCCTGGACGTCGACGCGGATGTCACCGGTGTGCACCGGGATGTTGTACGGCTCGGCGGGGGGCAGCCCGGGCTCGTAGGCCCCGTCGATGAGCAGGCCCCAGACCTTCTCGAACGGGACGCGGCCGACGATCTCTTCGATGTCGACGCCGCGATAGCGCAGCGCGGAGCCCTCCTTGTCGGGCTCGGCGATCTCGGTCTCGAAGGCGACGACGCCCTCCAACCCGTGGTGCACCTCGGTCATGAGGCTCCTCTGCTGTGAATTGCTGCCTGAATGCTGTGGGGGTGGTGCCGATCGGCGAGGGCCGGGCGCGTGTGCGCGCCGCGGTCGCCCCACGCATTCTGCACCCCGGTGGCCTGTGGTGAAACACGCGAGCGCCCCGGGGCCCGGCTGGCTAGGCTCGGGACATGACCGACGGCGCCCGTTCCCCGAGGCCGGCGCCCGGCCTCACCCCCGCTCTGGCCGCGCTGCGCGAGGAGTACACGCGCGGCGGTCTCGAGGAGGGCGACCTCGCCGAGGACCCGGTCACGATGTTCGCGCGGTGGTTCGCCGACGCCCGATCCGCGGGGCTCTACGAGCCCAACGCGATGGTGCTCTCCACGGTCTCCGCGCAGAGCAGAGCCTCCTCGCGGATGGTGCTGC
Source organism: Nocardioides sp. Z21_20 (assembly GCF_059766585.1). Classification (NCBI taxonomy): domain Bacteria; kingdom Bacillati; phylum Actinomycetota; class Actinomycetes; order Propionibacteriales; family Nocardioidaceae; genus Nocardioides; species Nocardioides sp. Z21_20. The sequence continues at coordinate 100,451 of NZ_JCBAJX010000002.1, forward strand.
TCAAGGGCGTCGACGCCGAGGGGTTCGTCTTCTTCTCCCATCGCGGCTCGCACAAGGGGCGGGACCTGGTCGCGAACCCCTCCTGCGCGCTGCTCTTCCCCTGGCACCCGCTCGAGCGCCAGATCCGCGTCGAGGGGACCGCGAGCGAGCTGTCGCGCGACGCGGTGCAGGACTACTTCGCCCAGCGCCCGCGCGGCTCCCAGTTGGGTGCCTGGGCCTTGCCGCAGTCGCGCGAGGTGGCCGGCCGCGCCGCCCTCGCCGCGTCGTACGACGAGGTCGCGGCGCGCTTCCCCGACGACGAGCCGGTGCCGGCGCCCCCCGAGTGGGGCGGCTGGCGGGTCTCCCCGGAGTCCGTCGAGTTCTGGCAGGGCCGGCCCGGCCGGATGCACGACCGGCTCGTCTACGAGCGGGCCGGCGCGGGCTGGCGCACGTTCAGGCTGGCGCCGTGAGTCTCCTGTCGGTTTCCCCGGTCGACCGGGGAAGCCTGAACTTGTCGGCCGAAATTTCGCCGGACAACATCAGCGATACCCGGCCGGCCGGGGAAACCACCACCCCCAGGAGTGCCCCCTGATGCTGCTGAGACTCCTGCGCCTGCACCTGGCGCCGTACCGCTCCTGGCTGGGCGCGGTCCTGGTACTGCAGTTCGTCGGGGTGGTGGCGATGCTCTACCTGCCGAGCCTGAACGCCGACATCATCGACGACGGCATCGCCCAGGGGGACACCGGCTACATCCTGCGCGCCGGTGGGCTGATGCTCGCCGTCTCGCTGGTGCAGATCGCCTGCTCGGTGGGGGCGGTGTGGTTCGGCGCGCGCAGCGCGATGGCCTTCGGTCGCGACGTGCGCGCCGCGCTGTTCCACCGGGTCACCACGTTCTCGGCGCGTGAGGTGGCCGAGTTCGGCTCCGCGTCGCTGATCACCCGCGGGACCAACGACGTCCAGCAGGTGCAGATGCTGGTGCTGATGACCTGCACGGTGGCGATCTCCGCGCCGATCATGATGGTCGGCGGCGTGGTGATGGCGCTGCGCGAGGACGTCGGTCTCGGCTGGATCCTGGCCGTGGTGGTGCCCGCGCTGTTCCTCGCGGTCGGGCTGGTGGTGAGCCGGATGGTGCCCAGCTTCCGGCTGATGCAGGAGCGCATCGACGCGGTCAACCGGGTGCTGCGCGAGCAGATCACCGGGATCCGGGTGGTGCGAGCCTTCGTGCGCGAGCCGGAGGAGGTACGGCGCTTCGCGGTTGCCAACGCCGAGCTGACCGAGGTCGCCGTCCGCGCGGGGCGGTGGATGGCGACGCTCTTCCCGCTGGTGATGCTGGTCGTCAACGTCTCCAGCGTCGCGGTGATCTGGTTCGGTGGGCATCGCGTCGACTCCGGCGAGATGGAGGTGGGGGCGCTGACCGCGTTCCTGTCCTACCTGATGCAGATCCTGATGTCGGTGATGATGGGCACCTTCATGCTGATGATGCTGCCGCGCTCCGCGGTCTGCGGCGAGCGGGTGCTGGAGGTGCTGCAGACGCCCTCGTCGGTGGTGAGCGCCGCCGACCCGGTCACCCCGGACCCGGGCAGGCGCGGCTGGCTCGACCTGGACGGCGTCGCCTTCGCCTACCCCCGCGCGGAGGCGCCGGTGCTCTGCGACGTCACGTTCTCGGCGCGGCCGGGCCAGACGCTGGCCGTGGTGGGCTCGACCGGTGCCGGCAAGACCACGCTGGTCAACCTGGTGCCGCGGCTCTTCGACGCCACCGCGGGCGTGGTGCGCGTGGCGGGCGTCGACGTGCGCGACCTCGACCCCGAGGCGCTGTGGAGCCAGATCGGGCTGGTGCCGCAGAAGGCGTACCTGTTCAGCGGCACCGTCGCCAGCAACCTGCGCCACGGCCGACCCGAGGCCACCGACGAGGAGCTCTGGGCCGCGCTCGAGGTGGCGCAGGCGGCCGACTTCGTCCGGGCGCTGCCCGACGGGCTCGACGGTCCCGTCAGCCAGGGCGGCACGAACTTCTCCGGCGGCCAGCGCCAACGGCTGGCGATCGCCCGGGCGGTGGTGCGCCGACCGGGGATCTACCTGTTCGACGACTCCTTCTCCGCGCTCGACCTGGCGACCGACGCCCGGCTGCGCGCCGCCCTGCGACCGGTCACCCGCGACGCCACCGTGGTGATCGTGGCCCAGCGGATCGCGACGATCCGCGACGCCGACCTGGTGCTGGTCCTGGAGGGCGGGCGCATCGTGGGACGGGGCACCCACGACGAGCTGCTGCGCGACTGCGCGACGTACCAGGAGATCGTCAGCTCCCAGCTCGCCACCGAGGACGTCGCATGAGCACCCGCGACGCCCAAGCCCCCGGCAGCCAGCCCGCCGGCGACCAGCCCGCCAACGGAGGCAGCCAGCCCGCCAAGGGCAAGGCGTTCCAGGCCACCGAGCGCATCGACGCCGGCCCCGGCGGCCCCGGCGGCCCGGGCCGCGGACCGCACGGCGCGATGGTCGCGCAGAAGGCGATGACCTTCGGCCCCTCGGCCAAGCGCCTGGCAGCGCGGATGCGCCCCGAGCGGCTCAAGGTCGCCGCGGTGGTGCTCCTCGGCGTGCTCAGCGTCGCGCTGATGTCGATCGCGCCGCGCATCCTGGGCCACGCCACCGACCTGGTCTTCGCCGGGTTCATCGGCCGCAGCCTGCCCGCCGGCACCACCCGCGAGGAGGTCGTCGACGGGCTGCGCGCGCGTGGTGACGACACCCGCGCCGACATGATCGCCGCGATGTCCGACCTGGTCCCCGGGCAGGGGGTCGACTTCGACGCGGTGGGCCGGGTGCTGATGCTCGTGCTGGCCGTCTACGTCGTCGCGTCGCTGCTGGCCTGGCTGCAGGGCTACATCCTCAACGAGGTCGTGCAGCGCACCGTCTACCGGATGCGCGAGGACGTCGAGACGAAGATCAACCGGCTGCCGCTGGGTTACTTCGACCGCTCGCCGCGCGGAGAGCTGCTCAGCCGCGTCACCAACGACATCGACAACGTCAGCCAGACCCTGCAGCAGACGATGAGCCAGCTGCTGACGTCGCTGATGACGGTGCTGGCGGTGCTGGGGATGATGTTCTGGATCTCCCCGCTGCTGGCCCTCGTCGCGCTGGTCTCGGTGCCGGTCTCGCTGCTGGTGACCCGCGCGATCATGCGGCGCTCCCAGGGGCTGTTCGTCGCCCAGTGGCGCGGCACCGGCCGGCTCAACGGCCACGTCGAGGAGGCGTTCTCCGGGCACGCGCTGGTCAAGGTGTTCAACCGCCGCGAGGAGGTCGAGCGGACCTTCGCCGAGCACAACGACGAGCTGTTCGACGCCAGCTTCGGAGCCCAGTTCGTCTCCGGGCTGATCATGCCGGCGATGATGTTCATCGGGAACGTCAACTACGTCCTGATCGCGGTCATCGGCGGTCTGCGGGTGGCCAGCGGTTCGCTGTCGCTGGGCGAGGTGCAGGCGTTCGTGCAGTACACCCGCCAGTTCACCCAGCCGCTGACCACGCTCGCCTCGATGATGAACCTGCTGCAGTCCGGCGTCGCCTCGGCGGAGCGGGTCTTCGAGCTGCTCGACGCCGATGAGGAGCCGGCCGACCCGCCGCCCCTTCCCACGCCCGCCGTACGGCGCGGCGAGGTGGCCTTCGAGCACGTCTCGTTCCGCTACGAGCCGGACACCCCGCTGATCGAGGACCTGTCGCTGGTGGCGCGGCCCGGCCAGACGGTGGCGATCGTCGGACCGACCGGGGCGGGCAAGACGACGCTGGTCAACCTGGTGATGCGCTTCTACGACATCGACGCCGGGCGGATCACCCTGGACGGCGTGGACATCACCACGATGCCGCGCGGGGAGCTGCGCGGCCAGGTGGGGATGGTGCTGCAGGACACCTGGCTGTTCGCCGGCACGATCCGCGACAACATCGCCTACGGGCGTCCCGGCGCCAGCGAGGAGGAGATCCTGGCCGCGGCGCGAGCGACGTACGTCGACCGCTTCGTGCACGCGCTGCCCGACGGTTACGACACGCTCCTCGACGAGGAGTCCGGCAGCCTCAGCGCGGGCGAGCGGCAGCTGGTCACCATCGCGCGCGCGTTCCTGGCCGATCCGGCGCTGCTGATCCTCGACGAGGCGACCAGCTCGGTGGACACCCGCACCGAGCTGCTGGTCCAGCACGCGATGGCCGCGCTGCGCCGCGACCGCACCTCGTTCGTGATCGCCCACCGGCTCTCGACCATCCGCGACGCCGACCTGATCCTGGTGATGGAGGACGGCGCGATCGTCGAGCAGGGCACCCACGAGGAGCTCCTGGTGCGCGACGGCGCGTACGCCGCGCTGCACCGCTGGCAGTTCGCCGCCGCGGTCGACTAATCGCTTGTCGGCTCCCGGCGCCGGGCGTAATTTGGAAGGACACGGGAAAGGAGGTGGTCCGAAAGATGAAGTCTTCGAGGACGCGTGAGGTGGCTGCTCGCTAGCAGCTCCACCGCCGACGGCAGTGTCGATGCCGCTGGCAATTCCAGGGCAGTCACCCGGCCCGCAGGCGAACCGGTCAGTCCTCCGGTTCGGGCGATACGTCGCCGAGCCTGCGGGCCGTTCCCGTTCCCGTCTCCGGCGCCGTCCTGGGCGCCCACCGCGACATCCGGGCGGCCAGGCTGAGCACCGCCCAGAGCGCCAGCAGGCACAGCAGCCAGCGCTGCACCGCCACGTCGGCCGACAGCGTCCGGTCCACGTGCACCGCCCACCAGGCCGGGGCGGTGAGCAGGGACCCGGTGACGACGGCGACCGCGAAGGGGTTCACGCCAGCACCGCCAGCCGGTCCTCAGCGCTGACGACGCCCTCGGAGTGGATCTGCTCGGCGCCGGTGAGCTCCTGGTAGGAGAGCACCGGCAGCTTGGGCAGCATCGTCTCCACCAACCGGCGCACCGCCGGACGGACCTGCGGCGCGCAGACCAGCACCGGCGGCAGGTTGCGGTTCTCGGCCTCGGTGACGAGCTGCGCCAGGTGGGTCAGCATGGCCTGACCGATGTCGGGGGAGATGGCGATGGTCGCCCCGGTGTCGGTGACGCGCAGCGACTCCAGGAGCTGTTGCTCGAGGCGCGGCTCGAAGGTGATCACGTGCAGCGACTTCTCGACCAGGTACGGCGCGACGATGCCGGGCCCGAGCGCGGCGCGCGCGGCCTCGACCAGGGCGTCGGCGTCCTTGGTGCGCGCGGCCCGCAGGGAGAGGGCCTCGAAGATCCGGACCAGGTCGCGGATCGCGACACCCTCGCTCAGCAGGGCCTGCAGCACCCGCTGGACCTCGCCGAGGCTGAGCTGCGCCGGGGTGAGCTCCTCGACCACCACCGGGTGCGAGCGCTTGACCACCTCGGTGAGCATCTTGACGTCCTCGCGGCCCAGCATGCTCGCCGCGTGCTGGGTGATCACCTCGGCCAGGTGGGTGGTGATCACCGAGGCGCGGTCCACGACGGTGGCGCCGCTGAGCTCGGCCTGGCTGCGCAGCTCGGCGGGGATCCACTTCGCCTCCAGCCCGAAGACCGGCTCACGGGTGGGCTTGCCGGGCAGCGAGCCCAGGAAGTCGCCGATCGCGAGCACGGTGCCCGAGGGTGCCTCGCCGCGGGCCACCTCGGTGCCGAAGAGCATGATCGCGTAGGTGTGCGGTGGCAGGTCCAGGCTGTCGCGGGTGCGCACCGGGGGAGCGACCACCCCGAGCTCGCCGGCGATCTTGCGGCGCAGCGCCTTGACCCGGTCCAGCAGGTCGCCGCCGACGCTGGGATCGACCAGGTCGATCAGGTCGACGGCCAGCTCGAGACCGAGCGGGTCCACCTGGATCTCGGCCACCAGCTGCTCGGGCGACTCCGCGGTGGGCAGCGCCTCGGGGGCGGTCTTCGCCATCTCGACCGGGACGCTCTCGCGGGGGATCCGCGAGGAGGCCAGCAGCATGATCCCGCCGGCGAAGAGGAAGGGGATCTTGGGCAGCCCGGGGATCAGGCACAGCCCGAACGCCGCGAAGCCGGCCACCCGCAGCGGCGTCCGGTTGGCGGTGATCTGCCGGACGATGTCGGAGCCCATGTCCTCGTCGGCGGTGGAGCGGGTCACGATCAGGCCGGTGGCCACCGACAGCAGCAGGGCGGGGATCTGCGAGACCAGCCCGTCGCCGACGGTGAGCAGGCTGTAGGTCTGCACCGCCTCGCCGAAGGGCATGCCCAGTTGGGCCACCCCGACGGCGAAGCCGCCGAGCAGGTTCACGATCGTGATGATGATGGCGGCGATCGCGTCGCCCTTGACGAACTTGGACGCGCCGTCCATGGCGCCGTAGAAGTCGGCCTCGCCGTGCACCTCGGCGCGCCGGCGGCGCGCCTCCTCCTCGTCGATGAGCCCGGAGTTGAGGTCGGCGTCGATGGCCATCTGCTTGCCGGGCATCGCGTCGAGGGTGAACCGGGCGCCGACCTCGGCGACCCGGCCGGCGCCATTGGTGATGACCACGAACTGGATGACGAGCAGGATCACGAAGACGATCAGACCGACGATCAGCGAGCCGCCGACGACGAAGTGGCCGAAGGTGTCGATCACCTTGCCGGCGTAGCCGTCGAGCAGCACCAGGCGGGTGGCGCTCACGTTGAGCGCCAGCCGGAACAGCGTCATCACCAGGATCACCGCGGGGAAGGCGGCGAAGTCCAGCGGCTTGTGGACGAACATCGCGACCATCAGCACCAGCAGCGCGCCGGTGATGTTCAGCGCGATCAGCATGTCCAGCACCACCGCGGGCAGCGGGACGACCAGCATGACCACGATCATCACGATGCCGACGGGCACGCCGAGCTGGGTCAGACGCTTCATGGGGACCTTTCGGAGGGTCGCTGCAGCCAGTGCCCTCCGTGGCACCTCACCTGCGCCATCCTGGCGTCCGCCTGCTCATCGGCTCGCCCGCGCGACAACTGAAGGGCTCGCCGTCGCGGCGGTCGGCCGGCGGCGCCGGATCGGGCTGGTCTCGAGCAACGTCTCGAGGCCGCGGGGGGTGTCGTGGCTGCCCCCGCGCTGACCACGGGTGCGCCGGCTGATCACGAAGGCCAGCACCTGGGCCACGGCGCCGAAGAGCTCGGTGGGGATCTCCTGGCCGACCCGGGTGGAGGAGTAGAGCGCGCGGGCCAGCGGCACGTCGCGCACCAGCGGCACCTCGGCCTCGCCGGCGGCCTCGCGGATCCGGGCGGCCACCACCCCGGCACCCCGGGCCACGACCCGCGGCGCGCCGTTCTCCGGGTCGTAGCGCAACGCCACGGCCACGTGGGTGGGGTTGACCAGCACCACGTCCGCCGTCGGCACGTCGGTCATCATCCGGTTGCGGGCAGCGGCCAGCTGACGCGAGCGGATCGCGCTCTTCACCAGCGGATCGCCCTCGCTCTGCTTGTGCTCGCGCTTGACCTCGTCCTTGGTCATCCGCGCCGACTTGCCGACCTTGCGGCGCTGGAAGGCGTAGTCGGCCACCGCCAGCACCACGCCGGCCACCGACACGTTGATGACCAGCGACCTGGCGTCGTCGGCGACCGTCTCCAGCACCATCGGCACCGGCGCCAGCGTGCCGACCATGGGCATCAGGCCCTTGATCGAGAGGTAGCCGAGGTAGGTGACCACGCTGGCCTTGAGCAGCATCTTGGCGCCCTCCCAGAGCGCCTGGAGACCGAAGACGCGCTTGGCGCCCTTGATCGGGTCGAGCTTGGACAGCTTGGGCTTCAGGGACTTGGTGGCGAGGTAGAAGCCGCCCTGGGAGAGCGCGCCGGCGACCCCGACGACCATCACCGCGACGCCGAGCAGCAGCAGCGCCAGCGCGATGTGCTTGGCGCCGCCGGCGGCGAGCTGCAGGGCGAGCGCGGGGCTGGCGCTCTCACCCGCCCGGAGGCTGGCGATCATCAGCTCGCGCAGGCTCTCCAGCTCCAGGCCCAGGAGCTTGGGCAGGAACGCCCCGACCAGCAGCATCGAGGCCCAGGCGCCGAGCTCCTGGGTGCGGGGGACCTGGCCCTCCTTGCGGTTCTCCTTGTTCTTCTTCGGTGTCGGCTTCTCGGTCTTCTCCTCGCTCATGACACCCCCGCCAGCGTGGCCATCGCCTCGTTGGCCAGATCGACCAGCCGGGAGAGCACCTCGGGCAGCACCGGGAAGGAGAGGCCGAGCAGGAGCAGGGTGAGCGCGATCTTGACCGGGAACATCACGTTGATCGCGTTGAGCTGGGGCGCCACCTTGGTCAGCAGGGCGAGGGCCAGGTCGGAGACGAACAGCACCGCGATCATCGGCAGCGCGATCTGAACCGCGGTCACGAAGAACATGCTGAACGCGGTGGTGACCACGACGTGGATCCGGTCGAAGTCCGGGCTCGCGCCGAGGGGGAGGAAGTCGAAGGTCTTCAGCAGCCCGCCGATCACCAGCAGGTGGCCGCCGGTCACGAAGAGCAGCGTGGTGGCCAGCAGCTGGTGGACCTTGCCCATCACGGTGCTCGAGTTCATGGACAGCGGGTCGAAACCCTGGGCCAGCGAGAAGCCGCCGAAGACGTCGATCAGGGCGCCGGCGGCCGCGATCGCCGCGAAGAGCAGGTGGGTGACGAAGCCCATCGAGAGCCCGATCATCACCTGGGTGGCGATGCCGACCGTCAGGTCCACCGCCCCGGTGGAGATCCCGGCGGCCGACGGCGTCGCCGCCAGCCCCAGGCCCAGCGCGATCACCATCTTGGCCATGCCGGGCACCGAGCGGCCCGCGAACGGCGGGACCACGGCCAGCCAGGCGAGGATCCGCACGGAGGCCAGCAGGTAGGCGATGAGCGGCTCGCCGGCGATCGTCAGCGTCATGGCGGGCGCCTAGCCGAGCAGAGCCGGGAGGCGCTCGAAGAGATCGACGGTGAAGTTGATCATCGTGGCCAGCATCCAGTTGCCGCAGACCAGCAGCGCGACGCCGACGGCGAGCAGCTTGGGCACGAAGGCCAGGGTGAACTCCTGGATCTGCGTCATCGACTGGAACAGCGAGATGACGAAGCCGACCACCAGCGAGGTCAGCAGGATCGGCGCGGAGAGCTTGAGCGCGACCATCATGGTCTGCATGGCGATCTCGATGATCGCGGTGTCGGTCATCTTCCCGCGCCCTATCCGTAGCTCGCGACGAGGGACTTGATGACCAGCGCCCAGCCGTCCACCAGGACGAAGAGCAGCAGCTTGAACGGCAGCGAGACCATCACCGGCGGCATCATCATCATGCCCAGCGCCATCAGCGCTCCGGCCACGACGATGTCGATGACCAGGAACGGGATGAAGATGATGAAGCCGATGATGAAGGCCTGCTTGATCTCGCTGAGCACGAAGGCCGGGGCCAGGGTGGTGAGGCCGACCTCGTCGCGGTTGGCCGGGAGCTCGCGGTCGGCGACGTTGGTGAGCAGCCGCAGCTCCTCGTCGCCGGTGTTGTCGAGCATGAACTCGCGCAGCGGCTCCACGCCCTCGGTGAACGCCTGGCTCGAGGTCTTGTCGCCGTCGAGGTAGGGCTGCACACCGAGCTCGTTGATGTCGGAGAGCACCGGTCCCATGATGAAGAGGCTGAGGAACAGCGCGAGCCCGGCGAGCACCTGGTTGGGCGGCGTCTGCTGCAGCCCCAGCGCGTTGCGGGTCAGGCCGAGCACGATCAGGATCTTGGTGAAGCTGGTGCAGGTCAGCACGATCGCCGGGAGCAGCGAGAGCAGCGTGAGGCCGATCAGCGCGGTCACCGACGTGCCGGGGTCGTCGGTCAGCCCGTCGAGCTCGATCGTGACGCTGGAGCCCTCGCTGGGACCGCCCGGTCCGCTCGGCCCGTCGGGAGCGGCGTACGCCGTGCCGACGGCCGTGAGCAACCAGAGTGAGACGACGAGCAGGACCAGGGCCAGAGCCCGGCGCCCGGTGCCAGACAGGGTCACGGGGTCCGCCTGCTGGCGGCGGTGAAGGCCTGGCGCCAGGTCTGCGGGCTGAGCACCGACCCGACCAGCGGGCCGGTGCCCGCGGAGGTGGGCACGGACGCCCGGGCGCGGTCGGAGCCGGCGCGGTCGGAGCTCGCGCGGTCGGATCCGGGAACGCCGAGCAGCGCCAGCGCGGCCACGTCGGCCTCGGTGTCGACGTCCTCGATCTCCTCGGGCTCGAGCTCGGCGAGCACCCGGACCTGCTGCTCGGTCACGCCCAGCACCAGCACCCGGGACCCGACCGTCACCACCGACACCGAGGACGAGCGGCTCAGCGCCTGGCGCTGGACGACCCGGATCAGTGCGTCCCGGTTGCCCCGGAAGCGCCGCGAGGTGAAGCGCGCCAGCAGCATCAGCAGGCCGATGACCGCCGCCAGTGAGAAGGCCAGGCGGAGGCTGAGCTCGAGCAAGCCTCAGCCCGCCGACGAGTCGGTGACGATCTCGGTGACGCGCAGGCCGAAGTCCTCGTCGACGACGACGACCTCGCCCCGGGCGATCAGCCGGCCGTTGACCAGCAGATCCGCCGGGCTGCCGGCCGCGCGGTCGAGCTCGAGCACGGCGCCGGGGGAGAGTGCGAGCAGGTCGCGCACGGTCATCCGGGTGCGGCCCAGCTCGACGGTGACCTCCATGTCGACGCCGTGCAGCATCTCGATGCCGCGACGCGGGACCGAGGCGCTGCCGCTCTGGGGGGTGCTGCCGGTCATCGGGAGCGCGTCGTAGGCGGCCGGGCTCACCTGCTGCGTCTGCGCGGAGGCAGGCGAGGCGGTGGCGGTGGGCTCCGCGCCGGTCCGCTCGGCGGCGGCCAGCGCGTCGTGCAGGGTGGCGTCCTGGAGCAGGACGGCGGCCGCGAAGCCGCTGCCGAGCAGCGGCACGACCGTGAAGTGGGGCCCGAGATCGCCGATCACCAGGGTCAGGTCGACCGCCCGAGCCGGGCCCACCTGGGTGCCCAGTGCTCCGGCGACCACGTCGAGCGTCGGCTGCACCGCGGCGGCCAGGTCGAGCCCGCCCAGCGGGCTGGACTCCAGCGCGGACACCAGGTCCTGGGCCACCAGGAGTCCCAGGCGACCGGTGACCGGTCCCTGCAGATCGGCCGTCACCGCGGCGGCGAAGGCGGCGGTGACGTGCGCGGTGCCGGGCTGGGCGCCCATGGCGACCAGCGGGTCGGCGGACGGCAGCACCTCGGCCGCGGCGGTGGCCGCGGCGGTCGCCAGCTCGGTCAGCCGGTCGGCGAGGGGGGCGGTGGTCATTGGTTCTCCTTGGGGGTGCCCACGATGAGGGCGGCGAGGCGGGGGCCACGGGCCCCGGCGGTGGCGTGGGCGAAGGTGGTGCCGTCGACCACGACGTCGAGGGGGGCGGAGGCGGGATGTCCCAGGCGCAGCACGTCGCCCTGGCGGAGGTCGCCGAAGTCGTCGGGGGACAGCCGGGTGGGACGGAAGCGGACCGCGATGTCGACCGGGACGCTCTGGAACTGGGTGGCGAGCTCCTCGGCGGCACGGGCGCGGTGCTGACGCTCGCGCTCGGAGACCGGCGAGGGAGCCGCCGCCCGCACCAGGTGCGGGAGCAGCTCCTGGAACGGCAGGCACACCGTGAGGGGGTGGCTCTGCTCGTTGATCTTCAGCTCGAGCGAGGCCACCACCATCACGTCGGAGGCGCCGGCGACCTGGGCGAACTGCGGGCTGTACTCCACCCGGCTGACGCTGGGCTCCAGGGTGAGGATGCCGGCCAGCGAGTAGCGCATCTCTCCGAGCAGCCGCTCGACGAGCCCGGCGACGACGCTGGCCTCGATCTCGCTGAGCGGGCGCCGCGGCTGCTGGGGGCCGCCGTGCCCGCCGAGCATGTGGTCGACGCACGACATGGTGGCCAGCAGCGGCAGGTTGAACACGCACTGGGAGCTCAGCGGGTCCGCGCTGAAGATCGTCAGGTACGACGAGGCGTCCAGCGAGTCGATGTACTCGGCGTAGCTGCGCTGGTCGATCGAGGTGAGGTAGACCGACGAGACCATCCGCAGCGACGAGGTGAACACCGTCGTGGCCTGGCGCGCGAAGCCGTCGAAGGCCAGCTGCAGCATCCGCGAGTGCTCGCGCGAGAGCTGGATGGGGCGGCGGAAGTCGTAGGGCACCGGCTCGCTGCGGGTACGCCGACGCGCACGACCGGACTGCGGGGCCGATCGGGGTGGCAGATTCGTTGCCGCGGAGGGGAGCACGATCCATGCATCGGCCCTACCCCAGGGGATCTGAAGGGGTCGCCGAAGATCGTTCCCGCTCGGGGCGGGCGCTGCGCTATGTCACTGCGTCCCGAGGCTCACGTCACTGCGTGACGAAGTCGGTGAAGTACACCCCCATCACGTCGCCGTGGTAGCTCTCGTGCAGCTTCTGGACCAGCTTCTCCTTCAGCTGCGCACGCTGTGCCGGGTCGCCCAGCCGCTCGACGTCCTGACCGCTGAACAGGGCGATCGTGGCGTCCAGGGCCTTGCTCCCGTCGGCCTCGTGCGCGTCGGCGGTGAGCTGCAGCGCGATCCCGACCTTGAGGTAGTGCCCGCCGGTCAGGTTGACCTGGATCGGCTCCATCGAGATCACCTCGCCCGGCTCGGGCGGTGCGTCGGCGGCGTTGCTGGGGCGCAGCAGGACCCACCAGGCCGCGGCGGCGACGAGCACCACGACGACCAGGGCCAGCAGCAGCTTCCTCCTCCTGCCGCCGGCGGCGGGCTCCTCGCCCGCGGAGCCGGGGGAGGACCCCTTCCGGTTGGCACCGGCGGAGCTCGGGGCCCCGGGGTTGATGGCTGACACGATCATCCCTCTTCTCCCTGGTGGGCGCGTTGCTGGGTGACGACGTCGTCCAGCAGGTTCCGGCTCTCGGCGGGGATGCCGGAGAGCACCACGATGTCGACGCGCTTGTTGATCGCCTGGGACCCGGGCGTGGCGGGGTCCCGCAGCGGTTTGGTGTTGCCGAAGGCCGAGGCCGAGAGACGGTCCATCGAGACCCGCCCGACCTCGCTGAGCCGGCGCAGCACGGTGATGGAGCGGGCGGCCGAGAGGTCCCAGTCGGTGGCGTAGTACTTGGGACGCACCGGCACCTGGTTGGTGTGCCCGTCGACCCGCAGCGGGTCGGAGATCTCGCGCAGCACCGGTGCCAGCACATCCACGACCCGCGTCCCGCGCGGGCTGAGCGTGGCCAGGTCGGCGTTGAACACGACGTGCTGGGAGACCAGGCTGACGACGAGACCGCGGTCGTCGATGGAGGTGAGCACGTCGTCGGCCAGACCGGCGCGGGCCAGCGCGGCGCGGACCCGGCGGGCCACGGCCTGCAGCCGGCGCACCTCGGCGGCGGCGGCGTCGTACTGCGCCTGCACCCGGGCCCGGTCGTGCTGGGTGATCGCGTCCTGGACCTGCTGGCGCTCCTCGGCCGGGAGCCCCTCCACCGACTGCGCGGTGACCAGCTCAGGCGTCAGGTTGCTGCCGGCCTGCTCGAGCACCGTGTCGGCGCCCTCCATGAAGGAGTTCGTCTGGCCGCCGAACCCGACGGCGAGGCCGGACCTGAGCGCGTTGTACTTCTCCTGGTCGACCTGGCTCATCGCGAACATGACGATGAACAGCACCATCAGCAGGGTGACCATGTCGGCGTAGGTCACCATCCAACGCTCGTGGTTGTCGTGCTCCTCCTCGGGCTGCCGCTTGCCCCGGCCCCGCCCGGGGCCCCCGCCGGACATCAGGCAGCCTCGTCCTGGTGCTGCGAGGCGGGCAGCAGCGACTTCAGCTTCTGGGCGATGATCCGGGGGTTGGCGCCGGCCTGCAGGGCGGCGATGCCCTCGATGGCGAGCTCCATGCGCGCCACCTCGAGATCGCTGAGCCGCCGCAGCCGGCTGGCGATGGGCAGGAAGACGACGTTGGCCGACATCACGCCCCACAGCGTCGCGACGAACGCGCCGGCGATGAGGTGACCGAGCTCCTCGGGGGCGCCGAGGTTCTCGAGGACGTGGACGAGCCCCATCACGGTGCCGACGATGCCGATGGTCGGCGCGTAGGCGCCCGCGTCGGCGAAGAACTTGGCCGCCTGCTTGTCGGCGAGCTTCTTGGCGTACACCTCCGACTCCAGGATGTCGCGCAGCTCCTCGGGGTCGGTGCCGTCGATGGCCATCGTCACGCCCCGGACCAGGAACGGGTCGTCGATCTCGGCGAGCGAGTCCTCCAGCGACAGCAGCCCCTCGCGACGCGCCTTGTCGGCCAGGGTGACGATGGACGGGACGAGGTCGCCGGCCGTCTGGGCCTTGCCCAGGAAGGCACGCTTGAGCGCCTTCATCGAGGACTTGAAGTCCTCGATGGTGCCGCCCGCGATGCTGATGCAGATCGTGCCGCCGAGGACGAGCAGCATCGGCGGGAAGAGCAGCAGGCTCATCGGGCTGCCGCCCTCGAGGATGTTCGCGATGATGATGACGACGAAGGCCAGGCCGATGCCGAGCAGGGTTGCCGGATCCATCAGGACTCCCGGAGGTCCGCGTTGAGCGCCGGGTGCGCGCTGACGGTGCCCAGCGGCCGGGGCCACTCGGGCGGGGAGGGGGCGAGGTCGAGGCGGGTGCTGATCGCGATCACCTCGCCGCGGTGCTCGCGGATGCTGTCGACCACGTCCTGGAGGGGCTCGGTCACGACGTACTTCTTGCCGTCGACCAGCGTGACGACCGTGTCCGGGGTCGCGTCGATCCGCTCGATCAGGTCGGAGTTCAGCGCGAACACCGAGCCCGAGAGGCGTGTCAGATAGATCATCGCGCACCGTCCTTGTGCTCACTGAGAGCGGCCGTCCGTGGCCGCTCCATGGATAGGTTCGGCAGCGCCGAGTCGGACCTGAGTGGTTGCCGCGGCGAAGTGCCGCGCAGCCGGCCCGGCGCCGGGTGGCGGGCCCGGGGTCGCCGGCACCGGAGGCCGACGACCCGCGAGCTCAGCGCTTGATGTTGACGAGCTCCTCGAGCACCTGGTCGGAGGTGGTGATCACCCGCGAGCTGGCCTGGAACCCGCGCTGGGCCAGGATCAGGTTGGTGAACTCGGCGGCCAGGTCGACGTTGGACATCTCCAGGGCGCCGCTGACCAGGGTGCCGAGACGGCCCTCGCCGGAGACGCCGAGGATCGCCTCGCCGGAGTTGGCCGAGACGCGGTAGCTGGTGCCGCCCACCTTCTCCAGGCCCAGCACGTTGTTGAAGTCGGCCATCGCCACCTGGGCGATGTCACGCTGCACCCCGTCGGAGAAGAGGCCCCGGATCTTGCCGTCGGAGCCGATGTTGTACGACGTGAGCTTGCCGTCCGCGGGGACCGGCGGGGTGAGCCCGGTGGTGGTCAGGGTGATGTCGACCAGGCCGCCGGTGCGGACTCCGGCGGCGTCGACGGCGTAGCCCTGGACGCGGTTGCCCTCGGGGTTCACCAGCGTGCCGCTCTCGTCGAAGTTGAACGCGCCGGCGCGGGTGTACAGCGCCTCGTTGCCCTTGCGCACGACGAACATGCCGTCGCCCTGGATCATCAGGTCGGTGACCTTGCCGGTGGTCTGGTTGGCGCCCTGGCCGAAGTTGGTGCTGGTGGCCCCCACCTGCACGCCCAGGCCGACCTGGATCGCGTTGGTGCCGCCTCGGGCCGCGTTCTGGCCGGAGGAGGCGGTGAGCATCTGGCTCAGGGTGTCGGAGAAGACGGTGGTGCTGGACTTGAAGCCGGTGGTGTTGGCGTTGGCGATGTTATTGCCGGTGACGTCGAGCATGGTCTGGTTGACACGAAGGCCGCTGATGCCGGCGAAGAGTGAGCGAAGCATGGTGGGTTCCTCTCGGGAGGGTCAGGCAGTGGGGTCGGGAGTGGGGGTCGCGGGCGGGGTGGTCCCGACCGGCGGGGTGGCGGGGAGGGTGGCGAGCACGGCCTGGACCTGGCTCAGGCCGACCCGCACGCCGCCGACGTCGAGCATCGGGCCGTCGGCGCCGAAGGAGACCGAGCCGACCAGGCCGGAGACGGCCACCCCCTTCTCGTCGAGGTAGGTGACGTTCTTGCCGACCAGGCCGCTGGCCCCGAAGGTGACCTGCGCGTTGACGAGCGCGGCGGTCTGGTCGGCCACCTCCTGCATCTTCTCCAGCGCCGTGAACTGCGCCGACTGGGCCAGGAACTCCCCGGAGTCGGCCGGGTTGAGCGGGTCCTGGTAGCGCAGCTGCGCGACCAGGAGCTCGAGGAACATCTGCTTGTCCTCGCCGTTGGCCGCGGTGGACGCCGACGAGCCGGCGACGTACATGCCCGGGGTGACGGCCTCGGTTGGGGTGACTGACACTTCTTCTCCTCAGACGGTCACGTCGAGGCCCGCGCCGCGGGCTCCGGTGACCGTGTCGACTCGATGGGGCGAGATCGCCGCACCGCGGGTGCCGTCCGTGGCCGTGCTGCTCCCACGCGTCCCTGCGTGCTCGCTGGTGTCCGGGTCCCGCTCGGGGTGGCCGCTGCCCGAGGCCGACGCGTCGGCCCCGAGATCGCTGGTCGGCAGCGCCGAGCCGGGTTGCTGGCTGCTGGCCGGCTGTCCGACCTGCGTGCCGGTGCCGGCCAGGTCGCGGACCACGATCCGGGCGTCGCCGTTGCCGACGACCTCGAGCAGGCGGCGCAGCTCGGAGCTGCCGTGCAGCAGCGACTCCTGCGCCTGCGCGCCGGCGGCCAGGCTGATCACCAGCTGTTCGCCGGGCCGCGAGATCAGCACCACCCGCACCTCGCCGAGGTTCTCCGGCTGCAGGCGCAGCGTCAGCCGCTGCAGGCCGTGGCCGTTGCCGGCCAGCCGGACCACCTCGGGGAAGACCTGCTCGACCACCCGGACCGGGACGGGCTGTCCGGTGTCGCCGACCGGGGCGCCGGCGCCGGGAGCGCCGGGGCCGGTGAGCCCGGTGAGCCCGGCGAGGCCGGCGGGACCTGCCAGGCCGCTGGGGGCGGGACTGGTCCCGGACGGCGGGGCGGGAGCGTTCGCGCCGGTGGCGGCCGCGTCCGGCCCAGCAGCCGGGGTCGCGTCGAGCGCCTCGCCCGTCCCGGTCGCGGGCAGCGCGACCGGCGCGGGCGCTGCCGCCCGGGACTCGCTACTCGCGCCTGCCGGCGGGACGCTCGGGTCCCCGGCGCCAGGGGCAGTCGCCGTGTCGGCCCCGCTCGGCTCGGTGTGGTCGACCGCGGCAGCGGCGGGCGGCGTGGGCAGAGCGAGGGCCAGGGGGAGTGGCGCCGGGGCCCAGGGGGAGGCGGAGCCGGTCTGCGCCGACGGGTCGGCGTGCTGCTGCTCGTCCCCGAGCACCCGCGCCTCCTCGCCGGTGCCGGGGAGCGCCGCTCCGTCCAGCAGCTGCTGGACCAGCGCGAGGAACTCCTCGCCGGCCGGCGGCGAGGACGCGGTGGACTCGCTGCTCGCGCCGGCTCCCGGTGCCGGCGCCACCGGCATCGGGCCGACGGGCAGTGCGGTCGAGGTCATGACTGTCTCACCATCGCTAGCACGGAACGGACGTAGTTCTGGGTCTCGGGGTAGGGCGGGATGCCGTCGTAGCGGATGACCGCGCCGGGCCCTGCGTTGTACGCCGCGAGGGCCAGGTCGGTGCGCCCGAAGCGGTCGAGCAGCGTGTCGAGGAGCCGGGCGGCGCCGTCGACGGCCTGGGCGGGGTCGAAGGAGTTGCGTACCCCCAGGCCCGCGGCCGTCGCCGGCATCAGCTGCATCAGGCCGCGGGCACCGGCCGGGCTGACCGCGTTCGGGTCGTAGCCGGACTCCTGCTTGGCGACCGCGGCGAGCAGCGTGGCGTCCACGCCGTAGGTGGCCGAGGCGCGGTTGAAGAGGTCGGCGTACGGCGTGGAGGCCGGGACCCGGGACCCGCCGGCCGGTGCTCCGGCGGTGCCCGCGACCGGCGCGGACGGGTCGCTGACGATGCGGCGGATCGCGGTCGGGGTCTCGTAGACCGGGGAGATCTGGACGTTCTTGCCCGGGCGCGGCGCCTCGATCATCTGGTTGTCGCCGAGGTAGATCGCCACATGGTTGACCGGGGACTTGAAGGCCAGGATGTCGCCGGGCTGGGCCTGGGCCAGGCTCGGCACGGCGGTGCCCGCGGTCGCCTGTTGGTAGGAGACCCGGGGCAGCTCGTGGCCGAGGTTGCGGTAGACCAGCTGGACCAGCCCCGAGCAGTCGAGCCCCTTGTCGGGGTCGGTGCCACCCCAGACGTAAGGGACTCCGAGGTACTTCTTCGCCTCGGCGACCACCTGCTCGCCCTTCGTGGTCCCGCCCGTCGCGCCGCCCCCGGAGAGGGCGTCGGTGCTGGCCTGCAGAGCGGTGGCGAACTGGGCCCCGCCCGTGGCCGTCGTCGCCGGCGCCAGCGCCGCGAGCTGCGCCTGGATCTGACCGATCCGGGACGTCACGTCCACCACGCTCATCGCAGCGCCTCCATCCGGGCCAGCCGCTGGGCGCGACCGCGGCGCCAGACGTCGATGGCCGTCTCGTCGAGGGCGTGGTCCTCACGCCGCTGGCGCTCGGCACGACGCTCGGCGGCCCGGCGCTCGAGCAGGGTCTCCACGGCGGCGAGCCGGGTCTTGTCGCCGGTCCACCGCTCCCGCGCCGAGAGCGTGAGCAGCTCGGCGGACTCCAGGGCCGCCCGCGTCTCCAGGGCAGTCTGCGACCAGGCGACGACGTCGCGCTGGCGCTGCTGGAACCCAGCCCGGTCTCCGGTGGTGTACGGCGCGAGCGAGGTGAGGTGGTCGTGGATCGCGCAGAGCCGGTCGGCCAGGACCCGCTCCTCGGCGAGGGCCTGGACCAGGCCGATCCGGCTGTCCCGCTCACGCACCGAGCGAACCCGGCCGACCGCGTGCAGGCCGGCGTCGTGGACGGCGCTCATCGGGCCACCAGCTCGGCCAGGCGCCGCCAGGTCTCCTGGGTGGGCGTCGCGTCGTCCATGTCCTGGCGCAGGAAGGCGTTGATCTGCGGCAGCAGCGCCAGCGCGGTGTCGGCGTCGGCGTCGGCACCGGCCACGTAGGCGCCGATCTCGACGAGCTCGCGCACGTTGCGGTGGGCGGCCATCAGCTGACGCAGGCGAATCGCAGCGGCCTTCTGCTCGGGGGAGCAGATCGCCGAGGCGACGCGGGAGATGGACTCCAGCACGTCGATGCTCGGGAAGTGGCCCGAGGTCGCCAGCGACCGGGACAGCACGACGTGGCCGTCGAGGATCGAGCGGGCCGCGTCGCCGATCGGGTCCTGCATGTCGTCGCCCTCGACCAGCACCGTGTAGAGGCCGGTGATGCTGCCGGACGGCGAGGTGCCGGCGCGCTCGAGGATCTGGGGCAGCAGCGTGAAGACGCTCGGCGGGTAGCCGCGGGTCGCGGGAGGCTCCCCGGCGGAGAGGCCGATCTCGCGCTGGGCCATCGCCACCCGGGTGAGGCTGTCCATCATCAGCACGACCTCACGGCCGCTGTCGCGGAACCACTCGGCGATGCGGGTGGCCACCAGCGCGGCGCGCAGCCGGACCACCGGCGGCTCGTCGGAGGTGGCGACCACGACCACGGAGCGGGCCAGGCCCTCGGGGCCGAGGTCGTTGTCGAGGAACTCGCGGACCTCGCGGCCGCGCTCGCCGACCAGGGCGATCACCGAGACCTCGGCGTCGGTGCCGCGCGCGATCATCGACAGCAGGCTCGACTTGCCGACGCCGGAGCCGGCCATGATGCCCAGGCGCTGGCCGCGCCCGCAGGCGGTCAGGGCGTCCATGGCCCGGACCCCGAGCCCGAGCTGGGTGTCGATGCGCGGACGGCTCATCGCCGCCGGCGGGGTGTTGTCGACGCACACGCTGGCCAGGCCCAGCAGCGGCGGACCGCCGTCGAGGGGGCGGCCCAGGCCGTCGAGCACCCGGCCGCGCAGCGCGTCGCCGACGGCGATGCGCAAGGGGCCGCCAGTGGGCCGGACGTGGTCGCCGATGCGCAGCCCCGTGGTCGAGGCGAGCGGGAGGCAGACCAGGCCGGTGGGGCCGCTGGCAACCACCTCGACCGGCACGGTGGTGGGACCGACGACCTCGAGCAGGTCGCCGACGGCGGCCGGCACCCCGGTGATCCGCACGGAGAGACCCAGCAGCTCCGCGACCCGGCCGAGGGTGCGCGGACGCACCGCCTCCAGGGCGCGCCGCCGCAGGTCGCGCGGGTCGGGGCCGGCGGATCGGCGGCGCACGGACAGCGGGGAGGCCGTCATCGCAGCACCTCCGCGAGCCGCTCCAGCGCGGTGCTGATCCGCAGGTCGATCACGGACTCGTCGGTCTCGACCAGCGCCTCGCCGGCCGACAGCGCGTGGTCGGCGACGACCTCGACGCCGCGAGCGGCCAGGTCCGCGACGGTGGTCGAGCCCAGCGCCTCGGCGGGCAGACGGACCCGCACCGGGCAGCCGGTCGGCAGCACGCCCAGCGCTCGCCGTACGGCGTCGGCGCCGGGGTCGGCGGCCAGCACCAGCTCGCGTCCGAGCACCTCGTGGGTGACGCTGAGCGCCAGGTCGGTGGCGTCGTCGGCCAGCTGGGCGCAGACCTCGGCGGCCGCGTCGCGCAGCTGCTCGGCGGCGAGCGCCAGTGCCGCCAGCGAGGTGCGGTGCTCGGTCTCGCGGCGCTCGGCGTCCTGGCGGTGTCGCAGGGCGGTCTGCTCGGCCTGGAGGGTCGCCTCCTCCTGTGCCTCGCGGCGTCCCTGCGCCCAGCCGACCGCGTAGCCCTGAGCGCGCGCGGCGGTGCGGGTCTGCTCGGCCAGGCCGTTGAGGAAGTGCTCGGTCACGTCGTCCCCGAGGACGGTGGACTGGCCGAGCCGGGTCCAGGTGCCGGTGCGCAGGTCCGGGCTGGTGGACGGCGTCACCACCCGGGCCGCCTGGTCACCGCGCAGCACGGCGTCAGAGGACGAGCTCATCGTCGTTGCCCCTTCGAACCATGATCTGGCCCTGCTCCTCGAGCAGGCGGATCGTGCGGATGATGGCCTGCTGGGCCTCCTCGACCTGGGCCAGGCGGACCGGGCCGAGCAGGTCGATCTCCTCGAGCAGCGTCTCGGAGGCGCGCTCGGAGATGTTGCTGGTGATCTTGTTGCGCACGATCTCGGTGACGCCCTTGAGCGCCAGCGCCAGCGAGGCGCCGTCCACCTGACGCAGCACCAGCTGCACGGAACGGTCGTCGAGGTTGACGATGTCCTCGAACATGAACATCTTGTTGCGGACCTCTTCGGCCAGCGTCGCGTCGAGTGCCTCGAGACCTTCCACGATCTGCCGCTCGGTGGAGCGGTCGGAGCGGTTGATGATGTCCACCAGTGGGTCGACGCCCCCGACCCGCGACAGCTCGGCCGGCTGGAGCACCGAGGACAGCTTGCGCTCGAGCACCGTCTCGACCGAGCGGATGACCTCGGGGGAGGTCCGCTCCATCACCGCGATCCGGTGCGCCACCGCGGCCTGCTGGCCGGCGGGCAGCCCGGAGAGCACCAGCGAGGCCTTGTCGGGCGGCATGTGCGCCAGCACCAGCGCGATCACCTGCGGGTGCTCGTCGACGATGAACGAGCGCAGCTGCGCCGGGTCGGCGCGGTGCAGGAACTGGAACGGCATCTTCACCGCGGCGGCTTGGAGCCGGGCCATGATCTCGGCGGCCTTCTCGGCGCCGAGCGACTGCTCGAGCATGTTGCGCGCGAAGGTCAGGCCGCCCTGGGTCATGTTGACCCGGGCCTTGGCCATCTCGGTGAACTCGGTCAGCACGGCGTCGGTCTCGATGGCGCTGACGGCGTCGAGCTGGGCGATCTCCGCGGAGATCGCCTCGACCTCGGCGTCGGAGAGGTGGCTGAGGACGGCGGCGGCCCGGTCCTTGCCGAGCTGGATCAGCACGATGGCGGCCTTGCGGACGCCGAGGGTGGCGAGGGAGCCCATCATGGCCGCTCCACCAGCCATCCGCGCAGCAGCGCCGCGACGTCCTCGGGCTGACGCTCGACCAGCGCGGCGAGCTCGTCGCGCACGTCGTTGCCGGCCTTGTCCTCGGCCTGCTCCAGGGCGGCCAGGGCCGGGATCGGCTCGGCCAGCTCGGCACGCGCGGCCGACTCCTGGCGCAGCTGCTCCACGACGTACGACGTCGCCTCGGCGCGGGCCTTGGCCCGCTTGCGGGACTTGAGCCAGGCGAGCAGCAGGGCCAGCAGGACGACGACCACGATGGCGAGGTTGCGCAACATCTCGCGCTGCTCGGCCTTGGCCTTGGCGGCGGCGGCGGCCGCGAGCTCCTCGGCGGCAGCCTCGTCGGCGGTGCGGTCGAAGGGCATCACCGCGACCCGGATGGTGTCACCGCGGCCGGCGTCGATGCCGATTCCGGCGGCGAGCAGGTTGCGGATCTCGGCAGGGTCCACGGCCACCGCGGACTCGGAGTCGAGGGTGACGGCCACGTGCTGGGAGTTGACGCTGCCCGGTGCCGCCTCGCGGGTCTCCTTGACGGTGTCGAAGGGGTTGTCCTCGGTCACCGACTCCTTGTCGTACTGGGAGTCGCCGCCGGTGACGCCGACGTCGTCCATCTGGCCGTCCGGGCCGACGACGCCCTGGGCGGCACCGGCACCGGCCGGGCCGGTGTAGGTCTCGGTGGTGCGCGAGGACGACAGCGGCGGGTCGTCGGGGTCGGCCTCGAAGGTGGTGGACTCCGAGACGGACTTGTCGAAGTCGAGGTCCGCGGTCACCTGGACGGTGGAGTTGCCGGGGCCGACGACCTTGTCGAGGGTCGCCTGGATCCGGGCGCTCATGTCCTTCTGGTACTCCTCGACCTGCTGGGCGCGGGTGCTGGCCGCCGCTCCGCTGGTCCCGTCGTTGCTGGAGAGCACCCGGCCCTCGGCGTCGGCGACGGTGACCTTGTCGGGGTCGAGGCCGTCGATGCTGGAGGCGATCAGGTGGACGACGGCCTGGACCTGCTCGGGGCCGAGGTCGGTGCCGGGGGCGGTCTCGAGGAGAACCGAGGCGGTGGCCGGCTCCTGCTCGTCGGCGAAGACCTGCTTGGCCGGCAGCGCCAGGTGCACGATGGCGGTGTTCACGCCGGAGATGGCCTCGACGGTGTTGGCCAGCTCGGCCTCCATGGCGCGCTTGAAGTCGGTCTGCTCCTTGAACTGCGAGGTGCCCAGTCCCTGGTCGTCGAGGATCGAGTAGCCCTCGTCGCTGCTGCCCGGCAGGCCCTCGCCGCTGAGCGCGATGCGGGTCTCGTAGACCTGCTCGCGCGGCACCATGATCGTGGCGCCGCCGTTGGTGAGCTTGTGCGGCACACCCTGGGCGTCGAGCTCCTCGATGACCGCCGAGGCGTCCTCGGAGGCGAGGTCGCTGAAGAGCGGGGTGTAGTTGGGCGTCGAGACCCAGCGCACCACCAGGAAGCCGCCCAGCAGCACGGCCACGACGCCGATGACCGCGATCGTGCGCTGGCCGACTGTGAACGACGCGACGCTGTTGCGCAGGCGGTCCAGCGTGCGCGTGAGGTTGTCCTTCATCCGATCGGGATCCGCATGATCTCGTTGAACGCCTCGAGCGCGCGGTTACGCACGGCGACGGTCAGCTGGGTGGTCACGGCGGCCTCGGTGGCGGCGGTCGTGTAGTCGTGGATGTTGTCGAGATCACCGGTGGCGGCCTGGACCGCGAGCTTGTCACTGCGGTCCTGCACCGACTCCAGGCGCTCGATGCCGTCGAGCAGCAGCTCCCCGAACTCGCCGTTCACCTTCGAGGCGCCGCTCGCCCCGGCGACGCCGCCGCCGGCGGTGAGCCCGTCGAGGCGGTCGGTGGCGCCGACCTGCGGGGGGACGTACGGCGTGAAGCCGACGGCCTCGATGCCGGAGACGCTCATCAGGCACGCCCGATCTGCAGGGCGCTGCCGTAGATCTCTTGGGCGTTCTTGGTCACCTGGACCGAGGCCTGGTAGCCGCGCTGGGCCATCACCAGCTGGGTCATCTGGCTCGACATGTCCATCTCGGGGAGCCGGATGTAGCCCTCCTCGTCGGCGAGCGGGTGGTCCGGGCTGTGCACCATCCGGCCCTCGGGGTCGCTCAGCGCCATCCCGCTGACGGCGACGCCGCCGCCGTCGGCCTCGGCCCGCACCATCAGCATCTGGGCCTGGAAGGCGTCCTGGTCGGTGCTGGTGGCGGTGTTGGCGTTGGCGATGTTGTGGGCCAGCGCGTCGAGCCAGGTCTGGTGCACGCCCAGCGAGGAGCCGGCGATGTTGAGCAGGTTGAAGGCACTCATCACTGGCCCCCGGCCACGGTCTTGAGGAGCGCGAAGCGGTCGGAGACCGCGCGGCTGATCACCTGGTACTGGTACTGCGACTGCACGGCCGCGAGCGTCTCCTTGCGGAGGTCGACGTTGTTGCCGTTGGCGCCGACGGGGGTCTGCGTGGCGGTCGTCGCGACGCCGGGCTCGGAGCCGAGGCTGTCGTTGTCGATCGCGCTGCGCAGGGAGCTCTCGAAGTCGACGCTGGTCGCGCGGAAGCCGGGGGTGTCGACGTTGGCGATGTTGTCCGCGATCACCTGCTGACGGGTGGAGAGCCCGTCCAGGGCGTAGTTGAGGACGGCACCGACGGAGTCGGGGATGGCAAGAGACACGCTTTGCTCGCCCTTCCAGGAGGAATGCGAAGTCGATGCCAGTCCGTGGCGAGATGCGAGCGATCCGTGCTCGCCTCTTCCTTCGGCCCTGCCGGGAGGCTTCTTGAGGGCTGGCCCGAAAGACACGAAGAACCCGCCCCGTGTGGGGCGGGTTCTTGGCTGGTGCCCAGCGTGGAGGTGGGGCTCGCAGATCCTTCAGCTGAGGATCACCGAGAGCCGGCCCGTGCCGTAGCCGGGGATGTCGAGCACCGCGTCCTCGCGGCGTCCCAGCGTGAGGGCGCGCACGAGGAGGTCCTGGGGGAGGGGGGCCCCGGCCGGGTGCATGCCGTAGAGGCGAACGTGGACGGCGCCGTCGACGTTGAAGATGGAGGCCGCGATGTTGAGCGCCTCGGAGAGGTTCTCGGTGAGGACCTCGTCGAGGGCGCCACCGGCGATCACCTCCTCGGCCTCGCGTGCCGGCGCCAGACCGAGCGCCGCGCCCAGGTAGGCCGAGAGGGGCAGGTCGCAGACGAGGACGCCGGTGACGCGGAGCATGTCGTCGACGTACGTCGCGATGCTGGCCGGGGTCGCCGGGCCGGGGACGAGCGGCGCTCCGGGGCTGAGCGTGACCGGCTTGTCCAGGAGATCGGTGAGCAGCTCGCGGATCTGCTTGGGGGTGGGCAGGTGCGTGGTCGCGGTCACTGGTGAGCCCCCACGGCGGTGCTCAGCACCTCGTCGAGCGCCTCGGGGGTGAACGGCTTGGCGATCAGGAACGAGGCGCCGGTGGCGGTGGCCCGGGCGCGCATCTCCGCGGAGCCCTCCGAGGTGACGAAGCCGAACGGCACGGTGGAGCCGGCCGCGCGCAGCGCCGCGAGGCAGTCGATGCCGGTCATCTCCGGCATGTTCCAGTCCGAGAGAATCAGGTCGGGCGCTGCGGCCAGCGCCTGCTCGAGGCACTCCCTGCCGTTGGTGGCCTCGACGATCTCGTGTCCGCCCCATCCGGCCTGGCGCAGGGTGCGGACGACGATCTGGCGCATCACGCGGCTGTCGTCGGCGACGATGATCTTCACAGGGGCGTTCCTTCTGTTGTGGTCGTCCGGCTGCCCTGCGGGGGCGGGCAGCGCCCGGGTCAGGCCTGGACGTCGAGGTAGAGCGCGGGTCCCGTGCCGCGTCCGGTGGCGCGGTCGACCCGGTCGGCGAAGGCATGCTGCTGGCGCGCGGCGTCCAGCCGGTGGCGCAGGGCATCCTCGGCGCGGCGCTGGCGATCGAGCAGGGCCAGTGCACGGTCGACGAGGTCGTCGGGGATGGGGCCGTCGAGCTCGGGCTCGTCCCAGGGCGCCGGGGCGACGACGGGCGACTCGTCGAGCAGCATCCGCTCGGCGCGCAGCGCGTCGAGCTCGAGACGGTCCAGCGCCGTCTCCCAGACCAGGTGACGCCGCGTCTCGGGGGAGAGTCGGCGGTTCATGCGCTTGCGGAGACCGTGGCCATCGCCGCGTCCCGCCAGGCGTCGCGCAGCTGGCTGACCAGGTGCAGGCAGAACGTGGCGATCTCGAGGTCCTTGGTCATGTTGGCGCGGACCAGCTCGGTGTGCAGGTAGTCGTAGAGCGCCCCGAGCGCCGGGCCGCCGGACCACTGCTCGGGCTTCAGGCTCGCGCGCAGCTCGAGGACGATGTCCTGGGCGTGCAGGAGCTGCTCGTGGGCCACCGACACGGAGCCGTCCTCCAGCGCCTTGCTGGCGCGCTGGAGGTCCAGGACCAGGCGCTCGTAGAGCATCACGAGCAGTGAGGCGGAGCTGGCGGTGGACACCGACGCGTTGAGGTAGGTGCTGCGTGCGTTCGGGATCATCATGGGCCTTCCGTGATCTGACTCTGGGGGCGGCGTGGCGGTCAGGAGTTGTTGTAGTTCGGCAGGGAGGCGATCTGGCCGCTGAGCCAGGAGCTCTGGCTGTTCATGTCGTTCAGGGCGACCTCGAGGGCGTTGAACTGGCGCGACAGCGTGGAACGGCGAAGCTCCAGGCGCATGTTCCAGGCCTCGATGCTGTCGTCGAGGCGGTCGATCTGGTCCTTGCGCCCGGTGATGGCGGCCGTGATGCGTCCGTCGCGGGTGTGGCTCGCGTCCTCGGCCGCGCTCTGCAGCCGCGCCGCCCACCCGTTGCCCTCACCGGAGGTGAAGCGGGTGGCGACAGCGGCCGGGTCGGCGGCGTACGCCTTCTCGAACGTCGGCTGGTCGAAGACGACCTTGCCGTAGCGGTCGGTCTGGATGCCGAGGTCGGCCATCGTGGTGTTGCCGCTGCCGAAGACGGACTCGAGCAGTGAGGCGCGCACCCCGCGGATGGCGCTGTCGCCGACGAGCGCGCCGCCCTTGCCGTCGGCTCCGACCGCGGTCTGGGCGTCGAAGGCGCTGAGTGCGGTGTTGAGCTGGTCGACCAGGGACTTTACCTTGCCGGCGATGTCGACGGAGTCCTGCCGGACGGTGACGTCGCTGACCGTGGCGGAGGTGCCGGCCGGAGCGGTGAGCGAGCCCACCGCCGCGGGGGAGAGGGTGAGCGAGACACCGGGCACGAGGTCGGTGAACGTGTTGCTCGCCGAGGTCGCGGTGATGCCGAGGCCCAGGCTGATCTGGGCGTCGGCGCCGGTCCGGGCGACCGCGCCGCCGAGCAGATCGGTGCCGTCGGTGTTGGTGAGGGTGAAGTCGGAGGCCGCCCCGGTCGCGTCCGAGGTCACCAGGAGGCGGTAGGCGCCGTCGCTCGTGCGGACCGCGGTGGCGGTCAGGCCGGTCTTCGCGGCCGGGTCGTTGATCGCGTCGATCAGACCCTCGAGGGTGCCGTCGCCGGTGTCCAAGTCGACCGTGGTGCCGTCCAACCTGTCGAGTCGGACCACATCGGAGCCGGAGGTGACCGTGTCGGTCAGGGCGGCCGGGCTCGCGAAACCGAGCTGGTGCGCCATCGCGACCCGGTCCACGGTGACGGAGAAGCTGGAGGGACCCGCCGCGGCGCCGGTGCTCACGGTGACCAGCGGGCTGCTGGAGGAGCCCTTGAGGGTCTGCCAGGTGGCCGGGTCGGCGAGGCTCTTGGCGGCGGTCGCCAGCGAGGCGACCTGGGTGTTCAGCTTCTGCAGCGCGGTGACCACCGACTCGTGCGTGGTGCGCTGGGTCTTGAGGCGGTTCTGCGAGAAGGCCTCGACCTGCATCAGCTGGTCGACGATCGAGGCGCCGTCGAAGCCGGTGAGCCCGCTGATGCTGGCCATCTGAGGTTCTCCTGGTTCGGGACGGCAGAGTCGGAGCCCCGGGGCCCGGTGGGATGCGGGTGGGGCATCCCACCGGGGCCGGGACTGCTGGTGGCTCAGCCGTCAGCCGGCGGAGCCAGGCGGATCAGCGCAGCAGGGACAGGACGCCCTGGGGGGCCTGGTTGGCCTGCGCGAGCATGGCGGTACCGGCCTGGGAGAGGATCTGCGAACGGGTGAAGTTCATCATCTCGGAGGCCATGTCGGTGTCGCGGATGCGGCTCTCGGCGGCGGTGAGGTTCTCGGAGGCCACGTTGAGGTTGTTGATCTTGTGCTCGAGGCGGTTCTGGGTGGCACCGAGGGCGGAGCGCTGCTCGGAGACCGTCGCGATGGCCGAGTCGACGTTGGTCAGCGCGGTCTGCGCGTTGGCCCTCGACGTCAGGTCGCCGACACCGCCGGTGATGGTGGCGGCAGACATGTCATCGATGGTCACCGTGAGGACTTCGGCGGTGTTGGCGCCGACCTGGAAGTTCTTGTTGGCGTAGCTGCCGTCGAGCAGGTTGGTGCCGTTGAAGGTGGTCTTGCCGGCGATGTCGTCGAGCTCCTTGGCGAGCTCCTGGTACTCGGCGTCGGCCTTGGCCTGGTCGGTGCCCTTCATCGCGCCCTCGTTGGAGGACTGGACGGCGAGGTCGCGCATCCGCTGGAGGATGGAGTGGGTCTCGGTCAGGGCGCCTTCGGCGGTCTGGACGACGGAGATGCCGTCCTGGGCGTTGCGGACGGCGACCTTGAGGCCGCCGGTCTGTGCGCGCAGGCCCTCGGAGATGGCCAGGCCGGCGGCGTCGTCGGCGGCGCGGTTGATGCGGAAGCCGCTGGAGAGCTTCTCCAGGGACTTCGACATCTGGCCCTGGGTCACCGACAGGTTGCGGTAGGAGTTGATCGCGTCGATGTTCTGGTTGATGCGCAGGCTCATGATGGGTTCCTTCCCAAGGTGGCTGATCGTTCGTCGGGAGTCCGTCCGTGGGCTCCGTCGAGAGACCTATCGGCCCTCGTCCGCGCGACCTGAAGAGAAAAGCCAGAAAAAGTCGGACACGGGTGGAGTGGCCGGAAATGCCGACGGCACCGGCGTCGCCGACGCCGGTGCCGTGGCTTGCCCGTCCACGCGAGGTGGCCGAGCGGGGTGGATCAGCGCAGCAGGGACAGGACGCCCTGGGGGGCCTGGTTGGCCTGCGCGAGCATGGCGGTACCGGCCTGGGAGAGGATCTGCGAACGGGTGAAGTTCATCATCTCGGAGGCCATGTCGGTGTCGCGGATGCGGCTCTCGGCGGCGGTGAGGTTCTCGGAGGCCACGTTGAGGTTGTTGATCTTGTGCTCGAGGCGGTTCTGGGTGGCACCGAGGGCGGAGCGCTGCTCGGAGACCGTCGCGATGGCCGAGTCGACGTTGGTCAGCGCGGTCTGCGCGTTGGCCCTCGACGTCAGGTCGCCGACACCGCCGGTGATGGTGGCGGCAGACATGTCATCGATGGTCACCGTGAGGACTTCGGCGGTGTTGGCGCCGACCTGGAAGTTCTTGTTGGCGTAGCTGCCGTCGAGCAGGTTGGTGCCGTTGAAGGTGGTCTTGCCGGCGATGTCGTCGAGCTCCTTGGCGAGCTCCTGGTACTCGGCGTCGGCCTTGGCCTGGTCGGTGCCCTTCATCGCGCCCTCGTTGGAGGACTGGACGGCGAGGTCGCGCATCCGCTGGAGGATGGAGTGGGTCTCGGTCAGGGCGCCTTCGGCGGTCTGGACGACGGAGATGCCGTCCTGGGCGTTGCGGACGGCGACCTTGAGGCCGCCGGTCTGTGCGCGCAGGCCCTCGGAGATGGCCAGGCCGGCGGCGTCGTCGGCGGCGCGGTTGATGCGGAAGCCGCTGGAGAGCTTCTCCAGGGACTTCGACATCTGGCCCTGGGTCACCGACAGGTTGCGGTAGGAGTTGATCGCGTCGATGTTCTGGTTGATGCGCAGGCTCATGATGGGTTCCTTCCCAAAGTGACTGATCGTTCGTCGGGAGTCCGTCCGTGGGCTCCGTCGAGTTGCCTATCGGCGCCGAGCACCCGGGCTGAAGGAAAGCCTGGGTAAAATCCTGGCGGCTGGCTGTGGCGCTCAGGCGCTCGCGTCCAGCGCGTCCCGCAGCGGGCGGCGCAGACCGGCCGCGTGCCGGGCGGCGACGGCGGCGAAGTAGGACTCGCGGCGCTTGGTGGCGCACCCCGCGGGACGTGCGGCCTCGGCGACCAGGTCGGGGTCCAACTCACGGTTGAGGGCGTCGCGCAGCAGCACCAGCGCCTCGGCGCGCATCTGCGAGATCCGCGACTCCGAGACACCCAGGGTGGCGGCGATCTCGGCCATCGGCCGCTCGGCGAGGAAGTACTGCTCCACCACGAGCCGCAGCCGCTCGGGTAGCTCGGCGACCGCCTCGGTGAGGTAGATCAGGCGCTCGCGGTGCTCGGCCGCCTCCTCCGGGCTCGGTGCGGAGCTCACCAGCAGCTCGGCCATCGGCGTGTCCTGCGAGGCCTGCAGTGAGAGGACCTGGGCGCGGGTGACGTCCTCGTCGTTGCCGGCGATCTCCGCCAGGCTCAACCCGGTCGCCGTGGCCACCTCCTGCTCCGTCGCCGGCCGGCCGTACGTCGTGGCCAGGGCGGTGCGGGTGTCGGAGAGGTCGCGGGCCCGGCGCCGTACCGAGCGGGAGGCCCAGTCGATGCTGCGCAGCTCGTCGACGATCGCCCCCCGCACGCGGGTGGCGGCGTACCGGGCGAAGGGGACCCCGCGGGCGGCGTCGTAGGCGTGACCGGCCTGGACAAGCGCTGCGAGACCGGCCGAGGTCAGGTCGTCGCGGTTGACGTGGGCGGGCACCCGGCTCATCGTCTCGCGGACGATGTGTCCCACGAGCGCCACGTGGGAGCAGATGAGGTCGTCGGCGGAGCTGCTGGCCAGGTGCTGGTCGGTCACGTGGAGGATCTTGGCCAACGGTCGCCGGCTTGTCCGAAGTTCAGGCGGAAGTGCCCGCGTCCCCGCGGCCGACCAGCGGTGAACCTGGAGCGCGCAGCCCATTTCCGACACGCCGCCGGGGCCGGCGGCCTCGCCGGATTCGGTCAAGAAAACACTCAGGTCTCCCATGCCCCCCGCCGATGCTCTCTCTCGACAGGCTTCGCAGCGGAGCCTGCGCACCAACGTGAGGAGCCGAGCGGATGGAGAAGCTGTCGCTCATCCTGTGGCGCGAGCGGGAGCTGCTCGAGACCCTGCACTACAAGCTCGAGGTCGAGCAGCTCGTGATGTCCGCAGGAGAGACGCGCTGGCTGGCCAGGGCTGCCCGCGAGGTGGAGGAGCTGCTGGAGGTGATCCGCGAGACCGAGATGCTGCGTGCCATCGAGGCCGACGCCGTCGCCGCCGCGATCGGGCTCGAGCCCAACCCCAGCCTGAGCGAGCTGATCGCCGCCGCCACCGAGCCGTGGTCGGGCATCCTCACCGAGCACCGGGAGGCATTCGCCCGTGTCACCGAGAGCATCATCCGCGCCGCTGAGCTCAACCGCACCCTGATCGCCGCGGGCTTCCGCTCCGCGCGAGAGACCCTGCTCAACCTCGGCGGCGGCATCGCGACGTACACCCCCGACGGGGCCGCAGTCACCGAGCCGCTGCGCGCCGCCCGCCTGGACCGGAGCCTGTGAGATGAGCGGATCCTTCTCCTCCATCAACACCGCGCTGAGCGCGATGCGCTTCCAGCAGATCGCGCTGGACGTGGCCGGCAGCAACACCGCCAACGTCAACGCCGACGGCTACGTGCGCCGCCGGGTCGTCGGCGAGACGATGGGCGCCGCCGCCCAGCCGGCGATGTGGTCGCGTGCGGGGGAGACCGGCACCGGCGTCCGCTCCACCGGCGTCGAGCGGATGGTCGACCCGTTCCTCGACGCGCGCTCCCGCGTCGAGCACGGCAACCAGTCCTACCTCGACCTGCGCGCCAGCACCCTGGCCCGTGTCGAGACCGGGCTCGCCGAGCCCGGCGACAAGGGCGTCGCGGCCGCCCTGGCGGACTTCAAGAAGACTCTCGGCGACCTGGCCAACGCTCCGGGTAGCGACGCCGCGCGCGTCCAGATGCTGGCCGGGGCGGACACCGTGGCCGACGCCATCCGGCTGCAGGCCCGCAACATCACCACCGAGCAGAGCGACCAGCGCCAGCAGCTGCTCACGGTCCGCGACGAGGTCAACACGCTCGCCGCCGACCTCGCCGACACCAACCGGGCCATCGTCGCCGCCTCGAACGCCGGGCTGGACGCCAACGTCCTCCTCGACTCCCGCGACGCGATGTCGCTGCGATTGGCCGAGCTCACCGGCGCCACCGGCGCCATCCAGGGCGACGGCACCATGAAGGTCACCGTGAACGGCGTCGACCTGGTCAACGGCAGCTCCGCCGGCCGCCTGCAGGTCAGCGGCGGGGTGGACGCCGACGGGGGCCCGCTGGCCGGCGACATCACGTTCGCCGTCCAGAGCAGCGGCGGCGCCACCACCGCGGTGAGCGGGGGCCTGACCGGTTCGGCGGGCGCCATCCAGAGCCTGCTCAACGACACGCTCCCGGACTACCTGGCCGACCTGAACGAGGTCGCCACGACGTTCGCGAACGCCGTCAACGCCCAGCACGCGCTGGGCTTCGACGCCGACGGCAACGCCGGCGGCAGGCTGTTCGACATCGGCGACGGCACCCGGGTGGCCGAGGTGCTCAAGGTGCACGCGGACATGTCCGGGCCCGGCAAGGTGGCGGCCTCGAGCACCGCGGGCACCCGCGACTCCGGCAACACCGAGGCGATGATCGAGGCGATCGGCACCGCCCGCGTCGAGGACAGCTACCAGCGGCTGGTCAACGGGTTCGGCAGCGAGGTGGCCTCGATCAAGCGGCTGGCCGCCAACCAGAGCACGCTGACCCGCCAGGTCGACAACTCGCGCGAGCAGATGGCCGGGGTCAGCCTCGACGAGGAGATGGTCAACATGCTCACCGCGCAACGCGCCTACGAGGCGGCCGCGCGGGTGATGACCACGATGGACTCGGTCCTGGACACGCTGATCAACCGGACGGGGCTGCGCTGATGAGCATGGGACGCATCACCCAGCGGATGATGTCGGAGGGGTCGATGTCCGGGCTGCAGGCGAGCCTCGCCCGCTCGGCCAAGATCCAGGAGCAGCTCTCCACCGGCCGCATCATCAACCGGCCCTCGGACTCCCCGACCGACACCACCTCGTCGATGCGGATCCGCTCCGCCCTGGCCGAGCAGAGCCAGTACGTCCGCAACGCCGACGACGGAATCGCCTGGCTCAACCAGGCCGACGGGACGCTGGCCTCGATCGGCGACCGGGTGCGGCGCGCGCGCGAGCTGGCCCTGCAGGGCGCCAGCACCGGCTCCGTGGGGCCGCAGGCACGCCAGGCGCTGGCCACCGAGGTGGACCAGATCCGCGAGGGCCTGGTCTCGCTGGGCAACGCCACCTACCTCGACCGCCCGATCTTCGGGGGCGTCACCGCGGGAGCGAAGGCCTACGGCCCCGAGGGTGTCCTGCTGGATCCCGCCTCGGCGAGCGGCAAGGTCGAGCGGACCGTGGCCGACGGGGTGCGGGTGCAGGTGAACATCAGCGGCGCCGCCGTGTTCGGCGAGGGCGCCACCTCGCTGTTCCAGCAGCTGAGCGACCTCGCCGCGGACCTGCGCGCCGGTGACGGGGACGGCATCCAGGCCGGGATCCAGGCGCTCAAGGACGCCGGGGACCGGATCGCCACCGCCCAGGCGGAGATCGGCACGCGTACGACGCGCGTCGAGGCCGCCCGTCAGGCAGCCGACGACACCACGATCACGATGACGTCGTCGATCTCGGAGCTGGAGAACGCCGACCTGGCCGAGACCGTGATGGCGATGCAGATGCAGGAGGTGGCCTACCAGGCCGCCCTGGCCTCCACGGCGCGGGTCATGCAGCCCAGCCTGCTGGACTTCCTGCGATGAGCGCCACCTTGCTGGCCTGCGATGATGACGTCGTGTCCCGACCCACAGGAGAAGCCGTGAGCCCCCAGCCGGTGACCGACCAGGCGGTGGAGCTCCCGGTGATCGAGCTGGTGCGCCCGATGCCGGGCTTCCCCGAGCACCGCCAGTTCGCGCTGGTGCGGATGGACGAGCAGAGCATGTTGGCCAGCCTGCGCTCGCTGGAGGACCCCGAGCTGCGGTTCCTGGTGGTACCGCCGGGACGGTTCTTCCCCGACTACGCCCCCGAGGTCGGCCTCGACGTGGCCGCCGAGCTGGGCGTCACGTCGGCCGACGACGTGCTGCTGCTGGTCGTGCTCACCGCCGGGGCGTCGCTGGCCGAGACCACCGCGAATCTCGCGGCCCCGATCCTGGTCAACACCGTCACCCGGCGCGCCGCGCAGGTCATCCTGGACGCCGCCCAGCTGCCGGTCGCCGCGCCGCTGCTCGGCTGACCCGACCCCGCCGCATCCCAGGACAGGTAGCCTTCCCCCATGCTGGTACTGAGTCGTCGCGCTGGCGAGAGCATCGTCATCGGTGACGACGTCACCCTCACCATCCTCGACGTCCGCGGCGACGTGGTCCGGGTGGGCATCGAGGCCCCGCGCTCGGTCAAGGTGCACCGCGCGGAACTGCTGCGCGCGCTGGAGGCGAGCAACCGTCAGGCCGCCTCGCCCAGCGAGGACGCCGTCGCCTCGCTGAGCCGCGCGCTGCGTGAGCGCACGGACTGAGCGGGTTCTTGGCGTAGCGGCGGCGGCCCGGACGGCGCCGTTTGGTCCCCAACGGCGTCCGGGGACGCCATTTCGTCGCCGTTAGTGACCAAACGGCGGCCCTTGTCGCTGTCCTGATCGCGGCGGCGCTGGTGAGCGCGCCGATTGGGCGGAGACGGCATGCGCTGAGGCGATTACGCGCCCGTTGGGGACCAAACGGCGACGCCTCCGGACGCGGGGCACGTCACACCGACACTTAGTTGTTTAAAGCAACCAATCGAGCGTATCGTGGAGGAGAACCCCGACTCCACGAACCGAAGGTCATCCCTTGGCAGACTCCACCCGCTCCGACAGCGTGACCCGCGCTGAGGCGACGCCGCCCACTGACAGCGCGCCGGTCGACACCGCCGCTGCTCCCGCGATGACCCACCGCGAGGTGCTCGAGGCGCTCTCCGGCCTCCTGCTCGCGATGTTCGTCGCGATGCTCTCCTCGACGGTCGTCTCCAACGCGCTGCCACGCATCGTCACCGAGCTCGAGGGCACGGAGTCGGGCTACACCTGGGTCGTCGTGGCCACGCTGCTGACGATGACCGCCTCGACGCCGGTGTGGGGCAAGCTCGCGGACCTCTTCAACAAGAAGATGCTGGTGCAGGCCGGCCTGGTCATCTTCACCGCCGGATCGCTGTGGGCCGGGCTCGCCGGAAGCATGAGCGAGCTGATCGCGGCCCGCGCGGTCCAGGGTCTCGGCGTGGGCGGTCTGACCGCCCTCGTCCAGGTGGTCATCGCCTCGATCGTCTCGCCGCGCGAGCGCGGTCGCTACTCGGGCTACATCGGCGCGGTCTTCGCCGTGGCCACGGTCTCCGGGCCGCTGATCGGCGGCGTCATCGTCGATACGTCCTTCCTGGGCTGGCGCTGGTGCTTCTTCGTCGGCATTCCCGTCGCGGTGGTGGCCTTCCTGGTGCTGCAGAAGACGCTGCGCCTGCCCACGATCAAGCGTGAGGTCAAGGTCGACTACCTCGGCGCGCTGCTGATCGCCGGCGGTGTCTCCCTGCTGCTGGCCTGGGTCTCCTTGGCCGGCCACGAGTTCGAGTGGGTCTCGAAGGAGACCGCGGCACTGGTCGGCGGCGGCCTGCTGCTGATCGCGCTCGCCGGCCTGGTGGAGGCCAAGGTCGCGGAGCCGATCATCCCGCTGCGACTCTTCCGTGACCGCACGGTCGCGCTGGCCACCCTCGCCTCGGTGATGATCGGCATCGCGATGTTCGGCTCCACGGTCTACCTCTCGCAGTACTTCCAGACCGCGCGGGGGATGACCCCGACCGAGGCCGGCCTGATGACGATCGCGATGGTCGGGGGTCTGCTCCTCTCGAGCATCGCCACCGGCCGGCTCATCTCGAGCTCCGGGCTGTGGAAGCGCTACCTGATCGGCGGGATGGTCTTCGTCATCGGCGGTCTCTCCCTGCTCGCGACCATCGACGCGACGACCTCGCTCGTCGCGGTGGGCATCTACATGGCCCTGCTGGGGGTCGGCATCGGTGCCACCCAGCAGAACCTCGTCCTCGCCGTGCAGAACACCGCCGCGCAGAGCGAGATGGGCGCGGTCAGCTCCCTGGTCGCGTTCTTCCGCTCGCTGGGTGGCTCCGCGGGTGTCGCCGCGCTGGGTGCCGCACTGAGCCACCAGGTGGTCGACGGCGTGCAGAGTGGCCTGGCCGAGCTGGCTCGGCGCACCGGCAAGCCGATCGAGCTGGAGGGAAGCGCGAACACGGTCCCGGACATGGACACGCTGCCGCCCGCCGTACGGGCGGTCTTCGAGGCGGCGTACGCCGACGGTACGGCGCACCTGTTCCTCATCGCGGTGCCCTTCGCCGTGGCCGGCCTGGTGTGCGTGCTCTTCCTCAAGGAGGTTCCGTTGCGCACCACCATCCACCGCGAGGACGAGCTGAAGAAGAGCCCGTGAGCGGCCTCGAGGCGGAGCCCGTCGAGGAGGAGTCGGTGACGCCCGCCGACGCGCAGGCACGCGATCGGCGCAACGAGGAGCTCCGCGCCGTCGAGACGCAGATGTGGCTGCTCGGGCGGCGCCTGCGTCGCAAGGTCGCCCAGCAGGCCCATGACATCTCGCCCGGACTGGGAGTGGTCAGCTACGCCGTGCTGGAGGCGCTGGCGTACGGCGGCGAGCTTAGGCAGGGTGAGATCGGCCAGCGGATCGGCTGTGAGAAGGGGGCGCTGAGCCGGGCGGTCAACGAGGTCATCGAGCTCGGCCTGGTGTCCCGGCACCCCGACCCCGACGACGGTCGGGCCTACCTCGTCGGCCTCACCCCGGAGGGCCGGGAGCGGATGAACGAGCTGCGCCACGCGCGTCACGACCGGTTCCGCGACCGGATGGACGAGTGGTCGCTGGAGGAGCTGCGGGACCTCTCCTCGGCGCTGGCCCGCTACAACGCCACCTGGGGCGTCTGACCCTCGCCCCGGCGCCGTACTCACCCTCGCCGTTTGGTCCCCAACGGAGGGAAATCGGCGCCGCGGCATGCTGTCTGTGACCAATCGACGTCCCCGACGCCCCTCGACGCCAGCCCCCCGCTCAGCGCTGAGCGGTGCGCAACCAGACGGCCGTGTCCGGGGCGCCGGGGGTCTCGCCGCTGCACAGCAGGAGCTCGCCGGGGGGCAGGTCGAGGCGTTCGGAGCCGCAGTTGACCACGCAGAGCAGGTCGCCGCGCGCGAAGGCCAGCACGTCCTCACCCAGGTCGAGGAGGGCGACGTCGTCGCCCGCGCTGGTGGCGAAGGTCCGGCGTACGGCGAGGGCGCGACGGTAGAACTCCAGCGTGGAGGTCTCGTCACCGTGCTGGGCCTCCACGCTGAGTGCCGACCAGTCGTCGGGCTGGGGGATCCACGGCTGCTCGGTGCCGGGGGAGAAGCCGTACGGCGGGCGCTCGCCCGACCACGGGATCGGCACCCGGCAGCCGTCGCGGCCGACCTCTCCGGTGCGCAGCCAGCTGGGGTCCTGGCGGTGATCGGGCGCGACGTCGACCTGCTCCAGGCCGAGCTCCTCACCCTGGTAGACGTAGGCAGAGCCGGGCAGCGCCAGCATCGCCATCGTCGCGGCCCGGGCGCGGGCCCGCCCGGCCCGGCCCCCGCCGTACCGGGTGGCGTGCCGGACCACGTCGTGGTTGCTCAGCACCCAGGTGGGCGAGGCGCCCACGGCGGCGGTCTCGGCGAGCGTGGCGCGGATGACGTCGGCGAACGCGGCGGCCGACCACGGCGCCAGCAGCCAGTGGAAGTTGAACGTCTGGTGCAGCTCGTCGGGCCGCACGAACCGGGCCATCGACTCCGAGGTGGCCGTCCACGCCTCGCCGACCGCCATCCGGTCCCCGTCGTACTCCTCGAGCACGCGCCGCCAGCGCCGGTACACCTCGTGCACCTCCGGCTGGTCCCACATCGGCTCGTCGCTCACCACGCGCTCGACCATCGACTCCGGCAGCGCGGTGCCGGGGACCTCGACGTCGGCGGGCACGACCTGGTCGCGCAGGCTCTCCTCCTTGAACAATCCGTGCGCCACGTCGATGCGGAAGCCGTCGACGCCCCGGTCGAGCCAGAAGCGCAGTACCTGCTCGAACATGTCGCCGACCTCGGGGTTGCGCCAGTCGAGGTCGGGCTGGCTGGAGTCGAAGAGGTGCAGGTACCACTGCCCGTCCGCGGCCCGGGTCCACGCGGAGCCGCCGAAGACCGACTGCCAGTTGTTGGGCGGCTCGTCGCCGCCGGGGCCCCGGCCCTCGCGGAAGACGTAGCGCGCACGTTCGGGGCTGCCGGGCTCCGCGGCCAGCGCCGCGCGGAACCACGGGTGCTCGGCCGAGGTGTGGTTGGGGACCAGGTCGATGATCGCGCGCAGGCCCAGCTCGTGGGCGCGCTCGACCAGGGCGTCGAGGTCGGCCAGCGTCCCGAAGCGCGGGTCGACATCGGTGTAGTCGGCGACGTCGTAGCCGTGGTCGAGCTGCGGCGAGGGGTAGAACGGCGTGATCCACAGCGCGTCGACACCCAGGTCGGCCAGGTGGGGCAACCGCGCCGTGATCCCCGGCAGGTCGCCCAGGCCGTCGCCGTCGGAGTCGGCGAAGCTGCGCACGTAGATCTGGTAGCAGACCGCGTGCTTCCACCACGGAGCGGTTGGATCGTTCAAATCAGCCATGCCGCCCAGTCTCCCAAACCGCGTCAACCCCACCGCACCCGGTCAGCGTGCGGCGAACACTGCCGCGTCCACCTCGATCCACACCTGCTCGGCCCGCGCCACCACCCGCCCATCGGGGTCGTAGAGGGTGCTCGCCGTCGCGGTACGGCGCCCCTCGGTGCCCCGGGCCTCGCCGACCACGACGTGCGGCTCGCCCAGCACCGGCAGCGCGTCCACCTCGGCGGTCATCCGGCCGAGCACCATCACCCGTTCGGCGATGCCCCCGGCCCAGCCGCTCACGCAGTCCAGCGCGGCCCAGGTGACGGCCAGCGAGGAACGGGGATGCTCGTCGAGGTGGGCGTGCTGGTCCTGGACCGCACCTCCCAACGGGCGCCAGAGCGCCGCCCACCGGATGCCGCCCTCGACCTGCCGGGCACCGGCGTGACTCGCCACCGGGCCGGGGAAGATCCGCAGCCCGTCGCCCTCGGCCCGCTCCGGACCGCACGAGAAGCAGCCCGGGAAGGGGTGCCGGGTGAACCCGGGGAAGCCGGCCTGCGCGGCCCGCGCCTCCTCGGGCGTGACCGGCTCCACCGGGAGCGGGTCGTGACCGGCGAGCCGGGCCTCGGCGACCAGCTGCTCGCCGTCGGAGGCGAGCGTGGGCTCGTCCTCAGCGCCTGCCGGCCCGCCGCCTGCCGGTCCGCCGCCTGCCGCCCCGCCGCGCGTCGTCACCGTCATCGCCACGTCCAGCGGCGGCGGCCGGCGCAGCGTCACCTCGACCGCCGGCCAGGCGTCGCCCCGGCGCCGTGCCCGGGCCGCGGCCGGCACCAGCGCGGCCAGCGCGCCCGACGTCCAGCCACCGTTGCCCGAGCCGGGCGGGCCGCAGAAGCGGCCGGGGACGACCAGGGTGCTCTCCTGGGGTGGGTGCTCACTCACGTGCGGATCCTCTCCCATCGCCTCAGCGCCTCGCGCCGCTCCTCGGCATGGTCCACCAGCGGAGCCGGATATCCCGGCACCCCGGCCGGGGCGTGCGGGTCGGCGGCCTCGCGCAGCTCGGGCACCCACCGCCGCACGTAGCGGGCGTCGGGGTCGAACGCCCGCGCCTGGGTCGTCGGGTTGAACACCCGGAAGAACGGCGACGCGTCGGTCCCGGAGCCGGCCACCCACTGCCAGTTGTGCTGGTTCGAGGCGAGGTCGGCATCCACGAGCCACTGCATGAAGTGGCGCGCTCCGTGACGCCAGTGCAGGTGCAGGTCCTTGACCAGGAAGCTCGCCACGATCATCCGGACCCGGTTGTGCATCCAGCCCGTGGCCCGCAGCTGACGCATCCCGGCGTCGACGATCGGGAAGCCCGTACGCCCCTCGCGCCACGCGTCCAGGTCACCGGCCGGCTCGTCCCACTGCATCCGGGCGAACTCCGCGCGCAACGGCTCGCGGGCGGTCTCGGGGCGGGCGTGCAGGACGTCGGCGTAGAACTCGCGCCAGGCCAGCTCCCGGCGGTACGTCGCCGCCGCCGCCCCACCGCCGCCGGGCAGCCCGGCCAGATCGGCGAGCATGGTCCGGGGGTGGATCTCGCCCCACTTCAGGTGCGCCGACATCCGTGAGCTGCCGTCGTGGCCGGGGACGTCGCGCGCGGTGTCGTAGCCGGTGACCGCCTCGTCGAGGAAGTCGCGCCAGCGCTGCTGGGCGGCCGCCTCCCCGGCGCGGGGGAGCGTCAGGCCCGCCGGCACCGGCGGATCGGGGATCGGCTCGCCCTCCAACGACAGCCAGCCGACGTCGGCGGGTGCCTGGACGGGGGCCCGCCAGCCGTGCGCGGCCCACGCCCTGGCGAACGGCGTGTAGACCCGGAACGGCGTCCCCGCGCCCGAGCGCAGCCGCCCGGGCGCCACCGCGTACGGCGAGCCGGTGCGGACCAGCTCGACGTCGTCGGCCGCCAGCGCCCGCGCGACCGCGGCGTCGCGCGCCGCGCCGTACGGACCGAAGTCGGCGGCGACGTGGACCCGCCCCGCGCCTACCGCACGCGCCGCCGCGGGCACCTCGCGCACCGGGTCGCCGCGCCGCACGCACAGGGCCCCGCCTCGGGCGCGCAGGTCGGCGTCCAGGGCCCGCAGCGAGGCCGCCAGATAGGCGCGCCGGGGAGCTCCGGCGGCCTCCCAGAGCACCGGGTCCAGCACGAACAGCGCCAGCGCGCCCTCGCCGACCAGGGCGTCGAGCAGGGCCGGATTGTCGGCGAGACGAAGGTCTCGTCGAAACCATGCCACCCCCCGCGCAGCCGCGCCGTGACCACGCTCCTCAGGCGGGGACGGGGCGTTCTCGGGGGCCTCAGCGGAGGGTGTCATCGACTTCCACGATGCCAGCCTGCACGCGAAGTGCGTAAGAATGGAGGAGTGAGCGACCTGATCGACACCACAGAGATGTACCTCCGGACCGTCTACGAGCTGGTCGAGGAGGGGATCGTTCCGCTGCGAGCGCGGATCGCCGAGCGGCTGCACCAGTCCGGTCCCACCGTCTCCCAGACCGTGGCGCGGATGGAGCGCGACGGCCTGCTGACGGTCGAGGGCGACCGTCACATCGAG
Source organism: Nocardioides sp. Z21_20 (assembly GCF_059766585.1). Lineage (NCBI taxonomy): Bacteria > Bacillati > Actinomycetota > Actinomycetes > Propionibacteriales > Nocardioidaceae > Nocardioides > Nocardioides sp. Z21_20. The sequence continues at coordinate 141,592 of NZ_JCBAJX010000002.1, forward strand.
CTCACCGACGAGGGCCTGCGGCTCGCCACGCGGGTGATGCGCAAGCACCGGCTCGCCGAGCGCCTGCTCACCGACGTGATCGGCCTGGACTGGGAGCTGGTCCACGCCGAGGCCTGCCGCTGGGAGCACGTGATGTCCGAGACCGTCGAGCGCCGGCTGATCGAGCTGCTCGACCACCCCACGTCCTCGCCCTACGGGAACCCGATCCCGGGCCTGGACGAGCTCGGCCAGTCCGGCGTGGGCGAGGACTTCATGACCGGCGTCGAGCCGCTCTCGAAGGCCGCCACCGGCGAGGACTCCCGGGTGCTGATCCGCCGCATCTCCGAGGAGATGCAGAAGGACGAGGTGCTGATGGCTGCGCTTCGCCGCGTCGGTGCGGTGCCCGACCAGACCGTGTCGATCGTCGCCACCCCGGACGGGGTGCTGCTCGGCTCCGGCGGCGAGAGCGCCGAGATCGTGCTCGAGGCGGCCGACCACATCTTCGTGCGTCGCCTCTGAGGCACACCCCATGGAGCTCATCGACGTGCCGCACCGGCTCACGCGCGGCCGAGGCGAGGTCATCGTCAGCCACGTCGCCACGACCCTGACCCGCGGGCTGGAGCTCGGCGAGGTCGTCGTCCTGCGCGACGAGGACGGCCGGTGCCGTGCGGCCGAGGTGGCTGAGCTGGAGTTCACCGCGACCGACACCCGCTACCGGATGGTGCTCGGCGCGCCGCTGGCAGAGCCCGGCGCCGAGCAGGAGGCCGACGACCGCCCGGCCGGCCGGGTCGAGGTGGACGACGTAGTCGACCTGCTCGAGGAGCTGCGCCGGCTGCGCCGTACCGACGAGGGGCGGCTCGACCCGCTCGCCCGCATCCTGATGGGCGCCTGAGCCCGACCGTGCGCTAGCCGCGCCGGGCCATCAGCTCGGCGAGGAACTCGCTGCACCCCGTCTCCACGGCGTACGTCGCGAGCTCGTCGCCGCGGGTGGCGCCACGGTTGGCGATCACCACCGGCACATCCGCCTTGGCCGCGCGCCGGACGAACCGCAGGCCGCTCATCACGCTCAGCGACGTGCCCACGCAGACCAGCGCCCCGCCGGCGACGGTGAGCGCGTCGACGGCGTCGAAGCAGCGTTGCACGCGGGGTGCCGGGACGTTCTCGCCGAAGAAGACCACATCGGGCTTGAGCAACCCTCCGCAGGCGCAGTCCGGCACCACGAAGCCGGCGGTGTCGTCGAGGTCGACGTCCCCGTCGGGGCGCACCTCGACCGCCGCGTGCTGCTCGGCGTAGCCCGGGTTGAGCACGGCGAGCCGCTCCTGCAGCGCCGCGCGGGCGGTGACCGCCCGGCAGCTCAGGCAGACGACGTCGCCGATGCGCCCGTGCAGCGCCACCAGCCGCGGCGTGCCGGCGCGCTCGTGCAGGCCGTCGACGTTCTGGGTGATCAGCAGCTCGGGCGCCAGCCGGGCGGCCGCGTGGTGTCCGGGGTTGGGCTCGGCGCGGCGCATCCGGGTCCAGCCGACGTGGCTGCGGGCCCAGTAGCGTCGCCGCGCGTCGGGACCCGAGACGAACTCCTGGTAGGTCATCGGGCGCCGGGCCGGGGCCTGGGGCCCGCGGTAGTCGGGGATCCCGGAGTCGGTGCTGAGCCCGGCTCCGGTGAGCAGCACCAGGGGCCGCTCGGCGAGCAGGTCCAGGGCGGGCTCGAGGACGTCGGCGCGCCGTTCGGTGGGGGTGAGGGTCATCGTCCGTAGCGCAGGGCGGCCCGAGCCCGGGCCTTCTCGGCCTCGACGGCCCGGTCCTTGGGGGGCGCGGCGCTGACCAGCTGCTCCAGCATCCGGTGGGTGGCCGCGGTGACGTCGGCGACGGCGGCGTCGAACGCCGCCTGGTTGGCCTGGGACGGCTTGGTCGTGCCGCTCACCTTGCGCACGTACTGCAGGGCGGCGGCCGCGACCTCGTCGTGGGTCGCGGGCGGCTCGAAGTTGTGGAGCGTGCGGATGTTTCGGCACATGCGCTCGAGCGTACGCCGCGCTCAGGCCTCGAAGAAGCGTGCGTCGTCGCCGGTGACCAGCAGCACCCGCCCGTCGGGCAGCGGCAGCAGCCGGACCCGCGCGACGTCGTGGCCGTGCTCCACCTCGACCATCCGGTGGCCCAGCGACCCCTGGCGCGGGCGCAGCACCGAGACCCACCCGGTCGGGTTGGCCCAGCCCCGGGCCACCACGGTCAGCGCGGTGCGGCTCTCGGGGAGCCAGACGAACTGGCGCGGGTCCTCGCCGGCCAGGGCTCGCGACCGCGCGCCGTACTCCACCTGCGAGACGCGGCGCGGGCTGCTCAGGTCGGTGAGGTTGAACAGCGCCGCCTGGGCGCCCCGGGTCCGGCCGGTGGCGTCCCCGGCGACGCCCATCCCGATCATCCGGTGCGGGCCGAGCGGGTGCAGGTAGTCGGAGAAGCCGGGCATCTTCAGCTCGCCCAGCGTGCGCGGCTGCGCGACGTCGCTCAGGTCGACCGCGTAGAGCGGGTCGATCTGGCGGTAGGTGACCAGCACGGCCAGGTCGGCGAACCAGCGCACGGACTGGATGTCCTCGTCCACGCCGAGCCGGTCCAGCCGGCCGGCCTCGACCAGCTCGCCGTCGCGCTCGGTGAGCGTGACGACGGAGTTGAAGTTCCCGGTCGCGGCGCTGCGTCCCAGCGCCAGGCGCAGGGTGCCGTCGTGGAAGTCCATCGCCCACCGGTCGGCGACGGCCCCGTCCACCTCGCCGGAGGCGACGTACGACGTGCGGACGCCGTCGAGGGTGAACGCGTGCACGTGGGTCACGCCCTCGTCCTCGTCGCGGTGGCGGCGCACGACGCTGTCCCAGCCGAACCACGGCCACTGCCCGGTGGCCACGAAGATCCGGTCCGCGGCCACGTAGGCCACCGAGCTGTCGGTGGCGAGCGCGGTGGCCGAGCCCGGCGCGTCGGGGGACTCGGCGAGGTCGACCGCGACCACCGCCAGCGTGCCCAGCCCGCCGTCGGTGGGCAGCCCGATGTCCGGGCACTGCGCCAACAGCTCGGTGCGGGCCGCGCCCTGGCCCTCCTCGACGGTCACCGTGGGCAGCCAGTCGTCGATCGTGGTGGAGCGCACCACCTGCTGGTTGCGGCGCAGGGCCTGCAGCCGGGTGCGCGCGCGCCCGGGCCCGACGAAGTCGAGCTGCGGCAGGCCGCTCTGCAGCACCAGCCGGACCACCTCGCCGTGCTGACGGGCCTCGACCAGGGCGCTGGCGTAGAGCCGCTCGTCGACGATCGCCGGCGCGGCCGGGTCCGAGAGGTCCACCCGCAGGGTGCGGGTCCGCGGCACGTCCCAGGGGCTGCCCTCGTCGGCGCCGACGACCAGCGCCTCGTCGCCGACCAGCAGCACCTCGGCGCCCTGCACGTCGCGCAGCGCCAGCCGGGCGAGCGGACGGACGCTTTCGCCGGAGACGTCGTAGGTCACCAACCGGTCGTCCTCGACACGGACCAGCAGCTCGCCGTCGGTCTTGGCCAGGTCGGGCTCGTCGACGCCCTGCTCCTGGACGTTGGTGCCGGTGGCGCTGGAGGTGCTCTTCTGCATCGTCGGGGCGGGCGCGGCGGCGCGGGAGCTGAGCGCGGTGTCGGCGGCCCAGCCCTGCTCGAGGTAGCCGCTGGACTGCTCCCAGCCCCACGGGCCGACCAGGTCCACCGCACGCTCCACGTACGCCGTCAGCACGTCGTCGCACGAGCGCGCCGCGGTGAGCGCGCCGCTCGGCTGCGCGCGCCAGCCGGCGCCCGCGTCGTAGGCGGCCGGCGACGGGTCGCCCGCGCCCGCCGCGCCCGGGTCGCGGCCGGCCGGGCCGTCGGCTCCGCCGGTGGGACCGACGATCGCCCCGGCGGCGAAGGCGCCGCCGAGGCCCAGCGCGACGAGGCCGACGAGGCGCACGCGTCCACGTCCGCGTCCGCGGGGACGCCGGGGGAGGGGGTCGCGCTCGTGGTCCATGGGGCGCTCCTGGTCGCAGGGATCTCGGGTCGTGGGGTGGGACGCGCGCCGAGACACCTCGGTTCCGCTGGTGGTGGCCTGTCACGATGGGGCGCATGGCTGACGAGCGCGACTTCGACATCGTCCTTCTCGGGGCGACCGGCTTCACCGGTGCCCTGACCGCCGCCTACCTGGCCCGCCACGCCCCGGACGGGCTGCGCTGGGCGCTGGCCGGACGCAACCCGGACAAGCTGGAGGGGGTCCGGCGTGACCTGGCCGAGCTCGACCCCCGGCTCGCCGAGCTGCCGCTGCTGCCCGCCGACGTGACCGACGCGGCGTCGCTGGCCGACCTGGCGCGGCGTACCCGGGTGGTGGCCACGACCGTGGGGCCCTACCTGACCCACGGCGAGCCGCTGGTCGCCGCCTGCGCGGAGGCCGGCACCGACTACGTCGACCTGACCGGCGAGCCGGAGTTCGTGGACCGGATGTGGCTGGCCCACCACGCGACCGCCGAGCGCAGCGGCGCGCGGATCGTGCACGCCTGCGGCTTCGACTCCATCCCGCACGACCTGGGCGCTTACTTCACCGTGCAGCAGCTGCCCGAGGACGTGCCGATCACGGTGCGCGGCGTGGTCCGTGCCGGCGCGACGTTCTCGGGTGGGACCTTCCACTCGGCGATGACGGCGATGTCGCGGCCGCGGGAGATGAAGGCGGCCGCCTCGGCCCGGCGCCGGGCCGAGCAGGGTCCTGCCGGGCGCTCCTCGCGGGCCGTGGCCGGCAAGCCCCAGCGTGACCGGGAGCTGGGCTTCTGGCTGCTGCCGCTGCCCACCATCGACCCGCTCGTGGTGGCCCGCAGCGGCGCCGCGCTTGCGGCGTACGGCCCGCGGTTCCGCTACTCCCACTACGTCGGCACCAAGACGCTGCCGTTCGCGGCGGGTGGGGCGCTGGGGGTGGGCGCGCTCGGGCTCGCGGCGCAGGTCAAGCCGCTGCGCAACCTGCTGCTGGACCGGATGAAGCAGGGCGAGGGCCCCGACGCCGAGCGCCGCGCGAAGTCGTGGTTCAGCGTCGACTTCGTCGGCGAGGGCGGCGGCAAGACCGTGCACACCCGGGTCAGTGGCGGCGACCCCGGCTACGACGAGACCGCGAAGATGCTGGCCGAGTCGGCGCTGTGCCTGGCCCTGGACGACAACCCGCCGAGCGCGGGCCAGGTGACGCCCGCGCAGGCGATGGGCGACAACCTCACCGCGCGCCTGGAGCGCGCGGGGATGCGCTTCGAGATCCTCTGAGGTCGAGGTGTCCGGGTGGTGCCCCAGGCCAGAGTCGAACTGGCGACCTTTCGCTTAGGAGGCGGCTGCTCTATCCACTGAGCTACTGGGGCGAGCCAGGTGGACATTCGTGCGGTCGACCGTCCGCTGGCGGTGCACATTCTGTCAGCGGATGGCGGACGTGACGAATGCGGCCCCGCCCTTCCGGACACCCCACCCGTCCGGACGCCTCCCCGCGGTCGCCGCCCCCGCCCCCCGCCCCCGGCTGTAACGCGGGGTTATGCCCACTACCTCAGCGTTATTTCGCTGGGGTAGTGGTGATAACCCCGCGTTACAAGCGGGCGTGGGCTGCGGGGCGGGGCGGCGCGGGGCGGGCGTGGGGCGGTCAGAGGGCGGTCATCGCCCCGACCTGCTCGGGCTGGAAGCCGGGGAAGACCTGGGCGGTGGAGGCGCCGAAGCGGGAGACGACGACCTCGCTGAGCACGCTGCGGTAGTCGGTGGTGACCAGCAGGTCGGCGTCGGCGGTATTGGCCAGCCCCGGCCAGGTGCCGTAGTAGCGCCCGCCCTTCACCCCGGCGCCGATCAGGAACATCACGTTGCCGTGCCCGTGGTCCAGGCCCTGGTTCGCGTTCTCCACGACGCGCCGGCCGAACTCGCTGACCGTCACCAGCGTGACCCGGTCGGCCAGCGGCCCGAGGTCGGTGAAGAACGCCGCCACGGAGCCGGCGAGCTGGTCGGCCATGTTCTTCAGGTTGCCGCTGGTCGGGGTGCCGATCCAGGTGTGGTGGTCCCACGAGCCGTGGTCGACGGTGATGATCTCCGCCCCCACGTCGGCGCGGATGGTGCGGGCGGTGGCGCGCAGCGCGTCGGTCAGGTCGCCGCCCGGGTACGCCGCGCCGTGGGCGGGCACGTCGGCGGTGGCCCGCACCCGCGCGAAGTCGGCGACCACGTCGAGGGCCGCGCGGGCCCCGTCGGCGAGAGCGCCGGGGGTGTCGGCCCACGCCGTGGCCAACGCCTTGCGGCGCGCCGCCTGGTCGGCGGCGCCGTTGGAGCCGGCGAGGCGCACCTTGTCCACCCCGGAGGTGACCAGGACCGGCTGAGGACCTGAGATCGCCATCGACGGCACCCCGCCGCCCATCTGGATCGCCTCGATCGGCGAGCCCGTCCCATCGCGCCCGACCAGCCGGTTGAGCCAGCCGACCCGGGCCTCGGAGCCGGGGTCGGCGTCCTCGAGCTCCTCCATCGCCGAGAAGTGCGAGCGGTTCGGAGCGGGCAGGCCGGTGGCGTGCACGGCGGCCATCTTGCCGGCCTTCCACAGCGGGAGCAGCGGAGCGAGGCTGGGGTGCAGCCCGAACATGGCGTCCTTGGCCAGCAGCCGGTCGGAGGCGACGCTGATCGCGGGCCGCGCGGCGTAGTAGACCGGGTCGGCGTGCGGGACGACCAGGCTCAGCCCGTCCGCGGCGCCCCGCAGGGAGAGCACCACGATCACCCGGTCGGCGCTGCCGGCCGCGGCGTACGACGTGTGGGTGGCGACGCTGCCGTGGAGCGCCGCCGCGCCACCCAACGTCAGGGCGCCGCGCAGGAACCCGCGCCGGGAGGCGCCGCGGTAGTCCTCGCAGCAGTCGTGGGTCGGGTTCTCGCTCATCGCTGGCCTCATCGGTGCATGTGCTCGGGGCTGTCGAGCACGGTCGTCAGCAGGATCGGCATCCGCCACCGCACGAGCGGATGGCTGGCGGTGATGGTCTCGCCGCGGGGAAGCGACAGCGCCTCGCAGCACGAGCGCACCATCCGGGCCGAGGCGGGGCGCCCGAGCAGCGTGCGCGAGAGGTGCTCGATCAGCGCGTCGAAGCGCAGGCTCTTCGCCGGCAGGCGCGAGAGGTGCGTCGGGTAGGCGATCTCCTTGCTGGGCCACCACTGCCCCGACATCGAGTAGTGCACGTCGAAGGAGGCCAGCAGCCGCGAGGCCGAGGACCAGGACCGGTTGGTCTGCGGCTGGCCGTCGGCTCGCGGCCAGTCGAAGGGCATCTGCCCGATCGAGGAGGTCTGCCACAGGATCTGGTTGGCCGCGGAGCTGCTGGAGACGGGCCGCTTCACGCTCGTGCCCAGCGCCCGGTACGTCGCGACCACGTCGTCGGTGGGCGTGCGCACCTTCATCCCGGCCGAGGCGCGGAACTCCTTGCTGGCCACCAGGGCGCGCAGCACCGGCTTGATCGCGGTGCCGGCGTCGAGGTAGACGCGCGCCAGCTCGGTGACCAGCGCCGCGGACGGCTCGTCGGCCACGAAGCGCACCGCGAGCTTGCGGGCCAGCCGCTCGGCGGTGCGCGGATGACGCGCCAGGTAGGTCAGGTAGGCCGCGGCGACGGGGCGGCCGTCGGCGGCGGTGTTGGCGTGGCTGAAGCCGAGGACCTTCACCGCGCCGGTCCAGTGGCTGGGTGCGTCGTACCAGGAGCGCCAGGTGCGCCAGGTGTCGACGCGGTAGCCGGTGAGGATGCGCGCGGAGGCCTTCACGTCGTTCTCGGTGTGGTGGCCCCGACCGACGGTGTGCAGCTCGAGCAGCTCGCGGCCCAGGTTCTCGTTGGGCGCCCGCTTGGTCGACGAGGAGTTGTCCAGCGACACCCCCATCGCCGGGTGGGTGATCGCGGCGACCAGCATCTCGTCGAAGCGGCCCAGCGCGTGGGCGCGGATGGTCTTGCCGTAGTCGGCGCGGAACGGGAAGACCGCGTCGTCGTGGATCGGGACGTGCAGGTGGTGCTCGAAGAACTCCGTCATCACCTCGAGCACCTGCCGCTCGGAGCGGATGCGGCGCAGCAGACACCAGCGGGCGTAGTTCGCCGTCGCCTCCCAGGCCGCCTCGACCTCGTCGACGTTGCGCTGCGCGATCGTGGTGGCGTCCAGGTCGATCGAGGTCCACCAGCGCTGCATCTCCTGGGCCGGGTCGCTGATCCGGGCCGGGTCGAGCTGAGCCTCGAACCACGCCGCGGGGCCGCCGGCGGCTCGGACCCGGGCGTGCAGTGCCGGGGTGAAGCCGTAGGAGAACCGGTTGATCAGGTGCAGCGCCTCGGCGGTGGGGAGCGTGGACCCGGCACCCGGTGCCGGCGCGGGCGCGGGCGCTGGGGTGGCGGGCGCCGCCGGTGCCGCGCGGTGGTGCTGGTGCTTGCAGCGGTGCCGGTGCCGGCAGGTGTGCCGGGGGTGGCGGGGGCAGCGGTGGAAGTGCCGGCAGCGTTTGCGGTGGCCGCTCGCACGCCGGGCGTCCTCGGCCGCACCGGCCGCCGGCGCGGGCAGCAGCGGCGTCGTGGCCGCCGCGGCCAGCCCGGCCAGCGCGCCGCGCTGCAGCAGGCGCCGGGCCAGCGGCGCGTCCGGCGCGGCGAGCGCGCCGGTGGGGCTGGAGGCGGGGCTTGAGGCGGGGGTGGCAGGTGGCACGGCGATGCTCCCGGGTGCGTTCGTCGGCTGGCCCTGAGGCCATCGGTACCGCGGTGCCGGATCTTGAGGCCCACCCGAACCGGAGGCCTGGTCCGGTGGGGGCCCGTTTTGCCTGATCAGATCGCGAAGCAGCACACTTTGTACTGGTCGAATAGATTTCTCCTTGCCTGCCGGGGGGTATCGATTCGATCCTGGACCCGTTGACAGGGAGACACAGTTGTCCGACACGCCGCCTTCGAGCCCCGACCCGTCGCCTTCGGACGAGCCGGGCGGCGCGAGGCGGCGCCTGGAACCGGGCCGGCGCGCTGAGCGCCGCAAGCGGCACACGGTCCTGCGCGTGCTGGGCTCCACCGTCGTGGTGCTGTCGCTGATCACCGGCCTCGCCGTGGTCTACGCCTGGCGTCACCTGGAGGGCAACCTCGAGACCCTCAGTGACGACGTGTTGACCAACCGGCCCGAGAAGGTCGAGGTCGAGGGTCCCAAGGACCCGCTCAACATCTTGGTGATGGGCTCGGACTCCCGCGAGGGCGCCAACAACATCGACGGGCTGGCCGGTGGCGGCGAGCGCTCGGACACCACGATCCTGATGCACGTCTCGGCCGACCGGGAGACGGCGTACGGCGTGAGCCTGCCGCGCGACGCGATCGTCGACCGCCCGGAGTGCCAGGTCAAGGGCAAGGGCAAGGACCCGGTGCCGGCCGAGGACGACGTCATGTTCAACACCGCCTTCCAGCTGGGCGGTGCGCTGTGCACCGTGCAGATGGTGGAGCAGCTGACCGACATCCGCATCGACCACTTCGTCGTCGTCGACTTCAACGGCTTCAAGGACATGGTCGACGCCGTCGACGGGGTCGAGGTGTGCATCCCCAAGACCGTGGACGACCCGGCGCACGGCATCTACCTCAAGGAGGGCACCCGGGAGATCTCGGGTCAGGAGGCGCTCAACTACGTGCGTGAGCGCACCGTGCTCTCCAAGAACTCCGACATCGGCCGGATGAAGCGCCAGCAGGCCTTCATCGCCTCGATGATCAACAAGGTCGTCTCCGCCGACACCCTGGCGCGGCCCGACCGGCTGTTCAAGTTCCTGGACGCGGCGACGAAGTCGATCGTCCTCGACGAGGACCTGGCCAGCCTGACCAACCTCGCGGACCTCGGCATGCAGTTCAAGAACACCGGGCTCGACAAGATCAAGTTCATCACCGTGCCGTGGGAGTTCTGGGAGGTCGACCCCAACCGCCTGGTGTGGACCGAGGACGCAGAGCTGCTCTGGCAGAAGATCCGCAAGGACCAGCCGTTGGGCCGCCAGCTCAGCGACGGGGTGATCTCGGCCGCCAAGCCGCCGGGCAAGAGCGAGTCCCCGGGCTCGGGCCCGTCCGGTTCGCCCAGCAAGCCGCCCACCGAGGGCGGCGAGGGTAACGGCGGCGAGGGCAGCACCACCGCCGACGAGCTGGCCGAGGCCGAGGCCCTCGAGAACGGGCTGTGCGCCTAGTGGCGGCTCCGGCTGGTGACGGGTCGCGCGGCGAGCAGCCGCGCGAGGAGACCGCCTGGCAGCGTCGTCGGCGCCTCGCCGAGGTGTTCGGCGAGGTCCTCCCGCAGACCACGAGTGACGAGCGCGAGCCGTCCGCGGAGGGCACCCGCGAGGGCGGCAACGACGCCTGGCTGCGCTCCCAGGTCCCGCCCCACCACGGCACCTGACCCCCGAGTCGGCGTGAACTCACGTCGTACGGCGCCCGAGTCGGCGTGAACTCACGTCGTACGGCGCCCGAGTCGGCGTGAATTCCCGAATTCGCGCCGACTCGGCGGGTCTGGGGTGCGAGTTCGCGCCGACTCGCGCTATCGGGGGGTCAGAGGTGCTTGGCGTCGGGGTGGGGAGCGGTGGGGCCGCCGGCGAGGATGTCGCGGATCTCCTGCAGCAGCATGACGTCCTCGGGGGTGCCGGGCTCCTCGGAGGGGAAGAACCGCTCCTTGGCGACCGTGTAGGGCCTGACGATGAAGAAGTAGACGACCGCGGCGAGGATCAGGAACGACACGACGGCGGTGATCCAGGCGCCGACGTGCACGCCCCCGGGCTCGTAGTTGGAGAAGTCGGGCGTGCCCCCGATCTTCCCGACCACGTCCATGATGATGGCGACGGTGGCGGTGACCACCGTGGCGAAGGCGCCGCCCATGATGAAGGCGACGGCGAGCTCGACGAGATTGCCGCGCAGGATGAAGTTCTTGAAGCCGGTCATGTGGTGCTCCTCTGTCGGAGATCCGGGCCGCGCCCCGATGACGTCGCGGACCCCAGCACGCTAGCGACTGAACGCCAGGGTCAGAAAGTGTCGCACCGCGGCATCGGAGACCGTCGTCGCCTCCAGTGAGGACACGCCGATCACCACCAGCCGCCCCGGCAGGGCGTCACCCTCCTCACCCGGCGCCGGCACCGCCAGCACCGGCACGTCGTGGGCCACCACCCGCGCCCCCTCGCCACCCGGGTCGGCGGCGAGCACGTCGATGCGGTCGCCGACCTGCACGAGCCCGACCATGCCGGCGTCCGGCAGACGCACCGGCAGCGCGCTCAGGCCCGGGTAGCCCGCGAGCAGCGACGGCGCCACCAGACGTACGTCGGTCAACGGCTCGCCGCGCGTCAGCGGGGAGGCCAGCGTGCGGCCCTCCGGGTTCTCGGAGCGGCCCGCCGGCACGCTCTCGGGGGTGAACGGCTCCTCGACCAGGTCAGCCGGGCCGAGCACCTCCCCGGCGGGCAGGTCGCGCGCGGCCACCAGCACGCCGACCCGGGCCGGCTCCGGCGCGGCCGCGGCCTGCACCCCGGCGGCCACGGCGACCGCGGCGAAGAGCGCAGCGAGCAGCCGGCGTCGGATCAGCACCGCGCGCCGCATCCGCAGCCGCAGCCTCCTCAGCCGGCCGCGGGCGGCTGAGGGGGCGGGTGGAACGGGGGAGTGCGTCATCCCCCGACGCTAGGCGAGAGCGGCCGATGCCCGCGGCGTCTCTCCACAGCCCCCCGAAGACCCGGGGCGTGCCCGCGAGCGCGTGGGTCAGGAAGCGGCGGCAGGGGTGGCGGAGCTCGAGGAGCTCGAGCCCTCAGACTTCGCCGCCGTGCCAGACGTGCCGGAGGTGGACGAGCCAGTCGAGCTCGACGAGGCGGGCTCGGAGCTCGAGGACGCCGAGCGGCTGTCGGTGCGGTAGAAGCCGGACCCCTTGAACACCACGCCGACGGCGTTGAAGAGCTTGCGCAGGCGACCCTGGCACTCGGGGCACTCGGTCAGCGCGTCGTCGCTGAAGCTCTGGAACTGCTCGAAGCCGTGGCCGCACTCGGTGCAGGCGTACTGGTAGGTCGGCACGCTGGGTCCTCCGGATGTCACTTTGTCAGGGATCGGGCCGGGGCGATTGGCACTCGCCGCGGCCGACTGCCAATGGTACGGCACAATGGGCGGGCGATGACTGATCAGTCCGCTGCCCCCGGCAGCACCTCACCGGACACCGCCAGGCCCGCTCCGGCACCCGTGCGGTGGTGGCGGGCGGTGCGGCGCTGGCCGGTCGCGGCCCGCTGGGCGCTGTGGGTGGCGCTGCTCCTGGTGCTCGTGCTGCTGGCCACCGCCGCGACCGGCGTGGTGCTGGTCCGCCGTCCGTTCCCGCAGACCACCGGCGAGGCCGACCTGCCCGGGCTGGACGCCCCGGTCGAGGTCGTGCGCGACGAGCACGGGGTCCCGCAGATCTACGGCGACACGGTCGCCGACCTGCTGCGCGCCCAGGGCTACGTCCACGCCCAGGAGCGCTTCTTCGAGATGGACGTGCGCCGCCACCTCACCGCCGGGCGGCTCAGCGAGCTGTTCGGCGAGGCCGGGCTCGCCTCGGACAAGTTCACCCGCACCATGGGCTGGCGCCGGGTCGCCGAGCAGGAGGTCGCCCTGGTCGAGCCGGAGACCCGGGCCGCGCTCACGGCGTACGCCGGGGGTGTGAACGCCTACCTCGAGAGTCGCGGCACCAGCCAGATCGCCGTCGAGTACACGCTGCTGCGCGCCGACGGGCTGGACTACGACCCCGAGCCCTGGACCCCGGTCGACTCGCTGGCCTGGCTCAAGGCGATGGCCTGGGACCTGCGCGGCAACATGGGCGACGAGATCGCGCGGACCCTGCTCGCCGTGGACCACGGACCCGAGCAGGTCGCCGAGCTCTACCCCGAGTACCCCTACGAGCAGCACGCGCCGATCGTGGAGTCCGGCCGGGTGGTGGACGGTGTCTTCGAGCAGCACGCCGAGGAGGGCGGCACCCGCAAGCCGCAGCGTCCCTCCTTCCTCGAGCGCAGTCCGCGCGGCGCCGCCCAACGCGACGCCCTGGCCCGCCTGGGCGGTCTCCTCGACGGGCTGCCGGCCCTGCTCGGTCGCGGCGACGGGCTGGGCAGCAACAGCTGGGTCGTCGACGGCGACCACTCCGCCACCGGCGAGCCGCTGCTCGCCAACGACCCGCACCTCGGCGTCGGCCTGCCGGGGGTGTGGATGCAGACGGGGCTGCACTGCCGTGAGGTCTCCGAGGCCTGCCCCCTCGACGTCTCCGGCTTCACGTTCTCCGGGCTGCCCGGCGTCGTGATCGGGCACAACGCCGACATCGCCTGGGGCTTCACCAACCTCGGCCCCGACGTCACCGACCTCTTCCTCGAGCGCCTCAGTGGCGACCGCTGGCGCTACGACGGCGGCTGGCGGCCGCTGAAGGTGCGCACCGAGACGATCCGGGTCCGCGACGGCGAGGACTTCGAGCTCACCGTCCGCGAGACCGCGCACGGCCCGCTGCTCTCCGACGTCTCCGCCGAGCTCAGCACGGTGGGGGCCAACGCGCAGGCGCGGGGGGACAACGGCGAGGCGGGCGAGGCGGACAGCGGCTACGCGGTCGCGCTGGCCTGGACGGCGCTGGAGCCGACGACCACCGCCGACGCGATCCTCGCGCTGAACACCGCCGAGGACTGGGGCGACTTCCGTGCCGCTGCCGAGGACTTCGCGGTGCCCGCGCAGAACCTCGTCTACGCCGACCGCCAGGGCCACATCGGCTACCAGGCGCCGGGCCGGATCCCGATCCGCAAGTCCGGCAACGACGGCTCGCTGCCCGCCGAGGGCTGGGAGCCCGAGAACGACTGGACCGGCGACCACGTCCCCTTCGACGCGCTGCCGAGCGTGCTCGACCCCGAGGAGGGGTTCGTGGTGAGCGCGAACCAGGCGGTGGCGGGGGAGGACTACCCCTACTTCCTCACCGACGACTGGGACCGCGGCTACCGCTCCCAGCGGATCCGGGACCTGCTCGAGGCCCAGGACCGGCTCTCGGTGGACGACATGCTCGACCTGCAGCGCGACGACCACAACCCGATGGCGCCGGTGCTGGTCCCGCGGCTGCTCGACGTCGACCTGCCGGGCGGCTACTACCGCGCCGGGCGCCGGCTGCTGTCCTCCTGGGACTTCTCCCAGCCGGCTGACAGCGCCGCGGCGGCCTACTACAACGTCGTCTGGGACAACCTGCTCGAGCTGACCTTCCACGACGAGATGCGCCCCTCGCTGTGGCCCGACGGCGGCCAGCGCTGGTTCGCGGTCGTCCAGCGGCTGCTCGAGGACCCGCACAACGACTGGTGGGACGACCGCGAGACCGAAGGCATCGTCGAGTCGCGCGACGACATCCTGGCGGCGGCGATGATCGCGGCGCGCGACGAGCTCACCCGCCGCCAGTCCCTGCACCCCGAGGAGTGGGAGTGGGGCCGGCTGCACACCCTCGACCTGCGCAGCCAGACGCTCGGGGCCTCGGGCAACCCCCTCGCCGAGCTGGTGGTCAACCGGGACGGCTTCCGGGTCGGCGGCGGGTCCAGCGTGGTGGACGCGACCGCCTGGAACGCCGCGGAGGGCTATGCGGTGACCAGTGCGCCCTCGATGCGGATGGTCGTCTCGCTGGCCGATCTCGACGCGTCGCGCTGGATCAACCTGAGCGGCGTCTCCGGGCATCCCTTCCACGCCCACCACACCGACCAGACCGAGCTATGGGTGGACGGCGAGACGCTGGCCTGGCCGTTCAGCCGCGAGGCGGTCGACGCCGCGGCCGCCGACCGACTGACGCTGCGCCCGGTCACCGAAGACGAGTGAGGCCCGACGGCGTCACCACCGCGCCCACCGCGCGGTCGTGCGCCTCGACGGGCACGGCGAGGCCGACCTCCTCGTCGTAGAGCAGGACGCAGCTGAACGTGCCCGCCGGCACCCGCCCCAGCGCCCGGTCGTAGGAGCCCCCGCCGCGCCCCAGCCGCACCCCGCTGCGCGACACCGCGAGGCCGGGGACCAGCACCGCGTCGGCGCCGGCGACGGCCTCCACCCCCAGGCGAGGCCCGGCCGGCTCGAGCAGCCCGCGGCGGGCCGGCACCAGCGTGCCCGGTCCCCGGTACGGCGCCCAGTCCAGGTCGCCGTCGGGCAACAGCACGGGCAGCAGCACCCGGCGCCCCTCGCCGTGCAGCCGGTCCAGGAGCAGTCCGGTGCCCGGCTCGGTGCCGAGCGCGACGTACGCCGCGACGGTGGCGGCGCGGCGTACCTCCTCGGCGGCCAGCAGGTGCTTCGCGATCCCCGCGGCCGCCGCGCCCACCGAGGTCAACGACCGGCGGCGACGCGCGGTCAGCAGCCTGTCTCGCAGAGCGGTCTTCGCCGCGGACAGGTCCGCCGGGGCGCCGTCCGAGGGGCGGGATTCGAAGGGGGATTGCGGTGCGGCCACGCGGCCAGCCTACGATCGGCAGCATGGGTAGTGCAGCGTTGAAGCGAGCCGTCGAGAAGATGCGCGGCGCAGGGGTGGACGAGGTCGCCGTCGAGGTGTTCGCCCATTATTTCCGGCTGCTCGAGCACGGGGAGACCGGGATGGTTCCCGAGTCGACGATCGACCCGCTCGACATGGAGTCGCTGGCGGACGTCGAGGTGTCGGACGCGGTCGCCGCGAAGGCGATCGGTGAGACCGCGGTGATCAAGCTCAACGGCGGGCTCGGCACGTCGATGGGGATGGACCGCGCCAAGTCGCTGCTGTGCGTGCGCCGCGGGCTGTCGTTCCTGGACATCATCGCCCGCCAGGTGCTCCACCTGCGCAAGGAGTACGGCGCGACGCTGCCGCTGATCTTCATGAACAGCTTCCGCACCTCCGCCGACACGATGGCGGCCCTCGAGCGCTACGAGGACCTCCCCGTCGAGGGCCTGCCGCTGGAGTTCTGGCAGAACAAGGAGCCGAAGCTGCTGGCCAGCGACCTGTCGCCGGTGAGCTACCCCAAGGACCCCGACCTCGAGTGGTGCCCGCCCGGCCACGGCGACCTGTACACCGCACTGCGCGGCAGCGGGCTGCTCGACCAGCTCATCGACGCCGGCTACCGCTACGCCTTCGTCTCCAACTCCGACAACCTCGGCGCGGTCCCCGACGCCCGGGTCGCCGGCTGGTTCGCGGCCTCCGGCTCGCCGTTCGCGATCGAGGCGACGCGCCGTACCCCCAGCGACCGCAAGGGCGGCCACTTCGCCCGCCGCAAGAGCGACGGCCGGATCGTGCTGCGCGAGACCGCGCAGACGCTCGAGGCAGACAAGCCGGCGCTGGCCGACCTCGAGCGGCACAAGTTCACCTCCACCAACAACCTGTGGTTCGACCTCGTCGCGATGCGCGAGGCGCTGGTCGAGCGGGAGGGGATCCTCGGGCTGCCGCTGATCCGCAACGTCAAGACCGTCGACCCCTCCGACAAGTCGACGCCCGAGGTGATCCAGATCGAGACCGCGATGGGCGCGGCGATCGAGGTCTTCGACGACGCCCGCACCATCGCGGTGGGGCGCGAGCGGTTCATCCCGGTGAAGACCACCAACGACCTGCTGGTGCTCCGCTCGGACATCTACGACCTCGGTCAGGACTTCACCCTGGACCCGGTCGCGCCGGTGCCCTTCGTCGACCTCGACAGCGACCACTACAAGCTGGTCAGCAACTTCGACCAGCGTTTCCCCGAGGGTGCGCCGTCGATGCGCGAGGCGACCGCGCTGCGCGTCGCGGGCGACTGGACCTTCGGCAAGGGCGTCAAGGTGGTCGGCGACGTCGAGCTCGCCAAGCCGCCGTCCGCGCAGCGGGTGGAGGCCGGCGCCGTGCTGGCCGGGGAAGGGGCCGACGGGGCGCAGCATGGCTGAGCGCCACGACGCCGGCCCGCTCACGCCCGTCGACGAGCACGTCGCGCGGATCCTGGACGCGGTCTCCCCGCTGCCGGACTACCCGCAGCCGCTGATGGAGGCCCTCGGCCTCGCCGTGGCCGAGGACGTCGTCTCCCCGATCGCCCTGCCCAGCTTCGACAACTCCGCGATGGACGGCTACGCGGTCGTGGCCGCCGACGTCGCCAGCGCCTCGCCGGAGTCGCCGGTGCACCTGCCGGTGGTCGGCGAGATCGGCGCCGGCCAGGCGCGGATCCTGGCGCTCTCCCCGGGCACGGCGGTCAAGATCATGACCGGCGCGCCGGTCCCCGCAGGCTGCGACGCGGTCGTGCCCTACGAGTGGACCGACCGTGGTGTCGCCCAGGTCCGCGTCACCGCGGCGCCCGCGCCCGGCCAGCACATCCGCCGGGCGGGGGAGGACGTCGCGAAGGGCGACCTGCTCGTCACCCACGGGACCGTGCTGGGCCCGCGCCACCTGGGCCTGCTCGCCTCGGTCGGACGGGACCGGGTCCGCTCGCGCCCGCGTCCGCGCGTGGTCATCCTCTCCACCGGCTCCGAGCTGCGCGAGCCCGGCACCGCGCTCGGCCACGACACCATCTACGACGGCAACTCGTGGCTGCTGGCCGCCTCGGCACGGGCCGCCGGCGCCATCGCCTACCGGGTCGGGATCGTGCCCGACGACCCGCGCCGGTTCCTGGAGTCGCTCAACGACCAGCTGGTCCGCGCCGACCTGGTGGTGACCAGCGGCGGCGTCAGCCAGGGCGACTTCGACGTGGTCAAGGAGGCGCTCTCCGAGCTCGGGACCGTCTGGTTCGGTGGCGTGGGGATGCAGCCCGGCAAGCCGCAGGGCTTCGGCACCGTGGGCGAGGACGAGACCCCGATCTTCACGCTGCCCGGCAACCCGGTCTCGGCGTACATCTCCTTCCAGACCTTCGTGCTGCCCGCGCTGCGCAAGATGATGGGCAAGCTGCCCTACGAGCGGCCCACCCGCCGCGCGCTGCTCACCCAGGCGGTGAGCTCGCCGGCGGGCAAGCGGCAGTTCGTGCGCGGCGCGTACGCCGTGGACGGCGGTGGCGGGCACGTCGCGCCGGTCGGTGGGCACGGCTCGCACCTGATCGGCGACCTCGCCGCCTCGAACGCACTGATCGTGGTGCCCGAGGACGTGACGTCCCTCGCGGCCGGCGAGCAGGTGCAGGTGCTGCTGCTCGATGAGGACTTCTAGCCCGATGACTTCTTGCCCGATGACTTCTGCACCGTTGGGGGACCCATGGACCGGCTGACCCATGTCGACGAGACGGGCGCGGCCCGGATGGTCGACGTCTCCGCCAAGGACGTCACCGCACGTACCGCCTCGGCGTCGGGACGGGTCCTGGTCTCGCCGGTCGTCGTCGCGCTGCTGCGGGGGGAGGGCGTGCCCAAGGGCGACGCGCTCGGGGTGGCCCGGGTCGCCGGGATCATGGGCGCCAAGCAGACGCCTTCGCTGATCCCGCTGTGCCACCCGCTGGCCGTCTCCGGGGTCACCGTCGACCTCACCGTCGCCGACGACGCGGTGGAGATCCTGGCCACCGTGCGCACCACCGACCGGACCGGCGTCGAGATGGAGGCGCTGACCGCGGTCTCCGTGGCCGCTCTGACCGTGGTCGACATGGTCAAGGCCGTCGACAAGGGCGCGGTGATCACCGACGTCCGGGTGGAGACCAAGACCGGGGGCAAGAGCGGGGACTGGGCCCGATGAGCGCGCAGGGCGGCACCGGGCCGGCCGCCGGGCCGGCCGCCGGTCTGTCGGCGGCGGTGGTGGTGGCGTCCAACCGTGCCGCGGCCGGGGTCTACGAGGACACCACCGGTCCGCTGATCGTGGCGGCGCTCGCCCGTCTCGGCTTCGCCGTGGACGCCCCCCGGGTGGTGCCGGACGGCGCGCCGGTCGGGGAGGCGATCCGGGCTGCCGTCGACGCCGGGGCACGCGTCGTACTGACCACGGGTGGGACGGGCCTGACGCCCACCGACCGCACCCCGGAGGCGACCGCCGGGCTGTTGGACCGGCAGGTGCCCGGCATCGCCGAGGCGATCCGAGCCGCCGGGGTGGCCAAGGGGGTGCCCACCGCGATGCTCTCGCGCGGCCTGGCGGGGATCGCCGGGAACTGCCTGGTCGTCAACCTGCCCGGCTCGCGCGGCGGGGTGAAGGACGCGCTGACCGTGCTCGAGGGAGTGCTCGTGCACGCCGCCGAGCAGGTCGTCGGGAGCGACCATTGAGCCAGGGCCCGGAGGGCGGGCAGCACTCCTGGCCGGTGCGCCTGGCACACGGCTCGGTGGTCCTGCGCCCACTGGTCCAGGGCGACGCCGACGCCTGGCGTGAGGCGCGCCGGCGCAACGCCGACTGGCTGCGCCCCTGGGACGCCACCGTCCCGCCGGGCACCAGCACCCGGCCCACCACGTTCCGCCAGCTCGTCCGCCGGCTGCGGCGGATGGCCAGGTCGGGCACGACGCTGCCGTTCGCGATCGAGGTCGAGGGCCGCTTCGCCGGCCAGGTCACCGTCAACAACATCGTCCGCGGCTCCGCGCAGTTCGCCTCGATCGGCTACTGGATCGACCGGCAGTACGCCGGGCGCGGGGTGGTGCCGCTCGCGGTCGCGCTGGTCATCGACCACTGCTTCACCACCGCCGGCCTGCACCGCATCGAGATCGCGATCCGCCCCGAGAACACCAACTCCCTGCGCGTCGTGGAGAAGCTCGGGGTGCGCGAGGTCGGCTACGCCCCGAGGTACCTGCACATCGACGGCGCCTGGCGCGACCACCGGCTCTACGCCGTCACCGTGGAGGAGTGCCCCGAGGGGATGCTGGCTCGGCTGGGCTGAGGCCGGGTGCGGCGCCCTGTCGGTTTCCCCGGTCGGCCGGGGATCGCTGAACTTGTCGGCTGAATTTTCGCCCGACAACATCAGCGATTGACGGTTCAACGACCCTTGGCGACCGGATTTGGCGACCCCGATCACGCCTCAGTCACACCAGTCACATCAGTTGTTTTGCGACACACCTATGGACATGGGCCTCAAAAATCGCTAGGCCTCCTAATCTCTGAGCGTGGACCTGAGCGCTGTCATCTTCGTAGCCCTAGCCGTGGCGTGGGCTGTGTACCTCGTGCCCAAGGCCCTCAAGCACCATGACGAGGCGGTGCGTGGCGGGTCGGTCGACCGGTTCTCGCACACGATGCGGGTGCTGGCGCGCCGAGAGCCTGCCGCCACGACGCCCGGGCGGGTCCCCTCCGCCCCGGTCGTCGAGACGCCGGCGGCCCGCCCCACGCCCGCCCAGCTCAGGGCACGCCGCGAGGCCTCGCGCCGCGCCACCCAGCGCCGTCGCCGCGTGCTGAGCGTCATCCTCGCCCTCAACCTGGTCGTGGTCGCGCTCGCCGCCACCGTATCGATCAGCTGGTGGTACGTCGCGATCCCGGCCACGCTGCTGGTGGCCTGGCTGGTCACCTGCCGGGTGATGGTCAAGAGCGAGCGCCGTCCGTTCGAGGTGCAGGTCACCGCGCCGGTCGCGGAGATGAACGAGGAGACCGGCGAGATGGAGTTGGTCCCGGCGAGCTTCCAGGTCGCCCGCAACGAGCAGGGCTTCGACGAGGTCGCCGCCGAGGCCGAGACCTCGATCTCGATGGCCGCCGCGACCGTGGACCCGACCCTGTGGGACCCGCTGCCGGTGACCCTGCCGACGTACGTCACCAAGGCGCCGGCCGCGCGCCGCAGCGTGCGCACCATCGACCTGGACTCGACCGGGGTGTGGTCCTCGGGCCACGCCGAGGGCGACTCCCGCATCGCCCGCGAGGCCGACGAGGCCGCGCAGGCGGCTCGCGCCACGCGTGGCGACGAGGACGGACGGCGCGCCGTCGGGTCCTGACCGGACCTGATTCGGTCGCCGCCGCAACGGGTGCTAACGTTTCCTCTCGCGTCGGCCTGGCCGGCGCACTGGGGCTGTGGCGCAGTTGGTAGCGCGTCTCGTTCGCAATGAGAAGGTCAGGGGTTCGAATCCCCTCAGCTCCACCAGTGCACACCAAGCGGCAGGTCTGCGGACCTGCCGCTTCGTGCATTTCACGGGTCGGGGCCAGTCGGCCTCGGCTGGCGGCGCCGACCCGTCATCGACGCCGGGACACGCCGACGAACACGTCGAGGCAGTGACGGGTCGCGAGGTCCGGGGGTCAGATCCAGCCTCGTGCCAGGGCGGTGCGGGCGGCTTCGGCCCGGGTGGCCGCTCCGGTCTTGCCGATCGCGGCGGAGAGGTGGTTGCGCACCGTGCCCTGGCTGAGGTGGGCGGAGCGCGCGATGGCCGCGACCGGGGAGCCGTTCACGCTCAGCCGCAGGATCTCCGCCTCCCGGTCGGTGAGCGGCGAGGGGCCGGTGATCAGCGACTCCGCGGCCAGCGCGGGGTCGACGACGCGCAGCCCCGCGTGCACCCGGCGTACGGCGTCGGCGAGCTCGCGGGCCGGGGTGTCCTTGACGACGAACCCGGCCGCGCCGGCGTCCAGCGCCCGGCGCACGTAGCCGGGCCGTCCGAACGTCGTCACGATCAGCGAGCGCACCTCGGGCAGGTCCTGGCGCAGTCGCTCGAGCACCTCGAGCCCGGTCAGCCCGGGCATCTCGATGTCGACCAGGCAGACCTGCGCCGCCGAGGCCCGCGCCGCCTCGACGACCTCGTCGCCGCGGCCGACCTGGGCGACGACCTGCAGGTCCGACTCCAGGTCGAGCAGGGCGGCGAGGGCGCCGCGGACCAGGGCCTGGTCGTCGGCCAGCAGCAGCCGGATCATCCGAGCACCACCTCGACGCGGGTGCCGGGAGCCGCGTCGGCCACCGACAGCGCTCCGCCGGCGTCACGGACCCGCTCGCGCATCCCACGCAGCCCGTTGCCCTCGGGGCCGCGCAGCCCGTCGCCGTCGTCGGTGACCGTGACGCCACGCGCCGTGAGCTCGACAACCACGTGCCGGGCGCCGGCATGGCGCACCACGTTGGTGACCGCCTCGCGCAGCACCCACGCCAGCAGGGTGCGGTGGCGCGGGTCGGTGTCGGCCACCGAGCCGACCACCCGGGTCTCGATGCCGGCATCGGCCAGCACCAGCGGCGCGGCCGCCAGCTCGGCCTCGAGGTTCCCGGCGCGCAGCCCGCCGACGGTGGCGCGGATCTCGGCGAGCGCCTGACGAGCCGTCACCTGGATCGAGTCCAGCTCGGCCCGGGCGCGCTCGGCATCGACGTCGATCAGCCGCCCGGCCAGCTCGGCCTTGATGCTGAGCGCGGTGAGCGAGTGGCCGAGCACGTCGTGGACGTCGCGCGCGACCCGCTCGCGCTCCGCGGCCAACGCCAGCATCGAGCGGGTCTGGTCGAAGCGCCGCTCGCCCTGGATGAAGAGCCGCAGCAGCACCATCGCGACGATGATCGGCCACACCATCAGGAAGAAGAACGTCGGGAACCCGCTGTCGGTGAGCGCCGGGATCAGCGGCAGCAGCGCGACGGCGAAGGTCACCCGCGGCCACCAGGGAGCCGGCAGCAGCAGCGCCGCGGCGGCGCCCAGGTACGGCGTCAGGTCGATCGCCCGCATCCCGATGATCGGGGTCGTCGCGGCGGCGAGGGCCACCAGCGTCGCGAACACCGGCCACGGCCGGTCGTCGAGCGCTCCGAAGCCGACCATGTACACGGCCCCGAACGCCGCGAGGAGCCCGAGACCGATGCCGATGACGAGCGGCGAGTGCCCGCTCTCGAGCGTCGCGAAGACCGGGTAGACCAGGAAGACCAGCCAGATCCCGGCGAAGACCCAGGTGAAGCGCTCCCAGGGCGAGACCGGCGAGACCGGCGAGGCGGGCGAGACCGGGAGGGGCGGGCTGGCGGTGCTCACGCCCGCTCCCGGCTGCGTCGTACGCCCCACAGCGCCAGGCCCACCAAGATCACCGTCCACACGAGCACGTTAGCGACCGGGAGCCACACCGTCTCGTGCGAGCCGTCGCTGAGCCGTCCCTCGGTGATCGGATAGCGCGCCAGGGCCGCGTAGCCGTAGAGCGGGGAGAAGCGGCCCACCTCGAGGATCAGCCCGGACATCGGGGTGAACACGTTGCCCAGGAAGGCCATGATCACGATCAGCCCCGAGGCGATGGAGACGGCGTTCTCGCTGCGGAAGAACAGGCACACCGCCAGGCCGTAGACCGCGAACAGCGCCGAGCCCGCCCACACCACGAGCGCGGACAGCACCCAGTCGGAGGCCGAGCCCTCCGCACCGGTGAGCGCGCCGAGCGCGTAGATGGCCGCGATCGGGACCGCGGCGACGACCATCGCCAGCGCGGCCTTGAGGGAGACGAACGAGAGGGGCCGCAGCGGGGTGAGCGCGAGCTGGCGGCCCCAGCCCATGGTCCGCTCGGTGGCGGCGCCGCCGGCGACGTGGGTCGTCGCGGTCACCGCGCCGTACGCCGCCATCGACACCATCACGTACATCGAGACGTTGCCGCTGCCCACGGAGTCCTCCGAGCCGAGCCCGAACACCACGTACATGAACGTCGGCAGGCCGACGACGAAGAACATCGAGACCCGGTCGCGCAGCTGGCGGCGCAGGTCGAGCAGCGCGTAGCCGGTGAGCGCGCCGGACGTCCGGGGGGAGGGGAGGGCGACGGTACTGGTCATCGGAGGGCTCCGGTCAGGTCGTGGGCGGGGCTGGGGGTGCCGGTGGTGGGCGGGTCGCCGGCGGTCAGGCTGAGGAACGCCGCCTCCAGGCTGGCGCTCGACACGGTCACCTCGTCGACGCCCAACGGGCCCAGGGCCTCCCGGACCCGGGCCAGCCAGGCAGGAGCCACGCCGTCCCGGTCGAGGGCGGCGGGCGGCGGAGTGAAGGTGATCGTTCTGCTGCCGAACGCCGCCCGGACGTCGGCGGTCGGCCCGTCCTCGACGATCCGGCCGGCCCGCATCAGCACCGTCCGCTCGGCGAACTCGTCGGCCTCGGCGAGGTAGTGGGTGGCGAAGACGATCGTGCGCCCGCCGGCGGCGTCGGCGCGCATCGCCTCCCAGAACGACTGGCGGGCGTGAACGTCCATGCCGGTGGTGGGCTCGTCGAGCAGGATCAGGTCGGGGTCGGGCAGCAGGGCGAGGGCGAACCGCAGCCGCTGCTGCTCGCCACCGGAGCAGGCGCCCACCCGGCGGCCCGTGAGCGAGGCGAGCCCGGCCCGTTCGACGGCGTCGTCGACCCGGTCGCGGCGCCGGTGCAACGCGGCGATGGCGCGCACGGTCTCCAGCACGGTGAAGTCGGGCAGCAGGCCGCCGCTCTGCATCACCGCGCTGACCCGCCCCTCGGCCACCGCACGCCGCGGCGCCACGCCGTACATCTCGACGCTGCCGGAGGTGGGCGAGGTGAGCCCGAGCAGCATGTCGACGGTGGTGGTCTTGCCGGCGCCGTTCGGGCCGAGGAAGGCCACGATCTCACCGGGCTGGACGGTCAGGTCGACGGAGTGGACGGCGGTCACGGTGGAGCCGTCGGCGAGGGAGAAGGCCTTGCTCAGGCCACAGGTGCGGATCGCTGGGATCGTCATGCATCCAGCATCGGCCGACGAGCGCGGCCGGCCCTGGCTCACCTGTCACGACCTGGCCATGACGGGTGTCATGCCTGGCTCACCCGTTGCTGGTCGACCCGTCAGTGGCGCCGCGACACCCCGTCTAGACGGTCGAGGCATTGACGGGTCGCGAGGTTTGTGGGGGGAGGGGGCGTGGAAGGTTCAGCCGGGAGATCGGCGAGTTCTCGACGCCGTCGGGGCGGCGATCTCAGCTTTCTCAGAGGGGGAATGCACTTCATGCGCTCGACTCGTTCCGTCCGGATGGCCGTCGCGGCCGTCGCCACCGTCAGCCTGCTGGGGCTCAGCGCCTGCTCGGACGACTCCGAGGAGCCGAAGGCGGAGAACAGCTCCGCCGCCGAGGAGTCGCCGTCCGCAGACGAGGCAGCCGAGTCCGAGGAGCCCGAGGAGTCCGAGGAGTCCGAGTCGATGTCCGGGGGAGGACAGCCGGACTGGGCGTACCCGGTCGTCACCGACGGCGAGCTGATCTCCACCATCGAGGCCGGCGACGTCACCGTCGAGGTCTACCAGGTCGGCACCGCGAAGGCGACGAGGGACGGCCAGTTCGCGGACCCGAAGACCAACAAGCCGCTGCTGGCCAAGGGCGACGAGATCGTCTTCGTCAACTACGTCGTCACCAACAACGGCGACCCCATCGACCTCAGCATCAGCCTGGTCAGCATCTCCGCCCGCTACGACGACTGGGAGTGGATGCAGGGCATGGACGCCGTCGTCGACGAAGCGCTCTTCGAGGAGAAGGGGCTGAACGACGACGCCACGGTGCCGGGCTCCTTCCGGGAGCCCGGGGTGTACACGCTCGGCTCCGGCCAGCAGTACTCCTACGCCGAGAACTTCAAGCACCAGCCGAACTCGCCGATCACCTTCGACGTGTCGATCACCCCGGTCGACGCCGAGGGCGAGCTGCTCCATGACGACCGGGTCGAGGCCGAGGGCACCGGCACCATCGCCTGACCCGATCACCTGTCCCGCTCCATCCCGAGAGCCCCGAGCGCCCCGTGCCTCGGGGCTCTCGCCGTTGAGGCCGTTCGGCCCTACTTCGCCGGCGCCCTCGCCCGGGACCCTGGGCTGGTGGAGTCCGACGAGCTACGCACCCGCGCCCGCGCCCTGATCGACGACGAGACGCTGACCTACCACCAGCGTGTGCAGCGGCTGGCCGCCCTGGCCGAGAGCGCGCTGGCGCCGCCGCCGGTCTCCGCGGCGTGTGCGCGGGCGCTGGACAAGCGCGTCATCTGCGACATGTACGAGGGCAACGCGCCCTTCCGTCCGCGCTACGTGCTGCCCGACTACGCCAAGCTGCTGCGCGACGGCTCGGCGTTCCTCGAGCTCGGCCCGGCCACCGACCTGGACGAGGCGCTCAGCACGCTGCTCATCGCCTACTCCCAGGTCCCCTCCATCACCGGCTACCCGGTCTGGCTGGGGGACCTCGATGCGCTCCTGGAGCCCTTCGCCGCGGGTGTCGAGGACGAGCGGCTGTACCGGAGCCTGCGGCTGTTCTGGATCTCGCTGGACCGGATGTTCCCCGACGCCTTCACCCACGCCAACCTCGGCCCGGCCGAGACCCGGGTCGGCCGGACGGCCCTGCGCCTGGAGCGCGAGCTGCTGCAGGTGGTCCCCAACCTCACCCTGAAGGTCGACCCCGAGCAGACCCCCGACGACTACGTGCGCGATGCGGTGGAGACCGTGTTCGCGTGCGCGAAGCCGCACTTCGTCAACCATCCGATGATGGTCGCCGACCTGGGCCCGGCGTACGGCGTGGCGTCGTGCTACAACTCGCTGCGCGCCGGCGGGGGCGCCCACACGCTCGTGCGGCTGAACCTGCGCGAGGCGGCGCTGCGCCACCGGGGCTCGCGCGAGTCGTTCCTCACCGAGGTGCTGCCCCGCTACGTCGAGCTGGCCGCGGAGCTGATCGAGGCCCGCACCCGCCACCTGGTCGAGCAGGCGCGCTTCTTCGAGCACTCCTGGCTGGTCGCCGAGGGGCTGGTCCACCTGGACCGGTTCTCGGCGATGTTCGGCATCTACGGCCTGGCCGAGGCGGTCGGGTTGGTGCTCGAGCACGAGGGGTCCGCGGGACGCTACGGCCACGACGCCGCCGCCGACGAGCTGGCGCTGCAGATCCTGCAGACCGTGCACCGCCTCGTCGCCGAGCGCCCGCTGCCCTACTGCGAGGGGTTCGGTGCCCGGGCGATGCTGCACAGCCAGTCGGGCATCGACAGCGACGTCGACGTCACCGCGGGAGCTCGGATCCCGATCGGGGAGGAGCCCGGGCTGCTGCGCCACCTGCGGACCGTGACCCCCAACCACCGGCTCTTCGCCGCGGGCGTCAGCGACATCCTTGCCTTCGACGAGACCGCCCGGCGCAACCCCGCGGCCGTCGTCGACGTGATCCGCGGCGCCTTCCGCACCGGGATGCGCGACATCACCTTCAACCTCGACAGCAACGACTTCATCCGGATCACCGGCTACCTGGTGCGCAAGTCCGACCTGGCGCGCATCGAGGAAGGCGCCCGGCACGCGAGCACGTTCCTCGGCGCGGGCTCGGTGGAGCAGTCCCATGTCGAGCGGCGCGCGCCCAAGCGGGTGCTCGCCCGGGAGCTCGGCGAGGGGTGAGCCGATGCTGACCACGACCGGGCGGCTCGCGGACGTGATCGACTTCTCCTGGGTCGACGGCCCGGGCAACCGCTACGTGGTCTTCGTGCAAGGCTGCTCCTTCGACTGCATCGCCTGCCACAACCCCGAGACGATCCCGCGCCGGTGCCCCACCGCCCGCCGGGCGAGCGTGGCGGAGCTGCTCGCCGAGATCCGGGTGGCGGCGCCCTACCTGAGCGGGGTGACGGTCTCCGGTGGCGAGGTGACCACGCAGTACCCCTTCGTCCGCGAGCTGTTCGCCGCAGTGCGTGCCGACCCCGCGTGCGCGCGGCTGACCACGTTCGTCGACTCCAACGGCTTCGCGGTGCGCAACGTGTGGGACCGGCTGCTGCCGGTGCTGGACGGGGCGATGATCGACCTCAAGGCACTGGACCCCGAGGTCCACCAGCGGCTCACCGGGCGCCGCAACGACCTGGTCCTGGACTCCATCCGGCACCTGCATGCCCACGGGCGGCTGCACGAGGTGCGGCTGCTGCTGGTGCCCGGGCTCAACGACAGCGCCGAGCAGCTGGAGCGCACCGCGCAGTGGCTCGCGGCGCTGGACCCGGCGCTGCGGGTGGTCGTCCTCGGCTTCCGCCGCCACGGGGTGCGCCCCGAGCACCAGCACCTTCCCGAGGCGACCCCCGAGCTGCTGGCCGGCGCCCGCGAGCTGCTCGAGCGGGCCGGGCTGCGGGAGGTGAGCACCGTCTGAGGTAACCCTTACTGGAATGGTTCCAGAAAAGGTGGCATGGTTGCCCGAAGCGCCTACAGGAGGAGAAGAACCATGACCGAGACG
Organism: Nocardioides sp. Z21_20; assembly: GCF_059766585.1. Classification (NCBI taxonomy): domain Bacteria; kingdom Bacillati; phylum Actinomycetota; class Actinomycetes; order Propionibacteriales; family Nocardioidaceae; genus Nocardioides; species Nocardioides sp. Z21_20. The sequence continues at coordinate 169,400 of NZ_JCBAJX010000002.1, forward strand.
ACCCAGAGCACCACCCAGCACGTCGCCCGCCCGCCGTTCCAGGCGTCCGAGCAGCTGGCGTCCCACCTCCAGCAGCTCCACGTGGACCTGGTCGACCTGCACGTGCAGGGCAAGCAGGCCCACTGGAACGTGGTCGGCCTCAACTTCCGCGACCTCCACCTGCAGCTCGACGAGGTCGTCGACGCCGCGCGCGAGTTCTCCGACCAGGTCGCCGAGCGGATGCGCGCCATCTACATCACCCCCGACGGGCGCGCCCAGGCCGTCGCGGAGCAGAGCAGCCTGCCGCAGTTCCCGGCCGGCGAGGTCAACACCGCCGAGTGCGTCGACCTGATCACCGCCGCGCTGTACGCCGTGTGCGGCACCGCGCGCCGTATCCACGACGAGGTGGACGCCGAGGACCCGACCACGGCCGACATCCTGCACACCATCCTCGAGCGCCTCGAGCAGCTCGCCTGGATGATCGACTCCGAGAACCGGGTCGCCAACAAGAGCCTGCCGCGCCCGATCCACCGCTGAGCCGACCGGCCGGCCCGGCCTCGCCCGGCCCTCAGCCGAGCAGGCTCGGCGAGGCCAGGAACCTGTCCACGTCGACCCGCAGCGCCACGCGCTGCGGGTTGACGCGCGGGGCCCGGTAGCGCGCGGCGTACATCTGCTCGGCGCGACGCACCGACGCCGGGTCGTCGAGCAGCACCGCGCGTCCCTCCAGCGTCGACCACCGTCGCCCGTCCACCTGGCAGGCGGCGACCACCGCCCCGCCGGCTCCGGCGGCGCGCACCTGGCGGGCCTTGTGCGAGGTCGCCGAGGTGATCACCCACCCGCAGCGCCGCTCGTGGTCGAGCGCCACCCCGACCGGCACCACATGCGGGGTGCCGTCGGCGCGCAGCGTGGTCAGCGTGCACAGGTGCCGCTCGGTCCAGAAGGCCAGCAGCGCCGCCGGGAAGGCCTCCCAGCCGGGCCGGAAGCCGCTCATGCCCGGACCGCGCAGGTGGCCACGCACACCCAGCCCAGAGAGACCACCGACCAGATCGAGAACGCCCGCCCGGCCGGGGCCGGGAGCGTGGGGTCGGAGTCGAGCGTCACGGTGATCTGGCGGGCGCGGTCCGCGGCGGGGGCAGTCACCCGACCGAGCGTAGCCAGCGCGGCAGCGCCGGGCTCAGATCCAGCGGGAGAACCAGATCCGGTCGATCCACTCGGAGTGGGTGAGCAGCTCGTCGGTCCAGATCGGCCAGAACCACGCGAAGTTCACCAGCACCAGCATGAAGAACGACCCGGCCGCGACCACTCCCGCCGTACGCCGCGGGGTCGCGGCCGCCGCGCCGCCGGCGGGGCGTGAGCCGATCAGCCTGCCCATCGTCAGGGTGAGCGCGAGCACCAGGAAGGGCAGCGTCGCGATCGCGTAGAAGAAGAAGATCGGCCGGTCCGCGTTGGGCACCCACGGCAGCCAGGTGGACAGCGTGCCGACCACGCACAGGCCGAAGCGCCAGTCGCGCTGGCCGACCCACACCACCGCCGAGAAGATCAGCGCGAGCACCCCGCCCCACCACAGCACCGGCGTGCCGAGCAGCAGCACCTGGCGCAGGCAGTCGCTGCCCTCGGGGGCGTCGCAGCCCTGGTCACCGGGCTGGATGTCGAGCTGGGCGTCGACGCCGACGGGCCGGTTGAGCAGCAGCCAGCCCCACGGCGAGGAGGCGTAGGTGTGCTCGCTGTCGTCGAGGAACTGGGTGTGGAAGGTGAAGACGTCGCGGTGGTAGTAGGCCAGCGAGCGCAGCGACTGGACGACCTCGCCGAGGCCCTCGGCGTCGGGCTCGGTGGCGGTCGGCCACTGCTCGCCGCCGTCGTGGGTCGTGTACTGGGTCTGCGAGAGCGCCTGCTCGTACTCCTCGGCGTGCACCAGCCAGCCGGTCCAGGTGGCCACGTAGACCACGAAGGCCACGCCGACCAGCTGCAGGAAGGCCGGCACGCCGTCGACCAGCGCCGAGCGCAGGATCGGCAGCCGGACCCCGAAGGAGCGGCGCGCCCCGGCGCTCCACAGCCAGACCAGCAGCCCGAAGGCGGCCATCGGGAACAGCGCGGTCCACTTGGTGCCGACGGCGAGCCCGAAGCACACCCCGCCGGCGACCAGCCAGGGCCGCCAGAGCATCGCCCGCACCGGCCCCCAGCCGCCGCTCACCTGGCCCGGCACCAGCCGCGCCAGCCGGGCCCGTGAGGACTGCCGGTCGGCCACCAGGCAGTGCACGGCGCAGAGCAGGAAGAAGGCCAGGAAGATGTCGAGCAGGGCGAGCCGGGAGAGCACCAGCTGCAGCCCGTCGAAGCACAGCAGCAGCCCGGCCAGCAGACCGAGCGCCGTGGAGCCGGTGAGGCGCCGCGCGAGGCGCACCATCACCACGACCATCAGCGCGCCGACCACCGCCGAGGCGATGCGCCAGCCGAACGGGTCCATCCCGAACGCCTTCTCGCCCAGCGCGATCAGCCACTTGCCCACGTCGGGGTGGACGATCATCGACGGGTCCTCGAGCCAGTGGCCCCCGGTTTCGCCGGCCAGGATCGCCTCGTCGGCGCCGTCGTCGTACTCGCGGACGTAGCCGTGCTTGAGCAGCGACCAGGCGTCCTTGGCGTAGTAGGTCTCGTCAAAGGAGAACTGGTGCGGCGTGTCGAGGCGCCAGACGCGCAGGAACAGCGCGAGCAGCCCCGCCCCGAGTGCGGCCACCCAGCCGAGCAGCCGCTCGCGGGGGCTGCCGCGCAGCGCCCGCAGCGGCGCCTCTGCCCGCTCCTGGGCGGTCGGGACGACGTCGCCGGTGGCGGTGCGGGAGAGACCGGTCGTCGTCACGCTCGGAACTGTACTGAGTGCGCCTGCGATGATCGGGCCATGACAGCAGACGCGACCGCTCCCGGTGTCCTGGTCCTGGCGGGCACTCCGATCGGCCGGGTGGAGGACGCTCCGCCGCGCCTGGCCAGCGAGCTGGCCGGCGCCGACGTGGTCGCCGCCGAGGACACCCGCCGGCTCAGGCGGCTGACCTCCGAGCTGGGCGTGAGCGTGACGGGGCGGGTGGTGTCCTACTTCGAGGGCAACGAGGCGGCGCGGACCCCGGTGCTGCTCGAGGCGCTGCTCGAGGGCAAGCGGGTGCTGCTGGTCACCGACGCTGGGATGCCGAGCGTCTCGGACCCCGGCTACCGGCTGGTCGCCGCCGCCGTCGAGCACGACGTCACCGTCACCTCGGTCCCCGGGCCCTCGGCGGTGCTCACCGCGCTGGCCGTCTCCGGGCTGCCGGTGGACCGCTTCTGCTTCGAGGGGTTCCTGCCCCGCAAGGCCGGCGAGCGCGGCCGGCGGCTCGCCGCGCTGGCCGGGGAGGAGCGGACGATGGTGTTCTTCGAGGCGCCGCACCGCACCGAGGCGGCCCTGGCCGCGATGCGCGACGCGTTCGGCGAGGACCGCGCGGGCGCGGTCTGCCGCGAGCTGACCAAGACCCACGAGGAGGTACGCCGCGGCGCGCTCGCCGACCTGGTCGAGTGGGCCGCGGAGGGGGTGCGCGGGGAGGTGACGATCGTGGTCCGCGGCGCCGAGGTCGGGCACGACGTCGCCTCGGACCCCGACAGCCTGCGCGCCGCGGTGCTGGAGCTGGAGCAGGTGGGTACCTCCCGCAAGGACGCGATCGTCGAGGTGGCCCGGCGCGCCGGTGTCCCCAAGCGCGAGGTCTACAACGAGGTGCACAGATCCTGACCCGTCAGCCCGGAACGACCCCCCACGGAGGACACATGCCCATCAGCGACCGACTCACGACGTACACCCGCGACGGGCTGACCTTCGACGTCACCGACTCCGGCCCGCTGCCCGCGGACAGGACCGCCGCCGGCTCCGGCGAGATCGCGGTGCTCCTGCACGGCTTCCCCGAGCGCGCCAGCTCCTGGGCGCAGGTCTCCGCGGCCCTCAACGCGGCCGGGGTGCGCACCTTCGCCCCCGACCAGCGCGGTTACTCCCCGGGCGCCCGCCCGCGCGGGCGCGCGGCGTACCGGCTGAGCAACCTGGTCGCCGACGTCGAGGCGCTGATCGAGGAGATCCGGCTGCTGACCGGCACCGAGCGCGTCCACCTCGTCGGCCACGACTGGGGGGCGATGGTCGCCTGGGGCCTGGCCGCCACCCGACCCGAGCTGTGCCGCTCGCTGGTGACGGTCTCGGTGCCGCACCCGGCGGCGTTCCTCGGCTCGATGGTGCGCTCCACCCAGGCGCTGCGCTCGTTGTACATGGGCCTGTTCCAGACTCCGATCCTGCCCGAGGTGCTGGCCCGGACCAGCCCGGGCCGCGTCGAGGACGCGCTGCGCGCCGCGGGCATGGACGCCGACGGCGTGGCCCGGTTCCGCCGCGAGATCCTCGAGTACGGCGCGCTGCCGGGCGGGCTGGCCTGGTACCGGGCGCTGCCCCTCTCTCTGGCCGGCGCGTCGGTCCTGCGCCGTCCGGTCACGGTGCCGACCACCCACGTGTGGAGCGACGGCGACGTGGCGCTGGCCCGCAAGGGCGCGGAGCTGACCGAGGCGTGCGTGAAGGCGCCCTACGAGCTGCGGGTGCTCGAGGGCGTCTCGCATTGGATCCCGGCGCAGGCACCCGAGCTGCTGGCGCCGATCGTCCTGGAGCGCATCGCCTCCGTCGGTACGCGGGCCGCCAGCTAGCCTCGCGGGCCGCGGGTTAGCCTCGGTGGCGTGACCGAGCAGCCCACCCGAGCCCGCGCCGAGACAGACGAGCAGGGCAGCCGACGCGACCGGACCCGTCCGCCCGCACCCGAGCCGCTGCCGCACCCGGTGGTGGACAACCACTGCCACCTCGACATCGCCGACGGACCCGAGGGCGAGCACTGGCTCGGCACCGACCGGGCGCTGGCCGCGGCGGCCGAGGTGAACGTGACCCGGATCGTGCAGATCGGCTGCGACCTGCCCGGCGCGCGCTGGGCGGTGGAGGCGGCCGAGCGCTACGACGCGCTGGTGGCGGGCGTTGCGCTGCACCCCAACGAGGCTCCGCGGCTGGCCGCCGAGGGCCGGCTGGAGGAGGCGCTGGCCGAGATCGAGCGGCTCGCCGGCGCCCACGACAAGGTGCGCGCGGTGGGGGAGACCGGCCTCGACCACTTCCGCACCGGCGAGGAGGGCCGCGCGGCGCAGGTCGAGAGCTTCCGGCGCCACATCGACCTGGCCAAGCGGCTGGACAAGACCCTGGTCATCCACGACCGCGACGCCCACGCGCAGGTGCTGGAGGTGATCGACAGCGAGGGCGCCCCGCAGCGGTGGGTGATGCACTGCTTCTCCGGCGACGCCGACTTCGCCCGGGCCTGCCTGGACCGCGGCGCGCACCTGAGCTTCTCCGGGACGGTCACCTTCAAGAACGCCCAACCGCTGCGCGACGCGCTGGTGGTGGCGCCGCAGGACCGGCTGCTGGTGGAGACCGACGCGCCGTACCTCACGCCCCACCCGTACCGGGGCCGGCCCAACGCGTCGTACCTGATCCCGCTCACGCTGCGGGTGATGGCCGAGACCCGGGGCGAGGACCTGGAGGCGCTGTGCGCAGCCGTGGACGCCACCACGACGGCCGTCTTCGGGGGCGCCTGGTAGCCGTCGGCGGGGCTCGGGAGCCGGGTGAATCGCGTCACCACCCCGATGTGCGGGTCCCGGCGGAGTTTGATATGGCGGGATCCGCCGTTACTGTCGTGTGACTGACAGCCGGAATCGGGACTCCCGACCGGAGCAAGAGGTGGCCCCCAACGGGCAGCCGTCCGCAGCTGAGCGGGCGAAGCGGACGTCTTCCCCTGGCGTCCAGGCCGCCGAGACCCACGCACGCAGCTCGACGTCACCAGCGCCACCGGTGTCACGTGCGGGGATGCCCCGGCACCCGAGAACCGGACAGGACGACGTTCGGAGAATCGTGCAGAGCACGCTGACTAGCAAGCTGGCCCGCCTGGGTCGGAACAGAGCCATTCTGGTGACCGTGGCGACCCTGGTGGTGCTGGCTGTGGCCGGCAGCACGGTCGGATACTCCATGCTGACCAAGAAGGTCACCCTCTCCCTGGACGGCGAGGCCCGCAGCGTCTCCGCCATGGCCGGGACCGTCGGCGAGGTCCTCGAGGACGAGGGCATCGAGGTGGGCGAGCACGACATCGTCGCCCCCGACCCCGACCAGAAGGTGAGCGACGGGGACCGGATCACCGTCCGCTTCGGCCGGCCGCTCGAGCTGAGCGTCGACGGCGAGACGAAGACCCACTGGGTCAACTCCACCGACGTGCAGGGCGCGCTCGACGAGATCGGGCGCCGCTTCGGCGGCGCCGACCTCTCGGTGAGCCGCAGCGCCGACATCAGCCGCGAGGGCCTGGCCCTCGAGGTGGTCACGGCGAAGAAGCTGACGGTCCTGGTCGCCGGCAAGAAGGTCAAGGCCGACAAGGTCCACGCGCTCACCGTGCAGGAGGCTCTCGAGGAGCTCGGCGTCAAGCACGACGACGACGACGAGGTGAAGCCGCGGCTCAAGGCCCAGGTGGAGAGCGGCGACAAGATCGTCGTCACCAAGGTCAGGGTCGTCACCAAGCAGGCGCGCGGCGAGAGCATCGACTTCGACACCGTGAAGAAGAAGGACCCCTCGATGTACGAGGACGAGGACGAGGTCCAGCGCGAGGGCGTCCCCGGCAAGCGCGACGTCACCTACCGGCTGACCTACCGCGACGGTGAGCTGGTGCGCACCGAGGTGGTGCGCTCCAAGGTCGTCAAGCGTCCGGTCGACGAGATCGTGCGGGTCGGTACCAAGGAGCGTCCCGCCGAGCCGGCGGCGCCGAGCACCAACTACGCCTCCGGCAACAGCGTGTGGGACCGGCTCGCGCAGTGCGAGTCCGGCGGCAACTGGGCCATCAACACCGGCAACGGCTACTACGGCGGACTGCAGTTCTCGCTGTCCACCTGGCAGGCCTACGGCGGCACCGGGCTGCCCAGCTCGCACAGCCGCGAGACCCAGATCGCCGTCGCCACGAAGCTGCGCGACGCCTCCGGTGGCTACGGCGCCTGGCCGCACTGCTCCGCGCAGCTGGGTCTGCCCCGCTGACCACGCAGCGCGCCGACTACGCTGGTGGAATGCCTGACCAGGGCCCACCGGCCGCCTCCACCTCCGCCGGGCCGAGACTTCTCGGCCCGGCGGAGGTGCGTTCGCTCGCCGCGCGACTCGACGTGCGCCCCACCAAGCAGCGCGGGCAGAACTTCGTCATCGACCCCAACACGGTGCGCCGCATCGTGCGCGACTCCGGGATCGGCCCCGACGACGTGGTCATCGAGATCGGCCCCGGGCTCGGCTCGCTGACGCTGGCCCTGCTCGCGGTCGCGCGGCGGGTGGTGGCCGTCGAGCTCGACGAACGGCTCGCCGACGAGCTGCCCGCGACGATCGCGACCTACGCCCCCGACCACGTGGACGCCTTCGAGGTGGTCCACGCGGACGCGCTGCGGGTGCGCGAGATCCCGGGCCCGGCGCCCACCGCGCTGGTGGCCAACCTGCCCTACAACGTGTCGGTCCCGGTGCTGCTGCACATGCTGGAGCTGCTGCCCTCGCTCGAGCGCGGGCTGGTGATGGTGCAGGCCGAGGTGGCCGACCGGCTCGCCGCCGGTCCCGGCTCCAAGGTGTACGGCGTGCCGTCGGTGAAGGCCGCCTGGTACGCCGAGGTGCGCCGCGCCGGGGCCGTGGGACGCAACGTGTTCTGGCCCGCGCCCAACGTCGACTCCGGCCTGGTCGCCTGGACCCGGCGCGAGCCGCCGGCGACCACCGCCACCCGCGAGCAGGTCTTCGCGGTGGTGGACGCGGCGTTCGCGCAGCGGCGCAAGACCCTGCGCGCGGCGCTGCGTGGCCTGGCGGGCTCGGCCGAGATCGCCGGGGCCGCGCTGGCCGCGGCGGGCGTCGAGCCGAACACCCGCGGCGAGCAGATCGGGGTCGTCGAGTTCGCGCGGATCGCCGAGGGCCTGGCGCTGGCCCAGGCCGCCTGTGTCGAGGACGCCGGTGCCGAGGACGGCGTGACGCCGGCCGGGGAGGGCGCCCGGTGACCGCGGCGGTCCACGTCCCCGCCCCTGTCACCGTCCGAGCCCCCGCCAAGATCAACCTCCACCTGGGCGTCGGTGCGCCACGGCCCGACGGCTTCCACCCGCTGGTCACCGTCTACCAGGCGGTCGGGCTGCACGACGATCTGAGCGCCGCGCCGGGCCAGGGGCTGAGCATCGCCGTCGAGCCCGCGCCGTACGTCGACGCGGGCGCGGTCCCGCTGGACGGGTCGAACATCGCGTGGAAGGCGGCCCGGCTGCTGGCCGCGCACCACGGCATCGAGCCGCACGCCGCGCTCAGCGTCACCAAGGCCATCCCGGTGGCCGGCGGGATGGCCGGCGGCTCGGCCGACGCGGCCGCGGCGCTGGTCGCCCTGGACCGGCTGTGGGACCTCGGCACCTCCGACGCCGACCTGCTGCGGATCGCGGCCGAGCTGGGCAGCGACGTCCCGTTCGCGCTGGTGGGCGGCACCGCGCTGGGCACCGGGCGCGGCGAGGTGGTGGAGCCGCTCGCCGACGAGGGGCCCTGGTGGTGGGTGGTCGTGCCCTCGGACCGGGGCCTGTCCACCCCCGAGGTCTACCGGCACTACGACCGGCTCTTCCCCGACGCCGGCCCCACCCCGGCTCCGGCGCGGGCGCTGCTCGGGGCGCTCGCGGCCCGGGACCCGGCCCTGCTGGCGGCCACGCTGCACAACGACCTGCAGGCCCCCGCGATCGACCTGCGCCCCGACCTGGGCGAGGTGATCGCCCGCGGCGAGGAGGCCGGGGCCCTGCGCGGCATGGTCTCCGGGTCCGGGCCCACCGTCGTCTTCCTCTGCTCCTCCGGCCCCCACGCCCGCGCGGTCGCGGGCGAGCTGGAGACCGTCTCCCCTGTCGTCCTCGTCGCCAACGGCCCTGTCGCCGGCGCACACCTCGTGAGGTACTCCTGATGTCCAACCTGATCAACCTCGAGAAGGTCTCGAAGTCCTACGGCATCCGGCCGTTGCTGACCGACGTCTCGCTCGGCATCGCCGCCGGCGAGCGGATCGGCATCGTCGGGCGCAACGGCGACGGCAAGACCACGCTGCTGGAGGTGATGGCCGGCCTGGAGGAGCCCGACAGCGGCCGGGTCTCCCGCTCGCGCGGGCTGCACATCGGCTACCTGCACCAGGGCGACGAGCTGGTCGACACCCACACCGTGCGCGAGGCCGTCCTCGGCGGTCGCGAGGACCACGAGTGGGCGGCCGACTACGCGATGCGCGAGGTCGTCGAGGTGCTGCTCGCGGGCGTCTCGCTGGACCGCCCGGTGCTCGGGCTCTCCGGCGGCGAGCGCCGACGCTGCTCGCTCGCGGCGCTGCTGCTGGGCGACCACGACCTGATCATCCTCGACGAGCCGACCAACCACCTGGACGTGGAGGCGGTCGCGTGGCTGGCCCAGCACCTGGTGAACCGCCCCTCGGCGATGGTCGTTGTCACCCACGACCGGTGGTTCCTCGACGAGGTCTGCCAGTGGACCTGGGAGGTGCACGACGGGGTCGTGGACGCCTACGAGGGCGGCTACGCGGCGTACGTGCTGGCCAAGGCGGAGCGCACCCGGCAGGCCTCGGCCAGCGAGACGCGCCGCCAGAACCTCGCCCGCAAGGAGCTCGCCTGGCTGCGCCGCGGCGCCCCGGCGCGGACCGCGAAGCCGAAGTTCCGCATCGACGCCGCCAACGCGCTGATCGCCGACGTGCCCCCGCCGCGCGACCGCCTGGAGCTGCAGAAGTTCGCCACCCAGCGCCTCGGCAAGGACGTCATCGACCTCGAGGACGTCGACCTGGTGCGCGGCGAGCGCACGCTGCTGCACCACGCCACCTGGCGGCTGGGTCCCGGCGACCGGGTGGGCATCGTCGGGGTGAACGGGGCCGGCAAGACCTCGGTGCTGTCGCTGATCGGCGGCCTGCTCGAGCCGGCCTCGGGGCGGGTGAAGACCGGCAAGACCGTCTCCCTGCAGCACCTCACCCAGCAGCTCGACGACCTCGACCCCACCGAGCGGGTGCTGCCGTCGGTGGAGCGGATCCGCCGGGTCACCAAGACCGCCGACGGCGAGATCACCGCGATGTCGCTGCTGGAGCGGTTCGGGTTCACCGGCGACCGGCTCACGGCGCGCATCGGCGACCTCTCCGGTGGCGAGCGGCGCCGCTTCCAGCTGCTGCGCCTGCTGCTGCTCGAGCCGAACGTGCTGCTGCTCGACGAGCCCACCAACGACCTGGACATCGACACCCTCAACGTCCTCGAGGACTTCCTCGACGGCTGGCCGGGCACCCTGATCGTGGTCTCCCACGACCGGTACTTCCTGGAGCGGGTCACCGACTCGGTCTGGGCGCTGCTGGGCGATGGCCAGATCGCGATGCTGCCGCGCGGCGTCGACGAGTACCTGGAGCGCCGCGCGGCCGACCTGGCCGCCGAGGACGCCGCGCTGGCGGCAGCGGCCGCCGTACCGGCGTCGGGCTCGGCCGGGGCGTCTTCGACCGCGGGCGCTGCGGGCGGGAACGCTCCAGGGTCGAAGAAGGCCAAGGCCGGCAGCGCCGAGGAGCGGGCCGCGCGCAAGACCGTCGCCCGCCTCGACAAGCAGCTGGCCAAGCTCACCGCTCGCGAGGCCGAGATCAACGCCGAGCTCGCCACGCATTCCGAGGACTACGAGCGGATGGCGAAGCTGACCAAGGAGCTGGGCGAGCTGGCCGGCACCCGCGCGGACATCGAGCTGGAGTGGCTGCAGGCGGCAGAGCTGCTGGAGTGACGGGTGGGGCGGCCGGCGCGGTGTCGGTTTCCCCGGTCGGCCGGGTATCGCTGAACATGTCGGGCGAAATTTCGGCCGACAACATCAGGCTTCCCCGGTCGACCGGGGATTCCCACACGGCCGAGGGCGCCGATCAGGCCGGCGGGCTCAGCTGAACGACGACAGCAGCGCCCGCAGGCTGTCGGCCAGCTCCTGGCGCTGCGCCTCGGGGAGTACGGCGAGCAGGTCGCGCTCGGCGGCGACCAGGGCCTCGAAGGCGGCGTCGACGCGGGTCTTGCCCTCGGCGGTGAGGCGGACCAGGACCCCGCGGCGATCGCGCGGGTCGGGCAGCCGCTCGACGAGCCCGCGGGCGGCGAGCCGGTCGACCCGGTTGGTCATCGTGCCGCTGGTCACCAGGGTCTCGCGCAGCAGCCGGCCGGGGGAGAGCTCGTAGGGGGTGCCGGCGCGGCGCAGCGCGGCCAGCACGTCGAACTCCCACAGCTCGATCGCCTGGGCGGTGAACGCCGCGCGGCGGGCCAGCTCCAGCTGGCGCGCGAGACGGCTGATCCGGCTGAAGACCTCCACCGGACCCAGGTCGAGGTCGCCGCGCTCACGCGCCCACGCCTCGACGAGCTCGTCCACCTCGTCGCGCATGCGCCCATGCTAGCGCCCCGGTCGAGAATCTTGACATCGAGATAAGTCCGCCTGCAAACTGTCTTGACGTCGAGACAATTGGAGGCGACATGCAGAGCTGGGACCCCGGGCAGTACCTGACCTACGCCGATGAGCGCGGTCGGCCCTTCGTCGAGCTGCTCCAGCGGGTGGGCGCGCAGGCCCCGGACCGGGTCCTCGACCTGGGCTGCGGCCCCGGGAACCTGACCCGGCTGCTGGCCGAGCGCTGGCCGGGCGCGCAGGTGCGCGGCCTGGACAGCTCCACCGAGATGATCACCCGAGCCCGACGCGACGCGCCCGGCATCGATTTCGTCGTCGCGGACCTGCGCGACTGGCTCGCGCAGGAGCCGGAGCCGGCGCTGGACGTGCTGGTCTCGAACGCCACCCTGCAGTGGGTGCCCGGCCACCTCGAGCTGCTGCCCGCGCTGGTGAGCCGGGTGGCGCCCGGCGGCTGGCTGGCGCTCCAGGTGCCCGGCAACTTCGAGGAGCCCAGCCACACCATCCGCCGTGACCTGGCCGCCGACCCGCGGTTCGCGCCGTACACCGCGGACGTGGCGACGCCGCAGGCGCACGACGCCGCGACCTACCTGGAGGCGCTGAGCGGGCTGGGCTGCCGCGTCGACGCCTGGGAGACCACCTACCTGCACGTGCTGGCGGGGGAGGACCCGGTCTTCGCGTGGGTCGCGGCCACCGGGGCCCGGCCCACGCTGCAGGCGCTGCCCGAGCGGCTGCGTGCGGAGTTCGAGGGCGAGTTCAAGGAGCGTCTGCGGGCGGCGTACCCGGCGCGGGAGGGCCGGGTGGTGCTGCCGTTCCGTCGGGTCTTCGCGGTGGCGCAGGTGGCCGGCGGCGCGGAGGCGGGCCGATGAGGCTGCACCACGTCCAGGTGGCGTGCCCCCAGGGCGGGGAGCCGCTGGCACGCCGCTTCTACGCAGAGGGGCTGGGCCTGAGCGAGGTGGCCAAGCCCGAGGAGCTGGCCGCGCGCGGCGGCGCCTGGTTCCGGGCCTACGACGCGCGCGGCGCGGTAGCCGCGGAGATCCACGTCGGCGTGGAGGCGCCGTTCGCCCCCGCCCGCAAGGCGCACCCGGCGCTCGTCGTGGACGGGGTCGCCGAGCTGGAGGAGGTGGGGGAGCGGCTGCGCCGGCTGGGCTTCGAGGTCGACTGGACGCAGCGGTACAGCTTCACCGGCTACCAGCGCCTCCACAGCTTCGACGGACACGGCAACCGGGTCGAGGTGCTGGCCGCGCAGCCGGCCGGGTGAGTCAGGTGACGCGCAGGGCGCGCGGTGCCGCCTCCAGCGTGGACAGGCCGTTCCAGGCCAGGTTGACCAGGTGCGCGGCCACCTCACGCTTCTCGGGGGCGCCGAAGTCGAGCCACCACTGGCCGGTCGAGGCGACCATGCCGACCAGCATCCGCGCGTACATCGGCGCCAGCGCCGCATCCAGCCCCAGCCGGGCGAACTCGTTGACGAGGATGCCCTCGACCCGCCCCACGACGTCGCCGATGATCGTCTGGAACGTCGAGGACCCGATCGGGCTGTCGCGGGTGATGATCCGGAAGCCGTCGGGCGAGGACTCGATGTAGTCGAGCAGCGCCATCGTCGCGCCCTCCAGGATCTGGCGCGGGCCCCCCACCAGCGAGGCCTGCATCACCGTCAGCAGCTGGGTGACCTCGCGGTCCACGACGACCGCGTAGACGCCCTCCTTGCCACCGAAGTGCTCGTAGACCACCGGCTTGGACACCCCGGCCCGGGCCGCGATCTCCTCGATCGAGGTGCCGTCGAAGCCGCGCTCGGCGAACAGCGCCCGCGCCACCCCGAGCAGCTGCGCGCGGCGCTCCCCGCTGGTCATCCGGCTGCGGGTCCTGGGCGTGCTCACGCCAGCATCCTCGCAGACGCCCCGAGCAGGTGATGCCGGCGTTCGCTCCGCTCCGGCCGCCGTTTGGTCCCCAACGGAGAGAAATCCGGGCATCGCGCTGCCGTCTCTGCCCAATCGGCGACCCCGCACGCACGGCGGACGACGTCAACGGCGCGGTGCCCCGGCAGACGGGCGGCGCGGACGCCGATTGGTCAGAGACGGAGGGCTACGGGCGGAAATCCTCGCCGTTGGGGACCAAACGGCGCGTCAGGGAGACCGCCGAGGCCGGCGCGTTCAGACCGCCCGGCCGTCGGTGTTCCCGGCGCCCGGCACGACCAGCTTCTTCTCGCCCACGTACTTCTTCTGGACCCAGGTCGCGGCGCCGGTCAGGATCAGGTTGACCGTGACGTAGATCGCGGTGACGATCAGCGCGGCCTGGACCTGGTTGGCGAACTCGCCGTAGATCTGCTTGCCGACGAAGGTGAGGCCGGGCGCGCTGATGGCGTAGCCGAGGCTGGTGTCCTTGAGGGCCACGACGCACTGGCTGATGATCGAGGGCAGCATGATCTTCACGGCCTGCGGCATCAGCACGATCCGCATCACCTGCGACTTGCGCATCCCGATCGCATAGGCAGCCTCGGCCTGTCCGGCGGGAACGGCGAGCACCCCGGCGCGGAAGATCTCGGCGAGCACCGAGCCGTTGTAGAGCGTCAGCGCGATCACGACGCTCCAGTAGGCGCCGATGCCGCCCTCGCCGACGCCGTAGGCGAAGAACAGGAAGATCATCAGCAGCAGCACCGGGACGGCCCGGAAGAACTCGACGACCAGCCAGCACGGCCAGCGCACCCACGCGTGGTCGGAGAGCTTGCCGATCCCGAAGAAGGCGCCGAAGACCACGGCGAAGAGGATCGACAGACCTGCCATCTGCAGGGTCTTGAGCAGCCCGTCCACGAGGAGCGCTTGGACGTACTGCGGAGTCACGAAGGGCTCCCACAGGGAGTACTCGAGCTGCCCGTAGTCGTAGAAGCGCTTGATCACCAACGCCGCCGCGGCCAGCACCAGCAGGGTGCCCGCGATCGTGTAGATCCGGTGCCGGGCCTTGGTGCGGGGTCCCGGCGCATCGAAGAGGACGCTGTGGCTCATCGCGCGGCCACCGCCCATCGCTTCTCGAGTCGGTTGGCCGCCAAGGAGACGACCTCCACGATGACGATGTAGCCGATCGCGAACATGATGAAGACAAGCTCCCGTTCGTCGGCGTTGCGGTTGGAGAAGTACTTCATCCGGGCGGTGGCCTCCAGGATCCCGAAGACCCCGGCGATGGAGGTGTTCTTGATCAGGGCGATCTGGACACTGGCCAGCGGCGGCAGCGTCGCGCGCAGCGCCTGCGGCAGCACGACGTGGCGCATGGAGCCCAGGAAGGTGAGGCCGATGGCCCGCGACGCCTCGGCCTGGCCGAGGGGGACCGAGTTGATGCCCGAGCGGAAGGCCTCGCACACGAACGCCGCGGTGTAGAGACTCAGGGCCAGGCATGAGCGGAAGAAGAAGCCGGAGACGTACCAGTCGCCGGGGGTCAGCCGGTCGGTGATCTCCTCCACGGAGTTGAACGTCAGGCCCAGCTTGGGTGCCGCGATCGCCATGAAGATGAAGATCATCAGCAGCGGGGTGTTGCGCACCACGGTCACGTAGACCCCGGCCGCGCGGGCGAGCACCTTGACCGGTCCCACCCGCATCGCCGCGAGCGCGACGCCGAGGATCAGCGAGGCGATCCCGGAGATGACGAACAGGGCGATGACCATGCCGAACGCGCGCAGGTAAAGATCGAAGTTGGAGAGGATGTCGTCCACTCAGCTCACCGCCTTCCGTTCGTAGGGGACATGAGCGTGGGCCGGGCGCTCGCCCGGCCCACGCTCATGCAGGGGTCGTGATCAGGCCTGGCACTCGTCCAGGGTGGGCGGCTCGGGGGCCTCGGCGCCGGACTTGCCCAGCGTCGCGTCCCACGCGGCCTCCCAGTCGCCGTTCTCGAAGGACTCCTCGAGCACGCCGTTGATCCACTCGCACATCTCGGGGGTGGTCTTGGAGTAGCCGACGCCGATGCGCTCCTCGGAGAACTCCTCGCCGACGACCTCGAGCTCCTCGGGGTTGATGGCGGCGTATCCGAGCAGGATCGAGCCGTCCGTGGTCATCGCGTCGACGGTGCCGTTGAGGACCTGGTCGCGGCACTCGGAGTAGGTGTCGAAGCCGCGCGGCTTGGCGCCCTCGGCCTCGACGTTCTCCAGCGAGGTGGAGCCGGTCACCGAGCAGACCTCGGTGCCCTTGATGTCCTCGACGCCCTGGATGTCGCCGCCCTTCTTCACCAGCAGCTGCTGGCCGGTGATCATGTACGGCCCGGTCTGGCCGACCACCTGGCGGCGCTCGTCGGTCATCGAGTACGACGCGAGCACGAGGTCGACCTCGCCGGCCTCGAGGAAGGGCTCGCGGTTGTCGGAGATGGTCTCCTTCCAGGTCACCTTGCTGGTGTCGCTGGGGTCGATCCCGAGGTCGGCGACCAGGAGCTTGGCGATCTCGATGTCGAAGCCCGACGGCATGTCGTCGGTGGCGCCCTTGAAGCCGAGGCCGGGCTGGTCGTACTTGACGCCGACGGTGATCTTGCGGGCCTCGGCCAGCTCCTTCATCCGGGTGCCGGCGTCGAAGTTCTCCGCGGCGTTCTCCTTGGCATCGACCTTCGGCGCGTCGCTCTCCTCGTCGCCGGCGTTGCCGCACGCGGCGAGGGAGAGGGCGAGTCCGGCTGCCGCCAGCACCGCCTTCGTCTTGATGAGTCGCATGAGCTGTCTCCTTCTGTCGCGAGCCGGTCGGCCCCGTGGTGCTGGTGGTCGGTGCGGGTCAGTGCAGGGGGGGTGGTGCGCGCGGCTCAGTGCTTGAGGATCTTGCCGAGGAAGTCCTTGGCCCGCTCCGAGCGCGGGTTGGTGAAGAACTCCTCGGGGGTGTTCTCCTCCACGATCGCCCCGTCGGACATGAAGATCACCCGGTCCGCGGCGGTGCGGGCGAAGCCCATCTCGTGGGTGACCACGACCATGGTCATCCCGCGCTTGGCGAGATCGACCATCACGTCGAGGACCTCCTTGATCATCTCCGGGTCCAGCGCGGAGGTGGGCTCGTCGAAGAGCATCACCTTGGGGTCCATCGCCAGCGCACGGGCGATCGCGACGCGCTGCTGCTGGCCGCCGGAGAGTTGGGCGGGGTACTTCTCGGCCTGGTGGGCGATGCCGACGCGCTCGAGCAGCTCGCGGCCCCGCTTCTCGGCGTCGGCCTTCTTCTGGCCGCGCACCTTGATCGGGCCGAGCGTGACGTTCTCGAGGATCGTCTTGTGCGCGAAGAGGTTGAAGCTCTGGAAGACCATGCCGACCTCGGCACGGAGCTTGGCCAGGGCCTTGCCCTCCTGCGGCAGCGGCTTGCCGTCGAGGGTGATCGTGCCCTTCTCGATCGTCTCGAGACGGTTGATGGCCCGGCACAGGGTGGACTTGCCCGACCCGGAGGGGCCGATGACCACGACGACCTCGCCGCGGTGGACGGTCAGGTCGATGTCCTGCAGGACGTGCAGGTCGCCGAACCACTTGTTCACACCGTCGAGCACGACGAGCGGCTCTCCCTGGCCCGTCGGGGCAGGGTTCTTCTCCAGCGCTGTCATGGCGAGAAAGGTAGCGGCATGCGGGCTCTCCGGCCATCTCTGATGCTGGACAGAGGTCAACCGGAACCGTCTCGTGACCTTCTCGGGTCGCCGAACCGCCCGGCTCAGGTGGGTCCGGGCAGGTCGCTTCCCTGCTGGGAGCCGCCGGCGGAGATGCTCTCCAGGTAGCCCGCCATCTTCTCCTGCGCCGACGCGTTCTCGCGGCCGTGCGTCTTGGCCCAGTCCTCCGCTGCGGCCGTCATCGTGTCGCCGCGCTGTTCGTCGGCCATGCTTCCGTGCAGCTGGGTGGTCTCGTCGCCGGTCAGTGCCTCGTCGCTCATGGTCGAGCCCGTACCCGTTATCGCCGCGCGCCGAACGGGTACTCCCGCGCCATGGACACCTCGCCGCGACCTCCCTCGAAGGCCGCGGGCCTGCTCTACGGCCTCGGCCTGGGCGGCTTCGTCGACGGCATCGTGCTGCACCAGATCTTCCAGTGGCACCACATGATCAGCCACACCGAGGAAGCGCCGATGAACACCCTGGCCGGGCTGGAGCTGAATACGGTGGCCGACGGCTTCTTCCACCTGGCCACCTGGTTCCTGGTCCTGGCGGCGTCGATCACGACGCTGGCGATGTGGCGCCAGGGGCGCCTGGCGCCGTCCTGGGGCTTCCACTTCAGCCTGGTCCTCGCCGGCTGGGGGATCTTCAACCTGGTCGAGGGCCTGATCGACCACCAGATCCTGGGCATCCACCACGTCCGCGACGACCTGGGCGGCCCGCTGTCGTGGGACCTCGGCTTCCTGGCCCTGGGGGCGCTACAGCTGGGCGTCGGCTGGTGGTGGCACAAGCGGGCGGCGCGTGCGCTCGAGGAGCGACACCCGGCGCGCGCGCTCGCTTAGGAGCCGCGCCGCCGCGCCGTCAGCGCGCGACCACCCGGTAGTCGTCGCCGAGGACCTGCTGCAGCTCCCGGGCGATGGCGAAGCCCTCGTCCTCCCACGCGAAGATCGCTGCGTTGTTCTCTGCGGTTGCCACCTGGTACCTCCCGGCATCCGCAACCCAGGCAAGGACCCTGTTTCTCAACGCGTCGGGCGTCGTGGGGAGCGCCTTCGGTTCGCCGGCATCGCCCGCATGCTCGTCGGACAAGATCAGGTCGCCGCTCGTGGCATCGGCGTTCAGCCTGCTCAGCTGGACCAGCGTGCGCGGTTCGCGACGCGGTGCCTCGACCTCGATGCCGGGGTGGACCTCACTCGAGAGTCGCCGCAGGAGGTCCTGCTGTCGCTCGAAGTGTCGGCGCTTCCAGTCGTCACTGGGCTCGGCTCTCAGCGAGGCTGATTCCTCGCACCAGGCGGTCGCGTCATCGAAGAGCTCTCGCGAGATGCCGATCCACTCATGGAGCTCGTCGAAGTCGTCGCTGATGAAGACGCCGCCCTCCCAGAAGGGGCCGATCTCCGGGTCGCCGTCCCAAAGCCTCACCGAGCGGACCGGGTCGTCGGTGTCGTCACCCTCAGCGAACCCCGCAGGCGGGTGCGCATACCAGCCGAACCGCTCGCCCTCGTCACTCATGACCTGACTCTTCCAGACCGAGCCGGCGCGCATGGGCCACTTTGCTGCGCCACGGCGGGAACCTCCGAGTTCTCCGATGAGCCTCCACGCTCGTACTCTTGACCGGTCATGACTGCCACGCCACGCACCTACGAGGTCCGCACCTACGGGTGCCAGATGAACGTCCACGACTCCGAGCGCCTGACCGGGCTGCTGGAGGACGCCGGCTACGCCCCGGCCGACGACGGCGAGCAGGCCGACGTGGTCGTCTTCAACACCTGCGCGGTGCGGGAGAACGCCGACAACAAGCTCTATGGCAACCTCAGCCACCTGGCGCCGGTCAAGGCGGCCCGGCCCGGCATGCAGATCGCGGTCGGCGGCTGCCTGGCGCAGAAGGACCGCGCCACGATCACCAGCAAGGCGCCCTACGTCGACGTCGTCTTCGGCACCCACAACATCGGCTCGCTGCCGGTGCTGCTGGAGCGGGCCCGGGTCCAGGAGGAGGCGCAGGTCGAGATCCTCGAGTCGCTCGAGGTCTTCCCCTCCACGCTGCCCACCAAGCGCGACTCGGCGTACGCCGCGTGGGTGTCGATCTCGGTCGGCTGCAACAACACCTGCACGTTCTGCATCGTCCCCGCGTTGCGCGGCAAGGAGAAGGACCGCCGCCCCGGCGACATCCTGGCCGAGGTCCGCGCGCTGGTCGACGAGGGCGTCACCGAGGTGACCCTGCTGGGCCAGAACGTGAACGCCTACGGCGTGGAGTTCGGCGACCGGCAGGCATTCAGCAAGCTGCTGCGCGCCTGCGGGGAGATCGAGGGCCTCGAGCGGGTCCGGTTCACCTCGCCGCACCCCGCGGAGTTCACCGACGACGTGATCGAGGCGATGGCGCAGACGCCCAACGTGATGCCCAGCCTGCACATGCCGCTGCAGTCGGGCTCGGACAAGGTGCTGCGCGACATGCGCCGCTCCTACCGCCAGTCGAAGTTCCTCGGCATCATCGAGCGGGTCCGCGCCGCGATGCCGGAGGCGGCGATCACCACCGACATCATCGTCGGCTTCCCCGGCGAGACCGAGGAGGACTTCCAGGCCACCCTCGACGTGGTCCGGGCCGCCCGGTTCTCCAGCGCCTTCACCTTCCAGTACTCCAAGCGCCCCGGTACCCCCGCGGCGATCCTGGAGGACCAGATCTCCCCGGAGGTCGTCAAGGACCGCTACCAGCGCCTGGTCGACGTGGTCACCGAGGTCGCCTGGGACGAGAACAAGCGCCAGGTCGGGCGCCGCGTCGAGCTGATGGTCGCCGAGGGGGAGGGGCGCAAGGACGCCGCCACCCACCGGCTCACCGGCCGGGCCCCCGACAACCGCCTGGTGCACTTCGAGGCCGACTTCTCCGCGCTCGGTGCCGACGCGCCCGCGGTCCGGCCGGGGGACATGGTCACCGTCCAGATCACCTACGCGGCCCCGCACCACCTGGTCGCCGA
Source organism: Nocardioides sp. Z21_20 (assembly GCF_059766585.1). Classification (NCBI taxonomy): domain Bacteria; kingdom Bacillati; phylum Actinomycetota; class Actinomycetes; order Propionibacteriales; family Nocardioidaceae; genus Nocardioides; species Nocardioides sp. Z21_20. The sequence continues at coordinate 189,386 of NZ_JCBAJX010000002.1, forward strand.
CGGCCCCGTCCTCGCCGTACGCCGCACCCGCTCCGGCGACGCCTGGGAGTCGCGCCACGCCGCCCCGCCCGCCCCCAGCGGCGTCTCGCTGGGCATGCCGGGCCTGGGCGTCCCCGCCCCGCTGCCCCAGGCGCCCGCCTGCGGCTGAGCCCACCCGGAGACGACAGTGCGGTCGATCCGGAGCACTGGGTGCGTGCGATCGACCGCATTCCGCGCCTCGCTCATCCACAGGACCCCGAAGTCCCCTGGATCGCGTCGGCCGTGGCCGCCAGGATCGGCCGATGACCGACTCCGTGACCGGCCTGCTGGCGGACCAGGACGGAGTCGTGGCGCGCCGCCAGGTGAGAGAGCTCGGTCTGACCCAGGCGGACGTGGATCGCTTGCTCAGACGCCGGCAGTGGGCACGGGTGCACCCCGGCGTGTACGTCGAGCACACCGGTCCGCTGACCTGGCAGCAGCGCGCATGGGCGGCCGTCCTCTTCTCGTGGCCCGCGGCCTTGTGTCACTCCTCGGCGTTGCGAGCCGCCGAGGGACCCTCCGGCGTCGGTGCCCGGGGTCTCGGATCGCCGGAGCGGATCGTCCACGTCGGAGTCGACCGTCAGCGTCACCTGGTCGCCCCTCCCGGGGTCCGCGTCCATCGGATCACCGGGCTGACTGAGCGGGCGCTGTGGAGCCTCGGCCCACCCCGGCTGCGCTATGAGGATGCGGTCCTGGACGTGGCATGTGGCGAGCCCGGTGAGCTGGACGCGCTCGGAGTACTCGCCGGGGCGTGCGGCTCGCGTCGCACGACCGCGCCCCGGCTTCTCGAGTGCCTCGCCGGGCGGTCGCGGATTCCGCGCCGGGCCTGGTTGGAGGCCGTTCTCACCGACGTGGCCCAGGGGACCAGCTCGGTGCTCGAGCACGGCTACCTCACCCGGGTGGAGCGCCCGCACGGCCTGCCGCGGGCGAAGCGACAGTCGCGCGAGGTCACGGCGTTCGGCGTCGTCTACCGCGACGTGACGTACCACCAGGGCGTCGTCGTCGAGCTCGACGGACGGCTCTTCCACGACGGGGTGCATCAGCGAGACGCCGACCACCAGCGCGATCTCGTGGCCGCGCTGGACGGCCGGATCACCGTGCGGCTGTCCTACGGGCAGGTCTTCGACCGTCCTTGCCACACGGCCCGCGCCGTGGCGCACCTGCTGCAGCAGCGGGGCTGGCGCGGCTCACCGAGGCGGTGTGCGCCCGCCTGCGGCTGAGCCCACCCGGAGACGACAGTGCGGTCGATCCGAAGCACCACGTGCTTCCGATCGACCGCACTAATCCGATTGATGCCTGCTGAGCCGAGGGCTCAGACCTCGTCGTCCTCGGAGACGACCTCGTCCTCGGGCGTCGCCTCAGGCTCGCCGTCGGGGGCGTAGCGGGTGCCGGTGTCGTCGGAGACCGTCGTCTCGTCGGCCTCGTAGTCACCGGCGGAGCCGGCGCCGTCCTCCTGCTCGATCGGGTCGTCGGTCCCCGGCTGTACGTCGAACTCGCTCACTCGCGTCCACCTCCCGCGCTGTCGTCCTCGCCCGTGCCCGGCATCGTGTTGAACTCCGGACCGCCGGTCGCCTGCTCGGGCGGCGCCTCGCCGGCAGCGGGGTCGTCCGGGGTCAGCGTGGGCCGGGTGCCGTCGGTGTGCGCGGGCTGCCCGGGGCCGGCATGGCCCTGGCGCTCGCTGCTCACCCCCATGTCCCCGGCGAGACCGTCGCGGCCTCCGGCGTTGGGCAGTGACTCGCGTGCTTCCTCGTCGGGCTCGAAGGGCTTCGGTTCACTCATGCCCTCCCGGGTTCCCCGGCGCCGCCGGGCCAAACCGGTCAGGCCGGCGGCTCGTCGGGCTGGTGCGCCTCGGCGGTGTCGTCGTCGGTCTCGGTGCCGGAGTCGACGTCGGGCTCCTGCTGCTTGTCGTCGGCCTCGGTGACGCCCGCCGGGGCCTTGTCCTCCAGAGCGGGGTTGCTCGCCGGCGACGGGTCGGGGATCACCGGGGCATCGGGGATCACGCCGTACTTCTCCTGGTCCTGCACCGAGTCGGCGCCGCCCGGGTACAGCTCCGGCTCCTCGGTGAAGCCGGCCGGCTTCGGGCCCAGCTTGGCCTCCACCGGGTCGGTGCTGGTCTGCTGGTCGGTGTCCTGCTCGGTCATCGCGTTCCCTCCGGGTGGATTCCTCTGCCGCCGAGTCGGTTCCCCACATCGGCGCCGGCCAATCAGCCGGGCCGACTCAGAACCCGTGCGTCAGGTACCGCTCGTGGCCGAAGAGCGCGCCCAGCGCCTTGCGCTCGTGCGGAACCACCGGCTCGGGCAGCGCGTCGAGGGCGTCCAGGCGCACCCAGCGCAGGGCGGCGCACTTCTCCGGCTCGATGATCCGCGGCTCGCCGTGCCAGGAGCGGGCGGTGAAGAAGAAGTCGACCCGCTCGTCGATGGGCTCGCCGCTGGCCGTGCGCTGCATGGTGAACTCGAAGTGCAGGTCCACGTCGGTGACGCCGAGCTCCTCCAGCGCCTCGCGATGCGCCGCGTCGTACGCCGTCTCGCCGCGCTCGACGTGCCCCGCGGCGGCCGCCGCCCAGTGGCCGTCCATGTAGCCGGTGCCCTGCCGCAGCTGCAGCAGCACCTCGGGTCCGGCGACCCCGTCGCGCAGCAGGAACACGTAGGACGCGGGCACGACGACGAAGCGTCCGTGATCGGGGGAGTTCACGTTTGGGACACTATCGGCCATGCCCCCCACCCCCGACGCCCCGCCCACGACCCGGGTGCCGATCGTGGCGATCGTCGGGCCGACCGCCTCCGGCAAGACCGAGCTCTCCCTCGACCTCGCCGAGCGGCTGGGCGGCGAGATCGTCAACACCGACGCCATGCAGCTCTACCGCGGGATGGACGTCGGCACCGCCAAGCTCGCCCCGCAGGAGCGCCGGGGGATCGCCCACCACCTGCTCGACCGGCTCTCGGTGCGCGAGCCGGCGAGCGTCGCGGAGTTCCAACAGTGGGCACGCGAGCTGATCGGCGTGCTGCGCGCGCGCGGCACCACGCCGGTGCTGGTGGGCGGCTCGGCCCTCTACACCCGCGCCATCCTGGACCGCTTCGAGTTCCCCGGCACCGACCCCGAGGTACGACGCGCGCTCGAGGCCGACCTGGCCGAGCACGGGTCCGGCGTGATGCACCACCGGCTGCGCGAGGCCGACCCGGAGGCGGCCGATCGGATCCTGGTGGAGAACGGGCGCCGGATCGTCCGCGCCCTGGAGGTGGTGACGATCACCGGGCGGCCCTACAGCGCCTCGCTGCCCGAGCTCGCCTACGCCGACCCGGCCACCGTGCAGATCGGGGTGGAGATCGACCGGCCCACCCTCGACGCGCGCATCGAGCGACGCGTCGAGGCGATGTTCGAGGCCGGCTTCGTGGCGGAGGTGGAGCGGCTGCTCGGTGAGGGGCTGGCCGAGGGCCGTACCGCCGGGCGCGCGATCGGCTACCGCGAGGTGGCCGCGCACCTGGCCGGGGAGATCAGCCTCGACGAGGCGCGCGAGCGCACCGTGGTCGCGACCCGGCGCTTCGCGCGCCGCCAGGACTCCTGGTTCAAGAAGGACCCGAGGATCGTCTGGGTCCGCTTCGACGACCCCGAGCGGGTGCACAATGCGCTGAGAGCAGTGAAGGAGCACACGTGACCCGCACCCTGTACTACACGGCCAGCTCGATCGACGGCTTCATCGCCGACCCCGACAACTCGCTGTCGTGGCTGCTGTCGCGCGACGTCGACGAGCACGGTCCGATGGGCTACGCCGACTTCATCTCCCGGATCGGGGCGCTGGTGATGGGCGCCACGACCTACCAGTGGCTGCTGGACCACCACGCCGAGGCCGGCACCACCACCTGGGACTACGAGGTGCCGTGCTGGGTGCTCACCCACCGCGACCTGGCGCCGTTCGGGGACGGCGACATCCGCTTCGCCCACGGTGAGGTGGCTCGGCTGCACCCCGAACTGGTGGCGTCCGCGCAGGGCCGCGACGTGTGGGTGGTCGGCGGCGGGGACCTGGCCGGGCAGTTCGCCGACGCCGGCCTGCTCGACGAGGTCTGGGTGCAGTACGCCCCGGTCACCCTCGGCGCGGGCGCGCCGCTGCTGCCGCGTCGCCTCGAGCTGAGCCTGGCCGAGGTCGGCCGGAACCGGGAGCTGGCCTGCGCGCGCTACGACGTGGTGAGCGGCGGCTGAGGGTCCTCTCGGACTGCCCCTCGACAACGGGCTCCCCGGCAGAGCAGGCTGTCCCTCACTTTCCCTCCGCCTGATCTCGGGAGCATCGACATGCGCGCTTCTCGTCCCCTCGCCGCACTGGTTCTGAGCACGTCGCTGGCCACCGCGGCGACCGCGACGCTGGCCCCCGGCGCGGCCACCGCGGCCACCGCAGTCACCACCACCTCCGCGAGCACCGCCGCCGCGGCGCCCACCCGGGAGGCCAGGCCGACGCTGCCCCCGCGCAGCGCCGTACGCCGCGGCTTCGGCGGCGCGGTCAGCACCGTCGACCCCGAGGCCTCCCGGGCCGCGTTGCGGGTGCTGCGCCGCGGCGGCAACGCCACCGACGCCGCGGTGGCCGCGGCCGCCGCCCTGGGCGTGACCGAGCCCTACAGCGCCGGGATCGGCGGGGGCGGCTACTTCGTCCACTACAACGCCAAGACCGGCAAGGTGCAGACCATCGACGGCCGCGAGACCGCGCCGGCGGGGATCCGCTCCGACGCCTTCGTGGACCCCAGCACCGGCGAGCCCTACCGGTTCACCCCCGAGCTGGTCACCAGCGGCGTCGCGGTCGGCGTGCCCGGCACCCCCGCCACCTGGCAGCGGGCGCTGCAGCGCTGGGGGAGCATGCCGCTGCGCGACGCGCTGGAGCCCGCCATCGGGCTGGCCGAGGACGGCTTCGTCGTGGACGACACGTTCCGCGAGCAGACGCTGGACAACAAGGAGCGCTTCGCCGCGTTCCGCTCCACCCGGCGGCTGTTCCTGCCCAAGGGCGACGCGCCGCGGGTCGGCTCGGTGTTCCGCAACCCGGGACTGGCCCGCACCTACCGGCTGCTGGCCCGCAAGGGGGTGAGCGCCTTCTACCGCGGCGACCTCGCCGGCGACATCGTCCGCACCGTGCGCAAGCCCCCGAAGACGAAGGGCACCACGCTCCCGGTGCCCCCGGGGTCGATGACCCGGCGCGACCTGGCGCGCTTCCAGGTCCGCGACCAGGCGCCGACCAAGATGCGCTACCGCGGCTACGACGTGTACGGGATGGCGCCCTCCTCCTCCGGCGGGACGACCGTCGGCGAGGCGCTGAACATCCTCGAGGCGGCCGTGCCGGCGCCGCGCAGCACCGAGCTGCCGGACCTGCTGCACCGCTACCTCGAGGCCAGTGCGCTGGCCTTCGCCGACCGCGCCGCCCACCTGGGCGACCCCCGGTTCGTCGACGTGCCGGTCGGTGACCTGCTCAGCGATCGCTGGGGAGCCGAGCGCGCCTGCCTGATCGACCCGGACACGGCGATGACCAAGCCCACCGCCGCCGGCGACATCACCTCCTACGACGGGAAGTGCGCGGCCGGGCCGACCGCCGGGCAGCGGGCCGAGGACACCGAGAACGTCTCCACCACCCACCTGACCGTGGCCGACCGCTGGGGCAACGTGGTGGCCTACACGCTCACCATCGAGCAGACCGGCGGCTCGGGGATCGTGGTCCCCGGGCGCGGGTTCCTGCTCAACAACGAGCTGACCGACTTCTCCACCGTCTACGACCCGGCGGACCCCAACCGGATCCAGCCCGGCAAGCGCCCCCGCTCGTCGATGTCGCCGACGATCGTGCTGCGCAACGGCAAGCCGTACGTCGCGCTCGGCTCACCCGGCGGCTCCACGATCATCACCACCGTCCTGCAGATCCTGGTCAACCACCTCGACCGCCGGATGGGGCTGCCCGCGGCGCTCGCGGCGCCGCGCGCCTCGCAGCGCAACACCGCGGCGGTGACCGCGGAGCCGGAGTTCATCGAGGCCTACGGCGACCTGCTCGAGGCCTACGGCCACGTCCTCACTCCGGCCGGCGACGCGTTCACCAGCCAGGCGCAGATCGGCGCGGCGACCGGGATCTCCTTCGGCCCGCGCAGGCTGATGACGGCGGTGGCCGAGCCCACCCGGCGCGGCGGCGGGGCCGCGATGGTGGTGCGGCCCCAGGGCACGCGGGGCAGGTGACGGACGCGACGGGGGTCGGGACGGAGTAATCTCCGCGCATGAGCGAGACCGTCCTGACCTCCGTCGACGACCTCGTCGCGCTGCTCGGGGAGCCCCTCCCGCGGGTGCGCGACAAGGTGCGTGGGGCGCTGGTGGACCTCGACCGGGACTGGCTCGCGGCCTCGCCGCTCTGCGTGCTGGCGACCTCGTCGTCGGACGGCACGTGCGACGCCTCGCCCAAGGGGGACCCGGCCGGTGGCCTGGTCCATGTCATCGACGACCGCACGATCGCGCTCGCCGAGCGCCCCGGCAATCGGCGTGCCGACGGCTACCGCAACATCCTCGAGAACCCCCACGTCGGCCTGCTCTTCGTCATCCCCGGCCGCGGCGACACGCTGAGGATCAACGGCCGGGCCCGGCTGGTGACCGACGCGCCGTTCTTCGACGAGATGGTCGTGCGCGGGCACCGCCCGGTGCTGGCCGTGGTCGTCGACATCGACGAGGTGTACCACCACTGCGCCAAGGCGTTCCTGCGTGCGCAGCTGTGGGACCCTGAGACCTGGGACCCGAACGGCTCCGTGCCGCCCCGCGCCGTCCTCGCGCACCGCCTCGACGTGCCCGACCGGAGCATCGAGGAGCTCGAGGCCTACTACGGTCCCGCCTACGCCGAAGGGATCTACGGCTGATGAGCTACCCCTTCCTCAAGGGCCACGGCACCGAGAACGACTTCGTGCTGCTCCCGGACCACGACGGCACCGTGCACGGCGACCTGCCCGCCGAGCGGGTGGTCGCCCTGTGCGACCGGCGCGCCGGCCTCGGCGCGGACGGCGTGATCCGGGTGATCCGCACCGCCGCGATGCCCGCGCCGTACCGCGAGCGCGCCGACGAGGCCGAGTGGTTCATGGACTACCGCAACTCCGACGGCTCGCTCTCGGAGATGTGCGGCAACGGCGTGCGCGTGCTCGCCCGGCACCTGATCGACGAGGGGCTCGTCGACGCACGGGCCCCGTTCGCGGTCGCCACCCGGGACGGGGTCAAGGGCCTCTCGGTCGACCGGGCGGGCCTGCTCACCGTCGACATGGGCACGCCGCGGGTGCTGGGGGAGTCGAAGGTGGCCGTGGGGGAGCGCTCCTGGGCCGCCCGCAACGTCGACATGGGCAACCCGCACGCGGTCGCCTTCGTCGACCACCTCGCCGACGCCGGTCGGCTCCTCGCCGAGCCTGCCTACGACGCGAGCGTGTACCCGCGCGGGGTCAACGTCGAGTTCGTGGTCCGCCGCGGCGAGCGCCACGTCGCGATGCGGGTCCACGAGCGCGGCTCGGGCGAGACCCGCTCGTGCGGGACCGGAGCCTGCGCGGTGATGGTCGCCGCGGCCCTGGCCGACGGCGCGCAGGAGCCGCCGCGCCACGACACCCGCTACCGCGTCGACGTGCCCGGCGGCGAGCTCGCAGTGACCTGGACCTCGACGGACCGGGTGCTGCTCACCGGTCCCGCCGTGATCGTGGCCCGAGGCGCCAGCGTGCTGTGAGTCCGCTGGTCCAGTCCGCAGGTTTGGAACTGGCCCGCACAGAGCAGAAGGCCCCCGCAACCACCTGAGCAAGGAGCAGCATGTCCGACGACCAGTCCCGTGGGGACGACAACCTGGGCGAGAACCCGAGCCCCCAGGCGCCCCCGCCCTGGATCCCCTCCGCAGACGAGGCACCGACGCGACGTCCCGGGATGGGAGGCGCGCCCGGCAACCCCGGCGCCGCCGACCCCGGGATCCCCGGGATCCCCGGGATCCCCGGGCAGCCGGCACAGCCGTCCTTCGGCAAGCCCGCCTACGGCCAGCCCTCCTACGACCAGCCGCAGGCGCCGTACGGCCAGCAGCAGCCCCCCGCCTACGGCCAGCAGGCGCCCTACGGCGCCCAGCCGCCGTACGGCCAACCGGGCCAGCCGGGCCAGCCCGGTCAGCCCGGCTACCCCCAGCAGCCCTACGGCCAGCAGGGTCAGCCGCCGTACGGCCAGCCCGGATACGGCGGCGGCTACCCCGGTGCCCCGTCGGGCCCCGGCGGGTACGGCGGCGGACCCGGCGGTGGCGGCCCCAAGAAGAACCGGACCGTCCTCTACGTCGCGGTCGCGGTGCTCGTGGTCCTGCTCGGGGTGGGCGGCACGGCGCTCGCCGTCGCGATGAGCGGCGACGACAAGGACACCAAGGCCAAGGGCGGCGACACCAGCGAGAAGGCCGACCCCAGCGAGGACGCCTCGGCCGACGAGCCGAGCGAGGACGCCTCTGAGGACGCCGAGGGCGAGGGCGAGGGCGCCGGCGCGGAGGGCACCGACGGCGAGCCCGCGTTCACGGTGACGCCCAACGGCGACAAGTTCACCGCCGAGGAGAGCTACGAGGTCCCCGAGGTGTGCAACGGCGACGCGATGAACAACGCGGCCGCCTACGACGCCGCCAGCCCGAAGGTGTGGGTCTTCCAGTACAACGAGACGGCCGACTACTGGCGCGCCACCGGAGCCAACTCCAACTACCGCAACGACTGGGCGCCCGAGTACGACAAGTTCAAGGAACTGAGCGTCATCGGGTGCATGAAGGTCATCGAGGGCACCCAGGAGACGATCAAGCAGTGCACGGCCGAGGACTACGAGGGCGAGAAGTTCACCTACGACTACCAGTCGGCGAAGTTCCAGCTGGTGTTCGTGGAGGCCAAGACCGCCGAGCAGATCCACGACGGCGGGGTGGTCACCGCGACGGCCGGCAACTGCCCCAGCTACGTCGCCTCGGACACCAAGACCGAGATCGCGCTGCCTGACGACGGCGAGATCGAGGCACTGGTCGACGAGTTCGTCGAAGCGGGTTCCTGACCCAGCGGCGCACGCGCAGCCATCGGGGCTGGGTGCAGGTGGCACTAGACCATCGGCACCCAGCCCCTATGCTTCGGCCCATGATGGACATCACAGGAGCCAGCGCAATCGTCACCGGCGGAGCCTCGGGGATCGGCGCAGCCGCCGCCCGTCAGCTCGCCGCCCGGGGAGCCAAGGTCGTCGTCGCCGACCTGCAGGCCGACAAGGGCGAGGCACTCGCCGCCGAGATCGGGGGCGAGTTCGCCAAGGTCGACGTCACCGACACCGCCCAGATCCAGGCCGCGGTGGAGAAGGCCGTCGAGCTCGGCCCGCTGCGCGCGGTGGTCAACTCGGCCGGGATCGGCTGGGCCCAGCGCACCATCGGCCGCGACGGCCAGTTCTCCTCCGCTCACGACCTCGCGGCGTTCAGCAAGGTCATCGCGATCAACCTGATCGGCACCTTCGACTGCGTGCGGCTGGCCGCCACCGCGATGGGCCGCAACGAGCCGACCGCCACCGGTGAGCGCGGCGCCATCGTCAACCTCGCCAGCGTCGCGGCGTTCGACGGCCAGATCGGGCAGGCCGCGTACTCCGCCTCCAAGGGCGGCGTCGTCGGGATGACCCTGCCCGTCGCCCGCGACCTGGCCGCGGCCGGGATCCGCCTCAACACCGTGGCGCCGGGCCTGATCGACACCCCCATCTACGGCGAGGGACCCGACTCCGAGGCGTTCAAGGCCAAGCTGGGGGAGAGCGTGCTGTTCCCCAAGCGGCTCGGTGACGCCGACGAGCTGGCCAGCATGGTCGTGGAGTGCCTGCTCAACACCTACATGAACGGCGAGACCGTCCGCGTGGACGGCGGGATCCGGATGCCCCCGAAGTGAGGCGTCACAGCCCCCGCAGGTGAGCCAGCGCCCCCCGCTCGAAGGTGCGCACCTCGGCGAGCTCCAGGTGGGGCAGCCGGGGGGCGAGCTCGGCCCAGAGCTCGTCCATCTGGGCCGAGCTGCCGAGCTGGAGCACGGCGTGCCCGCCGGGGGCCAGGTGGGCGTCGGCGACAGCCAGACAGGAGCGGGCGAGGTCGAGGCCGAGGTCGCCGCCGTCGATCGCGAGCACCGGGTCCCCGGGGAAGTCGGTGACCTCCGCGCGTCGTACCCACGGCGGGTCGGCCAGGATCAGCGCGAACCTCTCCTCGGGGGCGAGCGCCTCCTGCATCGGCGCGCAGCGCAGGTCGACGGCGATGCCGGCGTCCGCGGCGTTCTCGCGGGCGAAGGCGCAGGCCACCGGGTCCACGTCGACCTGGACGAGATCGCGGCCCGTCAGCCTGGCCAGCGCCAGCCCCATGTGCCCGGCGCCGCTGCAGATCTCCAGCGCCGGGCCGGCCGGGGCGCTCGCGGACAGCTCGGCGAGCCACTGCGGCTGGGCCAGGGTCCAGGGCCTCGGCTCGAGGATCCGCTGGTCCCACCGGATCCGCAGCCCACCGAACTCGAGCTCGCGGGTGTCCGGACGGGTGCTCTGCTGCATCGACGCTCCTAGCTGGAATGGCGTCCGGTACGTCGGGTACCGGACCCCGGTGACTGTCCCCGTGTCTGCCCTCGGCGAAACCGCGTCGCTTTCCGGCGCGCGCCGATCTACCCTGGTGAGCGTATGACTAACGCACACGACTTCAACCTTGACGCCGAGCTCGCCGCCACCCAAGCGTGGGAGCGCGAGGACCACGACGACGACACCGGCCCCGACGACTTCGAGTCCGGGTACGCCGACCCGGACGAGACCGACGAGAACGCCGACGCGGACCGTGTCTCCCTCGACGGCCCCGACCCCGAGGAGCTCACCCTCGGCGCCCAGGAGCTGGCCGAGCGCCACGCCCTGCGCCGGGTGGCCACGCTGCGCACCGAGCTGGAGGACATCAGCGAGGTCGAGTACCGCCAGCTGCGCCTGGAGCGCGTGGTGCTGGTCGGCGTGTGGACCGACGGCAGCGTCGAGGACGCCGAGAACTCGATGGCCGAGCTCGCGCTGCTCGCCGAGACCGCCGGCTCGGAGGTCCTCGACGCGATCTATCAGCGCCGTCAGCGCCCCGACCCGGCCACCTACATCGGCCGCGGCAAGGTCGACGGACTGCGCGAGATCGTGCAGGCCAACGGCGCCGACACCGTCATCCTCGACGGCGACCTGGCGCCCAGCCAGCTGAGGAACCTCGAGGACAAGCTCAAGGTCAAGTGCGTCGACCGGACCGCGCTGATCCTCGACATCTTCGCCCAGCACGCGAAGTCGCGCGAGGGCCAGGCACAGGTCGAGCTCGCCCAGCTGCAGTACATGAAGCAGCGGCTGCGCGGCTGGGGTGGCAACCTCTCGCGCCAGGCCGGCGGCCGCGCCGCCGGCGGCGAGGGCATCGGTGGCCGTGGCCCCGGTGAGACCAAGATCGAGACCGACCGGCGTCGGATCAACACCAAGATCGCCAAGCTGCGCCGCGACCTGCGCGACATGAAGGGCACCCGCGACACCAAGCGCGCCGAGCGGGTGCGCCACTCGGTCCCCAGCGTCGCCATCGCGGGCTACACCAACGCCGGCAAGTCGAGCCTGCTCAACCGGCTCACCGACGCGGGCGTGCTGGTCGAGGACTCGCTGTTCGCCACCCTCGACCCCACCACCCGTCGTACGACGACCTCGGACGGGCGCATCTACACGATGTCCGACACCGTCGGCTTCGTGCGCCACCTGCCCCACCAGCTCGTCGAGGCGTTCCGCTCCACGCTGGAGGAGGTCGCCCAGTCCGACCTCGTGCTCCACGTCGTCGACGGCTCGCACCCCGACCCGGAGGGCCAGATCGCCGCGGTGCGCGAGGTGCTCGCCGAGATCGGCGCCGACAAGGTGCCCGAGCTGATCGTGGTCAACAAGGCCGACGCCGCGGACCCGATGGTCCTCGCGCGCCTGCGTCAGCGCGAGCCGCACTCGGTCGTGGTCAGCGCCCGCACCGGTGAGGGCATCGCCGAGGCGCTCGCGGTGATCGAGTCCGAGCTGCCCCGACCCGAGGTGGAGTTCTCCGTGCTGCTGCCCTACGAGCGCGGCGACCTGGTGAACCGGATCCACCAGCAGGGTGAGATCGGCTCCCTGGAGCACACCGCCGACGGCACCCTGGTCAGCGGGCGCGCCCACGAGGACCTGGCCGGTGAGCTGGCGGCTTACGCGCTCTAGCCTCCGGACGGGGTCAGGCGCCCCGGCGTGTCGGACCCGGATTCGGTGACTCAGGGCACGTCAGGGAAGATGGCGCACATGTCACGTGGTGTTGTCGTACGTCTGCTGCTTGTCCTCGGCCTGTTGGCCGGCTGTGCGGCCATCGCCATCAAGGTCGAGCCCCGTCTGGGCCTCGACCTGCGTGGCGGTGCCCAGTACATCCTCCAGGTGGAGGACTCCGACAAGGCCGAGGCCAACGAGGAGAACGTCGACAAGGTCATCGAGGTGCTGCGCGGGCGCGTCGACGCGCTCGGTGTCGCCGAGCCGACCCTGGTGCGCCAGGGCGAGGACCGGATCCTGGTGGAGATGCCCGGCATCTCCGCGGAGGACGCCACCTCGGCCGAGGAGGTGCTCGGGCAGACCGCCCAGCTGACCATCAACCCGGTGATCGCCACGGTGGCCCCGCCGGCGGAGGACCAGCCCGCGCCCAAGCCCAAGAAGGGCAACTTCATCTACCCCGAGGCCGACACCGAGGGCGCCTCGCTGCTCGAGGTCGGCCCGGCCGCGCTGCAGGGCGACGAGATCAAGAACGCCGAGGCGGCGATGCGCGAGATCCAGTGGGTGGTGAACATCGACTTCACCAGCCAGGGCTCCAAGGCGTTCGGCGAGCTCAGCGCCGCGGCCGCCTGCGCCACCGGCGACCCGAACCGGATCGCGATCGTCCTGGACGGTCAGGTCATCTCCTCCCCGACGGTCAACGTGGGCTGCGGCAGCCGGATCACCGGCAGCACCGAGATCAGCGGCGACTTCAACGCCGAGACCGCCAAGGAGCTCGCGATCCTGATCGAGGGCGGCTCGCTGCCGCTGCCGGTCGAGTTCATCTCCGAGCGCCAGGTCGGCCCCACCCTGGGTGACGCCGCCATCGACGCCTCCATCGAGGCGGGCATCATCGGCCTGATCCTGACCGGGCTCTTCATCATCATCGTCTACCGCCTCGTCGGCTTCCTGGCCACGCTCGCGCTGACCACCTACGCGCTGCTCTCCTTCGCGCTCCTGCTCGCCTTCGGTGCCACGCTCACCCTGCCCGGCCTGGCCGGCTTCGTGCTGGCCATCGGCATGGCGATCGACGCCAACGTGCTCGTCTTCGAGCGAGCCCGCGAGGAGTACGCCGCCAACCGGGCCGCCGGCATGCGCAAGGCGCTCAAGGTCGGCTTCGACAAGGCGTGGAGCGCGATCATCGACTCCAACGTCACCACGCTGCTCGCCGCCGGGCTGCTGTTCTTCCTGGCCTCGGGCCCGGTCAAGGGCTTCGGCGTGACGCTGTCCATCGGCGTCGTGGCCTCGATGGTCTCCGCGCTGATCATCGCCCGGGTGCTCACCGAGGTCGGCGTGAGCGTCCCCTTCGTCCGCAAGCGCCCGGCGATCACCGGGCTCGCGGACACCGGTCGCGCCCGCAAGTGGCTCGAGCGCAAGAACCCCGACCTGATGTCGCGCAGCAAGCTGTGGCTGGGCATCTCCGGCGCGGCGCTGGTGTTCGCCCTCGCCGGCATCGTCACCCAGGGGCTGAACCTCGGCGTGGAGTTCACCGGCGGGCGCACCATCGACTACTCGCTGAGCCAGGAGGTCTCGGTCGACGAGGCGCGCGACGCCGTCGCCGACGCGGGCTTCCCCGAGGCGGTCGTCCAGGGCGCCGACACCGGCGACATCACCGTGCGCACCGGCAAGATCACCGACGCCGAGGCCGACTCGATCCAGGCGGCCCTCGCCGAGATCGGCGGCGAGGTCACCGTCGAGGACAGCCAGGAGATCGGTGCCAGCCTCGGCAGCGAGCTGCGCGACAAGGCGCTGATCGCCTTCGGCATCGCGCTGCTGGCCCAGATGCTCTACCTGGCGATCCGGTTCAAGTGGACGATCGGTCTCTCCGCGGTGGCCGCGATGGCCCACGACGTGCTGATCGTGGTCGGCGTCTTCGCCTGGCTCGGCAAGCCCATCGACGGGGTCTTCCTGGCCGCCGCGATGACGATCATCGGCCTCTCGGTCAACGACACCGTGGTGGTCTTCGACCGCATCCGCGAGCGCTGGTACGCCTCGCGCGACGAGAAGTACGAGACCGTCGCCAACACCGCCTGCCTGGAGACCATGCCGCGCACGATCAACACCGGCCTCGGCACGATGTTCATCCTCGCCGCCCTGGCCGTGCTCGGCGGCGACTCGCTGCGCGACTTCTCCATCGCGCTGCTGCTGGGTCTGATCATCGGCACCTACTCGTCGGTGTTCACCGCGACGCCGCTGTCGATCATGCTGCAGCGCAAGTGGCCGATGTCGCGGGCCGCGAAGGTCAAGGTCGTGCGCGCCCCCGAGGACTCCGGAGCGGTCGTCTGAGCCGTCCGTCCCCAGCCCGCCGACGGCCGTGTCCGGCTGTCGGCGGGCGCGGTTAGGGTTCTCGGGTGCCCGCAGCGACCTCCCCGTCCGATCCGAGCCCGCACGCCCCCGAGCGGCCCGCGGCGTCGGCGGGCGCCCAGCGGGTCCGTGAGCTGCTCGCCTCGGCCGTCTCGGCCCTCGGCGGCAGCGAGCGCACCGGCCAGATCCAGATGGCCGAGGCCGTCGCCGACGCGATGGAGCAGGGCCAGCACCTGCTCGTCCAGGCCGGCACCGGCACCGGCAAGTCGCTGGGCTACCTGGTGCCCAGCCTGCTGCACGAGAGCCGCGTGGTCGTCGCGACCGCCACCCTGGCCCTGCAGCACCAGCTCGTCGAGCGCGACCTGCCGCGGCTGATGGAGGCGGTCGGCGACCTCGTCGACGACACGTCGTACGCCGTGCTCAAGGGCCGCTCCAACTACGCCTGCCTGCACCGCATCCGCGAGGGCGTGCCCGACGACCAGGGGGCGCTGGTCGACCTCCCCGAGTCCTCCCAGGGCGCCGAGGTGCTCCGGCTGCGGGCCTGGGCCGAGGAGGAGGCGGAACGGGCCGGCACCGGCGAGCGCGACGCCGCGCCCCGGCACACCGAGCGGATCTGGCGCCAGGTCAGCGTCAGCGCCCGGGAGTGTCTCGGCGCCACCCGGTGCGCGTACGGCGCGGAGTGCTTCGCCGAGCGGGCCAAGGAGCGGGCGGCAAAGTCCCAGCTGATCATCACCAACCACTCGCTGCTCGCCATCGACGCCATCGAGGGCGTGCCGATGATCCCTGACTACGACGTCGTGGTCATCGACGAGGCCCACGAGCTGACCGCGCGGGTGACGCAGGCCGCCACCGACGAGATCACCGTCAGCGAGATCGAGCGGGCCTCGCGGCGCGCCCAGCGCCACGTGGACGGCGACCAGGCCGACGAGCTCGGCGACGCCGGCGAGGCCCTGGCCGACGCGCTGGCCGGCATCGACGCCGGGCGGATCCAGCGGATGCCCGAGGCGCTCTCCGACGCCCTCGTCCTGGTCCGCGACGCCGCCCGTGCCTGCATCTCGGCCTTTCCCAAGGACGGCGAGGGGGAGGCCGACGCCGGCAGGACCCAGGCCAAGGGGATGGTCCAGGAGCTGTTCACCCACGCCGAGCGGATGGCGGCCGACCTCGAGTCCGACGTGCTGTGGCTCTCCGAGGCCCGCGACCGGATCCCCGCCCGGCTCTGCGTGGCCCCGCTGCAGGTGTGGGGCCAGATGCGCGACAAGCTGCTGCGCGAGAAGACGGTGGTGTTCACCAGCGCCACCCTGATGCTGGGCGGCGACTTCAACTCGGTGGCCACCAGCGTCGGGCTCAAGCCCTCCGAGCGCGACACGGTGCTCGGCGAGCGGGCCGCGTCACCGCCCGAGGGGGTGCTCCCGTGGCGCGGGCTCGACGTCGGCTCGCCCTTCGACTACGGCCGCCAGGGCATCCTCTATGTCGCGCGCCACCTGCCGCCCCCGGGTCGCGACGGGCTGGGCGAGCGTCAGCTCGACGAGATCGTGGAGCTCATCGACGCCTCCGACGGGCGCGCGCTGGGGCTGTTCTCCTCGCGCCGCGCCGCCGAGGCGGCCGCGGAGGCGGTCCGGGCCCGGCTGCCGCACCTGACCACGCTGGCCCAGGGGGACGCCCAGCTGCCGGAGCTGGCCAAGCAGTTCGTCGAGGACCCGCACACCTGCCTGTTCGGCACGCTCAGCCTGTGGCAGGGCCTCGACGTGCCCGGCGACACCTGTCAGCTGGTGCTGATCGACCGGATCCCGTTCCCGCGCCCCGACGACCCGCTGATGTCGGCGCGCCAGCAGGCGGTCGACAAGTCCGGCGGCAACGGCTTCATGCAGGTGGCCGCCACCCACGCCGCGCTGCTGCTGGCCCAGGGGGCGGGCCGGCTGATCCGGACCACCTCCGACAAGGGCGTCGTCGCGATCCTGGACCCACGGCTGGCCACGGCCCGCTACGGCGGCTTCCTCAAGGCGAGCCTGCCGGCGATGTGGCCGACCACCGACCCGGCCGTGGTCCGCAAGGCGCTCAAGCGCCTCTCCGAGAGCGAGTGAGCCCGGGCCTCAGATGAACGCCGAGGCCACCACGAACGCCACCAGCGAGATCACCAGGATCAGCGCCGTCAGCCGCGCCCAGGCCGGGGGACCGGACGGGCGGAGGTGGGTGGTCGGCAGGTCGGCCCCGCGCAGCTCCGGAGGCAGGCTCGGGTCCTGTCCCGGCGACGCGGGCCTGCCCCGCTGGCGGCTGCGCAGGTAGTGGAGCATCGAGGCGACCCAGTCGTCGACCTGGGCCATGTCGTAGGACGCCTCCTGGCGGCGCACCGTGAAGCGGACGTCGAGGAGGTCGTCGGTCGACACGGCCGGTGGCGACTGCGCGATCGCGGCCTGCACCCGGGCGATGAACGCGTCGACCTCCGCGGGGTCGTAGCCCTCGCGGAACCTGCGAGCGGTGAAGCGGGGCGCGAGATCCATGTGCAGACGCTAGCGCGCCGTGCGGTGCCCTCGTCGGGCGCTCCAGCGATCCCCGACCCAGAAGCCGATCAGCACCACCAGCCAGCCGACGACCACGTCGAGGACCCAGTGGTTGCCGGTGCCCACGATGACGACCGCGGTGACCAGCGCGTAGGCCCAGCCCAACGACCTGATCCACACTCCGCGGACCTCACGGTGCACCGCGAGCGCCACCCAGAGCGCCCAGCCGGCGTGCAGCGACGGGAACGCGGCCAGCTGGTTGGTGAGGTCGCCGAACCCCTTGGGTGCCGAGGCCTCGCCACCCCACCAGCCGTCGGCGGCGTGCAGGTGCAGGACGTCGACGTAGCCGTCCACCAGCCGCGGGGGAGCGGTGGGGAGCAGCAGGTACATCGCCAGGCCCAGGACGGTGGCGACGAGCAGCGCCGTACGCGCCGGGACGTAGGCGGCGCGGCCCCGTAAGTAGAGCCAGACCAGCGCGACGAGCGTGACGACGTAGTGGGTGGTGGCGTACCAGTAGGAGGCGGCCAGGCCCACCCAGGAGACCGCGACGAACCACTGGTTGAGGCCGGCCTCGACGTCGAGGCCGACCAGGCTCTCCAGGTGCAGCAGCTGGACCGCGCGCTCTCGCGCCGGCTCGAAGGAGTCGTCGGCCACCAGGCGACTGGCGCTGTAGGCGACGTAGAGGCTGGCCAGCACCGCGAGCTCGAGGAGCCCGCGCCGCAGACGCGGCCGGGTCGCGAGGGTGGAGCGCCCTGCCGTCCGGTGGGCGGCGGCGGTCGGGGGCTGTCTCGCGATCGTCACTTCCCCATTCTCCCGCGAGCTCGTCGGATCCGCATCAGGAATGACCCTGAGCGGGCCCGTGCCCGATCCGAGGGTCACATGCGGCGCAGGACCGCCGTGACCTTACCGAGGATCGTCGCATGGGTCCCGTCAATAGGGTCGTACGCCGTGTTGTGCGGGAGCAGCCACACCTGGCCGTCCTTGCGCTGGAACGTCTTCACCGTGGCCTCGCCGTCGATCATCGCCGCCACGATCTCCCCGTTGTTGGCGGTCGGCTGCTGGCGGATCACGACGTAGTCCCCGTTGCAGATGGCCGCGTCGATCATCGAGTCACCGGCCACCTCGAGCAGGAACAGCGTGCCGTCGCCGACGAGCTGCTTGGGCAGCGGGAACACGTCCTCGACGCGCTCCTCGGCCAGGATCGGCCCGCCGGCGGCGATCCGGCCGACCATCGGCACGTTGATCGCCGCGGGCATCGCGTCGCCGATGCCGGTCGGGTCGAAGTCCTCCTCGGCGACCGGGTCCGGCGCCGACATGGAACGGCGTGCGGCCATCACCTCGGGCAGGAAGACCTCGATGGCCCGGGGGCGGTTGGGGTCGCGCTTGAGGAAGCCCTTCTCCTCGAGCACCTTCAGCTGGTGCGCCACCGACGAGGAGCTGGTCAGCCCGACCTTCTCGCCGATCTCGCGCATGCTCGGCGGGTAGCCGCGCATCTCGATGGAGTCGCGGATGACGTTGAGGACCCGCTGCTGGCGCGGGGTCAGGCCGGTGGCGTCGGGGGGCCCGTCCGGCAGCACCGCGACCTTGGCGCCGCCCTTGCCGGCGCCCTTGGTGCGCGCCTTGGCGGGAGTGGACGCGCTGGTGCGGCCCCCGTCGTCCGAGCCCGTTCCTCTGGCCATCTGTGTGCCTCTCTGCTTCGGGGCGGTGTGAGCGCCGGCCGCGCCGTCGCGTCCGCCGATGCTCCCTACCGTAGACCGCCGACACCGGCAGGTTCAAACATCTGTTCGAAGGGCGTGTCGCCCTCGCCAGGCTGAGGAACTCGAACGCATGTTCGGCGTTTCTCTTGCCCTATTCGAACACATGCTCTAAGTTCGCTCGTATGTTCGATCGAACACCTGATCGAACGGATGCCTTTCAAGCGACATGCCCGATCAGGTGACTCGGAGACGCTTCCTCACGCGGCCGGCGACAGCGGCTCGCAGCGGGACTGTCGGTGGTCGCTTGTAGACACAGACCGACACGGCAGCACTGCCGGGCAACCGCCCGGCCCTGACGCCGCCTTCCCCTGGAGGTCCCCATGAGCAGCACCGCAGTCCACTTGGCCGCACAGCCCGTTGCCCGCCCCGCCTCGCGTCCCGCCCGCCCCGTGGCCGGGCCGGTGCGGCTGACCCGTCGCGGGAGGGCGGTGATCCTGGGCGGCGCCGTCTCGCTGCTGCTGGCGGTAGGGGTGGTGCTCGGTGACGGCTCCGTCGCCACGCAGAGCGCCGGGCAGGCACCGGACACCCGGATCGTCGCGGTCGGGCCCGGTGACACGCTGTGGGGGATCGCCAGCGAGATCGCCTCGCCGGGGGACACCCGCGAGGTGGTCGACGAGATCCAGCGGCTCAACGCCCTCGACTCGGCCGCGGTGATGTCCGGTCAGCGGTTGCGCGTGCCCGTGCGCGACTGAGCGATCAGCGCGCTGCCCGTCGGCCCCCGGTGGGGCGCGGCGCCTCGTCGGGGCGTCGAGTGACGCCGAGCTCGCGCAGGGCGTGGCTGCCGAGCAGCAGGGCGGCGAAGAGACAGGCGATGGCGCCGAGGCAGGCCAGTGCCAGGAAGCCCCAGGCGGCGGAGTCGCCGGCCCGTGCCGTGCTGCCGAAGTCGATGGCAGCGCTGACGAGGTAGCCCCACGCCACCACCGTCACCGTGATCCCCAGTGCCAGCGCCATGAGCAGGCCGCGCCGCCTGCGCGGCGCGGCCATCGCACGACGGGCCCCTGCTCGCTTGCCGCCACTGCCCGTGCTCACGCTCACGATTCTCCTCTGAGTTCCGCTGGCAAGGGTAAGGCTCCTCCCCGCGGGCCCAGCGGTCAGCCGTCCGGGGAGGTCCGATGGCTACTGCGTGACGAGGTTGTAGCTGACCAGCTCGGTGCCGTTGCCGTCGATCGACTCGATGATCGCGGTGTCGGGGCCCTTGACCAGGACGTGCGCCGAGCTGCCCGGCGTGGTGTTGTCCTGCCAGCCCTTCTCCACGAACCGCGCCACCGCCTCGCCGGCGGCGTCGGCGCCCTCGCTGTCGGGGGCGACGAGGATGCTGAAGCTGGTTCCGTCGTCGGCCTTCTCCGAGTTCGTCGAGACCAGCTCGCCCTCGATCAGCGGCGCGTCCTGCTCCGGGTAGCCCTCCGGCAGTGCGTCCGGGTCCGGCACCTCTCCGGTGCCGCTGGGGGACTCCAGGCTCGAGGGCTCCTGCTCGGAGTCTCCCTCGGAGCTGCAGGCGGCCAGGCTCAGGCCGGGGAGCAGCAGCAGGGACAGGGCCAGGGCTCCGGTGCGCGACGTACGACGACTCATAGGGTCACCTTCGGGTTAGGGATCGGTGTCGGGAGTCAGTCAAGCAGGTCGCCGCGCCGGGGCCGGAGTCTCTGGCCCGCGGGGCACGCAACCCCGCTGACCTGCGCTTTCGCGCCTGGTGATTCGCGGCCCGGAGACTGGTCCGGACGACACGCCGGGCCCGCTTGCCTTAACTCCGGCCCGGGCGTACGGTTCCACTACATCTAGTAGTTACACCGTTGTGCTTATCCACATCTAGTTCACAGTCGGCTAGGGGATGGTCCACAGGTAACCGCATGTTGTCCACAGAAGAAGCCGATTTCTCCACAGCCATGACCACACCCTCCGGGTGCCTCGTGGCATGCCCACGAGAGGAGCACCCGCGATGCACTGTCCCTACTGCCGGAACACCGACACCAAGGTGCTCGACTCCCGGGTCGCAGATGACGGCGGCTCGATCCGCCGTCGCCGTACCTGCTCGGCATGCAAGAAGCGGTTCACGACCGTGGAGCAGATGCAGCTGACCGTGCTCAAGCGGTCGGGTGCCACCGAGCCGTTCACCCGGGAGAAGGCGATCTCCGGTGTCCGCAAGGCCTGCAAGGGCCGGCCGGTCACCGCGGACCAGCTCGACTGTCTGGGACAGACGGTGGAGGACACCCTGCGCAGCGACGGCTGGGCCGAGGTGCCCGCACACGAGGTCGGCCTGGCCATCCTCGGGCCCCTGCGCGAGCTGGACGAGGTCGCCTATCTCCGCTTCGCGAGCGTCTACCGGGCCTTCGAGTCCGCCGACGACTTCGTCGCCGAGATCGAGCGGCTGCGCACGGAGCGGGAGCCGCTCAGCGACGCCACTGTCGGTGGCGTGCGCGATCCTCAGCCCACGGGCTGACCACAGACCGCCCGGCACGTAGTGGGGAAGCTGCGTGCCGGGCGCACCACTCAGTACCACCCCTCGCGGGAACCACCAGGCCCGCGAGGACGACGAAGAAGTCACCAGGAACAAGGAGAGCCCCATGACGGAGACTGTCAGCGGATCCAGGCGCAAGGCCGGAGCAGCATTGAAGATCGAGCGAGTCTTCAGCACCAAGGGCGTGCACCCCTACGACGAGATCACCTGGGAGCGGCGCGACGTCGTCCAGACCAACTGGAAGACCGGCGCGGCCGTCTTCGAGCAGCGCGGGGTCGAGTTCCCCGACTTCTGGAGCGTCAACGCCTCCACGATCGTCACCACCAAGTACTTCCGCGGCGCCGTCGGCACCGACGCCCGCGAGACCAGCCTCAAGCAGCTCGTCGACCGGGTGGTGAAGACCTACACCAAGGCCGGCCTCGAGCACGGCTACTTCGCCTCCGCCGCGGACGCCGAGATCTTCGAGCACGAGCTGACCTGGCTGCTCGTGCACCAGTACTTCTCCTTCAACTCTCCTGTCTGGTTCAACGTCGGCACCCCCTCCCCGCAGCAGGTCAGCGCGTGCTTCATCCTGTCGGTCGACGACTCGATGGACTCGATCCTGAACTGGTACAAGGAAGAGGGCTTCATCTTCAAGGGCGGCTCCGGAGCCGGCCTCAACCTCTCCCGGATCCGCTCCTCCAAGGAGCTGCTCTCCTCGGGCGGTACGGCGAGCGGCCCGGTCTCCTTCATGCGCGGCGCCGACGCCTCCGCCGGCACCATCAAGTCCGGTGGCGCGACCCGCCGCGCGGCCAAGATGGTCGTGCTCGACGTGGACCACCCCGACATCGTGGAGTTCGTCGAGACCAAGGCGCGCGAGGAGGACAAGATCCGCGCGCTGCGCGACGCCGGGTTCGACATGGACCTCGGTGGCAAGGACATCACCTCGGTGCAGTACCAGAACGCCAACAACTCGGTGCGGGTCAGCGACGAGTTCATGCGCGCGGTCGAGGAGGGCACCGAGTTCGGCCTGCGCTCGCGTGGCACCGGCGAGGTCATCGAGACCGTCGACGCCCGCGAGCTGTTCTCGAAGATCTCGACGGCCGCCTGGGAGTGCGCCGACCCGGGTCTGCAGTACGACGACACGATCAACGACTGGCACACCAACCCCGAGACGGGCCGGATCACCGCGTCCAACCCGTGCTCGGAGTACATGTCGCTGGACAACTCCTCGTGCAACCTCGCCTCGCTGAACCTGCTGAAGTTCCTCAAGGACGACGACACCTTCGACGGTGAGCTGTTCGGCAAGGCGGTCGAGCTGATCATCACCGCGATGGACATCTCGATCTGCTTCGCGGACTTCCCGACCGAGTCGATCGGCGCCACCACCCGCGACTACCGCCAGCTCGGCATCGGCTACGCCAACCTCGGCGCGCTGCTGATGGCGATGGGGCTGGGCTACGACTCCGACGGCGGGCGCGCGATGGCCGCGGCGATCACCTCGCTGATGACCGGCACGTCGTACAAGCGCTCGGCCGAGCTGGCCGGGATCGTCGGCCCCTACAACGGCTACGCCCGCAACGCCGAGGCCCACAAGCGCGTGATGCGCAAGCACCAGGCCGCCAACGACACGCTGCGTCCGCTGCACCTCGCCGACGAGCAGGTGCACAAGCTGGCGACGAAGGCCTGGGACGCGGTCATCAAGTCGGGCGAGAAGCTCGGCTTCCGCAACGCGCAGGCCTCGGTGCTCGCGCCGACCGGCACCATCGGCTTCATGATGGACTGCGACACCACCGGCATCGAGCCGGACTTCTCGCTGGTGAAGTTCAAGAAGCTCGTCGGTGGCGGCTCGATGCAGATCGTCAACCAGACGGTGCCGCGGGCGCTGCGCAAGATGGGCTACCAGCCCGAGCAGGTCGAGGCGATCGTCGCCTACATCGCCGAGCACGGTCACGTCGTCGACGCGCCGAGCCTCAA
This sequence comes from Nocardioides sp. Z21_20, assembly GCF_059766585.1. Classification (NCBI taxonomy): domain Bacteria; kingdom Bacillati; phylum Actinomycetota; class Actinomycetes; order Propionibacteriales; family Nocardioidaceae; genus Nocardioides; species Nocardioides sp. Z21_20. Next base: position 212,635 of record NZ_JCBAJX010000002.1, read on the forward strand.
GGCCGAGCACTACGAGGTCTTCGACTGCGCGATGGGCGCCCGCGCCCTCAAGCCGATGGGCCACGTCCGGATGATGGCGGCCTGCCAGCCGTTCCTCTCCGGGGCCATCTCCAAGACCGTGAACCTGCCCGAGTCGGCCACCGTCGAGGAGGTCGAGGACATCTACCTGCAGTCCTGGAAGCTGGGGCTGAAGGCGACCGCGATCTACCGCGACAACGCCAAGGTCGGCCAGCCGCTGTCGGGCGGCAAGGGCGACAACAAGGGCGAGGACTCCAACAAGTCCGCGGTCGTGGAGACCAAGGTCGTGGAGAAGGTCGTCTACGCGCCGACCCGCAAGCGCCTGCCGAAGTCGCGCGCCTCGCGCACCACGTCGTTCACCGTCGGCGGCGCCGAGGGCTACATGACCTCGGGTGCCCACGACGACGGCGAGCTCGGCGAGGTCTTCCTCAAGCTCGGCAAGCAGGGCTCGACCCTGGCCGGCGTGATGGACGCGTTCTCGATCGCGGTCAGCATCGGCCTGCAGTACGGCGTGCCGCTGGAGACCTACGTCTCGAAGTTCACCAACCTGCGCTTCGAGCCGGCCGGTCTGACCGACGACCCGGACGTGCGGATGGCGCAGTCGATCATGGACTACATCTTCCGTCGCCTGGCGCTGGACTACATGACCTTCGAGGACCGCTCCGCGCTCGGCATCTACTCCGCCGAGGAGCGTCAGCGCCACCTCGAGACCGGCTCCTACGAGCCGATCGTGGAGACCGGCTCCGCCGCCGAGCTCGTCGACGAGCCCGCCACCGGCCTGCCCGAGGTGCCCGTCGAGACCAAGGACACCCACGGCGGCGAGCAGCGTGAGATCCCGGCGCAGCCCGCCCAGGAGGCGCACACCTCCACCGAGCTGATGGAGAAGATCACCGGCACCGCCATCGACAGCCCGCTGTGCTTCACCTGCGGGACCAAGATGCGCCCGGCCGGCTCCTGCTACGTGTGCGAGGGCTGCGGCAGCACCAGCGGCTGCAGCTGACCCGAGACACACAGACACGCACGAGGGCTGCCATCCCGACCGGGGTGGCAGCCCTCGTGCGTGGTGGTGGGACTTCCTAGGATTCCACTTTCCGTCGGCGACCTGCGGGAGGAGCCTCCTTGCCGTGCAGGTGCCGTGGCAACAGCAGCGCAGGGAGGATGATGAGCACCGTCAGGCCGAAGGCCACCCAGAAGGCGTACCCGTAGGAGTCGGCCATCAGCGGCCCGACGATCGGCATCTCCCGGCTCGGGATGGAGTGCAGCTCGGTGGCCCCGCCACCACTGCCCTTGCTGGCGGAGTCGAGGCCCCGCGAGGTGAGCTGGCCGGTGAGGTGGTGGGTCAGGACGGTGACCAGGATGGCGCTGCCGAAGGACGCGCCGACCTGCTGGATGGCGGACAGCGTGGGGGCTCCCTTCGTCGCCTGGGCCTTGCTGAGCGTGCTGTACGCCGAGGAGATGGTCGGCATCATCACCGAGCCGATGCCGATGCCGCGCACGAAGAGGGCGACCGAGAGCCACGTGTAGGAGGTGTCGACGCCGACCTGGGTGAACGGGTAGGTGCCGGCGAGGGCGAGCACCACGCCGACCGGGACGACGTACCCGGCCCCGATCCGGTCCGTGAGGCGACCGGTGAGGAGCACCGCCACGATCGCGCCGAGGCCCTGCGGGGCGAGCAGCAGGCCGGCGCCGAGCGCGCCCTCGCCGCGGACGGTCTGGTAGTACAGCGGCAGCAGGATCATCCCGCCGAACATGGCGACCGCCACCAGGAACACCGCTGCCGTGCTGCTGGCGAAGACGCGGTTGCCCAGCAGGCGGACGTCGATGAGGGAGTCCGCCCCGCGGTGGAGGCTGTGCGCGACGTAGAGCGCCATGCCGACGCCGCCGGCGATGAGCCAGCCCAGGACCCCCCGCTCCGCGAACCCGCCGCGGGAGCTGGCCTCGGACAGGCCGTAGAGCAGCATGGCGAGGCCGCCCGAGAGCAGGACCAGGCCGAGCACGTCCAGTCGTCCGGGAGCCTCGGCAGCGCCGCCGGAGGGCAGCTTCCAGAGCGCCAGGGCGATCGCGATGATGCCGACCGGCACGTTGACCACGAAGATCCAGTGCCAGGTCGTGTACTCCACCAGCAGGCCGCCCAGCACCGGCCCGAACACCGGTCCCAGCAGCATCGGCACGCCGAGGATGGACATGGCCCGTCCCATCCGGTCGGACCCGGCGGCCGTGGCGATCATCGCCTGCCCGGCCGGCGTCAGCATGCCGCCGCCGAGGCCCTGGAGGATCCGGAAGCCGATCAGGCTCTCCATGTTCCAGGCGGTCGCGCACAGGGCGGAGCCGAGCATGAACATGGTCACCGCGGTGATCCAGATCCGCTTCGATCCGAACCGGTCCATGGCCCAGCCGGTGATCGGGATGACGATGGCGACGGCGAGCAGGTAGCCGGTGACGACCCACTGGGTCTTGGCCAGCGACGCGTCGAGGTCGGAGCTCAGTGTGTCGAGCGCGACGTTCACGATCGTGCTGTCGAGGACCGCCATGATCATGCCGGAGACGACGACCAGGCCGGTGACGATCACCTTGCGCTCGAGTCGGTCGTTGGGGGTGGTTGCCATCTGTCTGACTCCAACCGTGGGGAGTTCCGAGAACGACGCAGACGGACCGAGACCGGCCTTGGGGACGCGCAGAGATCTCTCTCCACGCTAACCCCAACCGGCTCAGAACACCGCCACCCGCGGTGGGAGCGTCACTGGCGGCGCCCGGTGAGCAGCAGGTACTCCCAGTCCATCGCGCCCTCGCCCAGGTCGTGGCGCTGCATGAGCTCGGCCAGCTCGAGATCCAGTGCCTCCACCTTCTCCGGGTCCTCGGCGATGGCGCGGTAGACCGCGATGGTGGGGCCGTAGGTGGCCTTGAAGAAGTCGCGGAACTGCGCGCCGTCGGCGAACCGGTCGACGCGCAGGCTCTCGGTGCTCGCCTCGACGTCGCCGACCCGCTCGCCGAACAGCGAGCGGACGTGCTGCTCGTCGCCCCACAGCGGCGGCGGCTGCGCGCCGGCCGGCGGCGGCGGGGCGTACGGCTTCATCGTCGCGAACATCTGCCCGATGAACCCGGCCGGCGTCCAGCTGAGCAGCCCGATGGTGCCGCCGGGGCGACACACCCGGGCCAGCTCGTCGGCGGCCACCTGGTGGAACGGCGCGAACATCGCGCCCACGCACGACATCACGGTGTCGAACGAGGCGTCCTCATAGGGCAGCGCCTCGGCGTCGCCCTCGTGCCAGTCGAGCTGGACTCCGCGGGACTCGGCGTCGCGGCGCCCCGCCGCCAGCAGCTCCGGGGTCAGGTCCGAGGCGACCACGTCGGCGCCCGCCTCGGCCGCGGGGATGGCGGCGTTGCCGGACCCGGCGGCCACGTCGAGGACGCGTTGGCCCGGACGGACCCCGCACGCCTGCACCAGGCGCGGTCCCAGGGTGGGGATCACGTCGGTGGCCACCGAGGGGTAGTCGCCCAGTGCCCACATGGCGCGGTGCTTGGCCTTGATGTCGGGTGCGGCGGTGCTCTGGTCGGTCATGGTTTCCTCCCGAAGGTCGAGTCTTCCCTCGAGACTGGCCCCGCCGGGCAGCTGAGGGCCAGTGCCGGATCTGTACCACCCAGTTCGCGCCGGGCACTGGTGCGGCGGGTCCGGGACGCGCTCTACTGGAAGATCCGCATCCAGGAGGAGCCATGTCGTCCTACGGCCAGTTCTGCCCGGTGGCGAAGGCCATGGAGCTGCTCGACGAGCGGTGGACGCTGCTCGTCGTACGCGAGCTGCTCGCCGGGAGCACCCACTTCAACGACCTGCGCCGGGGGAACCCGAAGATGTCGCCGGCCCTGCTGTCCAAGCGCCTGCGCACCCTCGAGCGCGCCGGCGTCGTACGCCGCGAGGTGCGGCACGGGCGCAGCGGCTACCTGCTGACCCCCGCCGGCGAGGAGCTGCGCCCCGTCGTCGAGCAGCTCGGCGCCTGGGGGGTGCGCTGGATCGCCCGGCTGGGCGAGGAGGACCTCGACCCGCACCTGCTGATGTGGGACCTGCGCCGCACGGTGCCGGTCGCGCTCTGGCCGCCCGGGCGCACGGTGGTCTCGTTCGCGTTCCACGACGTCCTCGCCGCCCGGTGGTGGCTGTGCGTCAACGCCGGCGAGGCCGACGTGTGCGACGTCGACCCCGGCCACGAGGTGGCCGCACGCGTCGCCACCGGCCTGCGCACGCTCACCGAGATCTGGCGCGGCGACCGCACCTGGGGCCGGGCGCTGCGAGCTGGGCTGGTCGAGATCACCGGCCCCTGCGCCCGTGAGGTGCCCGGCTGGCTCGGGCAGGCCACGCTCGCGGCGGTGCCCCGACCCGCCTGAGGCCGGCCCCCACCGATCGCGCGCTCGTCAATCAGAAGGCTCGTGGCCCTCGCGGCGCTCCTGCAGCCGGCGCTGGGCCTCGGGCAGGAACTCCAGGCACGGCGCCTCGGCGCCCGGGTGCTTCTCGGCGAGATGGAAGATCCAGCGGTCCATCGCGGCCATGAACCCGTTGTCGGCGCCGGGCCGGTACGCCGACCACTTGCGCTCGCCCTTCGCGACGCACTGCGAGCAGCTGATCTTGTAGACGAACTGCTGCTGCGCGTCGAGGTCGATCTTCACTCTCGCGAGGGGGCCGGCCTGGGCGGCGGCCTTCCGCTCGCGAGCCGAGCGGCTCGCCGTCATGTCACACACCTCTGCGGGGGAAGGGGAGGCCCGAGCATACCGGCCGGGACCCCGAGGACGGCGGTCCGCGTTGCCGCACTCACCGAGACTGCCCACCCGCTCGGGGGTGGCGAGCGGGCACACTCCGGACGTGACGACTTCGCCTGTGCCTCGTTCCCCGCGGTGAGCGAGGAGCTCCTCCTCGGCGTGGTCCTGCTCGGCGTCCTCACCGGCGCGCTCGCCCAGGCAGCCACCGGCATGGGCTTCTCGCTGGTGGCCGCTCCCGTCCTGGTGCTCGCCCTGGGCCCCCGCGAGGGCGTCGCCGCCACGCTGGGCCTCGCCACGCTGGCCTCGGCGATCCCGCTAGCGCGCGAGGTGCGTCAGGTGCAGCCCGGCGCCGTGCTGCGGCTGCTGGTCCCCACCCTGCTGTGCACACCGCTGGTGGCCTGGGCCGTGGCCGGGGCCGACACCCGGTGGCTGGCCCTCACTGGCGGGGTCGGGGTCATCGCGGCCGTGCTGCTGCTGGCCGGCGGCCTGCGGTCGCTGTGGTTCCGCACCCCGCAGGCCGTCGTCCTCACCGGCGCGACCAGTGCGCTGCTGAACGTCGTCGGCGGTGTCGGCGGGCCCCCGATCGGGCTCTACGCGGCGAACACCGACTGGGAGCCCCGCGTGCTACGCGCCAACCTGCATGCCTTCTTCGTCGTCCAGAACGCCGTCACGGCCCTGCTGCTGGGCCTGCGCCTGCCCGGCCCGGGGGAGCTGGCGGCCCTGGCCGCCGGCACGGTCGGGGGACTCTGGCTCACCGCCCGGATGGCGCCGGCGGCCGCGCGCGCCGGTGTGCTCGTGGTCTCCCTGGTCGGCGGGATCGGCCTCGTCGCGGGAGCGGCGGTGAGCGGCTGAGGTCGCTCAGCCCGTCTCCGCCAGCCACTCGTGGCACAGCCACCAGGCGTCCACGGCGGCGAAGGTGTCGAGCGGGTCGAGACCGGTGACCTGGGTGAAGCGCTGCACCCGGTTGCGCACGGTGTTGGCATGCACGAACAGCTCGCCGGCGGCTCGGGCCGTGTCCCGGTCGCACTCCAGCCAGCGGCGCACCGCCCGCGCCACCGGTACGACGTGCTCGCCGAGCCGGGCACGCGCGTCGCGGTGACGCGCGACGAGACCGGTCGCCAGGTCGCGCCGCACGAGCACGGCGGCGACGCTCGCCACATCGGCCACGTGCACCAGCCCGCGCCGTCCGATGGCCTCGGCGGCGGCCACCGCCGCGGTGGCGAACCGGTGCGCCGCGCCCACCTCCTCGGGGCCGACCGGGCCGGCCAGCCCGACCACGCCGGTCTCCGAGGTGCGCCCGGCCGGACGACGGGCCACCACGGCGACGACCACGTCGCCGACCCGGGCCGCGCAGGCGGGGGAGTGCTCGCGGGCCAGCCGCTCGAGCGCCGAGGTGGCCGCCTGGTCGCTGCCCCGGGCCACCAGCACCCACAGCGCCCCGCCGGTCGGCAGGCCCGCCTCCGCCGCGGCCAGCACCGCGGCCGACCCGCCCTCGAGCAGCCGGCGCAGCAGCTCGGTGTCGCGGGTGCGCTGCGACCCGCCGCGGCCGCCCGGGTCGCGGTCGTTGCGGTCCCGGGCGTCGCGCGCCTCCCGGTGGGCCCGGATCAGCCGTCCGCGCACCGCCTCGGCCCAGTCGTCGTACAGCTCGCGGGCATCGAGCAGCCGCACCGGATCCAGGCCGCGCGCCTGGGCGAGCTCCCGGGCGCGCGCCCAGATCGCCCGCTCCGCGACGTGGATCGCGCCCAGGACCCCCTCGATCGGGATGCCCTGGCCGGCCCGGGTCACCGCGAGCTCCTCGACGAAGGCGAGCTCGGCCTCGGTGGGGCCGCGGCGCCCGGCGAGCGCTCGGGTAGAGGCGGTGAGCAGCGCCCGAGTGTGCCCGGCGATGTCGGCCGACGGCAGCGACGACACGTCCTGCACGGCCGTGCGCACCCCGGCCACCACCGACGTCATCAGGTCGTCCTCGACAAGGACCTGCTCGATCAGGTCGACGACGCCGGACCAGTCCGCGGACGAGGTGGGGTGCATGGCGACATCGTGACAGCCGCCGGTTGTGGCGCGCCACAACGCGACGCCCCCAGGCGGTGCCTCGGGCCATGTTCAGTGCCGCGACGGGCCTCTACGGTTGTGCGGCCGGACAGCCCCGTGTCCACGGACGGCTCTCGCCCCACCCGGCGCCATCCCCCAAGGAGGACGCATGCCCTCGCCCGCGCGCGTGGCGGTGATCGGTGCCGGAGCCGCCGGCCTGGCCGCCACGAAGGCCCTGCTCGACGTCGGCGCCGACGTGGTGGCCTATGAGAAGGGCGACCGGCCCGGCGGGCTCTGGGTCCGCGACAACAGCAGCGGCCTCTCGCCGGCGTACGCCTCGCTGCACCTGAACACCAGCCGGGGCCGCACCGAGTTCGCCGACTTCCCGATGCCGACGCAGTGGAGCGACTACCCCTCCGCGGACCTCGTCGCCGGCTACCTCGCCGACTACGCCCGCACCTTCGGCGTGCTCGAGCGCATCCGCTTCCACACCACGGTGACCTCCGTCAGCCGCGAGGACGGCGGCTGGCAGGTCGCGGTGGACGGCGCGCGGACCGAGCGCTTCGACGCGGTCGTCGTCGCCAACGGGCACAACTGGGACCCGCGCTGGCCCTCGCCGGCGTACCCGGGCACCTTCGCCGGCGCCCAGCTGCACGCCCACGACTACCGCGAGGCCGATGTGTTCGCCGACAAGCGGGTGCTCGTCGTCGGGATGGGCAACTCCGCGATGGACATCGCCGTCGACGCCTCGCACGTCGGCAGCGGGCCGGTGCTGCTCTCGGCGCGGCACGGTGTCCACATCGTGCCCAAGTACCTCTTCGGTCGCCCCTCGGACGCCACCGGAGCCGCGCTGTCCGCCCTGCCCTGGCGGGTGCGACAGGTCGTCGCGCAGACCATGCTGCGCCTGGCCGTCGGCACCCCGCAGCGCTACGGCCTGCCGGCGCCGGCCGGCGGGCTCTTCCAGAACCACCCGACGATCAGCGACACGATCCTGCACCGGCTCACCCACGGCGAGGTCGTGGCCCGCCCCGGCATCGAGCGCCTCGACGGCTCCCGGGTGGTGTTCACCGACGGGAGCAGCGACGAGGTCGACGTGATCGTCTGGGCCACCGGCTACCGCGTCACGATCCCCTTCCTGTCCGCGCAGTGGCTCGGCGAGGACCCGGAGTCGCTGCTGCTGCACGAGCGTGTCTTCCACCTCGACGAGCCGACCCTCGGCTTCGTCGGGCTGATGCAGTCCACCGGAGCCGCGCTGCCCGTCGTCGAGGCGCAGGCCAAGCTCTTCGCCGCCCACATCGGCGGCCACTACGCCCTGCCCGATCCGGCCGCCCGGCGCCGCGCGGCCGAGCGGGCCCTGGCCGCAGCCCGCGGTCGCTGGGGCGACAAGCGCCCGGCGATGCGCATCGACTTCGACGAGTACGTCGCCCGGATCCCGCGCGAGATCGAGGCCGGCCGGCGCCGCCTCGCCGAGGGCGCCCCCGGATTCGCGGACGGGAAGGTGCCCGCATGAGCCGCCGAGACGCCACCGGCCTGCGGGTCCTGGTCACCGGCGCGTCCGGGACCTTCGGGCGCGCGATCTGCGCCGAGCTGAGCGCCCTGGGGGCAGAGGTCGTCGGCCTCGACGTCGCACCTCGCCCCGACGACCCGGTCCGGGTGCTGGCCTGCGACCTCACCGACGACGACGCGGTGCCCGTCGCGGTCGCCGAGGCCATCGCCACGCTGGGCGGCCTCGACATCCTGATCAACAACGCCGGCATCGGCGGGCCGGCGCCCGCCGAGCTCGCCCCCGGCGCCGAGGTGCGCCGCCAGCTCGACATCAACCTGCTCGGCACCTGGCGGGTCAGCGCCGCCTGCGTCGAGGCGCTGGTGGCCTCGCGCGGGCGGGTGGTGATGCTGACCTCGCGGATGGCGGTCATGCAGCTGCCGCTCGCCGCGGCGTACGGCGCCTCGAAGCGCGCGCTGGTGGCCTACGCCGACGCGCTGCGCCTCGAGCTCGGCACCCACGTGGGCGTGACCTGTGTCTACCCCTCTGCGGTGCGCAGCCCGATCCACGACTCCACCGCGTCGGCCGGGCTGTCGCTGGAGGGGATGAGCAGCTACGAGCCGCTCGAGGGCGTCGTCGACGCGGTGCTGCACGCCGCGCTGTCGCGCCGGCCCCGCCGCGACCTGCCCACCACCCGGCGCGGTGCGGTCGAGTTCTTCCTGGCCCGCCACCTGCCGGCGCTCACCGACCGGATCGTCGCGCGCACCTTCGCCGCCCGGATCGGCTCCGGCGCCTTCGCCGGCGCCGAGCTGGCCGCCCGCGCGGTGGCCCGGCACACCGAGCGGGACGGGGCCCGCAGATGAGCACCGCCCACGAGCCGGTCGCTGTCACCGGCGAGAGCCACGACAACCGCGCCCGGACCCCGCACCTGCTGGCCTACGGCTCCGGCTCACTGGGGATGGGCGTGTGGGTCACCGTGCCCGGGCTGCTGCTGCTCTACTTCCTGACCCACACCCTGGGCGTGTCGCCGCTGCTGGCCGGGCTCACGCTGCTGGTGCCCAAGGTGATCGACGCCGTGGTGCACCCGGTGCTGGGCACCTGGTCGGACCGCGGGGCACGCCGCGTCGGCCACCGGCGCCAGATGCTGCGCGTCGGCCTGTTCCTCGCCCTGGCGATGGCCGCGATGTTCACGGTGCCCGACGGCGTCTCGGGCGGCTGGGCGGCACTGTGGGTGGGCGGCTTCTACATCGTCGGCAACCTGCTCTTCGCCTGCTTCCAGGTGCCCTACCTGACCACCCCGTCGGACCTGCGCGTCGGCTACCACGAGCGCACCCGCGTGTTCATGGTCCGGATGCTGCTGCTGACCGTCGGCCTGCTGCTCGCCGGCGTGCTGGCACCGGCGCTGGTCGAGGACGGCGAGCGCGGCAGCTATGCCCGGATGGCGCTGCTGCTCGGCGCCCTGATGGTGCTCAGCGGCCTGGTGGCCATCCGGGGCGTGCGCCGGCTCACCGAGACCTGCGGCTTCCGGATGCCCGACGAGCGGGCCCACTCCACGCGCGCCGACCTGGTGCTCGCCTGGAGGGACCGGGACTTCCGGCTGCTCGCGCTGTCCTACCTGTTCACCGGCACCACCACCCACCTCGTGCTGGCGGCGGTCCCGTTCTACGCCGAGTACGTCCTCGCCGACAGCGGTCTCACCGCCGTCCTGATGGGCGCCTTCCTCGGCCCCGCCGTGGTCGCCGGACCGGTCTGGATGTCGGCCTCGCGGGTGCTCGGCAAGCAGCGCGGCCTGCTCCTGGCCCAGGTGCTCTTCATCCTCGGCAGCGTGCTGCTGCTGTTCGGGAAGGGGCTCGGCGTCCCGGCGACCGTCGCGATCGTGGTCCTGCTCGGCATCTCCTTCGCCGGCCTGCAGCTGCTCGCCTTCTCGATGGTCCCCGACGCGGTCGCCGCCGCGGAGGAGCGCGGCACGTCGCGCGCCGGCGCCTACACCGGGGTGTGGACCGCGACCGAGGCGGTCGGCACCGCGATCGGGCCCTACGTCTACTCCGCCGTGCTGGCCATCGGCGGCTTCGTCTCGGCGGTCGACGGCGACAGCGTGGCTCAGAGCGACGGGGCGCTCGACGCCCTGCTGATCGGGTTCACCCTGGTGCCGGCGGTGCTGATGGCGGTGGCGGTGGCCTTCCAGCGGCTTTGCGCGCTGGACCACGCCGCGGTGCCGCGCGGCTGAGGGCGAGTTCTCCACAGGTTCGAAACTGGCTCTGGTGGCAACACCGGGGCGGGTCTTTGCTGGGGGCATGTCGAGATCACGACCTCCCCGGCGCCGCGCCCGCCCCGCATCGGACACTCCCTTCCCGGCGGATGACCCTCTGGCGAAGCTCTGGCGGATCCTGGTCGCCGCGGACCGGGCCGAGGTGGCCGGCGACGCGGCCTTCGCCTGTCAGCTGATGCGGGCCCACCCCGTCGGTCCCGATGGCAGGCCGTTCTGGCGCCCGTGGCGGGTGCTCGCGCTCGAGCAGCTCGTCGAGCTCGGCCCGGCTCGGCCGGCCTGGGTGACCTCGCGCTGGATGCTGGCGCAGGCCCTGCAGCACGCGGACGCGACGAGCCGCGAGCGGTGCAGCGCGGCCCTCGACCTGGCGCTCGACCTGCTTGAGGACTCCGCGGACCCACCGGGGGCCGACCGGGTGGACAGGATCAGCCAGGTGATGGACCACGACTGGGTCTACCGCCAGCTGCATCTCTACGAGCTCGGCGGCCTGGAGGACTTCGTGCACCGGGTCGCCTCCCGGGAGCTGCGCCGTGCCGGGGAGGAGATGGACCCATGGCTGCGTGCGGCGATGGGCGGCTACCGGCTCCAGGGAGCGGACCGGGGCAGGCTGAGCTGGGAGGATCTCGCCACCCACGACACCGTCACCACGCTCGACACCGGGGCGGCCGCGCTCGTGCTCGGAGGGGAGACCGTGCTCGGGCGACTGGTCCCGGCGGGTGAGGAGACGATCTTCGAGGGCGTGCCGCTGCTCGTGTCGCCCGAGCTCGCCGGCGCGGTGGCGGCGTCACCGGGGGAGTGGCTGCACCTGCTGCAGCAGACCCCGGACAGGCCGGACACGTACCTCGCACCCGGCTGCGGCTTCGCCTCGGACGTGCGCGTCGACGTCCTGGACGCGATGGGTGGGGGCCTCGACCTGGTGCTCGAGGCGCTGGAGATCGTCGAGCACGGCGAGGTCGAGAGCGTGCCGGGCGACGTCGACATCTGGCCCTACTGCGCCGCGGTCCTGCTCCGGCCCGGGCGGCTCGACGCGATCGCCGGGCTGCTGGGCCCCGAGGACGCCGAGATGGTGGCCGCGCTGGCGGGGCGACTGGCCGAGCCGGCGGCGTCCGCGTGCCATCGGCTGGCGGCCCGGCTGCAGGCCGCGGCCTGAGCCCCACAGCCCTTATGACCTGCGGAAATGCTGGCCGAGAAGTTCTCCACAGATTGGCTTGCGGGGGTTACCTCGGGGTGCCGATTTGACTATAATCGGTCCTATGTTTGAACTCTCTGACTACGGGCTGAACGGCGGCGACGACGCTGCCGACGCACCCGTGCCCGAGGCAGCCGAGCGGCCGGGTGAGTTCTGGGTCGAGATCCTCGCCGCGGTCGAGCCCGCGGGGCTCAGCGATGCCGCGCTGGTCGACGAACTGGCCGGGTTGGAGCGGCTCACCTCCGCGGCGGCCGCGGCCAAGGCCCGGCTGACCGCGGACCTCGCGGCACGGCGCCGCGCCGAGGACACCGCCCGAGGCGTCCCGGCGCAGCGGTGCGGGCGCGGGGTCGCCCACGAGGTCGCGCTGGCACGCCGGGAGTCCCCACACGCCGCCCGCGAGCACGTCACGCTCGCGGTCGCGCTGGTCGAGGACCTCCCCGAAACCCTGGCCGCGCTGGCCCGCGGCGACCTCAACGAGCACCGCGCGCAGATCCTGGCCCGCGAGAGCGCCGACCTGTCGCGCGCCGACCGCGCCCAGCTCGACTCCACCCTCGCCCCACAGTTGGCCGGGATGGGGAACCGTGAGGTGATGCTGGCCACCCGCCGCCTGGCCTACGCCCTCGACGCCGAGGGCGCCGCCCAGCGCGCCACCCGCGCCCGGGCCCGGCGCCGCGTCACCCACCGCGGACTGGGTGACGGGATGGTCCGCATCAGCGCCGACGTCCCGGCCTGGGACGCGATCGTGGCGATGCAGGCCCTCGCCGAGCGCGCCGACCATCTCAAGGCCTGCGGCGACACCCGCACCCGCGACCAGATCATGGCCGACGAACTCCTCACCCGACTCGACCAGCCCGCCACCGCGCGTGGGCGGCGCATCGAGATCCAGCTGGTGATGAACGCCGAGATGCTCCTCGACCCCGACCAGTCCACGCCCGCACACCTGGTCGGCTACGGCCCCGTGCCCGCCAAGGTGGTCGCCACGCTGCTGGGCGACCCCGACGCTGAGGTCGCGATCCGGCGGCTGTACGCCAACCCCGCCGACGGGGCGCTGGTCGCGATGGACTCCCGCGCCCAGCTGTTCACCGGTGGCCTGCGCCGGCTGCTGTTCGCCCGCGACGGCGAGACCTGCCGCACGCCGTACTGCGACGCGCCCGTGCGGCACGGCGACCACGTCACCCCCCGCTCCCGCGGCGGCACCACCACCCTGAACCAGGGCCAAGGCCTGTGCGCGGCCTGCAACTACGCCAAAGAGGCCCCCGGCTGGCGCCACCGCACCACCAGCCCACCCCACACCCGCCACACCGTCGAGGTCACCACCCCCACCGGCCACACCCACCACTCCACGGCCCCACCACCACCCGTCCCGCCGTCCGGCACCAACAGCGGCCTCGACGTCCGGATCCACCACCGCCCCACCAGCCTCGAGATCGACTGGGTCCTCGGCGCCTAGGCTGCCCGGGTCTCAGAGGCCGCGACGCATCCGGGCCGCGCGCTGGCCGGGCGTCTCGCCGTACTCCTTGGTGAACGCCGCCACGAACGCGGACGCGCTGGAGTAGCCCACCCGGTGGGCGGTCTCGGTGACCGGGTGCAGGCCGAGCAGGGCCAGCGAGGCCTGCAGCCGCAGCCGGGTGCGCCACGCGGTGAAGGAGAGTGCGTACTCCCGGATGAAGTCGCGCTGCAGGCTCTTCACGCTGGTGTGCAGGCGGGTCGCCCACGCCTCCAGGCTGGTCTCGTCGGCCGGGTCGGTGGACAGCGCGGCGGCGACCACTCGGGCTGCGACAGGCCGGGTCCGCCGAGGCGTCGGATCACGCCGGCGGCGGCGCCGTCCATGGTCAGGGTGCCGGCCGGGACCTCCTGGACCGCCGGCGGCACCTCGCGCAGGCACACCCGGTAGACCGTCTGGCGGTCGCAGCCGCGGGCCGCGAACACCGCACCGCGGCGTACCCACAGTGCCTCGTCGGGCCCAGGAAGCGGTGACTCCCGCCGCGCGCGACCGCGAGCATCCCGTCCGGGGACCACACGACCTGGTGCAGGTAGTCGTCGCGGCTCTCGGCCGAGCTCGTCGAGGAGGTCTTCGGGCTGCCCTGCCTGATCGTGGAGGACCCGGTGGCCGGCACCCCGATGATCGTGCCGACGCTGGTGTGAGGCTGTGGCGAAGTTGTGGCGAAGTTGTGGTGCACATCGCCACCCCCCAAGGATTGCCCTTCGGTGGCCGATGGTGGCACCATCGATTTTCTGTCCGGGCTACTCGCGCCCGCGCAGACGAAATGCTCCGCACTCCGCCGGAGCCGCCTGGACCGCGCCGAGGCCCGTCACGTCGCCAGGTTGAACACGACCCAAGGAAGTGCAGAGACGGGCGCGGGAGACCCAAGCAGCACGCCTGAGCGGTGAGACCACCGTGAGGGCTCGGGGTGAAGTCGAGCAGCGCTCGACCGGGCACGGCGTCCGAATCCGACAGGACTCCTTCCGCAGGCGGTGCCGAGGAACCACTGTGAACAACGCCCGTATCGGCGTGCTGTCGCGCGCCCGCTCCCTTGCCCTGCTCCTGGTCGTCGCCTTCATGCTGGCCGGCACCCTCGTCGTCGCCGGCGGAGCCTCCGCCCCGGCCGACGCGATCGGCGCCAAAGCCCTGAAGAAGCGCGGCGAGAGGGTCGTCGCGGTCGCCCGCAACCAGGCCGGCGACCCCTACCGCTACGGCGCCACCGGCCCCAACGCCTTCGACTGCTCCGGCCTGACGCAGTACGTCTACCGCAAGGCCACCGGCAAGCAGCTGCCGCGCACCTCCGACGCCCAGGCCCGGGCCGCCAAGCGGATCAAGCGCTCCAGCGCCCGCCGCGGCGACCTGGTCTTCTTCCACAGCGGCGGCAACGTCTACCACGCCGCGATCTACGCCGGGAACAACAAGATCTGGCACTCGCCGAACTCCGGCTCGCGGGTGCACAAGGCGAAGATCTGGTCCAGCAGCGTCTTCTTCGGCCGGGTCCGCTGAGGCACTGCCGGATCGTCACCCAGGGGGCAACCGCGCCCGTGGGGGCCGACTAGAGTGTCCGCGATGAGTGCGTCAGCCGAGGACTACTGCGATCTGTGTGACCTTCCGAGGTCTCAGTGCCCCCACGGGCGTCCACCCACGCCGGTGGTCGAGCCGCCCGTCGCCGCGAAGCCGGTCCGCCGCTCGACCGTGCGCCGGACGCCGGGTGCGCCGATCAAGCGCGTCCAGCACCGATGGACCCCCGTCGAGACCCTGGAGCCGCACATCGTCGCGGTCCTGCAGGGGGCCGGGGGAGAGCTCGACACCGACGACGTGATGCGCGAGCTGGCGACCCGGCTGGAGGGCCGGCTGCTCCCCGGGGACGAGGAGACCACCCCCGAGGGCGAGCTGCGCTGGCGCTACGCGGCCCGCAAGGCGCGTCAGTCGCTGGCCCGCCAGGGTCTGATGGTCACCGGGCGTCCCGGGGTGTGGCAGCTGACCGACGCGGGTCTTCACTCCCCGGGCTGAGCCAGCACCCGGACGGCGTCCCCGGGCCGGATCGTGCCCGGCACCGTCACCTCGGCGTCGACGCCGAAGCACAGCTCGCCGGTCGTGAAGCGCGGCCGGTAGTCGGCCAGCGCCCGGAGGACGCCGGCGTCGCGACGCCCGGTGCGCGGGTCGAGGTCGACGACGGCGCAGCGCGGGACACGCTGGCGCACCCGCACCCGGGCGTCACCGAGCGCGACCTCCCTGCCGAGCCAGTCGTCCTCCTGGTGCGCGCTCAGGCCCTCGAGGAGCGCGGTGGCGCGGAAGCGGGCGCTCTGCGCGGCCACCTCCGGGCGTCCGAGCCGCCTGGAGAGCTCGCGCATCGAGGCGCTCGAGACCAGCGTGACGGCCGCGCCGTAGACCACCTGGCCGCGGGCGACGGCGGCGAGACGGACCGGTGCGCCGAGGTACGACGCGAGCAGCGCGGCGTGCGGCCCGTCCAGGAGCTCCAGCTCGGCCGGGCGACCCCAGTAGTCGCAGGTCAACCGCTCCCCGGTGGGGCGCGGTGCCCCGCTCGCGGACTCGCCGCCGGGCAGCACCACCTCCAGGTGCCCCTGGCCGTAGCGGGCGGTGACCGCGATCAGCGAGGGGTGCTGCACGGTGCGCAGCACCCGGGCGGCGTCGGGGTCGACCAGGCACAGCGCGCGGTCGCCCACGGGTCCGTGCGCGTCCAGCACGACCTCGTCGTACGCCGTGTGCGCGGTGCCCTTGACCGGCGCGAACCCGACCCGCTCGATGTGCATGCGCCGAGCCTGCCACGCCCGACCTCGCCGGGCCCTGTGGAGGACCGGGACCGAGCCCTGCCCCGGCGGTGAATAATCGGCCACGTGCACCCTCTGCTGGCTCCGCTCGACGACGCGGCGCTCCACGTGACCTTCGGCAGCGCCACGCTGCAGCGGGCGCGCGCCTACGCCCGCGAGGAGCGCGTGCGCCGGGTCGAGGTGGTCGAGGAGGCCCCCCACGAGCTGGTGGTCTCCGCGACGGTGGCCGGAAGCCACGCGATGGTCTACGAGGTGGGGGTGATCGTCGTCCGCTCGCGGGGCCGGGTGCTCGCGCACGGCGACTGCACCTGCCCGGTGATGGTCAACTGCAAGCACGCGGCGGCGGCGATCATCGCCCTGCGCGGGCGTCCCGAGAGCCCCCGGCACCTGCACGCGGTCCCGCGCTGGGGCGTGCAGCTGGAGGCGGTGCTCGACGAGCTCGACGGCTCGCGGGCCGCCGAGGCGGCCCAGCCGCTGGGCCTGCAGTTCGACCTGCGAGCGGCGCGCTCGGGCCAGCTCCCGGGGATCCGGATGCGACCCGTCCAGCGCGGCGCCCGGGAGCGGTGGATCAAGTCGGGCATCGGCTGGGCCGACGTCGGCCGGGCGGGCTACTCCTCGACCCGCGACCGGGCCCAGATGGCGGTGCTGGCGGAGCTGGCGCGTGCCTCGCGCGGAGACGCGTACTACTACTCCGCCGCCGCGCAGCCCGAGCTCGGCGACTTCGGTCCCGCCCTGTGGCTGCTGCTGCGCCGGGCCCGGGAGGCGGGGATCGTCTTCGTCGGCGCGGGGACGATCGCGAGCGTGGAGCTGCTGGATGAGCCCGTCGCGGTGCTCGCCGACGTCGTCGACGCCGGTGGCCAGACGCGGCTCGAGGTGGGCGTACGCCAGGGCGAGACCTGGTGGCCGGCCGAGCGGGTGGTACCGGTCGGGGGTCACGGGGTCGCCCTGCTCGGTCCCGGCCCCGGCGGGCACCGGCTGCTGCTGGCCCCCACCGACAGGTTCCTGCCCGACCCGATGCGCCGCCTGCTGAGCGGCGGCGAGGCGGTGCTGGTGCCGCCCGGCGAGCGGGAGCGCTTCACCACCGACTACCTGCCGCGGCTGGGTCGGCACCTCGAGGTGGTCTCCTCCGACGGGTCGGTGCCCGTCCCCGAGGAGCACCCGCCGGTCCTCACCGTGGCCGTGACCTGGCACGGCGCGTTCCGCGTCGCGCTGGAGTGGGGCTGGCGCTACCAGGTCGGCGACGAGCGCCGGGTCTTCG
Source organism: Nocardioides sp. Z21_20 (assembly GCF_059766585.1). Classification (NCBI taxonomy): domain Bacteria; kingdom Bacillati; phylum Actinomycetota; class Actinomycetes; order Propionibacteriales; family Nocardioidaceae; genus Nocardioides; species Nocardioides sp. Z21_20. Next base: position 229,895 of record NZ_JCBAJX010000002.1, read on the forward strand.
CCCTCGACAGCGAGGACGGGCTGCGCGACGTACGGCGGGTGCGGGCCGAGCGCGCCCACCTGGACCGGCTGCGACTGGCCCCGGCGGTGGCCGAGCTGCTGGCCGGCGCCGACGGGGAGCCGCTGGCGCGCCGCGAGCTGGTCGACGTCGAGGTGCTGGCCTTCGTCGACACGGTGCTGCCCGCGCTGCGCGCCGAGCCCCTCGTCGAGGTCGTCGAGCACGGCGTCGAGCCCGAGCACCGCGAGGCCCAGGGCGACCTCGACATCCGCTTCGACCTGGTCGACGACGGCGGTGGCGCCGACGACGCGGGGCCCACCGACTGGCTCGACCTGGCGGTGGCCATCACCATCGACGGCGAGTCGGTCCCGCTCGCCGACGTGCTGGCCGCCCTGACCCTGGGCCAGGAGCGGATCTTCCTGCCCAGCGGGACGCACCTGTCGGCCGCGCACCCCGAGCTCACCCGGCTCGCCGACCTGGTCCGCGCGGCCGGTGAGCTGGTCGACCAGGACGGCGAGGGCGTGCGGGTCGGGCGCCACGACCTCGGGCTGTGGGGCGAGCTGGCCGACCTCGGGATCGTGGATGCCCAGGCCGCGCGCTGGGTGCGCTCGGCGCAGGCGCTGCGCGACCTGACCGGTCTGCCCGAGGTCGAGCCCGAGGGCATCGTCAGCGAGCTGCGCGGCTACCAGCTCGACGGGTTCCGCTGGCTGGCGTTCCTCTGGCAGGCCGGCCTGGGCGGGATCCTGGCCGACGACATGGGACTCGGCAAGACCCTGCAGACGCTGGCCCTGATCAGCCACGCCCGCGGCAACGGGGCCGGTCCGTTCCTGGTCGTCGCGCCTTCCAGCGTGGTCTCCGGCTGGGCGCACGAGGCCGCCCGGCACGCCCCGAAGCTCGACGTCCGCACGGTGACCTCCTCGGGGCGCAAGCGCGGCGTCGCGCTGGGCGACGTGGTGGCCGGCGCCGACGTGGTGGTCACCTCCTACACGCTGCTGCGCCTGGAGGCCGAGGAGTACGCCGCGCTGGGCTGGGGCGGTCTGGTGCTCGACGAGGCCCATCAGGTCAAGAACCACCAGGGCAAGACCTACCAGGCCGTCCGCCGTCTCGACGTGCCGTTCCGCCTCGCCCTCACCGGCACGCCGTTCGAGAACCGGCTGATGGAGCTGTGGTCGCTGCTCTCGATCGTCGCGCCGGGGCTCTACCCGTGGCCCAAGAAGTTCACCCAGCACGTCGTGGTGCCGGTCGAGAAGCAGGGCGATCAGGCGGCGCTCACGCGCTTCCAGCGACGGATCCGCCCGTTCCTGCTGCGCCGGACCAAGGAGCTGGTGGCCTCCGACCTGCCACCCAAGCAGGAGCAGGTGCTGGAGGTGACGCTCGGCGCCAAGCACCGCAAGGTCTACGAGACCCACCTGCAGCGCGAGCGCCAGGCGGTGCTCGGCCTGGTCGAGGACTTCGACCGCAACCGGGTCGCGATCTTCCGCTCGCTGACCCGGCTGCGCCAGCTCAGCCTGGACGCCGCGCTGCTCGACCCGGCGCACGAGGGGATCGGCTCCGCGAAGCTCGACGTGCTCGTCGAGCACCTCGTCGAGCTGGTCGCCGAGGGCCACCGGGCACTGGTCTTCAGCCAGTTCACCAGCTTCCTGAGCCGGGTGCGCGCCCGGCTCGACGCCGAGGGGATCGACACCGTCTACCTCGACGGCCGGACCCGCGACCGGGGCCGGGTGATCGCCGACTTCAAGGGCGGGGACGCGCCGGTCTTCCTGATCAGCCTCAAGGCCGGTGGGGTGGGGCTGACCCTGACCGAGGCCGACTACGTGTTCGTGCTCGACCCGTGGTGGAACCCCGCCGCCGAGGCACAGGCGGTCGACCGCGCGCACCGGATCGGCCAGGACCGGCCGGTGATGGTCTACCGCCTGGTCGCCACCGACACCATCGAGGAGAAGGTGATGGCGCTCAAGGAGCGCAAGGCGGCCCTGTTCGGCCAGGTGCTCGACGGCGGCGCCGCGATGACCACGGGCATCGACGCCGACGACGTGCGCGAGCTGTTCGGGCCGTGAGCCGGCCGCCTCAGCCCAGCGGGTCCACCTCGTGGTGCTCGCCGACCGTGGCCGCCAGTCTGGCCAGGTGGTGGTTGCCGTCACCGAGCAGGTGGTCGAGCGCGGTCAGGTGGCTGGTGTAGCTGCCCACGCTGTACTCGGCGGTCATCGCGATGCCGCCGTGCAGCTGGATCGCCTCCTGGCCGACGTGCCGCCCGGCCCGGCTGACCTGGAGCGCCGCCCGCGAGGCCGCCTCCGCCACCTCCTGCGGGCTGCCGGAGACCAGCACCATCGACGCCCACAGCGCGACGCTGCGGGCCAGCTCGAGGGAGACGTACATGTCCGCGGCCCGGAAGTTCAACGCCTGGAAGGTGTTGAGGGTGACGCCGAACTGCTTGCGGCTCTTGAGGTAGTCGGTGGTGGCGGCCAGGGCGAACTCCATCGCCCCGATCGCCTCGTTGCAGGCCGCGATGCGCGCCGCGTCGAGGGCGCGGGCGATCACGTCGCCGCGGTCGCCGCCCTCGCCGAGGACGGTGGCCGCGGCGCCGTCGAAGGTGATCCGTGCGGCCCGCCCGCCGTCGTGGGTCCGGTACCCCGTGCGGGTCACGGCGTCGGAGTCCGGGTCGAGCAGGAACAGTCCGGTGCCGCCCTCAGGCAGCGCCGCGCTCACCACCAGCTGATCGGCGCGGGCACCGTGCGGCACCGGCTCCTTGACGCCGCTGAGCACCCAGCCGGTCCCCGTCTGGGTGGCGGTGACCGCGACGGCCGAGGCCGACCAGCGGCTGCCCGGCTCGGCGTGGGCGAAGGCCAGCAGACGCTCCCCGGAGGCGAGCGCGCCCAGCACCTCGCCGCGCTGCTCGGCGCTGCCGGCCGCGGCCACCACGCCGCCGGCCAGCACGACCGACGTCAGGAACGGCTCGGGGGCCAGGCACCGGCCGATCTCGCCCGCCACGATGCCGACCTCCACGGGGCCGGCGCCCATCCCGCCGTCCTCCTCGGCGAAGGGCAGCCCGAGCACCCCCATCTCGGCCAGCCGCGCCCACAGCGCCTCGTCGAAGCCGGGCTCCTGGGCGACCGCGCGGCGGCGCTCCTCGAAGTCGGCGTACGTCTTGGTGACCAGCCCGCGCACCGCGTCGCGCAGCGCGAGCTGCTCCTCGTCGTACTCGAAGTCCATCTCGTCGCCCCTCAGAGTCCCAGGATCGTCTTTGCGATGATCTGTCGCTGGATCTCGTTGGATCCGCCGTAGATCGACGCCTTGCGAAGGTTCAGGTAGACCGGTGTGGACCGTCGGGCCCACTCGGGCAGGTCGGAGTCGTCGCCCGCGCCGGAGGCCAGCGAGGCCGGACCGGCGAGGTCGACGACCAGCTCGCTGACCGCCTGCTGGAGCTCGGTGCCCTTCAGCTTCAGCACCGACGAGGCGGGGTGGGCCTTGCCGTCGGCGGAGTCGGCGACCACACGCAGCGCGGTCAGCTCGAGCGCCAGCAGCTCGTTCTCGAGCTCGGCGACCCGGGCGGCCAGCAGCGGGTCCTCGGTGAGCAGCGGACCGGCCCACTGCTTGGCCTGGGCCAGCACCCGCTTGCTGGCCCCGACCGGGGCGACGCCGACGCGCTCGTTGCCGAGCAGGAACTTGGCGTAGTCCCAGCCGTGGTTCTCCTCCCCGACCAGGTTCCCCGCGGGCACCCGCACGTCCTCGAACCACACCTCGTTGACCTCGTGGCCGCCGTCGATCAGCTCAATGGGGCGCACCGTCAGACCGGGGCTGGTCATGTCGATGAGCAGGAACGAGATGCCGCGCTGCTTCTTGGCCTCGGGGTCGGTGCGCACCAGGCAGAAGATCCAGTCGCCGTACTGCCCGAGCGTGGTCCAGGTCTTCTGGCCGTTGACCACGTACTCGTCGCCGTCGCGCACCGCGCTGGTGCGCAGCGAGGCGAGGTCGGAGCCGGCGTCGGGCTCGGAGAACCCCTGCGACCACCAGATGTCGAGGTTGGCGGTGCCGGGCAGGAAGCGCTCCTTGAGCTCCTGGGAGGCGAACGCGGCGATCACCGGGCCGACCATGGTGGCGTTGAAGGCCAGCGGCGCGGGCACGAACGCCCGCTGCATCTCCTCGTGCCAGATGTGGCGGCGCAGCTCGCTCCAGTCGCGCCCGCCCCACTCGACCGGCCAGTGCGGTACGGCGAGGCCGTGCGCGTTGAGGATGCGCTGGGTCTCGACGAACTGCTCCCGGGTCAGCTCACGGCGGTGCGCGACGGCGTCGCGGATCTCCTGGGGGACCTGGGTGGTGAAGAAGGTGCGCATCTCCTCGCGGAACGCGGCGTCCTCGGCGGACAGCTCCAGCTGCATCGGCAAGCCTCCTGGGTCGTGGTGCCGGCCCCATCATGGCCCGGGTCACCAACTCCCGCACCCGCACTGTGCAGGTCGTCCAACGGGCCGGCTCGGGAGCCGGGCGCAGTGCACGGGAGCCGGGCGTAGTGCACGGGAGAGAACATCTGCCGGTCCCAGGACACGTCTTTGCCACGTCCGGGACACATCGCTGCCTCTGGCCCTCGCCGGCCCGACTTCGCGCTTACCGTCGGCCGGGCCACGGACCTCTTTCGTGGCGCAATTGGGTGGGGGATGCAAGTGAGAAGAATCGTGACGACGGCGCTGTCCGTCTGTCTGGCCGTGCTCGGATCGGTGCTGTTCGCCGGGCCGGCCTCGGCGCACCACGTCAATGTCATGGGAACCGTGGTGTGTGGGGACACGCCGGGCACCTGGGACGTCACCTGGACCGTACGCAACTGGCAGGACCCCGACGCGAGCAACACCGCGACGGTGAGCTCCAGCTCCCGCGCCGTCGTCCCGGTCGGGACCACCTTCGCGCCGGACCAGGCGCGGACGTTCTCCGAGACGGTGAGCGCGACGACCCCGCTCACCCTCGAGGTCGGCCTGCGCTGGGCCAACGCCAACACCGGCTCCGCTCGCACCGGCGTGACCACCTTCCCCGCCTGCGACCCGGTGCTCGTGGACGTGACGGCCGCAGCGCCGAGCGTCACCCCGGCGACCTGCGAGAGCGACGGGACCCTCGTGGTGCCCGCCGACACCGACAAGGTCCGCTACACCCGTCAGCCCGCCGGAGCCGGCCCCGGGACCTACCTGGTCACCGCCACCGCGACTCCCGGCCACCGGCTGGTCGGCACCTCGACCTGGAAGCTCACCGTGGCTGAGCGCTCGTCGGTGCTGGACTGCCTCGTGCAGGTCAAGCCCGTGGCGCCGCAGGTGAAGGCCGAGGCCGACTGCGACACGGCCGGCTCGCTGAGCATGGCGGTCACCGAGGGTGTGCGCTACGTCCTGACCCGCGGCGACGGAGCCACCGGGAAGTGGGAGGTCACCGCCTTCGCGAAGCCCGGTTACGTCATCGCCGCCGGCGCCCGCACCGTCTTCACCGGCGACCTGGGCACGCCCGAGGACTGCGAGCCGGTAGAGGGCAACCCCGGCACCCCCGTCGTGAACGTGCCGGGGAAGCCCCCGGTCGAGCAGCCCCCGACGCCCACCGCGGACACGCCGGCCACGCCTGACGCTCCGGTGAGCTCCACGCCCGAGCTGCCGGCCACCGGCGCGGACGCGAACCTGGCGGCCCTCTCGGGCGCCGGTCTCGGCCTGCTCGTGCTCGGTGCGGCCATGGTCGCGATGGCCCGTCGCCGGACCACCCGACGCGGACTCGCCGGCTAGGCCCAGCGGGCGACGACGAGGCCGGCGACCACGAGAAGGAAGCCGGCCAGCTCGATCAGCCCGATCCGGGCCGGACGCATCGGGCGCCGGCCCACGACGAACGAGCGGACCGCCAGCACGACGAACGCGGGCACCAGCCACAGCCCCGCCGGCAGCCCCCAGAGCGCGCCGAGCGCCAGGACCACCGGCACCGAGGCCACGGCGAAGGCCCGGGAGACGTGGGCGAAGCGAGGATCGCGACGCTCGCGGATCAGGGACTTCACGTGCAGCGTGGAGCCGAGCAGGACCAGCACGCACAGTGCGGTGACCACCGCGAGCCGGACGGTGGCCAGCTCCTCGAGCGGGGGCAGCCAGGTCCGCTCGCCGACGGCGAGGGCGCGCACGACCGGCACCATCAGCGCGCACTCGGCCACCAGCACCAGGTCGTTGCCCAGCGCGCGCTCCCGGTTGCGACTCGCGTAGTGCAGGTTGACCGCGAGGCCGACGAGGTAGAGGGCGCCGACCCAGACCAGCCACGGCCGGGCGAGGAGCAGCAGCAGCGCCGGGGGCGTGGCGAGCGCGAGCCAGAGGACGAAGGGCCGGCGGAACCGCTGGGAGCGGCGCGCCCGGACCAGGCCCGAGGCTGCCCACGACATCGGGTACGCCGCGACCCAGGCGAGCCCGAGCACCAGCAGCAACGGGGTCCAGGGGGAGACGAGGGCGCCCAGCACCAGCGGCAGCACGAGGAAGGCCCAGGCGCCGTGCTGCTCGGGGAAGAGGCTGGCGATGCGGCGCGATCCTCGCGGGCGGGTCGTGGCACTGGTCACGGCGGTACTCATCGCGCCCCATTGAAGAGCCCGTTCTCCGGGGTAGGTAGAGACCATGGTCCCGCCGTGCACCGGCCAGGATGCCCGGTCGAGGGCCGGCGCACTCTAATCTGAGGGCATGCTGAATTTCTCCTCCCTCACTCGCGAGCACGTCGAACGTGCCATGGACGAGTACGACCAGCGCGGTGAGGACGGGTTCCTGTCCCGCCACGGCTTCGGCAAGACGCGTGAGTACTTCCTGTGGCACAACGCGAAGGCCTACGACGCGATGGCGATCGTCGGGGTCGCCTACGGCTTCGCCACCGGTACGCCGGCCAAGGCCGCGCAGTTCCCCGAGGGGCGCGAGGGCGCCGCGACGGTGCTGCACGAGCTCGGCTACGAGGTGTTCTCGACCAGCGCGTCCTCCAAGGACCTGGCCGAGCCCCCGAACGGCGCCTGGCGTGACGCCGCCGAGATCGGGATCGACGTCGCTCGCAAGGAGTGGGCCGAGGCCGCGCGCGCCGTACTCATCGAGACGGCCGGCCGCTACGGCGCCATCGTCACCTACAAGCAGCTCGGCGGGCTGGTCCGTGAGCGCACCGGGATCCGCACCGGGCAGCTGATGCACTACTGGATCGGCGACGTGCTCACCCGGGTCGCCCTGGACTGCGCCGAGCGCGGCGAGCCGATCCTCTCGGCGCTGTGCGTGAACGCCTCGGGCAGCGTCGGGAACGGCTACGCCCAGGCGCTCTCGCAGATCCACGGCCAGGCCCCCGACAACCACGACGACCACGCCGCCGAGGAGCGCCTCGCCTGCCACCACCACTTCGGCGCCGAGATGCCCGACCACGGCGGCGTCGCCACGCTGACGCCCCAGGTCGTCACGCTGCGTGACCGGCTGCGCAAGCAGCGCATCGCCGAGAAGGCCGTGCCGCTGTGCCCCAACTGCCACATGGCGCTGCCGGCCACCGGGGAGTGCGACTACTGCGCGTGAGCCCCGACTGACGTCGTCCGGCGGTCGTCCGGCAGCCGGCGGGTCAGCCCGCGGGCGTCGAGGTGCTCGAGCAGGGGGAGCGCCACCCGCCGGCTGGTGCCCAACCGGACCCGGGCCTCGCTGGTCGTGAACGGCTGCGGCAGCTGTGCCAGGTGCCCGGCCGCGCGCTCGGCGGCGTCGGGAAGCAGCACGATCCCCGGGGCCAGCCGCAGCAGCAGGCCGGCCCTCGCGGCCGCGGCGACGCGCTTGGTGTCCAGGCCCAGGGCGGCCAGCCGCTCCGCGGTCGGCGCCGCGAAGGGGGCCTCGGCGAGCTCGGCCTCCAGCGCCGCGATGGCGCTCACCAGCTCGCTGGGCGGGCCATCCGCGGTGGGCGCGACGACCCGGCCGCGCAGCACGCGCAGCGGCGCCCGGACCACGGCGGCCACCAGCTCCGCGGTGGGCAGCCCGACCCGCTCGGCGAGCGCGGTCAGCGCGACGCCGGGGTCCAGCGGGTGGGCGAGGTCGTGCTCGCGCACCGCCCGGGCCACCTCGGCGGCTGCCTGATCGGCGCGCTCGGGGCTGATCAGCCACCCCGGCTCGGAGGTGGGGACCCCGATCCGGCGCAGCACGTCGGCGTGGACCACTCCCCGCCGCTCGAGCTCGGAGGCGGGGTCCGGCTCGCCGCTCAGCGCGGCGAGGACCTCGGCGCGCTCGGCAGCTGCGCCCCGGCGGCGCAGCGCGGGGGGCATCGGGTCGAGGACCAGCACCCCCCACACCCGGCGGCTGCCGGGATCGCGCAGCAGCGCCCGGTCACCGACCCGCAGCGGCAGCGGCCGGTCGAGGGTGATCCGCAGGTGCCCGGCGCCCAGCGGGCGACCGCGCACCGCGACCGCGGCGGCCCCGACGTGCAGCATCGGCTCGGTCGGGACGTCGCCGGCGTCCCCGTTCACGCGGACGTCGAGCTGGGTGGTCTCGTGCCACGCGCCGGGAGTGACCAGGGCCGACCCGCGCTCGAGGGAGCCGACCTGCTCGCCGGTGAGGTTGAGCGCGACCCGGGCGACGCCGCTCGCCTCGGGGACCGCCTCGCCCAGCGACTGCAGCGCACGCACCCGCAGCGTCCCGGCGGCGTGCGCCAGCGCGTCGCCTCGCCGGATCGTGCCCGCGGGCAGGGTGCCGGTGACCACGGTGCCGGCCCCCTTGACCGTGAAGCGCCGGTCGACCCAGAGGCGGACGTCGGCCTCGGGGCGGCTGGTGGGGACCGCCCGCAGCATCTCGCCCAACGCCGCGCGCAGCTGGTCGAGACCCTGCCCGGTGCGCCCGCTGACGACGACCACGGGTGACCCGGCGAGCGTCGTAGCGGAGATCTCGGCGGCCGCCCGGGCACACATCGGTGCCGGATCGGCGAGGTCGCCGCGGGTGACGGCGACGACCCCGTGGCGCACGCCGAGGGCGTCGAGCGCGGCGAGGTGCTCGGCGGCCTGGGGCATCCAGGGGTCGTCGGCGGCGACGACGAGCAGCGCCGCGGGCACCGGGCCGATCCCCGACAGCATGGTCGAGATGAACCGCTCGTGCCCCGGCACGTCGACGAACGCCACGTCGCCCACCGCGGGCAGCGTCGTCCAGCAGTAGCCGAGCTCGATGGACAGCCCGCGCCGGCGCTCCTCCTCGAGCCGGTCGGGGTCGGTGCCGGTGAGCGCCTCGACCAGCGTCGACTTGCCGTGGTCGACGTGGCCGGCGGTTGCGATGACGTGCACGGGCTCAGCGTGTCAGCACCGGTCAAGAGCGAGCGCGGAACACGGCCTCGACCAGTACGGCGTCGTCGGCGGTCGCCACGGCGATCAGGTCCAGCAGCAGGCGGCCCTTCTCGACCCGGCCCACCACCGGCAGCTCGCCGTGGCGCAGCGGCCCGGCGAGGTCCGCGTCCAGGGCCACCGCGGCGCTGGGCAGCTCGACCTCCGGGGCGCCGCCCCCGCCGACCGCGGCGCGGGACTCGACGGCGCAGGCATCCACCTCGGGGGCGAGGGCGGCGGCGATCCGCTGGGCGCGGGCCAACAGCCCTTCCGGGGTGGTCGACAGCGCCTGCGCGACCGGGGGCGGCGGCCCGGTCAGCGTGGCCTCCAGCGCGGCCAGGGTGAGCTTGTCGACGCGGACGGCGCGGGCGAACGGGTGGCGGCGCAGCGACTCGACCAGCGCCGCGTCGCCGAGCATCAGCCCGCACTGGGGCCCGCCGAGCAGCTTGTCGCCCGACGCCGTGACCAGCGTGGCGCCCGCGCGCAGCGCCGCGGCCGCGCTCGGCTCGTCGGGGAGTCGCGGGTGGGGCCGCAGCAGCCCCGAGCCGATGTCGGCGACCACCGGCACGCCGAGCCCGGCGAGCTCGCGGATCCCGACCGAGGAGGTGAACCCCGAGACCAGGAAGTTGCTGGGATGGACCTTGAGCACGAACGCGGTGTCGTCGTCGATCGCCTCGGCGTAGTCGCCGAGCCGGACCCGGTTGGTGGTGCCCACCTCGCGCAGCACGCCGCCGACGGACTCGATCAGCTCGGGGATCCGGAACCCGTCACCGATCTCGACGAGCTCGCCGCGCGAGACCACGATCGTGCGGCCGGCGGCCAGCGCGAGGGTGACCAGCGCCAGCGCGGCGGCCCCGTTGTTGACGACGTGCACGCCGCCCGCGGCCGGGACCGCCTCGGCCAGCGCCGCCAGCGCGGAGCGGCCCCGACGCCCCCGGCGGCCGGTGGCGAGATCGAGCTCGACGTCGGTGGCGCCGGCCGCCACCCCCAGCGCCTCGACGGCGGCCGGCGACAGCGGCGCGCGACCCAGGTTGGTGTGCACGACCACGCCGGTGGCGTTGACGACCCGGCGCAGCGCGGTCGCGGCGAGCGGCAGCGACTCCACGGCGTACGACGCGACGTCGGCCGCGTCGACCTCCCCGGCCCGACACGCGGCGAGGGCGGCGGCGACGGCGGACTTGACCAGCCGCTCGCCGAGCCGGTCCGTGGCCGCTCGCAGACGGGGGTCGGCCAGGACGTGGTCGGTGCGGGGCGTCTCCCGCCGCGGGTCGGACACGGCCGCAGCCTATGCGGGATCGAGGTTTCGGCAAGCTGGCGGAGGCGGACGGGAATCGAACCCGCCGGACCCGGATACCGGGCCCCTACGGTTTTGAGGACCGCGCCCATCACCAGACGAGGTACGCCTCCGCGGCCACCCTAGGGCACACCTGGGCGGGGTTACCGTGGGTGCCATGACCGACGTGACCAGCCCGCTCCGTCTCACCCAGTACGCCGCGGGCGGCGGTTGCGCCTGCAAGATCCCGCCCGGTGAGCTCGAACGGGTGCTCGCCGACCTGCCCGGCAGCCGGGCCCCCGGCCCGGGCACGAGCTACGGCGACCTGATCGTCGGGCTCGAGAACGGCGACGACGCGGCCGCCGTGCGCATCGAGGACGGCCGGGCGGTGATCGCCACTGCCGACTTCTTCACCCCGGTCGTCGACGACCCGTACGACTGGGGGCGGATCGCGGCCGCCAATGCGCTCTCCGACGTCTACGCGATGGGCGGCGAGCCGCTGCTCGCGGTCAACCTGCTGGCCTGGCCGCGCGACAAGGTGCCCTTCGAGGTGGCCGCCGAGGTGCTGCGCGGCGGTGCCGAGGTATGCCGCCAGGCGGGCACGCACCTGGCCGGCGGGCACAGCATCGACGACCCCGAGCCCAAGTACGGGCTGGCCGTCACCGGGTTCGCCGACGCGAGCCGGCTGCTGCGCAACGACGGCGCCACCGCGGGCAGCGCGCTGACGCTGACCAAGCCGCTCGGGCTGGGCGTGCTCAACAACCGCCACAAGAGCACCGGCGAGCGCTTCGAGCAGGCGGTCGCGACGATGACCGCGCTCAACCGCGACGCCTCCCGCGCGGCGGTGGCGGCCGGGCTGCGCGCGGCCACCGACGTGACCGGCTTCGGGCTGCTGGGCCACCTCTACAAGCTGGCCCGCGCCAGCGGCGTCACCGCGGTCCTCGACGCCGCGGCGGTGCCCTACCTCGACGGCGCCCGCGCCTCGCTCGCCGACGGCTTCGTGCCCGGCGGCAGCCTGCGCAACCTGGACTGGGTGCGCCCGCACCTCGACGCGTCGGTGGGCGAGGACGAGCTGGTGCTGCTGGCCGACGCGCAGACCTCCGGCGGGCTGCTGGTCGCCGGGGAGCTGCCCGGCCACCCGGTGGTGGGCGAGCTGGTCGAGGCCGGGGAGTTCCCGCTCGTCGTCCGGTGAGCGCCGAGCCGGTGCCCGCGGATGGTGGCGTGAAGCGGCCGGTGCGGGGTACTTTCGCAGTCTCGGGCTCTTGTCTCGAGGGGAGAGGGGAAGCGTCATGGTGAGGACGCCGCTGTCCTGGCCGGTGCTGCGTCAGCTGACCGGCACCGACCTGCTGGGTCGCGGCAAGGCCGTGCGCTCGCCGAAGACCGAGGAGATCACCTCCCGCACCGTCTCCGCCGACCGGGTGGCCCGCAGCGTGTGCCCCTACTGCGCCGTCGGTTGCGGGCAGAAGGTGTTCGTCAAGGACGAGCAGGTCATCTCCATCGAGGGCGACCCCGACAGCCCCATCTCCCGGGGCCGGCTGTGCCCCAAGGGCTCGGCCAGCAAGAACCTGGTCACCAGCTCGATGCGCGAGACCAAGGTGAAGTACCGCCGGGCCTACGGCACCGAGTGGGAGGAGCTCGAGCTCGGCACCGCGATGAGCATGATCGCCGACCGGGTGGTCAAGGCCCGCAACGACACCTGGCAGGAGCTCGACGAGCACGGTCGCCGGGTCAACCGCACCCTCGGCATCGCCAGCCTCGGAGGGGCGACCCTCGACAACGAGGAGAACTACCTGATCAAGAAGCTGTTCACGGCGATGGGCGCGATCCAGATCGAGAACCAGGCCCGTATTTGACACTCCGCCACTGTCCCCGGTCTGGGGACCAGCTTCGGGCGCGGCGGCGCCACCGGGTTCCAGCAGGACCTCGCAGGCGCTGACTGCATCATCATCCAGGGCTCCAACATGGCCGAGGCCCACCCGGTGGGCTTCCAATGGGTGATGGAGGCGAAGGCCCGTGGGGCCAAGGTGATCCACGTCGACCCGCGCTTCACCCGCACCAGCGCGCTCGCCCACACCTACGTGCCGCTGCGGGTGGGCACCGACATCGCGTTCCTCGGCGGCATCGTCAACCACGTGCTGAGCAACGAGCTCGACTTCCGCGAGTACGTCGTGGCCTACACCAACGCGGCCACCATCGTCAGCGACGACTTCGCCGACACCGAGGACCTGGACGGGCTCTTCTCCGGGTTCGACGACGAGTCGCGCACCTACGACCCCTCCAGCTGGCAGTACGCCACCCAGGAGGGCGAGGGCGGCGACCGCCAGGACCAGGCGATGCAGCGCGAGACCGCCAGCGCGATGCAGCACGAGACGCACGGCGTCCAGGTGGACGGCGTGGTGCAGCGCGACGAGACGCTGCAGCACCCGCGCTGCGTCTACCAGGTCCTCAAGCGTCACTTCGCGCGCTACACCCCCGAGATGGTCGCCCGGACCTGCGGCGTCTCCGAGGAGGCCTTCCTCGAGGTGGCCGACGCCTGGGTCAGCAACTCCGGGCGGGAGCGGACCACCGCGCTGGTCTACAGCGTCGGCTGGACCCAGCACAGCGTCGGCGTGCAGTACATCCGCACCGGCGCGATCCTGCAGCTGCTGCTGGGCAACATGGGCCGGCCCGGGGGAGGGATCATGGCGCTGCGCGGACACGCCAGCATCCAGGGCTCCACCGACATCCCGACCCTGTTCAACCTGCTGCCCGGCTACCTGCCGATGCCCAACGCCGAGGATCACACCTCGCTGGATGCCTGGATCGACAGCGTGCGCAACCCCGGGGCGAAGGGCTTCTGGTCCAACGCGGGGGCCTACGGCATCAACCTGCTCAAGGCCTACTGGGGCGAGCACGCGACGACCGAGAACGGCTTCTGCTTCGACCACCTGCCCCGGATCACCGGCGACCACGGCACCTACCGCACCGTCCTGGACATGATCGACGGCAAGGTCAAGGGCTACTTCCTGCTCGGCCAGAACCCGGCGGTCGGCTCCGCGCACGGCAAGGCGCAGCGCCTCGGGATGGCCAACCTCGACTGGCTGGTGGTGCGCGACCTGTTCGAGATCGAGTCGGCGTCGTTCTGGAAGAACAGCCCCGAGGTCGAGACCGGCGAGATCGTCACCGAGGAGTGCCGCACCGAGGTGTTCCTGATGCCGGCCGCCACCCACGTGGAGAAGGAGGGCACCTTCACCCAGACCCAGCGGATGCTGCAGTGGCGCGAGAAGGCGCTCGACCCGCCGGGCGACTGCCGCTCCGAGCTGTGGTTCTTCTACCACCTCGGCCGGATGGTGCGCGAGCGGCTGGCCGACTCAGGCGACCCCCGGGACCTGCCGGTGCAGCAGCTGGCCTGGGACTACCCGGTGCACGGCGAGTACGACGAGCCGAGTGCGGAGGCGGTGCTCAAGGAGATCAACGGCTACGAGGTCGCCACCGGTCGGCCGCTGTCGACGTTCCTCGAGATGAAGGACGACGGCTCGACGCTCGGCGGCTGCTGGATCTACACCGGCGTCTTCGCCGACGGCGTCAACCAGGCCGCGCGGCGCAAGCCCGGCTCCGAGCAGAGCTGGGTCGCCCCGGAGTGGGGCTGGGCCTGGCCGGCGAACCGTCGCACGCTCTACAACCGCGCCTCGGCCGACCCCGAGGGCCGGCCGTGGAGCGAGCGCAAGGCCTACGTGTGGTGGGACCCCGAGTTGGGGGAGGCCGGCGAGTGGACCGGTCACGACGTCCCCGACTTCGAGAAGACCAAGCCGCCGTCGTACCGCCCGCCCGAGGGCACCGACGGCGTCGCGGGCATCGCCGGCGACGACCCGTTCATCATGCAGGGCGACGGGAAGGGCAGCCTCTACGTCCCCCAGGGGTTGATAGACGGTCCGATGCCGACCCACTACGAGCCGGTCGAGTCGCCGTTCCGCAACCCGATCTACGGCCAGCAGGCGAACCCGACCCGCAAGGAGTACGCCCGCGAGGACAACCGGATCAACCCGAGCCCGCCCGAGGAGCACAGCGAGGTCTTCCCGTTCGTGTTCACCACCAGCCGGCTGACCGAGCACCACACGGCCGGCGGGATGAGCCGCTACGTCGCCCGGCTGGCCGAGCTGCAGCCGGAGATGTTCGTCGAGGTCTCACCCGAGCTCGCCGAGCGCCAGGGCCTGGAGAACGGCGGCTGGTGCCACGTGGTGACCGCGCGCGCCGCGGTCGAGGGGCGGGTGCTGGTCACCGACCGGCTCACCCCGCTGCGGGTGGAGGGGCGCACCGTGCACCAGGTGTGGCTGCCCTACCACTGGGGCACGGGGGGCATGGTCACCGGCGACTCCGCCAACGACCTGTTCGGGATCTCGCTCGACCCCAACGTGTTGATCCAGGAGAGCAAGGTGGGCACCTGTGACGTCCGAGCCGGCCGACGACCGACGGGGCCGGCGCTGCTGGAGCTGGTGGCCGACTACCAGCTCCGCTCGGGCGTGTACGACGACCACACGGTGCCGATCGTGACCGCGTCCGGCCGGGGCGCCCGGCAGCAGCAGGACGGCGACCAGACGCCCGACCCCAGCACCGACTCACCCGACTCCTCGCAGTTCGGAGATGGCCCATGATCGGCAAGAACAGCCTGTGGGGACCGCTCGACCCGGCCCCCGACGCCGGCTACGACGGCGAGCACAAGCGCAAGGGCTTCTTCACCGACACCTCGATCTGCATCGGCTGCAAGGCCTGCGAGGTGGCCTGCAAGGAGTGGAACGACGTCCCCGCCGACCACTTCGACCTGCTCGGCTCCTCCTACGACAACTCGATGTCGCTGAACTCGAACCAGTGGCGCCACGTGGCGTTCATCGAGCAGCCCGCCCGCCCCGCGAAGCCGGACCGGGCCTCGGTCGACCTGGGCATGCCGGCGATGCCCGGCGCCGAGCAGAGCGAGCGTCCGGACTTCCGCTGGCTGATGTCCTCGGACGTGTGCAAGCACTGCACCCACGCCGCCTGCCTCGACGTGTGCCCGACCGGGTCGCTGATGCGCAGCGAGTTCGGCACGGTGGTGGTCCAGAACGACATCTGCAACGGCTGCGGCTACTGCGTGCCGGCCTGCCCCTACGGTGTGATCGAGCGCCGCCAGGGCCCCGAGGGCGCCAAGAACGTCGGCATCGCCCAGAAGTGCACGCTGTGCTACGACCGGCTCGACGCGGGTCAGCAGCCGGCCTGCTCGCAGGCCTGCCCCACCGAGTCGATCCAGTTCGGCGACGTCGAGGAGCTGCGCGAACGGGCCAGCAAGCGGGTCGAGCGGCTGCACGAGGCCGGGATCATGGACGCCCGCCTCTACGGCAACGACCCCAACGACGGCGTCGGGGGCACCGGCGCGTTCTTCCTGCTGCTCGACGAGCCGGAGGTCTACGGCTTCCCGCCGGACCCGGTGGTGACCACCAAGGACCTGCCGCACATGTTCAACCGGGCCTCCACGGCCGCCGGCGTGATGCTGCTCGGCGCGGTCGTGTCCTTCCTGGGGAGGCGCACGTGAACGAGGTGACCTCGAGGCGCTCGCGGCGCCGCGGCGGTGGACGCCGACGCGAGGACGTGGTGGTGCCCGAGGCGGCGTTCACCTCCTACTACGGGCGCCCCATCGTCAAGGCGTCGCCGTGGAAGGCAGAGATCCCGCTCTACCTGTTCACCGGGGGCCTGGCGGCGGGCTCGTCGCTGGTGGCCGCCGGCGCCCAGTCCACCGGACGCGACGCGCTGCGCCGCTCGAGCCGGTTCGGGGCGCTCGCGGCGCTGGGGCTCTCGATGTTCGCGCTGGTCCACGACCTCGGCCGGCCCTCCCGGTTCGTGAACATGCTGCGGGTGGTGAAGCTGACCTCGCCGATGTCGATCGGCACCTGGATCCTCACCATCTACGCGCCGTTCGCCGGTGCCGCGGCCGCGGCGGAGGTGGCCTCGATGCTGCCCCGGCGGATCCGCCGCAAGCCGCTGGTGCGGCTGCTGGAGTTCGCCGGCCGACCGGCCGGGCTGCTCGCCGGTCTCTTCGCTCCACCCGTCGCGGCGTACACCGCCGTGCTGCTCTCCGACACCGCGACGCCGTCGTGGCACGCCGCCTACAAGGAGCTGCCGTTCGTCTTCGTCGGCTCGGGAGCGGCCGCCGCCGGTGGGCTGGCGATGGTGAGCGCCCCTACCGCGCAGACGCTGCCGGCCCGGCGCTACGCCATCGGCGGTGCGCTGCTCGAGCTGGTGATGGAGCACCGCATGGAGCAGTCGATGGGCATCACCGTCGAGCCGCTGCACACCGGCCGGGCGGGGCTGCTGATGAACACCGCCAAGGCGCTCACCGTCGCCGGTGCCGCGGGCACGCTGCTGGCCGGCCGCAGCCGGGCGGTCGCGGTGGCCTCGGGGGCGGCGCTGATGGCGGGCGCGGCCTGCACGCGCTTCGCCATCTTCGAGGCCGGCCAGGCCTCGGCCAGGGACCCGCGCTACACGGTGGTGCCCCAGCGTGAGCGGGTCGATCGTGGGGAACCGGTGCGGCACCAGGACTAGCGAGTCAGACACGGACGAGGAGAGACCGATGGCTCAGGACGCGACCAAGGGACGCTGGCTCCTCGTCGGGGGCGGCCTGCTGCTGCAGTTCTCCATCGGCGCCGTCTACGCCTGGAGCGTCTTCGGCACCGCGCTCGAGAAGTCCGCCGACTTCGAGCTGACCAAGTTCCAGGCCTCGCTGCCGTTCAGCGTGACGATCGGGATGATCTTCGTCGGCACCTACCTCGGCGGCCGGGTCCAGGACAAGCAGGGGCCGCGGGTGGTGGCCCTGGTGGGCGGCGTCATCTACGCGCTCGGCATCATCCTCGCCTCGTTCGCGCGCAGCGACGACGACCTGTGGCTGATCATCGTGGGCTACGGCGTGATCAGCGGGTTCGGCCTCGGCGTGGCCTACATCGTGCCGATCGCGATGCTGCAGAAGTGGTTCCCCGACAAGCGCGGCCTGATCACCGGGCTGGCGGTGGGCGGCTTCGGCTTCGGCGCGGTGCTGACCTCCCCGGTGGCGCAGTGGCTGATCGAGCGCAACGAGGACCAGCCCACCCGCGCCTTCCTCCCGCTCGGCATCGCCTACCTGGTGATGTCGCTGATCGGCGCCTCGATCTTCCGCAACCCGCCCGCGGACTACGTGGTGCCGGGTCACGAGGCGGGCTCTGCCGCCGAGGGCGGCGTCACGCACGACTACACCCAGGGCGAGGCGCTGAGGACGCCGCAGTGGTACCTGCTCACCGCGATCCTCACCCTCAACGTGATCGCCGGCATCGCGCTGATCTCGCAGGCCAAGAGCAGTGCCATCGACATCGCCGGGTACGGCGCCGGCGGGGCCGCCAGCGTCGTCGGAGCGCTGGCCATCTTCAACGGCGCCGGCCGCATCGTGTGGGCCGCGGCGTCGGACCGGATGGGGCGGATGCCGTCGTTCGTCGCGATGCTCGGCCTCCAGGGCGTCTGCCTGCTGCTCATCCCGCACGCCTCGAGCGCCGTGCTGTTCTTCGCGCTCGCCGCGGTCATCTACCTCTGCTACGGCGGTGGGTTCGGCACCATGCCGGCCACCGCGGGCGACTACTTCGGCGTCAAGAACGCCGGCGCGATCTACGGCCTGATGCTGATCGGGTGGAGCCTGGGCGGAGTGATCGGCCCGCTGGTCGCCTCCGCGCTGATCGGGGACGACGCCGACTACACGCTGGGCTACACCACCATCGGCATCCTCACGCTGGTCGCCATGGCGCTCCCGCTGATCACCCGGATCCCGCGGGACCGTAAGGCGCCCGAGCAGGCCGCGGGGGTGCGGTGAGCGATCCTGACACCCGGGCCCGCCTGCTCGCCGACCTGGCGGCGACCGCGGGACGGGTGGCTCGGCTGCGCGGCGACTTCACCGGGATGGTCGAGGCCTCGCAGTCCTCCAACGCCGACGACGAGCACGATCCGGAGGGGGCGACGATCGCGTTCGAGCGCTCTCAGCTCAGCACCCTGATCCGCCAGGGCGAGCGCCGCCTCGAGGAGATCGAGCAGGCGCTGGCCCGGCTCGACGCGGACAGCTACGGCAGGTGCAGCCGCTGCGGACGCGCGATCCCGGCCGAGCGCCTGGCGGTGCGCCCCACGGCCACCACCTGCGTGACCTGCCCGCCGTGAGGCCCATTAGGTTCGTCACACGTCCGGCTGGGCGCCGCTCGACGGGCTGGGTCGCGCATGGTTCGGCCTGCATACTCGAACGGGATGACTGATGCACAGAAGCCCAAGCTCGAGATCGACTGGCTGAAGACCCTCGCCGGTGCGCTGGCGGCCGTCTCCTCGGCCGTTCTGCTCTCCACCCTGGGTGCCGCGGGCACCCTGATCGGCGCCGCCATCGGAAGCGTCGTGGTGACCATCACCAGCGCCCTGTACTCCCAGGGCCTGGCCCGCAGCCGGGCCAAGCTGACCAAGGCGCAGGAGGCGGCGCTGGCACGGGTGGGCGTCTCGACCTCGGAGGTGAACCGCGCCCAGGCGGACCTGGACCCGGCCACCGACGACACCGGCGAGCAGCCCTCCGAGGCGCCGTCGGTCCCGCTGCGCGAGCGGCTGGCGAGGCTGCCCTGGCGGCGGATCGCGATCGGCGCCGGGGGACTGTTCCTGGTGGTGGTGCTGGCGATCACCGCCTTCGAGGTCATCGCCGGACGCTCGGTGTCCTCCTTCACCGGCGGCAGCAAGTCCGGGGACGGGACGTCGCTGAGCAAGCTCACCGGCAACCAGGACGACCAGAAGCGCTCGCCGGACAAGGGCGAGGACAAGGGCTCCGAGAAGAGCTCCCCCTCACCCGGCAGCGAGAGCAGCCCCAGCGCCCCGGAGTCGAGCGCGGAGCCGAACGACGACGCGTCCGAGGAGCCGAGCCAGGAGCCCACGCAGGAGCCCAGCGAGAGCTCCACGACCGAGCCCGAGGAGCGGATGGCGCCCGAGACCACGGCGCCGGCACCCAGCGCCTCGGTGCCCACCCAGCCGTAGGCCGGCGCCGTCCGACTACGGTCGTCGGCGAGACGGCCTCGGGGCGGAGCGCGGCCGGGGCGAGCGGGAGAGGGAGCCGGATGGACGACGTAAGCGGCTTCGAGACGGCCGGGGAGCGGGCCTGGACCGGGTTCCGCGCGCGGCTGGCCGACCGGGTGGCGATGCTGACCGACGACGAGCTGGTGCACATCGACGCCGGCGTCGGCGTCGACCCCGAGGAGCTGGGCGGGGCCAACCCCTACCTCCAGCTGGTGGGCTGGTCGGACGGCCTGGTACGCGCCGAGGCCGCAGGCAACGCGCTGCTCGCGCCCGGCCAGCGGCTCGGCGAGGAGGCGCTCGCGCGGCTGCGCGAGATCGGCTGGAACGACCCGACCTACGTCCCGCCGGCCGAGCCCGACGACGGCTCGGCCAACCACTGGCTCGACCTGGAGCGCCGCGAGGCGGACCTGCTCGCGGTGGTCTGCGTGCGCACCCTGCGCGAGGTCTACGGCTGCCCACACCCCTCGTTCCTCGACGCCGACGGGCTCGAGGTCGACCCGGCCGCCGTGCCCGGGCCGGCCCCGGCGGCCCACGAGGTCCAGGAGGAGGCGATCGCCGTCTTCGCCGAGTCGCCCGACGAGCTCGAGGAGCTGGTCGACGCCGCGCTGGCGCTGATGTTCGACGAGCCGCTGCGCCACGACGCCGACGGCGACCTCCCGGTCGTGGTCGGCAAGAGCGTGGTCCTGGTCCGGATCGCCGACGACGTGCCGGCGGTGGACCTCGTCTGCGACCTGGTGGTCGAGATCGCCCACCTCGACCGGGCGCAGACCGAGGTGGGCATCCTCAACCGCGACCATCCGAGCCTGCAATTCCACCTGCGCGAGGACACGATCGTGGCCCGCTACCGGCTGTGCGCCGTCCCGTTCGCGGCGACGCAGCTGCGTGCGGTGCTCGCGGCGTTCTGCGAGGGCCTCGACGAGACCGCCTGCGACCTGACCCGGCGCGTCGGCGGCCGGCGGCTGCTCGAGGGAGCCGAGGAGACCCCCGGCGCGCGCCCGAGCGCCGCCCCGGGCACGGACCGCGTCGGCGACGAGCACCCGGCGCTGTCGGTGCTGCGCGAGCTGGCGCGCACCGGACCGGTCAGCGCGGAGATGGCCGCGACCGTGTGCGGGATGGATCGCGAGCTGATCGCCGAGCAGATCATCCGGCTGCGCAGGGCTTGTGACGAGGGGGCTGGTGCCGAGGGGCCGGATGACGCGGGGGCAGGGCTGATCGCGACGCTGGCCGACGCCCTGCGGCTGGTCGTCGAGCGGGAGATGATACGCGAGCGCCGGTAGGGCTCTGGGCCCGCGCAGATCGTCCGCCGTTCGGGGTGGACGGGCGGACCAGGGGGGTGTGGACTAGTGCCATGCGTCACCCACTCTCGGTCCTCCTCGCCGCTCCCGCCGCGGCGGCTCTCGGTGTGGTGCTCGCCGCCGGGCCCGCCGCGGCCGCAGGCACCGTCACGGTGCCCGGACTGGCCTTCCCCGGCGGGCACGTGCGACTGGCCTACGCCGGCTGCGAGGACTACTTCAGCGGCGCCGGCGCCCCTCTGGCGCGGATCAACCGCGGCCCCGGAGCCGCCCCGCTGGGGGAGCGGAGCTTCGGTTTCGAGCTGGCGCCGGGCACGGTCGCCGGTCCGGCGCACCGGGTCGACTCGCTGGCCGGCACCTCGGTCGCCGCGGTCCGGGTGCTGGCCCCCAGCGGCACCAGCGGGGCGGCCTACGTCTGGTACGCCGGGACCGACCTGGCCCCGGGCCAGGCGTGGAGCGGGCGCGCCGAGCTGGCCGTGGCGGCGGGCGGGTGGCAGGACGTCTCGGTGGCGGGCCTGCGCTACACCTGGACCGCCCACGACATGTCCACCGGCCGCCAGGTCCGCACGGGCGGCACCTCGACGATCGCGGACTTCACCGCCGGTCACGGTGGTGACGGCCCCGGGTGGTTCGTGCTGGGCTTCGGCTGCGGCGGCTCGTCGTTCAACGTGGACGCCTTCCGGGTCGGGGGCGACGCCGGCGTCACGACGTACGACTTCGAGGGAATGACACTGAGCGCGACCATCGACGGGCCTGCCCGGCGGGTCCGCGCCGGCGCCGAGGTCGAGCTCACCGGAAGCACCCGCGACTCCGGCGGTGAGATCACCGGACAGCCGATGACCCTCGAGGCCAGGGCCGCCGGACAGGCGCAGTTCCGCCCCGTCGGCGAGCCGGTCCTGCCCGGGGCGGACGGACTGGTGAGGACCACGGTGAAGCCGGAGCGCGACACCGACTACCGCTGGCGCACCGAGGAGACCGAGTACGCCGAGGGCGCGGTCTCGCAGACGCTGTCGATCGCCGTCAAGGGTGCGCGGGACGCCAAGCCGAAGCGGGAGCCGAAGTCGAAGCGGGAGCCGAAGCCGGAGCGGGAGCCGAAGTCGGAGCCCGAGCAGTCTGCGGAGCCGAGCACCGAGCCCGAGCCCGAGCCGAGCGCCTCGCCGAGTGCCTCGCCGAGCGCGTCGCCGAGTGCCGCGCCGTCGCCCAGCCCTGAGACGGAGACGCCGGAGCCTGCGCCGAAGGCGACGCCGACGCCGACGCCCACCCCGACGCCGTCGCCCACGCCGACGCCGACGCCGAAGCCGAAGCTGTCCAAGCTGCCGTCGCCCTCGCCGAGTCCCTCGCCCTCGCCCTCGCCCTCCGTCGAGCCGACCGGATGAGCGAGCTCTTCACCCCCCTCACGCTGCGTGGACTGACGATCCGCAACCGGGCGTGGGTGGCGCCGATGTGCCAGTACTCGGCCGTCGAGGGCGTCCCGCAGGACTGGCACCTCGCCCACCTGGGGTCGTTCGCGCGCGGCGGCGCGGGGCTGGTGCTGACCGAGGCCAGCGCGGTGCTGCCCGAGGGGCGGATCTCCCCGGTGGACGCCGGCATCTGGAACGACGAGCAGCAGGCGGCGTGGTCGCGCATCGTGGACCTGGTCCGCTCCCAGGGTGCCCGCGCCGGGATCCAGCTGGCCCACGCCGGCCGCAAGGCCTCCACCCTTCCGCCGTGGGAGGGACGCGGCATCGTCGCCGACGCCGACGGCGGGTGGCAGCCGGTCGCGCCGTCGGCGGAGCCCTACCCGCAGATGCGTGAGCCACAGGCCCTCGACGCCGACGGCATCCGGGCCGTGGTCGACGCGTTCGGCCGGGGTGCCGAGCGCGCCGTGGCGGCCGGCTTCGAGGTCGTCGAGGTGCACGCGGCGCACGGCTACCTGCTGCACGAGTTCTACTCGCCGCTGTCGAACCACCGCACCGACGAGTACGGCGGCTCGTTCGAGAACCGGGTGCGCCTCCTGCTCGAGGTGGTCTCCGAGATCCGCGAGCGGATCCCGGAGCGGATGCCGCTGCTGGTGCGGATCTCGGCCACCGACTGGATCGAGGGCGGTTGGAGCGTGGAGGACTCCGTCCGGCTCGCCCGGCTGCTCCAGCCAGCGGGCGTCGACCTGGTCGACGCCTCCTCCGGGGGCAACGCCCCCGCCCGCATCGACCTGCAGCCGGGCTACCAGGTGCCGCTGGCCCAGCGGATCCGCGCCGAGGCCGGCATGCCGACCGGGGCCGTCGGGCTGATCACCGAGCCCAAGCAGGCCGAGGAGATCGTCGCCAGCGGTGCCGCCGACGCGGTCCTGCTGGCCCGGGTGATGCTGCGTGAGCCGCACTGGCCGCTGCGCGCCGCCCACGAGCTCGGCGTGGAGATCGGCCAGGGCATCGACTGGCCGCGACAGTACCTGCGTGCGGCGCTGGACTGATGCCGCACCGCAATGCCCTGCTCGGCGCCTTCGTCGCCGTGCTGCTCACCACCACGCCCGCTGTGCCCGGCGTGCCGGCTGTGCCCGCCGCGCCCGCCGTCGCGGAGCCGCAGGTCACCGGCTACGCGGTCGGCGGCACGCCGGACCGCGTCATCGGCCGCGACGCCGACGCGCTGAGCACCGTCGGGGTCGCCGCGGTCTCCCTCTCGGCCGACGGGCGGCGCGTGGTGGCGCCCAGCAGCGGCGTGCGGAGCCTGCTGCGCAGCGCGCACCGGCGCGGCCTGCGCGCCGAGCTGCTGCTCAGCAACTGGAGCAACCGGCTCGGAGGCTTCGACCCGCGCGCCGCCGCCCGGCTGCTGCGCAACGACACCCACATCGACCGGGTCGCCCGGACCCTGGCCGACTGGGCGATCACGCAGGGCTGGGACGGCATCTCGGTCGACCTGGAGGGGCTGGGCCCTCGCCAGGGCGCGGGTCTGGTCACGCTGGTGGACGCGCTGCAGGCGCGGATGCCGGCACAGCGGACGGTCTCGGTGTGCGTCAGCGCGCGGACCTCCGCCTCGGGCTACCGCAACGGCGGCTACCGGCTGGCTGCGCTGGGCCGCTCGGCGGACACCATCGCGCTGATGACCTACGACCAGCACGGGCCCACCTGGTCGGGGCCCGGTCCGATCGGCGCCCTGGCCTGGCAGCGCCGCTCGCTGGCCGCCGCGGTCGCGCTCGCGCCGCGCACCAAGATCGATCTCGGGGTCGCCGGGTACGGCTACTCCTGGCCCCGGCGCGGCACCGGTCGCATGCTGAGCACCGCGGCCGCACGCAGGCTGGTGCACCGCGACGGCGCCCGGGCCCGCTGGCGCCCGGCGATGGGGGAGTGGACCGCGCGGCTCTCGGACGGGACCGTGCTGTGGTGGTCCGACGCCCGCTCGTACGCCCTGCGCGCCCGGTTGGCCCGGCGCCAGGGGCTGCACGGGCTGGCGCTGTGGCGGCTGGGGTCGGCCGACCCGCTGTGAGGCCGCTCAGCCGAGGACCCCGGCCTCCCGGGCGGGCTCGGCGTACGCCTGCGCCAGCGTGGCGAGGGTCTCGTGGGCGTTGAGCCCGCTCGGGTTGGGGACCACCCACAGCCGCGCCGGGCCGAGGTCTGCCGGCTGGGGGCCGAGCACCGCCTTGGGCAGCCCGAACGCCGTCCGGTACGCCGTGATCCCGGCGACCGCGACCACCCGGGGGCTCTCGCGCTCCACCAGCTCGACCAGCCGCCGGGAGCCCTCGCGCAGCTCTTCGGGCGTCAGCTCCGAGGCGCGGGCGGTGGCGCGCGGGGCCAGGTTGGTGATGCCGATGCCGCGCGCCCGCAGGTCGTCGCGGTCGGCGTCGCTCATCCCGGCGGACGGGTCGATGCGGCGCTCGATGATCCCGGCGCGCAGCAGCGCGGGGTAGAAGCGGTTGGCCGGGTGGGCGAAGTGGGTCTGGGTGGCCGCGGTCCACAGGCCCGGGTTGATCCCGACGAAGAGCAGTCGCAGTCCGGGCCCGAGGAGGTCGGGGACCTCGGTGTCGCGGAAGGACTCGAGTTCGGCGCGGGAGAACAGGGGCACACCCCGCACTCTCCCAGCCGGGCGGTGACATCATGGACCCAGCGCCTCGAGAGGAACTCCATGAGCGACCTGCCCAGCACCCAGCCCCGCCGCCAGCGGCACCTGATGGATCCCGCCAACCTCCAGGCCAGCCAGGTGTCCACGGGCGGGATGAGCATCAGCAACGTGCAGAAGTGGGTGATGTCCACCCTCGCGGTGACCACGATCCTGCACCTCGCCGGCGGGCTGGTGCTGGCCGCGCGGATGATGGACACCATCGACTTCGCCGGTCAGATCGGGCTGGTCGTGATCGCCAGCGTGCTCGGCGTGCTGGCGATCTTCGCCGGGCTCCTCATCCACCAGCACCGGCTGCTGAGCAAATGGCTGCTGGTGGCGCCGGCGCTGGCGGCCGTCTTCGCCTGGTTGGTCTTCGGCCTCTGAGCGGCGTCACCGGCACCGCACCGACCCCAGCCGCGCCAGGCCCTCCCGGTCGCCCGGGCCGAACGCGGTGACGCCGCCGCTGCTGTCGGCGTTCATCAGCTCGTAGGGGTCGTCGACGTGGGCGAGGCCGACCAGGTGGGCGAGCTCGTGGTCCACGATCGCCTGCGCCATGGCGTACCCGTCGGGGCGGGCGGCCAGGCGGGTGAAGGCGTCGCGGTCGAGTGCCACCATGCCGGTCACGTAGCGCATCGCGGTGCGCCCGGCGCCCACCGCGGTGCTCCCGCCGATGCCGGCGACGTCTCCGGTCAGCGCGGGGAGCTCCTCCGCGGTCGACCACCCCACCAGGACGGGGTCGGAGTGCGCGGGGGAGCGGACGGCCGTGCGGTCGGTGAAGTCGCGGTCGTCGGTGGTGCCCTCGACCTCGAAGCGCAGACCGGTCGCCGCCGCCACGCGGTCGATGCCGGTCGCGATCAAGGCGCTCCCGCCGGGTGGGGCGCCCTCGGGGTTCACCACCACCCGGACCGGGTGGCACGGGTCGTAGCCGACCGGCTGGTCGCTGCCGCTCTGGGTCAGGCTGAACGCGTACCGGCCCTCGCCGTGGGGGACGTCGGGAGCGGCCTCGAGCCGTGCACCGCCGTAGCCCGCCAGCGCGCGCAGGGTGCGCGTGGTTCCGTCGGGGTCCAGCAGCACCAGGCCGGCCAGCAGCAGCACCACGACCAGGCTGCCGGCGGCTCCGGCCGACGTGCCGCGCCGTTCGGTCCCCATCCGCACATGGTGCGCCATCCACGCTGCGCGCGCGAGGCCTGCGCGCTGACCGGTGGGGCTCAGCTGCGCAGGAACCCCGTCACCAGCTCCTGGTAGCCGGGCGCGGTCATCAGGAACGAGTCGTGTCCCCAGGGCGCGCTGATCTCGTGGCGGCGGACCGGGACGCCCCCGGCGCGCAGCGCGTCGGCGAGGCGGACCGAGTGCTCGGTGCCGAAGCGCCAGTCGGAGTCGAAGGAGATCACCAGGAACCGGGTCCCGCCGCCGGCCACCCGCTGCGCCGTCCCCGGCTCGGCGAACGGGTCGAAGTAGTCCATCACCCGGGTGAAGTACAGGTAGGACAGCGCGTCGAAGCGCTCCAGGAAGACCGAGCCCTGGTGCTCGAGGTAGGACTCGATGGCGAAGTCCACCCCGAACCCGCCGCCGAGCGCCTCGCGCTGCGGGCGGCGCCCGAAGCGCTCCTCCAGGCCCCGCTCGGACATGTAGGTCAGGTGGGCCATCATCCGGGCGATCGCCATCCCCTGGCTCGGCCCGGCGCCGTCGTCGTAGTCACCCTGCGCGAAGCCGGGGTCGCCGGTGATCGCGGCCCGGGCGACCGCGGAGAACCCGATGTTCATCGCGGTCAGCCGGCCGCTCGCGGCGACGACGACGGCGCGCTCGAGCTCGTCGGGGGCGTCGATCGCCCACTGCAGCACCTGCATCCCGCCCAGCGAGCCGCCGATCGCCGCGTGCAGGCGCCGTACGCCGAGGTGGGCGGCCAGCCGCCGGTGCACGGCGACCAGGTCGCGCATCGTGAGCTGCGGGAAGTCGAGTCCGTAGCGCCGTCCGGTGCTCGGGTCGATCGAGCGGGGACCGGTCGTCCCGCGGCAGCCGCCGAGCAGGTTGGGCGAGATCACGAAGAAGCGCTCGGTGTCCACGGGCAGGCCGGGGCCGACCATCGTGGACCACCAGTCGGCGGCGTGCGCGTCCCCGGTCAGGGCGTGGCAGACGAAGACGGCGTTCGAGCCGTCGGCGGCGAGCGTCCCGTAGGTCTCGAAGGCCACCTCGACCTCGCTCAGACACGAGCCGTCGGCGAGCACCAGCGGGTCCTCCTCGGTGAACAGGAGGACCCGCTGGCCGGCAGGGCGAAGCGGCACCTCAGCTGCTCTTGGCCAGCGCCTGCTCGAGGTCGGCGATGATGTCCTCGACGTGCTCGATGCCGATCGAGAGCCGCACCATGTCCTCGGGCACGCCGGCCGCCACCAGCTCGTCGGGGGTGAGCTGGGAGTGGGTGGTGGTGGCGTTGTGGATCGCCAGCGACTTGGCGTCGCCGATGTTGGCCAGGTGGCTGAAGAGCCCGAGCGCCTCGATGAAGGTCTTGCCGCCCTCGCGCCCGGACTTCAGGCCGAAGCTGACCAGGCCGCCGTACCCGCGCCCGGTGAAGGTGCGGTCCGCGACCTCCTTGTAGGCGCTGTCCTCGAGCCCGGGGTAGCTGACCCAGGACACCGCGTCGTGGCCCTGGAGGTACTTCGCAACGCTCAGCGCGTTCTCGCTGTGCCGCTCCATGCGCAGGTGCAGCGTCTCCAGGCCCTGCAGGAACAGCCAGGCGTTCATCGGGGTGGTCGCCGCCCCGGTGTTGCGCAGCAGCACGGTGCGGGCGCGGACGATGTAGGCGAGGTTGCCGACGGCCTCGGTCCACACCACGCCGTGGTAGGCGTCGTCGGGCGAGGTCAGCCCCGGGAAGCGCTCGGAGTGCGCGGCCCAGTCGAAGTTGCCGGAGTCGACGATGATGCCGCCGATGGAGGTGCCGTGCCCGCCGATGTACTTCGTGGCGGCGTGCACCGCGACGTCCGCGCCGAGGTCGAAGACCCGGCACAGGTACGGCGTGGGGGCGGTGTTGTCGACGATCAGCGGCAGGCCCTGGGCGTGTGCGGCGTCGGCCCAGGCGCGGATGTCGACGACGTTGATGCGCGGGTTGCCGACGGTCTCGGCGAAGACCAGCTTGGTCCGCTCGTCGACCGCGGCGGCCAGCTCCTCGGGCTTCTCGGGGTCGACGAAGCGGACCTCGATGCCGAACTGCGGCAGCGTGTGCGCGAACAGCGCGTAGGTGCCGCCGTAGAGCGTGGAGAGCGCCACGATGTTGTCGCCGGTGTAGGTCAGGTTGAGCACGGCGTACGTCGTCGCCGCGGAGCCCGAGGCGGTGGCCAGCGCGCCCACCCCGCCCTCGAGCTGGGTCATCCGCTCCTCGAAGACCGACTGGGTGGGGTTCATGATGCGGGTGTAGATGTTGCCGGGCTCGGCCAGCGAGAACAGGTTGGCGGCGTGCTCGGTGTCGTTGAAGACGTAGGACGTGGTCTGGTAGATCGGCACGGCGCGGGCGTTGGTGGCGGGGTCCGCCTCCTCCTGGCCGGCGTGCACCGCGATGGTCTCCGGGCGGTGGGTCACAAGCGACTCCTTCGTTCTGTCGGGCTGCCCGTGCAGCGTGCTCCGAAATCCCGGCGCCGAGATCGGGGTCTCACGAAGTGGTACTCGCCGCGGGCGGGCTAGGGTGCCCACCGTGCGGCGCGGCGTGGGACCAACGGTGTGGAACACCTTCATCGAGGGCGACAGCCTCGAGGTGCTGCCCACGTTGGTGGCGCAGGCGCGGACCCGCCCGGAGTCGGCCTTCGACCTGGTCTACATCGACCCGCCCTACAACACCGGCAACGACTTCGCCTACCGCGACGACTTCCGCGGGGACCGCGCCGACGGCACCCGCCGTACGACCCGGCACGCGGCGTGGACCTCGATGATGCGACCCCGCCTCGAGCTGGCCCGCGAGGTGCTCAAGCCGTCCGGGGCGATCTTCCTCAGCATCGACGACAACGAGGTGGCCCACCTGCGGCTGCTGATGGACGAGGTGTTCGGCGAGGAGAGCCTCATCGCCCAGGTGGTGGTGAGCCTGAACCCCAAGGGGCGCCAGCTCGGGCCGTTCTTCGCGACCAGCCACGAGTACCTGCTGGTCTACGCCCGCGACATCCGGCTCTGCGCGCTCGACGCCACCTCGGCGGAGACGGTGGTGGCCGCCGACTTCCCGCTCGTCGACCCCGACGGGCGGCGCTACCGTCGGCTCCCGCTGCGCAACACCAACAAGCGCTTCAACCCGGTGACGGCGCGGACCCTGCACTACCCGCTGTGGGGGGACCCGGTCAGCGGCCGGGTGGCCACCGCGCCGTTCGAGGACGCCGCCGAGATCAGGCCGGTCTTCGGCGACGGCACGCCCGCCGTGTGGCGCTGGTCGCGCCCGCTGGTCGACGAGCGCCCCGACGACCTGCTGTGCCGGGTGGTCAAGGGCCGCCTGGGCCAGCGCGTCGACGTCTTCCAGAAGGACTGGCTGCACCCGGACCGGCGCAAGAAGCTGCCGACGATCTGGCTGCCCGACGAGATCGGCTCCACCGACTCCGCGGTGGCCGAGCTCAAGGACATCGTCGGGCACGTTTTCGAGACCCCGAAGCCCACCGGGCTGCTGCGCCGGGTGGTCGCGACCATGCCGAGCGACGCCCGGGTGCTGGACTTCTTCGCCGGCAGCGGCACGACGGGGCACGCGGTGGCCCTGCTCAACGCCGAGGACGGCGGCACCCGGCACTGCACCAGCATCAACATCGCCGAGCCCACCCGGGAGGGCTCCAACGCCCGCGCGGCCGGGTTCGCCACCGTCTCGCAGATCACCCGGGCCCGGCTGCAGGCCGTGGCCGAGCGGGTCGGCGGCGGGCTCGAGGCGCACCCACCGGCCGACTGAGCCGGCTAGACGACCGCCTTCTCCAGCGCGGCGAGCTCGTCGTCGAGGTGGGCGAGCAGCCGCTGCAGCCGGGGCACCGTGCGCCGGCAGCCGGTCAGTCCGAAGCCCATCTTCCCGGCGTAGGAGGTGCAGGTGATGTTCAGGGCGATGCCGTGGATCGGGATCGACAGCGGGTAGACGCCGTCCAGCCTGGCTCCGTTGAGGTAGTGGGTATCACGGGGGCCCGGCACGTTGCTGATGATCAGGTTGAACGGCGGGCGGGTCAGCCCCTGCATGCCCAGCATCGGGGTGAGGATCGAGGGCGCCACTCCCAGCGCGCTCATCGCCAGGATCTGCAGCGGCGTCATCGAGGACAGCGCCTGCTTGCCGGTGGCCATCGAGCGGTGGATCGCGTGCAGCCGATCCGCCGGGTCGCTCAGGTCGGTGGCCAGCCCGACCATCACCGCGCCGACCGCGTTGCCGCCCTCGGCGGAGGCGCTCTGGGCCTGCTTGGCGTTCAGGCCCACCGGCACCATCGCCACCAGCGGGGTGTCGGGCAGCTCGCCCTGCTCCTTGAGGTAGCCGCGCAGGGCGCCGCTGCACATGGCGAGGACCACGTCGTTGATCGTGGTGCCGGTGGCGGCGCCGATCGCCTTCATCCGCTCGACCGGCCAGTCCTGGGCGGCGAAGCGTCGCGAGCCGGTGATCGTCTGGTTGAGGATCGTGCGGGGGGCGTAGAGGGAGAGCGCGGACGTCTCGTTGCGGATCCCGCGGTTGAGGGTGCGCAGCAGGGCGGCGGGCAGGCCGGCCGCCTCCGCGCTGATCGCGAGGCCCGAGCGCAGTGCGTGGAGCGGGACCTCGGCCAGGGTGGCCGCGGCCGGGCGCACGGCCGGCGGCCGGCTGGGCGGAGGTGCGCCCCAGGGCGGCGGCATGTCGCGGCGGTCGGGGTCGGTGCTCAGCACGCTCTGCAGCAGGCGGGTTGCCGAGACCCCGTCGACCAGGGCGTGGTGCATCTTCGTGTACATCGCGAAGCGGCCGTCGGCCAGTCCCTCGATCAGGTAGGCCTCCCACAGCGGGCGCTCCGGTGCCAGCCGCATGCCGTGCACCCGCGAGCACAGCTCGAGCAGCTCACGGATCCGGCCCGGGACGGGCAGCGCCGCGTGCCGCACGTGGTAGTCGATGTCGAACAGCTCGTCGGGGGCCCACACCCACTGCCCGGCGGTGCGCAGGGAGCGGTGCGGTCGCTTGCTGAACAGCGGGCTGATCTCGGCGACGTCGCGCATCTGCTCGTAGACGCCCGAGACGTAGTCGGGCCCGGCGCCCTCGGGGGTGGTGAAGAGCTGCAGGCCGCCTACGTGCATCGGCATGGCGCGGTTCTCCGCGAACAGGAATCCCAGCGACGTCGGGTCGAGCGGTGTGGCCACGGTGTTCCCCCCAGGTGAGCGAGCTCTGATACTGACGTGAGGTGACGCTGTTCACAAGGGCGAAAATCGGGCGGCAAGACCCAGCACGAGGTGCCGAGCGCCGTGACGCTGGCCCGCTGAGCATCCACAGGGCGCCCCGGCGTCCTCGTCCTCCACAGGCCACCGCACGGTCCGGCCACCGGGGCCGCCGGCTCCCTAGCGTGGCGGTGCGCCGGATCGGCCGGCGTGCTGAGGGCAGGAGCTGAGCAGATGAAGAGACTCATTGCGACGAGTACGGCGCTCGTGGTGCTGGCGCTGGCCGGGACCGGGGCGGCGCTGGCCGATTCCGGTCCCGGCTGGACGCCGCCCGGCGACACGATCGTGGAGATCACCGGGGACAAGGCGAACGGGTTCGAGATCCGCCACTACGACGGCACGGAGGTCTTCCCGCCCACCGACTCCGAGGCCAGGGCCGAGTGCGGGGAGTACGACACCCGGGTCCAGCGCGTGCGCTGCCGCACCGCGGTGCGGGTCTGGTACCGCGAGCTGGGCCGGATGAAGACGGCGCTGACCTGGGCGCAGCTCTCGCGCGGCTGAGCCGCTCGGAGGCCCGGTCGTGGTGGGGGATCGCTCTGGCAGGATCTGAGGCATGGAGCCGAACCCGCTCGACCGGGCCTGGAGCCGGGGCCGCACCTCGCTGCGGGCACGCCTGAAACGGCTGCGCGCCAAGTCGTGGGCGATCGCCCAGTGCGCGATCGCGGCGGGTGTCGCCTGGTTCATCGCGGCGGACCTGCTCGACCACCCGATCCCCTTCTTCGCCCCGGTGGCGGCCGTGCTCAGCCTCGGCACGTCCTACGGCCAGCGGCTTCGCCGGGTGGTCGAGGTGGCGATCGGGGTAGCGGTGGGTGTGTTCGCCGGTGACGTCCTGGTGGCGCAGGTGGGGGCCGGCTGGTGGCAGCTGACGCTGATCGTGGCGCTGGCGATGTCGGCGGCCTTCCTGCTCGACGGGGGGCAGCTGTTCGTGAACCAGGCGGCCATCCAGTCGATCGTGGTCACCACCTTGGTGCCCGACCCCGGGGCGGGGCTGATCCGGTGGACCGACGCGCTGATCGGCGGCGCCGTCGCGCTGGTCGCGGCCACCGTCGTCCCGGCGGCCCCGCTGCGGCGCCCGCGGGAGGAGGCGGCCGTGGTGGTGCGCAAGATCGCCCGGCTGCTGCGCGCCGCCGGCGAGGTGATGGTCGACGGCGAGGTCGAGCCCGCGCTCGAGCTGCTCACCGACGCCCGCTCCACCGACTACCTGATCCGCGAGCTGCAGGCTGCCGCCGACGAGGGGCTCTCGGTGGTGGCCTCCTCGCCCTTCCGGGTCCGCCACAAGGGCGACCTGCGCCGGATGGCCGACATGGTCGAGCCGCTCGACCGGGCCCTGCGCAGCACCCGGGTGCTGGTGCGCCGCACGGCGGTCGTCGCCTACCGGCGCCAACCGGTGCCGCGCTCCTACGCCAAGCTGTGCGACGAGCTCGCCGACGCGGCGCAGGAGGTGGCCGCCGAGCTGGACGCCAACCGGACGCCGGTGGGGGCGCAGGACGCCCTGCTCAAGGTCGCCGCCGGGACCGGGCAGGTGGAGCGCACCGACGAGCTGGTCATCGAGGTGGTCCTGGCTCAGATCCGCTCGGTGATCGCCGACCTGCTGCTGCTGACCGGGATGAGCCAGCTGGAGTCCACCGACGCCCTTCCGCCCCCGCGCCGGTGAGGGGTCGTGAGCGCCGTGGAGTGGGTCCTGCACGTCGACCTCGACCAGTTCATCGCCGCCGTCGAGGTGCTGCGCCACCCCGAGCTCGAGGGCCTGCCCGTGGTCGTCGGAGGCAACGGCGACCCCACTGAGCGCGGCGTCGTGGCCACCGCGTCGTACCCGGCCCGAGAGTTCGGCGTGGGGTCGGGGATGCCGCTGCGGGTGGCCGCGCGCAAGTGCCCCGACGCGGTCTTCCTGCCGGTGGACAAGGACGCCTACGAGGCGGCCTCCGCCAAGGTGATGGCCACGCTGCGTGACCTGGAGTGGGGCGGGGTGCCGGTGGTGGTGCAGGTGCTCGGCTGGGACGAGGCGTTCCTGGCCGCCGGGCCGGGCCACGGCCCGCTCGGCGAGCCGGAGGAGTTCGCGCGGCGGGTGCGCGAGGCGGTGCTCGCCGCGACCCGGCTGCACTGCTCGGTCGGGATCGGCGACAACAAGCTGCGCGCCAAGATCGCCACCGACTTCGGCAAGCCGCGCGGGACGTGGCGGCTGACCGAGGAGAACTGGTTCGCGGTGATGGGGGAGCGCGGCCCCGAGGCGCTGTGGGGGATCGGGCGCAAGACCGCCGCCCGGCTGGCGGCGATCGGGATCACCACGGTCGCCGAGCTGGCCGGCGCCGACCCCGCCGAGCTGGCCGAGCGGCTCGGCCCCACGATGGGGCCGTGGTACCGGCGGCTGGGTCGCGGTGTGGACTCCAGCCCGGTTGACGCCACGCCGTACGTGGCGAAGGCGCACGGGCGCGAGCAGACCTTCCAGCGCGACCTCGAGGACTGGGGCGAGGTCGAGCGCGAGGTCGCGGCGCTGACCCGCCGGGTCGTCGAGGACGTCGACCGGGAAGGGCGTCCGGCGGCGCGGATCGGCATCAAGGTGCGCTACCGGCCCTTCTTCACCGTGACCCGCAGCCTGACCCTGCCCGCGCCCAGCAACGACCCCGACGCGCTCGCCGCCGCGGCGCTCTCGCTGCTGGACCGGGTCGAGCGCGACCGTCCGGTCCGGCTGCTCGGGGTGCGCCTGGAGATGGTGGACCCGCGCTGAAGACCGGTGCGGCTCGCAGGCGCAGCGCTCACTCGGTCCGCAGGTTCCCTGCTGCGGTCGTGCTGAGGGTCCAGGGCCGGACCAGGCGCACCGCGGCGTGGACGGCGGCCCAGACGAGCGCGGGGAGGACGACGAGCGTGACCGCGCTGCACAGCGCCCAGCCGAGGCTGGCGGTGTCGGGGGAGGCGCCGACGACCGCGATGCCGAGCAGGGCGCCGGCCAGGGTCACCGGCACGGCGACGAGCCCGGCCTCCCACCGCTGGGCCCGCACGATCAGCTCGTCCGGCACACCCAGGGCCGACAGCCCGGCGATGGCCCGCCTGCGGTCCAGCAGCGACTCGACGGAGTGGACCGCCAGCGAGCCCACCACGGTGGCCAGGGCGAGCAGCAGTGCGAGGGCGGCCAGGACCGCGCCGACGAGGTAGTAGCCGGCGTCGTCGTCCGCCATGGTGGCGACCTCGGAGACGAAGGCGGTCCCGCCGCCGGCCACCAGGCCGACCCCGCCCAGCGCCGCGGCGGCCCGGCCGGCGGGCCGCGGGTCGGCGACCAGGCGGCGCGCGGCCAGCAGGACGTGGGCGCTGCGGGCTCGCTCGGCGACCGCCCGGCCGACCGCGTACGCCGTCCAGGGAGCGAGGCTGACCAGGCCCAGCACGAGCAGGAGCACCGCCAGCAGCGGGAGGACCGCGGCGGCCTCGGCGGACAGCGTGGTGTAGCCGAAGGTGTACCCGAGCCCGCACGCCAGCCCCGCCGCCACCAGCAGCAGGCCCCAGGGCCGCGGCCTGGGCCGAGCCGATCGCCGGGTGAGGCCGAGTGGGCTGACGACGACGCGGCGCCCGGCCAGGGCGCCGGTGCCCACCCCCAGCAGCGTCACGGCCGCGACGACGACGAGCAGCTGCCACCACGTCGGCACGACGGAGGTCGGCACGATCCGCAGCGAGAGTGTCTCCTGCCAGGCTCCGCCGTCCACGGAGCGGGTGTAGGCCAGGTTGCCGCCCAGGACCAGGCGCAGCAGCC
Source organism: Nocardioides sp. Z21_20 (assembly GCF_059766585.1). Taxonomy (NCBI): domain Bacteria; kingdom Bacillati; phylum Actinomycetota; class Actinomycetes; order Propionibacteriales; family Nocardioidaceae; genus Nocardioides; species Nocardioides sp. Z21_20. Next base: position 264,997 of record NZ_JCBAJX010000002.1, read on the forward strand.
AGTAGACGCCGATGCCGCCGAGCGCGCCGATCAGGGCCGGCACGCCGACCTCGACCGCGCCGATGCGCCGGACCTCGCCCGGCGTGGCCCCGGCCAGCCGCAGCGCCGCGAGGCGGCGCTCGCGGGCGGAGGTGCCCAGGCGGACGGCCTGGTGGAGCAGGAGCAGCGGCGCCAGGCCGAGCAGCAGGGTGCTGAGCGCGTAGCCGCCGCGGGTGCCGGGGTCGGCCACCACGTCGTAGAGATGCTCCTGGGGCTCTCCGGGCAGCGAGAGCACGGTGACGACCACGAGCAGCAGGCCGGAGACCGCGGCCGTGCACGCCGCCAGCAGCAGCGCGCGACCCCGGCCGCCGGCCAGGGCGAGCCGCAGTGCCAGGCGGGTCACTGGACCAGCCCGTCGCGCAACCGGACCTCGCGATCGGCACGTGCGGCCACCCGGTTCTCGTGGGTCACCAGGATCACGCTCGCGCCGGTGTCGCGGGCGGCGCCGAGCATGGTCTCCAGGAGCTGCTCACCTGCCACCGTGTCCAGCGCGCCGGTCGGCTCGTCGGCGAAGAGGACCTGGGGGCCGGTCACCAGAGCCCGGGCCACGGCCACCCGCTGGCACTCGCCGCCGGACAGCTCGCCGGGAAGCGCGTCGGCCAGGCCGAGCGCGCCGAGCCGCTCGAGCCAGCCCAGCCCCACCCGCTCGGCCGGTCCGCGCTCGTGTCGTTCGAGGAGCAGCGGGAGCGTGACGTTCTGCACCGCGGTCAGCTCGGGGACCAGCTGCCCGAACTGCAGCACCACCCCGAACTGGCGCCGCCGCAGCCGCGTGCGCTGCGCCTCGGGGAGGTCGTCCAACCTGGCCCCGGCGAAGCGCACCTCCCCGGACTCCGGGCGCAGGATGCCCGCCAGCGACAACAGCAGCGTCGACTTCCCGCTGCCCGAGGGGCCGGTGATCGCGACCGACTCGCCGGTCCCCACCTCCAGGCTGACGCCCCGCAGCGCCTCGGTGCGGCCGTACGCCTTGCGCACGCCGCGTGCCTCGATCAGGATCTCGCTCACGTCTGGGCCCCCGTGTCCTCGGTCGGTCACTGTCTGTTCTGCTGGCTCTGGGTGGTCTGCTCGGTGACCCGCTCGGCGGCCGTCTCCAGCCACCTCAGGTCCGCGTCCAGGTGGAACACCGTGTGGTCGACGGCGATCCGTCCGGCCGGGTCGGTGGTCGCGCGCTGCAGCGCCAGCAGCTCGCGCATCCGGGTCAGGTGGACCGCGCGCTGGCGCCGCAGGAAGGCGCCCGCGTCCGCCCCCAGCCTCAGCGCGGTGACGGTCTTGCGCACCAGCTCGTCGGCGGCGTACGGGCCGGCCGGCTCGCTGGTCGCCAGCCAGGCATGCAGCTCGGTGCGCCCCGCCTCGGTCAGCGCGTAGACCGTCCGGGTCGGCCCGGCGTCCTGCGCCGTCTCCAGCACCTCGACCCAGCCGTCGCGCTCGAGCCGCTGCAGGGAGGCGTGGGAGGAGCGGCGGCCTCAGAGGCTGGCGCGCAGCTCGGCCACCACCGAGTCGACGACCGCGACCAGGTCGCCGTCGTGCGCGGCGGCCACCGCCCGCTGACGCTGGTACGACGCGCCGCGGCGCGGGATCTCGGCGACCGCGCGCAGCTCGTCGGCGCAGCCCAGGCGCCGCGCCACCGGGGTGAGCCGCTCGAGCAGGTCGTCGAGGTCCTCGGTGATCAGCCGCTCATGGGAGTCGGCGTCGAGGATGATGATCGCGTCCAGCCCGTAGCGGGCGGCGCGCCACTTGTTCTCCTGCACGTGCCACGGCGGCATCACCGGCAGCGTCTCGCCGGCGGCCAGCCGGGTGTCGAGGTCGACGACCAGGCAGTGCATCAGCGCGGTCAGGGCGGCGAGCTCGCCGATGTCGGAGATGCCGTCGCAGACCCGGTTCTCGAGCGTGCCCAGGTGCGGCGCCGGGCGCATGTCCCAGCGGATCTCCGAGAGGTCCTCGATCACCCCGGTGGTCAGCTGGTCGTGGGCGAACGCCTCGAACTCCGACCAGCGCTGGAACTGGAAGGGCAGCCCGGCGGTCGGCAGCTGCTGGAACATCAGCGCCCGGTTCGAGGCGTAGCCGGTGTCGGTGCCCGACCACACCGGCGAGGAGGCCGAGAGCGCCTGCAGGTGCGGGTAGTAGTTGAGCAGCGACGAGAGCACCGGCATCACCCGGTCGCGCTCGGGCAGGCCGACGTGCACGTGCACGCCCCAGATCAGCATCTGTCGCCCCCACCACTGGGTGCGGTTGATCAGCTCCTCGTAGCGGTGACCCGGGGTGAGCTGCTGGCCCGACCAGGTGCCGAAGGGGTGGGTGCCGGCGCCGAACAGGTCGACGCCGAGGTCGTCGGCGGCGGGCAGCACCGCCGCGAGGGACTGGCGCAGGTCGGCCATCGCATCGCCGACGGTGTCGCAGATCCCGGTGACCAGCTCGATGGTGTTGCGCAGCAGCTCCTTGTGGAGCCGCTCGGGGTTCTCGTGGCGCGGGCGCGCCGCGTCGAGCAGCTCCGAGGCGGTGTTGCTCAGGTCGCGGGTCTGCTTGTCGACCAGGGCCAGCTCCCACTCCACCCCGAGGGTCGGCCGGGGGGAGCCGTGGAAGTCGATCCGCACGAGGCCAGCCAAGCACATGGGGGAAGGAGTCGTTTTGAGTGCCCCCGCCAGCGCCTGCCACCATGCGTTCATGCCTGAGGCGCGCGTACTGAACCTGACGCTCGATTTCTGCCTGCGGGTGGGCGAGCTGCTGCTGTCCTCGGGCGCCGGAGCCGCCGATGTGACCGCCACCATGCAGTCCCTGGCCCGGCATCTGGGCGTGCGTCACCCCGATCTGGATGTGACGTTCACCTCCCTGTCGATGTCCTACCAGCCGAACCCGGAGGACCCGCCGCTGGTGCTGATCCGCCAGGTCAAGCAGCGCGACATCGACTACGAGGACCTCACCCTGGTCGACCACCTGGTGCGCGACGTGCTCACCGACAAGGTCGACCTGATCGAGGGCCGCGCGCGGCTGGCCCGGATCTTCAGCTCCGGCCACGGCACCCCGCGGTGGGCGGTCACGCTGGGCTGGGGCCTGATGTGCGCCGGCGTCGCGATCATGCTCGGCGGGAACCTGCTGGTGGTGGTGAGCGCCTTCCTCGCCGCCGCGGTCATCGACCGGCTGCAGCAGCAGCTGGCCCGGCACCGGCTGCCGTTCTTCTACCAGCAGATCGCCGGCGGTTTCGTGGCCACCGTGCTGGCCGCCCTGGCGGCGGCCACGCCCCTGGACGTGGACCCCTCCCTGGTGGTGACCGCGAACATCATCATGCTGCTCGCCGGCATCGGCTTCATGGGCGCGCTGCAGGACGCGCTGACCGGGTTCTACGTCACCGCCGGCGCCCGCATCACCGAGGCGCTGCTCTCCACCGCGGGCATCATCGCGGGGGTCAGCGGCGGGCTCACCCTGGCCGGGCTCGCCGGCGTCCAGGTCGGCCGGATCGAGAGCCCGGTGCTCACCTGGCAGACGATCGGGATGGTCGCCTTCGGCAGCGCGCTGTGCGCCTCGGCGTTCGCCTTCGCCTCCTACGCGCCGCGTCGCTCGCTGATCCCGATCGCGGTGATCGCCGGGCTCGCGGCGCTGATCGCGCAGGGGCTGGCGATGCAGGGGCTCGGCCGGGCCTGGGGCACCGCCACCGCGGCGTTCTTCATCGGCCTGGTCGCCTACGCCGTCTCGGGTCGCGTCCTGGTCCCGCCGCTGGTGGTGGTCGTCTCCGCCGTCGTGCCGATGCTGCCCGGCCTGTCGATCTACCGCGGCCTGTCGCTGCTCACCGAGGGCGGCTTCCAGACCTCGGCGGGGCTGCTGGCCCTGATCACCGCCGCCTCGGTGGCGATCTCGCTGGCCTCCGGGGTGATCCTCGGCGAGTACGTCGCGCAGCCGCTCAAGCGGGAGGCGCGGCGCCTGGAGAGCCGGCTCGCGGGTCCCCGCCTGGTGGGGCCGCTGCGGGTGCGCACCGTCCGCAAGCGCGCGAGCTGAGCGGCCCCCGGGGGACGGCGGTCGCTACAGCGCGGCGAGCCGGTCCAGCCAGATCTCGGCGCTGCCGTCGTACGGCGCGGCCCGCCGGGTCAGCGCCGCGCGGACCTGCTCGCAGCTGCGCGAGGCGGCCGCGATCAGGTCGTCGGAGTACCCCAGCAAGGTGCGGTGCTGGGCGAACTCGTCCTCGTCGTCGACCCACACCCGCCCGGTGACGCCGCGCACCACGTCGAGGTCGAGGTCGACGGCGCCGACGGTGGGCCCGTCCCAGAACGGCGGCGTGGTGATGTCGACGTAGACGTCGACCACCCCGCCGGGGCCGTGGAACGTCGAGACCGCCCACTGCTCCTCGGGCAGCCAGACCACCTGGTCGACCGGGGCGACGTACTCCGCCCCGGGACGCGACATCGGGGTGCCCGCGCGGACCCCCACCCAGTCGCCGAACTCGTCGGCGCCGAGGAAGACCGCCTGGTAGGCCCAGTGCGGCGCGTCGCGCCACTTGGTCATCACGACGTCGACCGGAGTCCCTGGATGCATGCCCAGGTGTGCCCGCTCCCGGGCCGGCTCACACCACCTTGGCGGGAAGCACCCGTTTGCCGACCCGGGCCACGACGTCCTGGTAGCGCGAGCCCAGCACCCGGCCCAGCTGGTGCAGCGCATGGGCGTCGGCGCCGACGAGCACTCTGGCCTTGTCGGCGAGGATCCCCGCGACGATGATCTCGGCGGCCCGCTCGGGGGTCATCCGGGCCAGCTTCTCGTCGAAGAACCGGGCGGTGGCGCTCTGGTCCTCGGCCGCGCTGACCCGCGCGCTGCGGGCGATCGCGGTCTTGATCCCGCCGGGGTGGACGGCCGTCACCGCCACCCGGTGCCCGGCGATCAGCATCTCCTGGCGCAGCGACTCGGTGAACCCGCGCACGGCGTACTTGGTGGCGTTGTAGGCGCTCTGCCCGGGCATCGAGACCAGGCCGAAGAGCGAGGAGAGGTTCACGACGTGGCCGTCGCCGGAGGCGATCAGGTGGGGGAGGAACTCCTTGGTCCCGTGCACCACGCCCCAGAAGTTGATGTCCAGGATCCAGGCCATGTCGGCGTAGTCCAGGTCGGTGACGTCCCCGGCCAGGGCGACCCCGGCGTTGTTCACCACGACGTTGACCCGGCCGTAGTGCGCCACCACCGCGCGGGCGTAGGCCGCGAACGCGTCGCGGTCGGAGACGTCGAGCCGGGCGCTGTGCACGGCCGGGGCGCGCTCGGCCTCGAGCAGCTCGACGGTGCGGGCCAGCCCGGCCTCGTCGACGTCGGAGAGCGCGAGCAGCGCGCCGCGGCGGGCGGTCTCGAGCGCGAGCGCGCGGCCGATCCCGGAGCCGGCGCCGGTGATCACGACGACCTTGCCATCGAGTGTCTTCATGCCAGGTAGGCCTCTCGGTCGGTGCGGACGGGGGCCTGCACGCCGTACGCCGCGACGTCGAAGCGGCGCAGCTGGCGGCGGAAGGTGAAGGTGGACTTGGGCCACAGGGTGACGTTGCGTCCGTGGTCGTCGAGGTACCAGCTGGCACATCCGCCGGCGCTCCACACGGTGCGCTTCATCCGGCGCTGCAGGTCGTCGTTCCAGCTGCGCTGCGCCCGGGCCAGCGGCTCGACGGTGTCGTAGCGGTTGAGTCGCATGGTCCGGATCGCGTCGCAGATGTAGGCGATCTGCGATTCGATCACGAAGACCATGCTGGAGTGGCCCAGGCCGGTGTTGGGCCCGACCACCAGGAACAGGTTGGGGAAGCCGTGCACGGTGGTGCCCTTGTAGGCCGCCATCCCCTCCTCGGCCCACACCTGGGCCAGGGTGCGCCCGTCCCGGCCGGTGATCACCTCCGAGATCGGCAGGTCGGTGGTGTGGAAGCCGGTGGCCACGATCAGGACGTCGATCTCGCGCTCGGTCCCGTCGCGCCCGATGATCGAGGTCGGGGTGATCCGCTCGATCCCGTCGGTGACCAGCTCGGTGTTGTCCGCGTCGAGGGCGGGGTACCAGGCGTTGGAGATCAGGATGCGCTTGCAGCCGATCGCGTAGTCGGGGGTGACCTTGCGGCGTAGCTCGGGGTCGGTGACGCCGCGGGCGATGTTGGCCAGCGCCAGCTTCTTGGCCGGCAGCGCGATCCGGGGGTCGATCGTGAAGGCGGGCACGTAGAGCTCGCGTCCCCAGTAGATCGCCGTGCGGTAGAGCTTCTGGAGCGCCGGGACGTGCTGGAACAGCAGCCGCTCGGCGCGGGTGTAGCGCCGGTCGTTGCGCGGGATCACCCACGGTGCGGTGCGCTGGTAGACGTCGAGGTGGCCGGCCACCTTCTGCACCTCGGGCACGATCTGGATCGCCGAGGCGCCGGTGCCGATGACCGCGACCCGCTTGCCCGTCAGGTCCACGTCGTGGTTCCAGTCCGCGGAGTGGAAGACCTCCCCGGCGAAGGACTCGATGCCGTCGATGTCGGGCAGCTTGGGCTCGGAGAGGCCGCCGGCCGCGCTGATCACGTGGCGCGCGCTCCACGCGCCGTCGCTGGTGGCGACCTGCCAGCGCTGGGTCGTCTCGTCGTAGGTCACGGCCTGCACGGTGGTGTCGAACCGGAAGCGGTCCAGCACCCCCGACTCGCCCGCCACCCGGCGGATGTAGGCCTGGATCTCCGGCTGCGGCGAGAACGACATCGACCAGTCGGGGTTGGGCGCGAACGAGAACGAGTAGAGCTGGCTCGGCACGTCGCACGCGGCGCCGGGATAGGTGTTGGCGCGCCAGGTGCCGCCGACGTCGCTGCCCTTCTCGATGACGACGAAGTCGTCCTCGCCCTGCTCGGCGAGCTTGATCGCCGTGCCGAGGCCGCCGAAGCCGGCGCCGATGACGAGGTGGTCGACGTGCTGGAGGTCGGTCATGGGGCGTCACGCTAGTGGCGTTATTGAAAATCCGTCAATAGGATGGATCCCGTGACCGCGCCCACACGCACCCGCCTGTCCAAGGAAGACCGACGCGCCCAGCTGCTCGACCTCGGCGTGCGGCTGCTGGCCACCCGCTCGCTCGACGAGATCTCCATCGACGTGCTCGCCGAGGAGGCCGGCATCTCGCGCGGGCTGCTCTACCACTACTTCGGCAACAAGCACGACTTCCACCGGGCCGTCGTACGACGCGCGGCCGACGACCTGATCGCCACCACCGCGCCGCCCGCGACCGGGGACCCGCTGGAGCGCCTGCTCACCTCGATCGCCGGGTACGTCGACTACGTCGAGGCCAACTACCAGGGCTACCTGTCGCTGGTGAAGGGCGCGGCCAGCGGCGACCAGGCGCTGCGCGAGATCTACGAGGAGGCACGCTCGGCGCTGACCGATCGGATCTTCGCCGAGGACGCCGAGGGCGTGATCGTCCCCGACACGCCCGCCGCCCGGCTGATGGTCCGGGGCTGGTCGGCGATGACCGAGGAGCTGGTGCTCACCTGGGCCGTGGACCGGCGCGGAGTCAGCCGCGAGGAGCTGCTCGGCGCCCTGGCCGGGTCGCTGCCGGCGCTGGTGGAGGTGCTGCACTGACCGGGGCCGAGGGAAGCTGGGGAGACGGCACCGCCCGCACCGTCGGCGCACGGGGACGTGGACGGGGCGGGCGGGCTCGGATGGACTCCGGGAGCTCCGAGGTGGTCCCACACGAGCGGGAGACGCGAGGGGCCTCGGTGGGCCAGGTGTCCGACCGGCTCCACGGTGCCGCAGAGCGGACGGTTCCGGGCCCCGACCGGGGGCGATATACCGAATTTTCGTCTAACCGGCGCTGACCACGGCCTCGAGCTGGTCCAGGCCCCAGTGCAGGTCGGCCTCGTCGATCATCAGCGGCGGCGCGAGCCGGATCGTCGAGCCGTGGGTGTCCTTGGCCAGGACGCCGCGCGCCATCAGCGCCTCGCACACCGCCCGCCCGGTGCCGACCGACGGGTCGATGTCGACCCCGGCCCACAGGCCGCGGGTGCGCACGCCGACGACGCCGTGGCCGCGCATCGCCTTGAGCCGGTCGTGCAGCACCTTGCCGAGCTCGCTCGCGCGCTCCTGGTACTCGCCGCCTGCCAGCAGGCCGACCACGGCCCGGCCGACCGCGCAGGCCAGCGCGTTGCCCCCGAACGTGCTGCCGTGCTGTCCGGGGTGCAGCACACCGAGCACGTGCCGGTCGGCCACCACGGCCGAGACCGGGACGATGCCGCCGCCCAGTGCCTTGCCCAGGATGTACATGTCGGGGACGACGTCCTCGTGGTCGCAGGCGAACGTGCGCCCGGTGCGGCCCAGGCCGGCCTGGATCTCGTCGGCGGCGAAGAGGATCCCGGCGCGCGTGCAGGCCTGGCGCACACCGCGCAGGTAGCCGTCGGGCGGGATGACCACGCCGCCCTCGCCCTGGATGGGCTCGATCAGCACCGCGACCGTCTTCGGGGTGATCGCGGCCTCGAGCGCGGCGAGGTCGCCGAAGGGCACCATCCGGAAGCCCGGCGCGAAGGGGCCGAAGCCGCCGCGTGCCTCGGGGTCGTCGGAGAAGCCGACGATGGTCGTGGTCCGGCCGTGGAAGTTGCCCGAGGCGACGATGATCTCGGCGCGGTCGGGGGTCACGCCCTTGACGTCGTAGCCCCACTTGCGGGCGACCTTGATGGCGGTCTCCACGGCCTCGGCGCCGGTGTTCATCGGCAGCACCAGCTCCTTGCCGGCGAGGTCGCCGAGCTCGGCGCAGAAGGCGCCGAACTGGTCGTGGACGAAGGCGCGGCTGGTCAGGGTGAGCCGGTCGAGCTGCTCGTGCGCGGCGCGCAGCAGGTCCGGATGCCCGTGGCCGAAGTTCAGCGCCGAGTAGCCGGCCAGCAGGTCCAGGAAGCGGTTGCCGTCGACATCGGTCATCCAGGCACCCTCGGCGCTGGCCACCACCACCGGGAGGGGGTGGTAGTTGTGCGCCGTGCGCGCCTCGGCCTCCTCGACGAGGGCGGGCCCCCGCGGCGTGGCAGCCTCGTGCATGGGAACGGTGTCGACGGATGCCGTCATGGTGTCGCCTCCTCGATGGTGCCGGGTGTCGGCGAAGATTGTCCGACAATCACTCTGCTGGCAGCGTAACGCGAGGGCCCTCGTCGTCGGCGACCCGCACTGCGATCCTGCTCACGTGGTGGTGCTCCACCCCCTGGACCACCAGCTCGCGGCCCTCCACCTCCACCCGGTCGCCGGGCTCGGCCAGGCGCCCCAGCCGGGCCACCACGAAGCCCGAGGCGGTCTCGTAGGGCCCCTCGGGCAGGTCCACCCCGGTCTGCTCAGCGAACTCCTCCAGGGACAGCATCGCGTCGACCACGGCGACCCCGTCGCGCACCACGCTGGCGGCGGGCGCGGGCGCGTCGTACTCGTCGCGGATGTCGCCGACCAGCTCCTCGACCAGGTCCTCGAGGGTGACGATCCCGTCCGTGCCGCCGTACTCGTCGACCACGAGCGCGATGTGCACCTCCTCGGCGCGCAGCCGGCTCAACGAGGGGATCAGCCGGTTGGTGCCCGGCAGCCGGACGATGGGGCGGGCCAGCTCGGCCACGGTGGCGGACGGGGCGGCGTCGAGCAGGTCGCGCACGTGCAGGAAGCCCCGGACGTCGTCGAAGCCCTCGCCGGTCACCGGGTAGCGCGAGTACGGGCTGGCGCGCACCACCTCGACGGCCTCGCGCACGGTCGCGTCCGCGGGCAGGAACGTCACCTCCCGGCGCGGGCGCATCACCTCGGTGAGGCGGCGCCCACCGGCGTCGAAGACGTCGTCGAGGATGCGCCGCTCGTCGGGGGTGAGGTCCTCGTGGGAGATGACCAGCTGGCGCAGCTCCTCGGAGGTGATCCGCTCGGTGCCGGCCTCCGGGTCGCCGCCCAGCAGCCGGACCACGGCGTTCGTCGAGGCCGACAGCGTCCAGATCACCGGGCGCATCACGGTGGCCACCCGGTCCAGCGGCGGGGCGACCAGCAGCGCGGTCCCCATGGAGCGCTGCAGGGCCAGGCGCTTGGGCACCAGCTCTCCGAGGACCAGCGAGAGGTAGGCGATGGCCAACGTGAGAGCGACCAGCGCCAGGGTGGGCGCGAGCACCTCGGGCACCCCGAGCGCCTCGAGCGCCGGCTCGAAGTCCGGAGCCAGCCGCGACGCGCCGTACGCCGCGGACAGGAACCCCATCACCGTCACGCCGACCTGGACGGTGGCCAGGAAGCGGTTGGGGTCGCGGGCCACCCGGGCCACCCGGGCGCCGCGCGGGCCCTGGGCCTCGAGGCGGCGGATCTGGCCCTCGCGCAGGGAGACCAGGGCCATCTCGGTGCCCGCGAAGACGCCGCCCATCAGGACGAAGGCGATCACCAAGACGATGTTCAGCCAGGTGTCCTGGTCCATGCCTCCAACCTAGCCCGGCGCGGCCGGCAGTCGGACCGTGAACGTGGTGGCGCCGGGGCGGCTGTGCAGGCTCACCTCGCCGCCGTGCGCGGCCGCGATCGCCTTGACCAGCGCCAGCCCGAGTCCGGTGCCTCCCTCGGCGGCGCCGCGGGTGCGGGCGCTGTCGCCGCGGGCGAACCGCTCGAACTCCTTGCCGCGCAGCTCGGGCGGCAGGCCGGGTCCGTCGTCGTGCACGACGATCTCGCCGGGGCGCGCGCTGACGGTGACGGTGGTGCCGGCCGGGGTGTGCTTGCGGGCATTGGTGAGCAGGTTGCTGACCAGCTGGTGCAGGCGCTGCTCGTCGCCGCAGACCTGCAGGGCCTCCTCGGGCAGGTCGAGGCGCCACCGGTGGTCGGGGGCGAGCACCCGGGCGTCCGCCACCGTCTCGAGCAGCAGCCGGGTCAGGTCCACCGGCCGGCGCTCCAGCGGGCGGCCGGCGTCGAGGCGGGCCAGCAGCAGCAGGTCCTCCACCAGGGCGGTCATCCGCGCCGCCTCGGCCTCCACCTTGTCCAGCGCCGTCCCGGTCATCGCCGGGTCGTCGGGGCGCCGCCGGGCGAGCTCGGCGTAGCCCTTGATGGTGGCCAGCGGGGTGCGCAGCTCGTGCGAGGCGTCGGCGACGAACTGGCGGACCTGCTGCTCGCTGCGCTGGCGCGCGGCCAGCGACGACTCGACGTGGCTGAGCAGCGTGTTGAGCGCGGCGCCCACCCGGCCCACCTCGGTGCGCTCGTCGGTGAGGTGCTCGGGCACCCGCTCGGTGAGCTCGATGTCGCCCGAGGCCAGCGGCAGCTGCGCGACGTGGCGGGCGGTGCCGGCCACCTCGCGCAACGGGCGCAGCTGGCGGCGTACGACGACCAGGCCGGCGCCGCCGGCGGCGAGGACGCCCAGCAGGGTCAGCGCCAGCTCCCACCAGATCAGGCTGGCCACGGTGGCGTCGACGTCGGCGGAGGGCAGACCGGTGACGAGCACGCCCTCCTGGACCCCCGAGCCCGCCGCGTAGCGGGTGGCCTCCATCGCCGTCACCCGGTAGGACCCCTGCCCCTCCACGTCCACGGCGTGCACCTCGCCGTCGACCGGCACCTCCGCCAGCCGGTCCAGGGCGTCGGCCGCCAGCGTCTGCGGGTCGCCGCGGCGGTCGGTGAGGATCTCGCCCTCGCCGGCCCCGTCCCCGGGCAGGAAGGCGTTGAGCGTCCCGGGCGGCTGGTTGCGCCGTTCGAACTCGTCGGGGGAGCCCGGGGGACCGCCCGGCGCGGTGAGCGCGTCCACCGACGCCAGCACGTCGCCGTCGAGCTGGCCGGTCAGGTAGGAGCGCATCGCCACGGTGGTGGCGGAGCCGATCAGCAGGCAGACCACCGCGACCAGGGCCACCAGGGTGACGACCAGGCGCGCGGTCAGCGACGCGGGCCGGCCCACCTCAGGCCGGCTTCAACACGTAGCCGGCGCCGCGCATGGTGTGGATCATCGGCGGGCGCCCCGCGTCGATCTTCTTGCGCAGGTAGGACACGTACAGCTCGACGACGTTGGCCTGCCCGCCGAAGTCGTAGTTCCACACCCGGTCCAGGATCTGGGCCTTGCTCAACACCCGGCGCGGGTTGCGCATCAGGAAGCGCAGCAGCTCGAACTCGGTCGCGGTCAGCTTGATCTCGTCGCCGCCGCGGAACACCTCGTGGGTGTCCTCGTCCAGGGTCAGGTCGCCCACGGTGAGCACCGAGGACGACTCGCTGCGCTGGGCGCCGGCGCGCCGCATCAGCCCCCGCAGCCGGGCCACCAGCTCCTCGAGCGAGAACGGCTTGGTGACGTAGTCGTCGCCGCCGGCGGTGAGCCCGGCGACCCGGTCCTCGACCGCGTCGCGGGCGGTCAGGAAGACCACCGGGACGTCGGGCAGTGTGGCGCGCAGGCGGCGCAGCACCTCCATCCCGTCGAAGTCGGGAAGCATGATGTCGAGGACCACGGCATCGGGGCGGAACTCCTTGGCCACGCTCACCGCCTGCGCGCCGGTGTGCGCCATCCGCACCTCCCAGCCCTCGTAGCGCAGCGCCATCGCCACCAGCTCGGCGATGTTCACCTCGTCGTCGACGACGAGGATGCGCAGCGGGCTCCCGTCCGGCCTGGTCAGGTCCATGACTCCATCTTGCGCGCGAAGTCTGTGGATGTCCTGTGCCCCGGCTGTGCGTCCGATTCGCCGGCGTTTCCGCGACCCGGGCACAATGAGCGCGTTGTGGACATTCATTTCCCGCCCGAGCTCCCGGTCACCCAGCGCCGCGAGGACATCGCCGCCGCCATCCGCGACCACCAGGTCGTCATCGTCGCGGGCGAGACCGGGTCGGGGAAGACCACCCAGCTGCCCAAGATCTGCCTCGAGCTGGGGCGCGGCGACCGGGCCGCCGGCGGCAAGCTGATCGGCCACACCCAGCCGCGCCGGATCGCGGCGCGGTCGGTGGCCGAGCGGATCGCCAGCGAGCTCGGCAGCGAGCTCGGCGACCTGGTCGGCTACCAGGTCCGCTTCACCGACCGGACCTCGCGCAGCAGCCGGGTCAAGCTGATGACCGACGGCATCCTGCTCGCCGAGCTGCAGCGCGACCGGATGCTGCGCAAGTACGACACGATCATCATCGACGAGGCCCACGAGCGCAGCCTCAACATCGACTTCCTGCTGGGCTACCTCAAGCGGCTGCTGCCCAAGCGGCCCGACCTCAAGCTCATCATCACCTCCGCGACCATCGACCCCGAGCGGTTCGCGCAGCACTTCTGCGAGCGCGACGGCCGGCCCGCCCCGATCATCGAGGTCTCCGGGCGCACCTACCCCGTCGAGGTCCGCTACCGGCCGCTGATCGAGCTGCCGGAGGAGGACGAGGAGGGCGAGGCGGTCGTCCGCGACCAGACCGACGCCATCGTGGACGCGGTCAAGGAGCTCTCCGCGGAGGGCCCCGGCGACATCCTGGTCTTCCTGCCCGGGGAGCGGGAGATCCGCGACACCGCCGACGTGCTCAACGAGCTCGCCGGCAGCGGCGGGAGGGGGCTGGAGGTCGTGCCGCTCTACTCGCGGCTCTCGGCCGCCGAGCAGCACCGGGTCTTCTCCCCGCACACCGCCGGGCGCCGGGTGGTGCTGGCCACCAACGTCGCGGAGACGTCGCTGACCGTGCCGGGCATCCGCTACGTCGTGGACTCCGGCGTCGCCCGGATCAGCCGTTACTCCGCGCGCACCAAGGTCCAGCGGCTGCCGATCGAGCCGATCAGCCAGGCCTCGGCCAACCAGCGCTCGGGGCGCTGCGGACGCGTCGAGGCGGGGATCGCGATCCGGCTCTACTCCGAGGAGGACTTCGAGGCTCGCCCGGAGTTCACCGACCCCGAGATCCTGCGCACCAACCTGGCCAGCGTGATCCTGCAGATGGCCTCGCTGGGTCTCGGCGAGGTCGCCCGCTTCCCGTTCGTGGAGCCCCCCGACCGGCGCAACATCACCGCCGGCACCCAGCTGCTCGAGGAGCTCGGCGCGGTCGGTGCGGACCGGCAGGGTCCCGCCGCACCCGGCGTCCGTCTCACCCGGGTGGGCAAGCGCCTGGCCCGGCTGCCGATCGACCCGCGGCTGGGCCGGATGATCCTCGAGGCCGAGCGGCTCGGCTGCGTGCGCGAGGTGCTGGTGATCGCCTCGGCGCTGTCGCTGCAGGACCCCCGCGAGCGGCCGGCCGAGCTCAAGGCGCAGGCCGACCAGCAGCACGCCCGGTTCAAGGCCGAGGACAGCGACTTCCTGACCTGGCTGAACCTGTGGCGCTACCTCAAGGACCAGCAGCGCGAGCTCTCCTCGAGCGCGTTCCGGCGGATGTGCCGCAAGGAGTTCCTCAACTACCTGCGGGTCCGGGAGTGGCAGGACTTCGAGTCCCAGCTGCGCCAGGTGTGCAAGGAGATGGGCATCGAGCTGGGCCACCCCGCGGACGTGCCCGACGCCGACGGCATCCACCAGGCCCTGCTCTCGGGGCTGCTCTCGCACATCGGCCTGCTCGAGGAGCGGGACAAGGCCAAGCCCGGCCGATCGGGGGAGCGGCGCGCGATGCGCGAGTACCTCGGCGCGCGAGGAGCCCGGTTCGCGATCTTCCCCGGCAGCGGGCTGGCCCGGAAGAGCCCGCAGTTCCTGATGGCCGGCGAGCTGGTGGAGACCAGCCGGCTGTGGGCGCGCCAGAACGCCGCCATCAAGCCGGAGTGGGCCGAGCGGCTGGGCAAGGACCTGGTCAAGCGCTCCTACTCCGAGCCGCACTGGTCGCAGAAGCGGGCCGCGGTGATGGCCCACGAGCGGGTCACGCTGTACGGCGTGCCGCTGGTCGCCGACCGGCTGATCAACTACGGCGCGGTCGACCCCGAGCTGAGCCGCGAGCTGTTCATCCGCCACGCCCTGGTGTACGGCGAGTGGAGCACCCGGCACCGCTTCTACGCCGAGAACCTCCGGCTGCTCGAGGAGGCCTCCGAGCTCGAGCACCGGGCCCGGCGCCGCGACATCGTCGTCGACGAGCACACGCTCTTCGACTTCTACGACGCGCGGGTGGGCAAGGAGGTGGTCAGCGGGGCGCACTTCGACCAGTGGTGGAAGCACGAGCGCCAGCAGCGGCCCGACCTGCTCACCTTCGACCCCGACATGCTCACCCACGACACCGCCGAGGAGATCCGGGCGGCCGACTACCCCGAGTACTGGCACGCCGAGGGGCTGACCTTCCCGATCAGCTACCACTTCGAGCCCGGCGCGGCCGACGACGGCCTCACCATCGACGTCCCGCTGGCCACCCTCAACCAGGTCGGCGCCGAGGACTTCTCCTGGGTGGTGCCCGGGGTCCGCGAGGAGCTCGTCACCAGCCTGATCCGCAGCCTGCCCAAGCAGCTGCGGGTCAACTTCGTGCCCGCGCCCAACCACGCCCGCGACTTCCTGGCCAAGGTCCCGGCGGGGGAGGAGCCGCTGCTGGACGCGCTGGAGCGCCACTTCCGCGCCACCACCGGCGTGGTGGTGCCGCGCGAGGCCTGGGACTGGTCCAAGGTCCCCGACCACCTCAAGCCGATCTTCCGCGTCGTCGACGAGGCGGGGGAGGTCGTCGCCCAGGGCAAGGACCTGGAGGCGCTGAAGGCGCCGCTGCGCCCGACCTTCGACCAGGCGATGAAGGAGGTCGCCTCGGACTCCGGGGTCACGGCCTCGGGCCAGACCGGCTGGACCTTCGGCACCATCGAGCGCTCGTTCACCCAGAAGCGCGCGGGCCACGAGGTGCGCGGCTTCCCCGCGCTGGTCGACGAGGGCGCAGGCGTCGGGCTCGGCGTGTTCGGCTCGGCCGAGGAGCAGGAGGCGCGCCACCGGCTGGGTGTGCGCCGGCTGCTCGCGCTGGAGACCCGCTCGCCGGTCAAGGCGGTGCTCGACTCGCTCACCAACGCCGAGAAGCTGGCCCTGGCCGGCTCGCCGTACCCGACGGTGGCCGAGCTGCTCGAGGACTGCCGTGCGGCGGTGCTCGCCGCGGTCGTCGACGCGCGGCCGGCCGTGCGCGACCAGGCGTCGTACGACGCGCTGCGCGCGGCCGCCGACGCCGACGCCGAGGCGCACCTGCGCGCGGTGATGCAGGACGTGATCCGGGTGCTCCAGGGGTGGCGCCGGGTGGACCGGGCGCTGAGCGGGCGTGCGGACATGTACCAGCTGCCGGCCCTCTCCGACATGCAGGCGCAGCTGGGGCGGCTGGTGCACCGGGGCTTCGTCGGCGAGGCCGGCGTCACCCAGCTGCGCCACTACCCGCGCTACCTCCAGGCCATGGAGTACCGCCGTGAGCGGCTCGAGGGCCAGGTCGCGCGCGACCGGCAGCTGATGGACCAGATCCAGGAGCTGCAGGAGGCCTACCTGCACCGGCTCGAGGCGCTGCCCGCCGGGCGGCCGCCGGACGCGGCGCTGCGCCAGGTGCGCTGGCTGCTCGAGGAGTACCGGGTCTCGCTGTGGGCCCAGCACCTCGGCACCGCGGTGCCGGTGAGCGACGCGAGAATCCGCAAGGCCCTGGGCTGAGCCGTAGGCTGGAGCGATGAGCGAGCGCCGTCACCACAAGCCGATGGTGCCCGGCGCCGACTTCATCGAGGCGGCCACCGGCGGCGCCGACCCGGCCGTCCTGCGCGAGGCCGCCGAGCAGGCGGCCCAGCTGCTGGTCCGCGGCGCCCGGCGCAAGGGCGACCCCGAGACCGCCGAGCGGGTGGTGCGCCTGGCCGAGGACGAGGGCCTGGAGACCCTGGCCGAGCTGTGGTCCGGGGCGCCGGCCGACTCGCTGGCCGGCAGCCTGTGGCGGCTCTACCTGCTGCGCGGCTGGGTCTACGCCGACCCCGTCGGCGTCGCCCGCGAGTTCGAGGCCGGCCGGGTCCGCGCCCAGGTCGCCCGGGTGGTCGCCGGGGTGGCCGACCCGCCGAGCCCCGAGGGCCTGAAGCTGATGGTCGACGAGGTGCTGCGCGGCATCGCCACCGCCGACTACGCCGACGTGCTCTTCCGCGCGGCGGCGTTCGCCCGGGTGGTCGCCACCGGCCGCGCCGCGCTCGGCGCGCAGCCGGTCACCGCCGGCCGGATGCTGACCCTCGCCGAGCAGCTCGAGGCCGCCGGGCACTTCGAGCTCGAGCACCGACTGGCCTAGCGGGTAGACTGTGCGCGGTACGCCGGACCGCGGCAGCCCCGGGTCCCAAAATAAGCCGCTTCGAGCGGCCACGCGCCGTGAGGCGCTCCCGGTCCGGCGTACCACTCTCACGTCCGCCCGGTCGGCCTTTCCCCGGCGCCTAGGCTCACTGGCATGAGCTTCCTGAGCCGGGCCCTGTCCCAGGTCCTCCCGCGGCGCGGCGGCGCCGTCCAGAGCCGGGCCACCCAGACCTATGCCCCGCAGCGCGACGGAGAGCCCGACCCCGGCGAGGTGGTCTGGGCGTGGGTGGCCTACGAGGACGACCCCGCCCAGGGCAAGGACCGCCCGGTGCTGATCGTGGCCGAGGACGGCCCGGCCTGGCTAGGTCTGTACCTCACCAGCAAGGACCACGACCGCGACGCCGCCGACGAGGCCCGCTGGGGTCGGCACTGGATGGACGTGGGCACCGGGGGCTGGGACCGTCAGGGCCGCCCCAGCGAGGTCCGTCTGGACCGCCTGCTGCGCCTGGAGCGTGGCGACGTGCGCCGCGAGGGCGCCGCCCTGGCGCGTCCCGTCTTCGACAGCGTCGTCGCCGAGGCGCGACGCTTCCATTCCCTGTGAGCGCCCTGAGGACCCGCCTGCTCGGCGATCGGCCGGTCAGCGCGCTGGGTCTGGGGGCGATGCCGCTCTCGCGCCCCGGACGCGACGGCGCCGTGCCCGACCGGGCCCGGGCGATCGCCACCGTGCACGCCGCGCTGGACGCGGGGATCACCCTGGTCGACACCGCGGACTGCTACGCGCCCGACGGGTACGGGCTGGGGCACAACGAGGAGCTGGTCGCCGAGGCGCTGCGCGGGCGCGGTGAGGACGTGCTGGTCGCCACCAAGGGCGGCATCCGCCGCGACGGCGCCGCCTGGCCGGTCGACGGGCGCCCCGAGTGGATCCGCAGCGCCGCCGAGGGGTCCCTGCGCCGCCTGGGCACCGACAGCATCGGCCTGTACCAGCACCACCGCCCCGACCCGGCGGTCCCCTACGCGGAGACCATCGGCGCGTTCCGCGAGCTGTACGACGCGGGCCTGGTGCAGCGGGTCGGGCTCTCCAACGCCGACCCGGCCCAGATCCGCGAGGCCCAGGCGATCCTGGGCCCGGCGCTGGTCAGCGTGCAGAACCAGCTCAGCCCCGCCTTCCGCTCCAGCCTCGGCGAGGTCGCCCTGTGCGCCGAGCTCGGACTGGCCTTCCTGCCCTGGAGCCCCCTGGGTGGGATGCAGGGCGCCGCCGACCTCGGCTCGACGTACGCGCCCTTCGCGCAGGTGGCCGCCCGGCACGGGGTCAGCGCGCAGCAGGTCTGCCTGGCGTGGCTGCTCGGCCTGGGCGAGCACGTGGTGCCGATCCCGGGCGCCAGCCGGCCCGCCTCGCCTGCCGCCTCGGTACGTGCGCTATCTCTCACCCTGAGCGCTGAGGATGTCGCGCTGCTCGAGGGCGCCGGGTGAGTCGATATCGTGACGTGCGAATGTCCGGAGCCCGATCGGCGGCCCGGTTGCAGGCAGGGAGAGGAGCGCGCGGGTGACATCGCGTCGTGAGGAGGCCCCCGGTATGGGGCCAGGGCACAACCAGGGCAGGACGCCCACCTCAGGTGCGCGAGGACGCCGCGTGCGTCGGCGCCCCGCCTGGCTGGCGGCCGCCCTGGCGTTGGCGCTGTCGGCGACCACCGTCGCGTGCACCCAGGAGAGTGACGGGCCGGACGGGAGCCAGAGCCCGTCGCCCACCGCCGCGCCCACCGAGCTCACCTTCGGCGTCTACGGGCCGGAGGCGGAGATCACCGCCTTCACCGACGTCGTCGAGGCCTACAACTCGCTGGCCGACAACAGCACCGTCACGCTGCGCACCTGGCGCGACCACGAGGAGGCGGCGACCGCGATGCAGGACGAGGGGCGCGTCCCCGACGTCTTCTTCGCGACCCGTGACGACCTGGCCTGGCTGGGCGAGGACCACCTGAGCCAGCCGGTCGACGAGCTGCTCGACGAGCGAGGCGTCGACTTCGGCGACGTCTACTCCCGCGACGCCCTGCAGGCCTTCAGCAGCGACAACCGGCTGCAGTGCATGCCCTACGGCATCTCGCCGATGGTGATCTTCTACAACACCAAGCTCATCGACTTCGAGCGGATGCGCGAGCGCGGCCTGCCGGCCCCGACCTCCAACGCCTCCTGGACGATGGAGCAGTTCACCGCCGCCGCCGAGACCGCCACCCGGCCGCGGCGCGGCACCCGGGGCGTGCACATCGACCCCAGCGTCACCGGGCTCGCGCCGTTCATCGTCTCCGGGCGCGGTCGGGTCTTCAACGAGGAGACCTCGCCCACGTCGCTGGCCTTCTCCGACGAGTCCACCCAGAGCGCCCTCGAGCGGACCCTGCAGCTGCTGCGGACCCCCTACCTGACGCTGACCGAGGCCCAGCTCGCCAAGGCCGACCCGGTGGAGTGGTTCAAGCGCGGCAAGGTCGGCATGATCGCCGGGTACCGCTCACTGGTCCCGCAGCTGCGCGAGGTGCCCGGCCTCGACTTCGATGTGATGCCGATGCCCACCCTCGACGACGAGGCGACGCTGGGCGACATCACCGGGCTGTGCATGTCCGCCGACGCCGCCGACCCCGGCGAGGCGGCCGACTTCATGACCTACGCGCTCTCCACGATGGCGGTCGAGCGGGTGGTGCGGGCCGGCTACCTGGTCCCGGCCAACCTCGAGGTCGCCGAGTCCGACGTCTTCCTGCAGCCCGGACGGATGCCGGAGGGTGCGGCGGTGTTCAACCGCCGGGTCCGCGACATCACCATGCTGCCGGTGATCGACGACTGGGAGCAGCTGGAGGAGGCGGTCCGACCCGGGCTGCGTCAGCTGGTCACCGTGCCGGTGCTCGAGCTCACCGAGATGACCGAGCGGATCGACGAGGAGTCGCGACGCGTGCTCGACCCGGAGTGGAGCGAGGACGACGCCAGCGAGAGCCCGGAGCCCGAGGAGCGGTGAGCCTCAGCGGGGGGTCTGCTGGTGGAAGACCAGCCGCCAGCCGGCCTCCCGCCGTACGTAGTGGCTGCTGATCAGCGCGGAGTAATCCGCGGCTCCCTCGCGCCGGGCGAGCACGCCGTAGGCGACGATGCCGGTCTCCGGCATCGGCTGGAAGACCCACAGGTCCTGCATCTCGTAGGACGCCCAGGGCTGGCCCGACAGCGAGGCGATGATCGCGTCCCGGTCGTCGAGCACCAGCCCGCCGGGAAGCAGCATCACCACCGTGTGGTCCAGGACGCCGTCGTAGAACTCGGCAGCCTCGCCGGGGGAGGCGGACAGCGCGCGCCAGCCCTGCTCCTCCAGATCCACCAGCTCGCTCTGGGTCATGACTCGGTCCCTCCGTCCTCGATGCTGTGCTCGGTGCTGTGCTCGGTGAGCTGGGTGTCCTGAGTCTGCTCCGCGGCCAGGATCGCCTCCACCAGGGCCGGCGTGGCCAGCTCGACCTGCCAGGGCCGCGCGCCGTACCCGGCCAGCTGCTCGGCGACGCCGGCGGCGAGCGTCTCGTCGTCGCGGGCGCTCGGGGGCTCCCACAGCACCCGGCGCAGGTGGTCGGGGGTGAGCAGGTTCTCGACCGGCAGCTTGAGCCCCTGGGCGAGGCCGCTGAGCATCTCGCGGGCCAGCTGCAGCCGGCGGGCCGCGACGGCGTCCTTCTCGGCCCAGGCGCGGGGCAGGGGCGGGCCCTCGCTGCGCTGGGTGCGGGCGGGCAGCGCCGACTCGGGCATCTCCTGGACCTCGCGCAGCGCCTCGACCCAGCGCGAGGCGTAGCGCTCGGCCCCCCGGCCGTGGAAGCCGCGGGTGGACAGCAGCGCGGCCCGGTCGGTCGGCATCGCCTGCGCGGCCGCGATGATCGCGGCGTCGGGGATGATCCGGCCCGGGGTGACGTCGCGCTGCTCGGCGATCCGGTCCCGGGCCTGCCACAGGGCGCGCACCGCGCCGAGGGCTCGGCGCCCGCGCAGCTTGTGGGTGCCCGAGACCCGGCGCCAGGGCTCGGCGCGGACGGTCGGCTGATGGCCGAGCAGGTGCTCGAACTCCTGGCGCGCCCACTCGGTCTTGCCGGCCGCCTCGAGCTGCTCGATCATCGCCTCGCGCAGCTCGAGCAGCACCTCGACGTCGAGCGCGGCGTACTCCAGCCACGGCTGGGGCAGCGGTCGGGTCGACCAGTCCACCGCCGAGTGCTCCTTGCGCATCCGGCGCCCGATGATCGTCTCGACCAGGGTGGCCAGGCCGACCCGGGGATAGCCCAGCAGTCGTCCGGCGAGCTCGGTGTCGAACAGCGACGCGGGGTGCAGCCCGACCTCGGCGAGGCAGGCGAGGTCCTGGGTGGCGGCGTGCAGGATCCACTCCGCGTCGCCCAGCGCCTGCTGCAGCACGACCAGGTCGTCGAAGGCGATCGGGTCGACCAGGGCCGTGCCCGCACCCTCGCGGCGCAGCTGGATCAGGTAGGCGCGCGCCGAGTAACGGTAGCCCGAGGCGCGCTCGGCGTCGATCGCCACCGGTCCGGTGCCGGCGGCGAAGTCCGCGCACACCCGGGCCAGCGCCTCCTCGGTGTCGACCACCGGCGTCAGGCCGTCGCGCAGCTCCAGCAGCGGCACCGGCTCCGGCGGCTCGGTCGGGGCCTGGCTCTCGGCCGGCGTCTGTGCGGGGCTCTCGTGGTTCTCGTCGTCAGCCATCATCGTCAGGGCGTCGGGCCGCGCTGTCCGCGCCGACTGGGCATCGCGGTCACGCCCTCGGGGACGGGAGGCAGCCCCACGGTGGTGCACAGCAGCTCGCCCCACGCCTCGACGTGGGGAGCGATGTCCCAGTGCTCGTCCTCGTCGGGAGTCGGCGTCCAGGAGGCGCGGATCTCGACCTGGGCGGTGCCCTCCTCGTCGCTCATCGCGCCGAAGCTCTCGGTGGCGACCAGGGTGACCGTGCCGGAGGGGGCGGTGTACGCCGCGCCGTGCGCCTCCAGCGCCTCGACCAGCCAGGACCAGCCCACGCCGGCCAGCAGCGGGTCGCTGATCATCTCGGGGTCGATCTCCGCGCGGACGTAGGCCACGCAGCGGAAGGTGCCGTCCCAGGCGTCGTTGCCGGCGGGGTCGTGGAGCAGGATGATCCGCCCGGTGCCGACATCGATCTCGTCGACGGTGACGTCGGCCGACAGGGCCGCCGCGTACGGCGCGATCCGCTGGGGCGCCGGCATCTCCTCGCAGAAGACCTCCGGGCGCAGGCGCGCGCCACGCATCGCCTCCACCGCGTCCCGGAACTCGGGGGGTGTGATGCCCGCACCCGTTCCCGGGTACGTCTCCTGACGCACGACCATGCCCCCACAGTAGGCCCGCCGGCCCGCTGCCGATGTGCCAACACGCCGTCTGACCTGCGAGGATCAGAGGGTGACGAGCGACTCCCCAGCACAGCCCGCAACGACGCGGCCCAGCCTCCCTGCTCTGCCCGACCACCTCGCCGGGAGCGCCTTCCTGCGCGCCGCGCGCGGTGAGCCCGTCGCGCACACCCCGGTGTGGTTCATGCGCCAGGCCGGACGCTCGCTGCCGGAGTACCGCAGGCTCCGCGAGGGCGTGGGGATGCTCGAGTCCTGCATGGACCCGGGGCTGGTCACCGAGATCACCCTGCAGCCGGTGCGCCGCTACGGGGTGGACGCGGCGATCTTCTTCTCCGACATCGTGCTGCCGCTCAAGGCGGTCGGCGTCGACCTCGACATCGTGGCCGGCGTCGGCCCGGTGGTCGCCAAGCCGGTGCGCACCCTCGACGACGTGGCCGCGATCGAGGACCTCACCCCCGAGCACGTGCCGTTCATCACCGAGGCGGTGCGCTCGCTGGTGGGCGAGCTGGGCTCGACGCCGCTGATCGGCTTCGCCGGCGCGCCGTTCACGGTCGCGTCGTACCTGGTCGAGGGCGGGCCGTCCAAGGAGCACGCCAAGACCAAGGCGATGATGTTCGGCGCGCCGCAGGTGTGGGACGCGCTGATGCGCAAGATCGCCGACATGGCCGCCACCTACCTCGAGGTGCAGGTGGCTGCCGGCGCCTCCGCCGTGCAGCTGTTCGACTCGTGGGCCGGTGCGCTCACCCCGGGCGACTACACCGAGCACGTGATGCCGCACTCCGCGCGGGTGCTGGCCCGGGCCGGGGAGCTCGGGGTGCCGCGGATCCACTTCGGGGTGGGCACCACCAACCTGCTGACGCTGATGGGGGAGGCCGGCGCCGACGTCGTCGGGGTCGACTGGCGCACGCCGCTGACCTCGGCCCTCCCGCTGGTCGGCGACCGGGGGGTGCAGGGCAACCTCGACCCGACCCTGGTCTTCGCGCCCACCGACGTGATGACGGCGCGCGCGGCGGAGGTGATCGAGGCCGGCCGGGCGGCGAAGGGGCACATCTTCAACCTCGGCCACGGAGTGATCCCCTCCACCGACCCCGACCAGCTCGCCCGGCTGACCGAGTTCGTGCAGTCCTACCCCTTGACCGCCCCGTAGTCTCACCTCATGACGCAGCACAGCGGGTCCGAGGCGCCGGAGCAGGGCGAGGCAGCGACCGGGGCGGAGCCGCGCCGGATCTCGGTGACCCGGGATATCGGGGCTCCGGCGGCGGCGGTGTTCGACGAGATCGCCGACCCGCAGGGTCACGTCCGCATCGACGGCTCCGGGATGCTCGTGGCGACCTCGGCGGCCGCCCGGCTCGCGGCCGTCGGCGACAGCTTCACCATGGACATGGACCGCGAGCCGCTGGGCGACCTGCCGATGGGGCGCTACACGGTCGTCAACACCGTCACCCGGATCGTGCCCGACCGGCTCCTGGAGTGGAGCGTGGGCGCCGAGGGCCGCACCCCGATCGGGCACGTCTACGGCTACGAGCTCGAGCCGCTGGCCGAGGGCGGCACCCGCGTCACGTCGTACTGCGACTGGACGGACCTGCATCCCAAGCTGCGCGACAAGCTGACGTTCCCGATCGTCCCGGCCTCGATGCTCGAGACGTCGCTGGAGAACCTTCAGGCGCTGCTCGAGCGGTAGTCGCGGGCGTGGGCCACCAGCAGTGAGCGCAGCTCCTCGACGGCGGGTGGGGCCGGGTCCTGGGGGCGCTCGAGCAGCACCAGGTCGACGCCGGTGGCGTCCTCGAGCGGACGGTGGGTGAGCACGCCCGCCACCACGAGCGGGTCGCCGGCCACGCTGTAGTCGGGCAGCACGGTCACGCCGAGCCCCTCGGCGACCATCAGCTTGCCCATCTCCGCGCCGTCGGTGCTCGACGCGATCGGCGGCATCCGCGGGCCCAGCACCCGGTGCACGAAGCGGTGCATCAGGTAGCCCGCGCGCATCGCCACGAAGCTCTCGGTGCGCAGGTCCTCGAGGGTGACCACCTCCTGGGCGGCGAGCCGGTGGTCCGCCCGGCAGACCAGCGCCGGGCGTCCCTGCAGCAGCCGCGCGCAGCGCAGGTCGGCCGGTGCGTCGTCGCCGTCCAGCAGGTTCACCAGGCCCAGGTCGAGAGCCCCCTCGGCGAGCTGGCGGTGGATCTCCTCCTGCTGCAGGTTCACGATCTCGACGGTGGTGCCCGGCCGGCTCTGCGCCAGCGCCCGCACCGCCGGCACCAGCAGTGTCGAGGTGGCCGCGCTGACCGTGCCGACCCGGACCAGGCGGGCCGCCTGGCTCTGGTCGCCGGCCGCGGTGCGCAGCCGCTGGACGGCCTCCATCACCTCCGCGATCTGCGGCAGCAGGTCCCTGCCCCGGCGGCTGATCCGGGTGCCGCTGCGGCTGCGGTCCAGCAGGCTGACCCCCAGCTCGCGCTCGAGGTTGCGCAGGGCCTCGCTCAGCGCGGGCTGGGAGATGTGCAGCTGCTCGCTGGTACGGCGCAGCGAGCCGTGCCGGGTCACGGCGGTGAGGTACTCCAGCTGTTCGGTGCGCATGTGGCCTCTCGGGGGTGCGGGCGGAGCGGGCGGGACGGGAGCCGCCGATGCCGGAGGTGAGAGGCAGAGCCTGCACCCCCCTCGTCAACGGCTGGCGCCTTTCTCCTTGCCTGCGGCGCGCCCGTCGAGCAGTTTTGTTCAGTCAGCATATAAAGTCGAGTAACTTGCTAGACAAAACCGCCCTGCAGTCCAAGGAGAAACCATGTGTCCCTCAGGGTCCCCGCACACGGCCACGCAGGCCCGTCCAGCCTCGATCGCGGAGCCCACGGGTCGGGTGCCCGTGCTCAGCGCCGACGAGGCGATCCGGGTGGCCGCCGATCTCGGTGGGATGCTCGCCGCGGACGCGGCGCGTCGCGACGCCGAGCGGGTGCTGCCCGCCGCGGAGCTCGACCTGCTCTCGGCCAGCGGCCTGCTGGCGAGCACCGTCCCCGCCGCCCACGGTGGGGCGGACCTCGACGCCGAGACCCTCGCCGAGGTCTTCCGCCTGCTCGCCGCCGGCGACCCCAGCGTCGCGCAGATCCCGCACAGCCACTTCGTCTACGTCAACGTGCTGCGCCACCAGGGGACGCCGGCGCAGCAGGCGTTCTTCTTCGCCGAGGTGCTCGCCGGCAAGCGGTTCGGCAACGCCCAGTCCGAGGTCGGCACCAAGCACGTGCGCGACATCCGGACCACGCTGAGCCCCGCGGGCGACGGGAGCTGGGTGCTCGACGGCGTCAAGGGCTACAGCACCGGCGCCCTCTTCGCCGACTGGATCCCGGTCCTGGCCCACCTGGACGTGGACGGGCCCTTGCACGTGGCCTGGGTGGAGCGGACCGCCCCCGGCGTGAGCGTCGTCGACGACTGGAACGGGATGGGCCAGCGCACCACGGCCAGCGGCACGGTGCGCCTGGAGTCCGTGGCCGTCGACGCGGCCCGGATCACGCCGTACCACCTGACCTTCACCGGACCGCAGACGTTCGGCGCCTTCGCTCAGCTGC
Source organism: Nocardioides sp. Z21_20 (assembly GCF_059766585.1). NCBI lineage: Bacteria > Bacillati > Actinomycetota > Actinomycetes > Propionibacteriales > Nocardioidaceae > Nocardioides > Nocardioides sp. Z21_20. The sequence continues at coordinate 290,944 of NZ_JCBAJX010000002.1, forward strand.
TGCACGCCGCGCTCGACGTGGGCATCGCCCGCGCGGCCGTCGACGAGGCGGCGCTGTTCGTGCGCACCAAGAGCCGCCCCTACCCCGACGCCGGCGTCGAGCGCGCCGCCGAGGACCCCCTGGTCGTGCACGCGCTGGGCCAGATGGAGGTCGCGGTGCGCGCGGCCGAGGCGGTACTCGCCGAGGCCGGCCGCGCCGTGGACCGGGCGAACGCGGCGCTGAGCGCGGAGTCGGCCGGCCAGGCCAGCCTGGCGGTGGCCGCCGCCCGCGCGCTCAGCACGTCCGCCTCGGTCGAGGTGTCCAGCCGGTTGTTCGAGGTCGCCGGGACCCGCTCGGCGCTGGACAGCCTGAACCTCAACCGGCACTGGCGCAACGCCCGCACCCACACCCTGCACGACCCGGCCGCCTGGAAGGTCCAGCACCTCGGCCGCTACGTCGTGGACGGCACCCTGCCGCCCAGCCACGGCCAGCTCTGAGCCGCATCCACCCGCATCCCGGCATCGCAGAACCCGCATCGACGAAGAGGACGACAATGACGCTCACTTTCCACTGGTTCCTCCCCACCAACGGAGGTGACGGCCGCTTCGTGGTCGGCGGCGGCCACGGCGTCGCTGCCGGACCGGCCGGCCGGCCGGCCTCCGTCCCCTACCTCGGGCAGGTCGCCCGCAGCGCCGAGCAGCTCGGCTTCGAGGCGGCACTGACCCCGACCGGCGCCTGGTGCGAGGACGCGTGGCTGTCCACCGCCATGCTCAGCTCGGTCTCGGAGCGGCTGAAGTTCCTGGTCGCCTTCCGTCCGGGCCTCACCTCGCCGACGCTGGCCGCGCAGATGGCCGCGACGTTCCAGAACCTGTCCGGCGGGCGGCTGCTGCTCAACGTGGTCACCGGCGGGGAGAGCCAGGAGCAGCGCGCCTACGGCGACTTCCTCGACAAGGAGGCCCGCTACGCCCGGTGCGGGGAGTTCCTCGAGGTGGTGCGTCGGCTCTGGGCGGGGGAGACCGTGGACTTCGCCGGCGAGCACCTGCGGGTGGAGGGCGCCGCGCTGGCCCAGCTGCCCGACCCGGTGCCCGCGATCTACTTCGGCGGCTCCTCCCCGGCCGCGGGGGAGGTGGCGGCCAAGCACGCCGACGTCTACCTGACCTGGGGCGAGCCGCCCGCCGCGGTGGCCGAGAAGATCGCCTGGATCCGCAAGCTCGCCGCCGAGCAGGGCCGCGAGCTCCGCTTCGGCATCCGGATGCACACGATCACCCGCGACACCTCCGACCTGGCCTGGGCCGAGGCCGACCGGCTGCTGGCCGGCATCGACGACGAGACCATCCGCACGGTCCAGGCCGGGCTGGCGCGCAGCGAGTCCGAGGGCCAGCGCCGGATGCTCGAGCTCAACCGCGGCAGTCGCGACGACCTCGAGATCTACCCCAACGTCTGGGCCGGCGTCGGGCTGGTCCGCGGCGGCGCCGGCACCGCGCTGGTGGGCAGCCACGAGGAGGTGGCCGACCGCATCGAGGAGTACCACGCGCTGGGCATCGACGAGTTCGTGCTCTCCGGCTACCCCCACCTGGAGGAGTCCTACGCCTTCGGTGAGGGAGTGCTGCCGGTGCTCGCCCAGCGCGGGCTGTGGCAGCACCCCACGCCGTCGACGTACCGCGCCTCGGTGCCGTTCGGCTCCAGGTCGGCCGCCTCGTGAGCGCCTCGCGTCTGGACCCGGTGGCGCTGCGACGCGCGTTCGGGGCGTTCCCCAGCGGCGTCGTCGCGGTCGCGGCCGAGGTGGACGGCGCCCACGTCGGGATGGCCGCGAGCTCGTTCACCTCCGTGTCGCTGGAGCCGGCCCTGGTGTCCTTCTCGATCGCCCGGACCAGCTCGACGTGGCCGGTGCTGCGCCGCGCGACGCGGCTGGGGGTCAGCGTGCTGGCCGACCACCACGCAGGGGTGTGCCGCCAGCTCGCCGGACCGGCCGCGAGCCGCTTCGACGGGCTCGCCCTGGGCGTGCGCGACGGGGGAGCGGTGCTGGTCTCGGATGCCGTCGCCTCCTTCGAGTGCAGCATCCACCGCGAGATCGAGGCGGGCGACCACGTCCTGGTGCTGCTGCACCTGCACGCGATCGCGGACCTGGGTCACCGCTCGCCGCTGGTGTTCCACCGCAGCGGCTTCACCCGGCTGCACGCCGTACCGGCCGGTGACGTGCTGGGCGCGACCGGATGAGCGCCGCCGAGCAGGCGCCGAGCCCGGTCTGAGCGCGGCTCGCGGGGTCTGAGAGATTGGAGCCGTGAGCACAACACGACAGGTGACAGTCGTCGGCGGCGGCCTCGCGGGGCTCTGCGCAGCACGAGCCCTCGCGGACGCCGGCCACGAGGTGCGGGTGCTCGAGGGCGCGGGTCGCGCCGGCGGCAAGATCCGCCGCACCGCGGTCGGGGGAGTCGTCGTCGACGTCGGCGCCGAGGCGATGCTCAACCGCCGCCCCGAGGCGGTCGGGCTGGCCCGCGAGCTGGGGCTGCCGATCGAGCACCCCACCGGCGCCTCCTCACAGGTGTGGACCTACGGGGCGCTGCGCCCGATGCCCCGCTCGCTGATGGGCGTGCCGATGGACCTGCCCCAGCTCGAGGCGTCCGGGGTGCTCTCGGCGGCCGGGCTGGCCCGGGTCCGCGAGGAGCCCTCGCTGCCCCCCACCCGGCTGGGCGACGACCAGGACGTCTCGGTCGGCGAGCTGGTCGCGGCCCGCCTCGGCGACGAGGTGGTCGACCAGCTGGTGGAGCCGCTGCTCGGCGGGGTCTACGCCGGCGACGCGCGTGCCCTCTCGGCTCGGGCCACCGTGCCGATGCTGGTCTCGCTGCTGGGCCGCGGCTCGCTGCTGGAGGCGGCCGCGGCGATGCCGCCCCCCTCGGGCGGCCCGGTCTTCGCCGGCATCCCCGGCGGGATGGGGCAGCTCACCGAGGCGCTGGCCGCCTCCGGCGACTTCGCCGTCGAGCTCGACGCGCCGGTGCGCGAGCTGCGGCGCACCGCCGACGGCTTCGAGCTCCTCACCGGGCCGACGACGGCCCCGCGCACGGTGCGCGCCACCGACGTCGTGCTCGCCACGCCCGCAGCACCGACCGCCCGGCTGCTGGCCGGCCTGGCGCCGGCCGCGGCGAGCGAGCTGGCCGGGATCGAGTACGCCTCGATGGCGGTGGTCACCTTCGCGTTCCGCGCCGACGACCTGCCCGAGCTGGCCGGCTCGGGCTTCCTGGTCCCGCCCCGGGACGGCCGCCGGATCAAGGCCTCGACGTTCTCGGCCAACAAGTGGTCGTGGGTCCGCGAGGCCGGCCGCGGTGCCGGACCGGGCGGCGCGGACCTGGTCATGCTGCGGACCTCCATCGGCCGCCACCGCGAGGAGGCGTCGCTGCAGGTGCCCGACGAGGAGCTGGTGCGGGTCTCGCTCGAGGACCTCGCCGAGGCGGCCGGGATCCGCGCCGTGCCGGTCGACACCCACGTCCAGCGCTGGGGCGGCGGGCTGCCGCAGTACGCGGTGGGCCACCTCGACCGCGTGGCACGCATCCGCGCCGACATCGCCCGCGAGATCGGGCCGCGGCTGGTCGTCTGCGGCGCGGCGTACGACGGAGTGGGCATCGCCGCCGTCGTCGCCTCCGCCCGCCGCGCCGCCGCCGCCCTCACTGCCTGACCCGCCGACTCCGACCCCGGGATCGGGCCGCGCCCGGGCAGCGGCACAATGGATCCATGACGTCCAACGCTGCCCGGGTTCGCGAGATCAACGACTCCATCCGCTACACGATGTGGTCGGTCTTCAAGCTCGATCGCGTGCTCGGCGACGCCGACCGCGCGAGCGAGGCCACCGAGGTCGAGCAGCTCTTCAAGGCGCTCGACGCCGACGGCGTGGTGGTGCGCGGCGTGTACGACGTGAGCGGCCTGCGCGCCGACGCCGACCTGATGATCTGGTGGCACGCCGAGACCTCCGAGCAGCTCCAGGACGCCTACAAGCGGTTCCGCCGCACCGCGTTCGGCAGCCGCCTCTCCCCGGTCTGGTCGCAGATGGCGCTGCACCGCCCGGCCGAGTTCAACAAGTCCCACGTGCCGGCGTTCCTCTCCAACGAGGAGCCCAAGAAGCACCTGTGCGTCTACCCGTTCGTGCGCTCCTACGAGTGGTACCTGCTCGAGGACTCCGAGCGCCGCCGGATGCTCGCCGACCACGGCCGGATGGCGCGCGACTACGTCGACGTGCGCGCCAACACCGTGTCCAGCTTCGCGCTCGGCGACTATGAGTGGATGCTCGCCTTCGAGGCCGACGAGCTCTACCGGATCGTGGACCTGATGCGCCACCTGCGCGGCTCCGAGGCGCGCCGCCACGTCCGCGAGGAGGTGCCGTTCTACACCGGCGCCCGCACCGAGGTCGGCGAGCTGCTCGACACCCTGCCCTGACCCGGCGGGCTGGCTACTGCTTCGGCTCCAGCGTGAGCGCCACGGAGTTGATGCAGTAGCGGTCGCCGGTCGGCGTGCCGTGCCCGTCGGGGAAGACGTGGCCCAGGTGCGAGCCGCAGTTGGTGCAGCGCACCTCGACCCGCTTCATGCCGTGCGAGGTGTCCTCGATGTACTCGATCGTGTCGCTGATCGGCTGGTAGAACGACGGCCAGCCGCACCCGGAGTGGAACTTCGTGTCGGAGCGGAAGAGCTCGGCGCGGCACGCCTTGCACCGGTAGACACCCGTGGTGTCGGTGTCGTTGTACTCGCCGGTGAACGGCCGCTCCGTGCCCGCCTGGCGGAGCACCGCGTACTCCTCGGGGGAGAGCTCGGCCCGCCACTGCTCGTCGGTCTTGTGCACCTGGTAAGCCATGACGCCCACCGTACCGGGCGAGAAGTGTGAACAGTGTCTTGACCAGTTGGGTCTACACCTGTTCACTGACGCAATGGCACTGTCCACGCCGCGGGTGCGGCCGGTGAAATGGGAGCGGGTCCGATCGGTGGGCTCGCGCCTGACCACGCCCCTGCACCCCGACGACTACCTCTCGCTGGTCAACCCGCTGTGGTCGGCGCGCGAGCTGCGCGGGCGCGTCGAGGAGGTCATCCCCGAGACCGAGGACGCCGCCACGCTGGTGATCCGCCCGGGCTGGGGCTGGCGCTACGACCACCGCCCCGGGCAGTACGTCGGGATCGGCGTGCAGGTGGACGGGCGCTTCCAGTGGCGCTCCTACTCGGTGAGCTCGGCGCCCGCGCGCTCGGGCAGGACGATCGCGATCACCGTCCGGGCGATGCCCGAGGGGCTGCTCTCCAGCCACCTCGTCGGCGGCCTGGAGCCGGGGACCATCGTCCGCCTCGCCCTGCCCGAGGGCGACTTCGTGCTGCCCGAACCGCCGCCGGCCAAGATGCTCTTCCTGGTCGGGGGCAGCGGCGTCACGCCGGTGATGGCGATGCTGCGGACCCTGGACCGGCGCGGCACGATGCCCGACGTCGTCATGCACTACTCCTCGCCCACCCCGGAGCGGATGATCTTCCGCGACGAGCTCGACGCGCTGGCCCGCACGCACCAGGGGCTCACCCTGCACCCGCTGCACACCGACCTGGACGGGATGCTGGACCTCGAGGCCGACCTGGACCGGATCTGCCCCGACTGGCGCGAGCGGGAGACCTGGGCCTGCGGGCCCGGCCCGATGCTGGACGCGGCCGAGAAGCACTGGGAGGCCGCGGGGGTGGCCGACCGACTGCACCTGGAGCGCTTCTCGCTCGACCTCGGCGGCGACGGGGGAGAGGGCGGCACGATCACCTTCCGCAACTCCCACAAGTCCACCGAGGTGGACGGGGCCACCACCATCCTCGAGGCCGGCGAGCAGGCCGGCGTCGGCATGCCCTACGGCTGCCGGATGGGGATCTGTCACACCTGCACGCTCACGCTCGTCTCGGGCACCGTGAAGGACCTGCGCAACGGCGACGAGTTCAACCAGCCCAACGAGCCGGTGCAGACCTGCGTCACGGCTGCCGTCGGCGACTGCACACTCGACATCTAGGAGGTTCCGTGGCCATCGCGGACGTCAAGGAGTACACGCACCTCAGCGAGGACGAGGTCGAGCAGATCGGCCGCGAGCTCGACGCGATCCGTGCCGAGATCGAGGAGTCGCGCGGCGCCGCCGACGCGGCGTACATCAACCGGATGATCCGCATCCAGCGCGGCCTCGCCGCCGGCGGCCGGGTGGCGCTGGTCGCCAGCGCCTGGTCGAGGACGGCCGGCCTGCCCCGGGTGCGCAGGCCCGCGTGGGTCGCCGGCACCGCGATGCTCGGGCTGGCCAAGATCCTGGAGAACATGGAGATCGGCCACAACGTCATGCACGGCCAGTGGGACTGGATGAACGACCCGGAGATCCACTCCAGCAACTGGGAGTGGGACACCGCCCAGCCCGCCGAGCAGTGGAAGCACTCGCACAACTACATCCACCACCAGTTCACCAACGTGCTCGGCTACGACAACGACATCGGCTACGGCATCCTGCGGATGGCGCGCGAGCAGAAGTGGCACCCCTACTACCTGGGCCAGCCGGTCTACAACGCGCTGCTCGCCACGCTCTTCCAGTGGGGCGTGGCCCTGCACGACCTCGACCTGGAGCGGATCCGCAAGGGCGAGAAGGACCCGAAGGAGATGAAGCGGCAGCTGCTCCAGATCGGGCGCAAGATCCGCGGTCAGATCGCCAAGGACTACGTCGTCTACCCGGCGCTGGGCGGGCCGGACTGGCGCGCCACGATGACCGCGAACGCGACCGCCAACCTGGCCCGCAACCTGTGGTCCTACATGATCATCTTCTGCGGGCACTTCCCCGACGGTGCGCTGCACTTCACCGAGGAGGAGATCCAGGACGAGACCCGTGCGGAGTGGTACCTGCGCCAGATCCTGGGCGCCGCCAACTTCGAGGGCGGCCCGCTGCTGCACATCGCGTCGGGCAACCTCGGCTACCAGATCGAGCACCACCTGTTCCCGGACCTGCCCAGCAACCGCTACGCGCAGATCTCCGAGCGGGTCCGGGCGCTGTGCGACAAGTACGACATCCCCTACACGACCGGTCCGCTGCACCGCCAGTACGGCCAGGCGCTGCGCACGATCATGAAGCTTTCCCTGCCCAACCACATGACCAGCAGCGACGACCCCGCCCCGCCCGAGCGCAGCGACACCTCCGACGAGGGCGCCCGCGACCGGCGGCGTCGCTCCGACGCCGAGCGCCCGCCGCGGCGCACCGAGCTCGGCGGCTGGTCGCGGCGCGGCTCGCGGCGTGGGGACGCCGACTGATGGATCCCGCCCCGCGTCCCTTCTCCGAGCTCGCGGTCGACCCCGAGCTCGCCACGCCGGTGCCGTTCGCCTGCGGCACCGGCGAGGCCGGCGAGCCGGCCTCGGCCCGCGACCTCGACCAGCGCCGGGTCACCCAGTGCGCGCTGAGCCGGGTCTGCGGGATCTGCGGTGCCGGGCTCGGCCGCCCGGTGGCGTTCCTCGGCTCCGAAAACGAGGCGGCGCGCAACGCCTTCCACTTCCCGCCCACGCACCTGACCTGCGCGCAGGCCCTGCTCGCGGCGTACGACGCGGTGGACGCGGCGGTGCTGGGCCAGCCGGGCCCGGTCGCCACGTGGGCGCTGGTGACCACCGGCGGCTTCGAGTTCGTCCGCGCCGGGCGCGAGCAGGCCGACCGGCGTCCGGTGTTCTCGCCCAACTCGATCCTCGAGCACGCCGCGCTCGAGAACAGCAGGCGTGGGGGGAGCCCCCGCTAGCGTGTGCCCATGGTGAAGCCCCCTGCAGCCGAGGTCGACGCCGGTGGACGCGCGGTGCGCGTGTCGAGTCCGGACCGGGTGATCTACCCGGCCACCGAGCGCACCCCGGAGATCACCAAGCTCAGGGTGGCGCAGTACTTCGCCGCGGTCGAGGACGGGCTGATGCGCGCGCTGCGCGATCGCCCGACCGCGCTGGAGCGGTGGCCCTCCGGGGTGCGCGAGGGCTTCCGGCTGGCGACCGGGCCGCAGGACAAGGACGCTGAGGCGTTCTACCAGAAGCGGATCGCCAAGGGCGCACCCGACTACGTCGAGTCCGTCGAGATCGCGTTCCCCTCGGGACGCCGGGCCGCCGAGATCTGTCCGACCGAGATCGCGGTCCCGGTCTGGTGCGCGCAGATGGGCACGCTGACCTTCCACCCCTGGCCGGTACGACGCGCCGACGTGGACCACCCCGACGAGCTGCGCATCGACCTCGACCCGCAGCCCGGCACCACGTTCGCGGACGCCGTGCGGGTGGCCGGCCGGGCCCGCGCGCTGCTCGAGGAGCTCGGCATCGTCGGCTTCGCCAAGACCTCCGGCAACCGCGGGATCCACATCTTCGTGCGCATCGAGCCGCGCTGGGACTTCGTCGATGTCCGGCACGCCGCGATCGGCCTGGGCCGCGAGCTGGAGCGCCGCGACCCCGGCGTCACCACCGCCTGGTGGAAGGAGGAGCGCGGCGAGCGGATCTTCGTCGACTACAACCAGAACAGCCGCGACCGCACGATCGCCTCGGCGTACTCGCTGCGTCCGCTGCCCGGGGCGCCGGTCTCCACGCCGGTGACCTGGGAGGAGCTGGCCGAGGTGGAGGACCCGCGCGACTTCAACCTGCTCACCGTGCCGGAGCGCCTCGCCGCCCAGGGCGACCCGTGGGCCACGATCGACGACCGCGCGTTCTCCCTCGACCCGCTGCTGGGCCTGTGGGAGGAGCAGGGCGCGGTCGAGCTCAACTACCCGCCGGACTACCCCAAGATGCCCGGCGAGCCGCCCCGGGTCCAGCCGAGCAAGAAGGTCGCCGCGCACTGGGACGCCGAGGGCAACCGGGTCGAGTGAGGGCGGCGGCCCTCAGCCGTGCCGGAAGGGCGTGTCGCCCTCCACCAGCATGTGCTCCACGGCGGCGGGATGGTGCTCGCCGGCCATCGTCAGCGACACCGTGGTCACCGCGCCGTCGGCCGCCACGTCCTCGAGGCTCACCACGTCGCTGAGCGGGGAGCGGGTCTTGAGCGAGGTGCCGTCGGTGAACAGCTCCTCGAGCTCCCCGACGGCGGCCTCGGCGTCCTCCTCGGACTCGAAGTGGTACGCCACGGTGACCAGGGCGGCGTCGTCCTGGACGCCCCAGCCGATGCCGACGGCGTCGAACGCCTGGTCCAGGCCCTCGGCGCCAGACGATCCGGCGTCCAGGGAGTCGCCCGGGCTGAGCACGGCGGAGACCACGTCCGCGGCGTCCAGCGCCTCGGCCACTGCCAGCAGCGCCTCGTCGTCGGCGAGCGACTCCTTGGGCCCGGCCAGCCACTGCTCGACGAACGACGTCCGCGGCGAGGCCGCGAGCCGGTCGCCGTCGGCGGCCATCCGCAGGGGCATCCCGAGCGGACGGGCCACGGTGCGGCTCTCGATGTCCATCTCCATGTCCTCGCCGTCCCCGGCACTGACGATGCCGTCGGAGACCTCGGTGAGGTCCTCGGCCAGGCTGTCCTCGTCGAGCGCGCCAGAGACCATCAGGAACGTGCTCGGCGCGCCGGCCTCCTCGACGAACACGTCCACGTCGAGGACCGACCAGCCCAGCTCCGCGTCGTACTCCTCGGCGCTCTCGGTGGACTGCCACATCGACTCGGGCATCGGCACGTGCACGAGGGGGGCCGAGGAGTCCTCGGGGCGCAGCCCGGTGAGCGGCATGAGCCAGGCGGAGATCTCCCCGGCGTCGAAGCCGTCGGGGCGCTCCAGGCCCGCGAGCTCGGTGGCCGCGGCCAGGTCGCCCGTGCGCACCAGGGTGGTGCCCTCGTCCTCGCCGTGGGCCGCGGCCGGGACCTCGGCGAGCGCCCGGGCCACGGAGTAGCCGTCGCCGGACGCCACTGCGGAGCCCCCGTCCCCTCCGCAGCCCGAGACGGCCAGAGCGGTGAGGCCGGTGAGCGCGGTCAGGGCGGTGCCGAGACCCGGGCGGGTCATACCCCGGTCACGCCCTCGCCGCCGCCGGCCTGCTCGTCGAAGCTCTCGTGCTCAAGCAGGTGCAGCACCGGCACGCCGAGGTGGCGCCGGGCCCGCGAGCTCCAGTCGACGTGGAAGAACTCCGCGACCACGTGCGGGCGGGTCAGGATGATCGCCTCGCGGCCGTCCACGGCCTTGACCTTGGCGGCCAGGGCCTCGACCGGCGCCTGGGTGACGACCTCGCCGACGGCGTCGGCGCCGACGGTCCGGAGCGCGGCGACCGTGTCGACCAGGGCGGCCTCGGAGGTCTCCAGGCACTCGCGCCGGACCTCGTCGAGGTCGACGTCGCTGAGCACCATGCCCGGGGTGCCCAGCATGTCGCCGGCGCCCAGGGTGCCCATCGAGGCCTCCACCCGTCCGGCGGCGTCCTCCACGGGAAGCAGCACGTGGTAGCGGACCGGCTCGTCCAGAGCCTGGTGCAGCGAGGTCACCTGGGCGGCGTCGGCGGCCGAGAGCGCCTGCTCCACCAGCAACACCACGTTGTAGGTCGCGGTCGGTTCGGCCATCGTGGGGGTGCCTCCTGAGATCGGGTCAGCTGACGTCGAGGATCCTACTCAGGTCGTAGCGCACCGGCTCGTCCAATTGCGCATACCCGCACGACTCGGGGTCGCGGTCGCTGCGCCACCTCTTGAACTGCGCGGTGTGGCGCAGCCGGCGGCCCTCCATGTGGTCGTAGCCCACCTCGAGCACCAGCACCGGGCGCAGGGGGACGAAGGAGAGGTCCTTGCCGGCGCTCCAGCGCGACTGGGTGCCGGGCACCCGGTCGGGGTTGGCGATCGCGCCGCCGGCCTGGATCCACCCGCCCCAGGGGTGCTCCTCGGCCGGGCAGACCAGCGGCGCCAGCTCCTCGACCAGCTCCGCGCGCCGCTTCGCGGTGAAGGACGCGGCCACCCCGATGTGCTGCAGCGTGCCCTCGTCGTACAGGCCGAGCAGCAGGGAGCCGAGCAGCGGCCGCTGCGGCGTGGAGGTCTTGTGCAGGCGGTAGCCGGCGACCACCACGTCGGCGGTGCGCTCGTGCTTGACCTTGAGCATCGTGCGCGCGTTCTGCTGGTACGGCGCGCCGAGGGGCTTGGCGACCACCCCGTCCAGCCCGGCGCCCTCGAACTGGGTGAACCACTCCTCGGCGAGCCCCGGGTCCTCGGTGATCCGGGTCAGGTGGCAGGGGCCGGTGCCGTCCAGGTGCGCGAGGGCCTGCGCCAGGACGGCGCGGCGCTCGGCGAAGGGCCGGTCCAGGTACGACGTGTCGCCCAGCGCCAGCAGGTCGAAGGCCACGAAGCTGGCCGGCGTCCGCTCCGCGAGTGTGCTGATCCGGGAGGCGGCCGGATGGATGCGCTCCTGGAGGACCTCGAACTCGAGCCGGTTCCCGCCGGGGGCCTCAGGGCTGTCCACGGCCACGAACAGCTCCCCGTCGAGCACGCAGCGCTCGGGCAGCTGGGCCCGCACGGCGGCGACGATCTCCGGGAAGTAGCGGGTCAGCGGCTTGGTGTTGCGCGAGGCCAGCTCGACCTCGTCTCCGTCGCGGAACACCAGGCACCGGAAGCCGTCCCACTTGGGCTCGAACGCCAGGCCCGGCACGTCGCCGACCCCGTATCGGGCCGGGTCGGGGATCCCGCGCACGGACTTGGCGAGCATCGGCGCGACGGGCGGCATCACGGGCAGGTCCACGGAGGCGACAGTAGCCGTGGGGCCCGGCGACAGTAAGGTGTGGATCCTATCCCTCAGGGGATCGATCCCCGGTTGGTCTGCCGGCAGGGCCCGCCTGACTTTGAATCAGGACTAGCGACGTAGGTTCGACTCCTACCCGGGGAGCGTGGATAACCTCACCGTCATCGTTCTGGCCGCCGGCGGCGGCACCCGGATGAAGTCCAAGACCATGAAGGTCCTTCATCCGGTCTCCGGGCGCAGCATGATCGGCCATGTCCTGACCGCCGTGGCCGGCGTGCAGCCCGACCGCGTGGTGGCCGTCGTGGGCCATCAGCGCGAGCAGGTGGGCCGCCACATCCGCGAGCTCCTGCCCGAGGCGGTGCTCGCGGTCCAGGAGACCCAGGAGGGCACCGGGCACGCCGTCCGGGCGGCGATGGCCGCGCTCGAGGGCCCGGTCACCGGGACGGTCATCGTGACCGCCGGCGACACCCCGATGCTCACCGGCGAGAGCCTGCGCGCGTTCGCCGCGGACCACGAGGCGGCCCAGCGCGCGGTCAGCATCCTGTCCGGCGTGGTCCCCGACCCGTTCGGCTACGGACGGGTGGTCCGCAACGCCGAGGGCGACGTGGAGGCCATCGTCGAGGAGAAGGACGCCACCCCCGAGCAGCGCGACATCCGCGAGATCAACTCCGGCATCCTCGCCTTCGACGCGGAGTTCCTCGTCGAGGCGCTCGCCGCGATCGGCAACGACAACGTCAAGGGGGAGTACTACCTCACCGACGCGGTGCGGATCGCCCGCGACGCCGGGCTCAACGTCGGGGCCTGGCAGATCGACGACGTCCGCCAGACCGAGGGCGCCAACGACCGGGCCCAGCTGGCGGCCCTGGGACGGGAGATGAACCGTCGCATCGTCACCCGCTGGATGCTCGACGGCGTCACCGTGATGGACCCCGACACCACCTGGATCGACGCCGACGTGGTGCTCGCCGAGGACGTCACGCTCCTGCCCGGCACCCAGCTGCTCGGGGCCACCGTGGTCGGCGAGGACGCCGTCGTCGGCCCCGACACCACCCTCAAGGACTGCGAGGTGGGTGCCGGTGCCCGCGTCGTACGCACCCACGGTGAGCTGGCCGTGGTGGGCGCCGGTGCCACCGTCGGCCCCTTCTCCTACCTGCGGCCCGGGACGACGCTGGGCAGCGAGGGCAAGATCGGGGCCTTCGTGGAGACCAAGAACGTCGCCATCGGCGAGGGTGCGAAGGTCCCGCACCTGTCCTACGTCGGCGACGCCGAGATCGGCGAGGGCACCAACATCGGGGCCGGCACGATCTTCGCGAACTACGACGGGGTGGCCAAGCACCGCACGGTGGTCGGACGCCACGCCAAGACCGGCTCCAACAACACGTTCGTCGCGCCGGTGCGGATCGGGGACGGCGCCGGGACCGGCGCCGGGACCGTGGTCCGCGGCGACGTCCCGGCCGGGGCGCTGGGGGTCTCGGCGGGCCCGCTGCGCGTGGTCACCGGCTGGACCCAGCGCCGTCGCCCGGGCACCGCCCAGGCCGAGGCCGCCGCCGCAGCCTCGCAGGAGAGCACACCCGACGAGATGTGACGAGCATCGTCCCAGATGGCGGCGTCACAGTTTGGGAGCCCTACCCGCTGTGAGGGAGGATGGGGGGCGGGGACAAGAGCGCGATGACACAGGGAGCGGCGTGACGTGAGCGGTATGAAGCTGAGCACCGAGAAGAACTTGATGGTCTTCAGCGGCCGGGCACACCCCGCCCTCGCCGAGGAGGTGGCCGAGCTGATCGGGACCGGCCTCGTCCCGTCCTCGATGTACGGCTTCGCCAACTCCGAGCTTTACGTGCGCTACGAGGAGTCCGTGCGCGGCTCCGACGCGTTCGTGATCCAGAGCCACACCGCTCCGGTCAACGAGTGGATCATGGAGCACCTGATCATGGTGGACGCGCTCAAGCGCGCCTCCGCCAAGGAGATCACGGTCGTCCTGCCCTTCTACGGCTACGCCCGCCAGGACAAGAAGCACCGCGGCCGCGAGCCGATCTCGGCCCGCCTGATCGCGGACCTCTTCAAGACCGCCGGCGCCGACCGGCTGATCACCGTCGACCTGCACGCCGACCAGATCCAGGGCTTCTTCGACGGCCCGGTCGACCACCTGATGGCGCTGCCGATCCTGGCCGACTACGTGCGCGAGAAGTACGGGCGCGGCCAGCTCGCGGTCGTCTCGCCCGACGCCGGGCGGATCAAGGTCGCCGAGCGCTGGTCGGCTCGCCTCGGCGGTGCGCCGCTGGCCTTCATCCACAAGACCCGCCGCACCGACCGCCCCAACGAGACGGTCGCGAACCGGGTGGTGGGCGAGGTCAAGGGCCGGATGTGCGTGCTGGTCGACGACATGATCGACACCGGCGGCACGATCGTGAAGGCCGCGGACGCGCTGATGGCCGAGGGGGCGGCGGGCGTGATCATCGCCGCCACGCACGCGATCCTCTCCGACCCCGCCGTCGACCGGCTCAAGAACAGCGCGGCGGTCGAGGTGATCGTGACCAACACCCTCCCGATCGCGGAGGACCGGCACTTCGACAAGCTCACCGTCCTCTCCATCGCACCGCTGCTGGCGCGCGCGATCCGCGAGGTCTTCGAGGACGGCTCGGTCACCTCGATGTTCGACGGCCACGCCTGAGCGCGACGATTCGACCACTCGCGACGGCCGGGGCTAGACTTCTGCGGTTGCCTCGGCGAGGGAGGGCGTCCACCTGGACGCCGGCTCCGTGATCGACAGGGCTGGCAGGACCTCTCCGGTGCGCCGCGCTGACTCGATCGCGCGGCGTTTTTCGCGCTCCACCCCTCGCAGCCGACGACCGACCTGACAATCCTTCGCACCACCCCCCACGCACGAGGAGTCCTGAGCATGTCTGCCGAGAAGATCACCGCTGAAGCCCGTACCGAGTTCGGCAAGGGCGCCGCTCGACGCATCCGTCGCAGCGCCAAGGTGCCCGCGGTCATCTACGGCCACGGCAACGAGCCGGTGCACGTGATCCTGCCGGGCCACAGCACGATGCTGGCCCTGAAGAACGGTGGCGCCAACGCCCTCGTCGAGCTCGACCTCGACGGCGAGATCCACCTGGCCCTGGCCAAGGAGGTCCAGCGCGACCCGATCAAGGGCTTCCTCGAGCACGTCGACTTCGTCGCCGTGGTCCGTGGCGAGAAGGTCACCGTCGACGTCCCCGTGCACGTCGTCGGCGACGCGGCCCGCGAGACGCTGGTCGTGACCGAGAACGCGACCGTGCAGCTCGAGGCGGAGGCCACCCACCTCCCCGACTTCATCGAGGTCTCGATCGAGGGTGCCACGGCCGGCACGCAGTTCACCGCGGCCGAGCTGGTGCTGCCCAAGGGCGCGAGCCTGGTCACCGACCCCGAGACGCTGATCGTCAACGTCACCCAGGCCCAGACCACCGAGCAGGTCGAGGCCGAGCTCGAGGAGGCCGAGGCCGAGGCCGGCATCGAGAAGGACGAGAAGGACGACGCTGCCGAGGCGCCCGCCGAGGACACCGACTCCGAGTGACCCGCGGACCAGGGCCGGGAGACCTCAGCCGATGAGCGAGGCCGCCTCCGAGGTGTGGCTCGTCGTCGGCCTGGGCAATCCCGGCCCTGGCTATGCCGGCAACCGGCACAACATCGGCTACCTCGTCACCGACGAGCTCGCCTCCCGGATGCGCTCGCCGTTCCGGGCCCACAAGTCGGGCCGGGCCGACGTCGTCGAGGGACGACTCGGCGCGCCCGGCAGCCAGGGGCCGCGGGTGGTGCTCGCCCGCCCGCGCTCCTACATGAACGAGGTCGGCGGCCCGGTCTCCACGCTCGCCAAGTTCTACAAGGTGGCACCCGACCACATCGTGGCCATCCACGATGAGCTGGACATCGCCTTCGGCACCCTGCGCATCAAGCTCGGTGGCGGCGACAACGGCCACAACGGGCTGAAGTCCATGCGCGCCTCGCTGGGCACCGGCGACTTCTACCGGATCCGCGCGGGGATCGGTCGTCCCCCAGGCCGCCAGGACGTGGCCGACTTCGTGCTCTCGGACTACTCCAAGGTCGAGCGCAAGGAGCTCCCCTTCCAGATCGGGGACGCGGCGGACGCCGTGGAGTGTCTGGTCGCCGAGGGGCTGGAGCGGACCCAGCAGCGGTTCAACTCCTGATCAAGATTTAACCCGCCGCCCGGCGGCGTGCGGGCCTACACTCGACGTCCGGACGCGGGTCGAGCAGTGGCGCGCGACACTGGCAGGCGGGGGGTGTCTGCAGGTGAGCGAACAAGCGAGCCCGGAGACCGTCCTGCAGCTCTCACTGCCCAGTCCCGACGGACTCCTCGCCACGGTGCAGCTGCGCGGGTCCGGGTCGACGTTCGAGCAGGCCGTGCGGGCGATGGCGAGGTCGCTGCCCGCCGGCCCCGAGTCCGTGGCCGAGATCGCGGCCGCCTTCGTGGAGGAGGCCCTGCGCGCTCTGGACGACATGACCCAGGTGGGGGTCCGCGAGCGGCTGCGGTACGTCGCCGAGACCGCCGCGGCGAGGTTCGGGTGCACCGCCTGGTGGCTGGCCACGGTGGCGGGCGACCTGGTGCTCCCGTGCGACCACGGGGCCGGCGACCCGGCCGCCGCGCGTCGCCTGCAGGCGACGGCGCAGCGAGTACGCCCGTTGCGCACCCCGTCGGTGCAGGCCGCGCTCGAGGGAGGCTCGCTGCACGCCACCACGGACCACCCCGCGCTGGGCCGACACCTGCGCGAGGCCGGGGTCAGCGAGGTCGTCGCCGTCGGCGGCTACGACACCGACGCGGTCCAGTGGCTGGTCTGCCTGGGAGACGACCGGAGCGGCCAGGTGCTGCGCGACACCCGCTCGGCCCTGTTCGCGAGCGTGCAGGCCGCGCTCGGCTTCCCGCGCGGTCCGCGCCCGCGCTGGGGCTGAGTCGGGAGGGAGCGGGGCTCAGGAGGCGGGGGGCCGCGGGAGCCCGGCCGTCTCCAGGACGGTGTCGAGGTGCGCGTGGTAGCACTCGTCGACGTTGGTGAAGAACCAGCCGAGCTGGCCGGTGATCTCGAGGGAGACGTACCCGTGCAGGGCCGTCCAGACCATCAGCAGCAGGCTCACCGGGCCGCTGGCCAGGGGCTCGGCCGCGTCGTCGACCAGCCGCCGGCGGACCTGCTGCAGGGCGTCGCTGAGGTGCAGCTCGTGGCCGAAGCGGGCCCGCGTGGGGTCCAGCTCACCGGACCGGGTCGCGGCGACCAGTGTCTGCAGCGGGACGGCGTAGAAGTCCTGCAGCGCGGCGGCGGTGTCGACCTCGCTGCCGGAGAGCAGGAACGCGTGGTCGGTGGTGAAGATCAGGTTGAACTCGGCCCGGTTCTCCAGGGCCCACTCCCGGTAGGCGATGCCCATCGCCCGGCAGCGCTCCCAGGCGGAGTCGGACGCGACGCCGTCGCGAGCCTCGCGCAGCGCCTCGGCCGCAGAGGTGTAGGCGTCGGCCGCCACCGCGGCGACCAGCGCCTGCTGGGAGCTGAAGTAGCGGTAGATGGCGGAGGGGGCGAGGCCCACCTCGCGGGCGACCGCGCGCAGGGAGAGCTGTCCGGCGCTCTGCAGGGTCAGCTGCTCGCGAGCGGCGCCCTTGATCTCCTCGGTGGTCAGCCTGCGCACCTGCTCGCGCCGTGACACACGGGGCTCGGCTGGGTCGTCGGACGGCACCGGCGAGGTCGACGCAGTGACACTTCCGGCCGTCACGTCTCTCCTTCTCGCACCTGCTGTACCTGGGTCCGGCGCCTGCGCGCGCCGCTGCCACCCTACTGCCAGCCGCGCCGCGGCTGCCTCCTCGCCCGCTCACAGTGTGGGATCTGGATCACGTCCGGGTCCCCGTGACCTCCTGCGCGCACCGTCGTTTGACAACAGTGTTCACAGAAGTGGACAGTGTTCTCAGGTGTCGCCGCGGCCTCAGCGCCGGCCACACCGACCGGCTTGCATGGGGGAGGCAAGGCAGATGTCGCACGGCACGCTCAATCTCGTTCCGCCGCTCGAAGCGTTGCCGCCCGCCCCGGTCGCCGAGCGCTTCACCCCGGCGCGTCGCGGGGACCACGCCGCCCTCGCCGGCGAGGCCGTGGCGCTGGTCGCCGCGACCGCGGCGCTGCTCGTCGCGGGACTCTCCTCCGCAGTGGTCCTCGGCACCGCGGTGGCCTGGCTGCTGGCGCGCGCCCTGCGGGCCGGGAGGCCGGCGATCGGCGGCGCGTACGCCCCTCGTCAGCTGCTCGAGGCGGCCGTGCTGCTGGCGGCCGGCGCCGGCCTGGTCGCGGCCTGGGTGGGGCTGAGCCCCCTGGTCCTGCGTCAGGCGCTGCTCGCCGGCGCCGTGCTCGCCGGCGCGGGCGCCGCGGCGCGCTGGGCGGCCGAGCGGCGCGGCGGGCCGATCCGGGCGCTGGTCGTCGGGGACGCCGACGCCCTCGGCAGGGTGCGGGGCCGCTGGTCGCCCCAGGAGGTGTCGGTGACCGCCGTCGCCGAGGTCACGCACGCCCAGGGCGTCGTCGACCTGCTCGACGCCGCCGCCCCCACCGCGATCGACGTGGTGATGCTCGCTCCCGGCTCGGGCCTCGAGGGCTCCGAGCTGCGCCGCCTCGGGTGGGCGCTGGAGGAGCTGGGGGTCGCGCTGGTCGTCCTCGACGGCCTCGAGCCCACCGCACGCCGCCGGCTGCGGCTGGTGGAGGTCGCGGGACGGCCGCTGCTCGAGATCCGCCCGCCCCGTCCCCGGCTCGGGGCCCGGCTCGCCAAGTGCCTGCTCGATCGCGTGGGCGGGCTGGTGCTGCTGGCGCTGGTGGCCCCCCTGCTGGTCGTCCTGGCCCTCGCCGTCCGGCTCGACAGCCCCGGCCCCGCGCTGTTCCGCCAGACCCGGATCGGGCGCTACGGGCGACCCTTCACGATCTTCAAGCTGCGGACCATGCACGTCGGAGCCGAGCAGTTCCGCGACGGGCTGCTGGAGGCGAACGAGGTCGACGCGGTGCTGTTCAAGATCCGCCGCGACCCTCGGATCACCCGGATCGGGCGGCTGCTGCGGCGCTCCTCGCTCGACGAGCTGCCTCAGCTGCTCAACGTCGTGCGCGGCGAGATGTCGCTGGTGGGTCCGCGTCCGGCGCTGCCGCACGAGGTCGCCCAGTACGACGAGCTGGCCCGCCGCCGTCTGGTGGTCCGCCCCGGCATCACCGGGCTGTGGCAGATCAGCGGCCGCTCGGACCTCGACTGGGAGGAGTCCGTCGCCCTCGACGTGCACTACGCCGACAACCTGACGCTCACCGGCGACCTGGTCATCTGCCTGCGCACCGTGCGAGCGGTCCTGCTGGCGAAGGGAGCCTACTGATGACCCTCACCGAGACCCTGCTGCGTCCGGTCGCCGCGCCGGCGAGCCCGGCGCGCACCCCGGCCGCGGAGGCGACCACCCCGCTGACCGGGCCGGTGCTCCTGGTCAGCACCCAGGGCGGGCACCTGGCCCAGCTGCTGTCCCTGCGTTCCTGGTGGGCCCCGCGCGAGCGGCTGTGGGTGTGCCCCGACACCCCGGATGTGCGCGACCGACTGGCCGACGAGCGGCTCGTGGTGTCGCACTCGCCGACGACGCGGAACCTGCCCAACCTGCTGCGCAACCTCGTGCTCGCCGCGCGGGTGCTGCTGCGTGAGCGCCCCGCCATCGTGATCAGCGCCGGCGCGGGCGTCGCGGTGCCGTTCTTCGTGCTCGCCTGGCTGCTGCGGATCCCGACCGTGTTCATCGAGGTCTACGACCGGGTGGACTCCGCCACGATGACCGGCCGGCTGTGCGGGCCGTTCACGACGCGACGCATCGTGCAGTGGGACAGCCAGCTCGACCTGTACCCCGACGCCCGCCTGGTAGGACCGCTGCTGTGAGCGGACTCGTCGTGGTCCTGCTCGGCACCGACCACCATCGCTTCGACCGGCTGGTGCAGTGGGCCGACGCCGCAGCCGAACGGCTCACCCCGCACACCCACGTGGTCGTCCAGCACGGGACGAGCCACGCCCCACACGTCGCCGAGGGCCACGACTTCCTTCCCCACCACGAGCTCCAGCGCCTGCTGCTGGTCGCCCGAGCCGTCGTGTGCCACGCGGGCCCGGGCACGATCCTCGATGCCCGCGCCTACGGCCACCTGCCCCTGTGCGTCCCGCGCGACCCCGCGCTGGGCGAGCACGTGGACGCACACCAGCTCCGGTTCGCCGCCGCCGCCGCGCGCGCCGGTCAGGTCCGGGTCACCGATGACGAGGCCGGCTTCCACCGTGTCCTCGACGACCTCCTCAGCGCCGGCCCCGTCCGCGGCCGCCAGGAGGTCTCCGAGGCGTCGGACCTCGACCTCGCGCGGGCCCGGCTGGGCCGTGAGCTCGACCTGCTCGCCGGCGAGCGGCCGCTGCGGCGCTCCTCGCTGCGGCGCAGCCTGCGCTCGCGGGTGCAGCGATGAGCATCGTGCGCGCCGTCCGCCTCGACCTCGCCATCGCCTGGCGCCACCTGGTGCTCGACCTGCTGGCGGGCTCCGGGCTGGTGCCCCGGCCGCTGCGCTGGGCCCTCTACCGGGCGCTGGGCCTGGACGTGCGGACCGCCAACGTGTTCAGCGGCACCCGGATCACCGGTCGCGACCTGCACATCGGACGCGGCACCTTCGTCAACCACGACTGCTACCTCGACGTCGCCCGGGGACGCATCGAGATCGGCGAGCGCTGCCAGCTCGGGCCTCAGGTGATGGTGCTGACCGCCACGCACGAGATCGGCCCGGACGGCGCCGCCTCGGCGCAGGCCGTCTACCGCACCACCGTCGTCGGCGACCGGGTGTGGCTCGGGGCCCGGGTCACCGTGCTGCCGGGAGCCAGCATCGGCGAGGGCTGCGTGGTGGCCGCCGGCGCGGTCGTCTCCGGGGACTGCCCGCCCGGCGGCGTGTACGCCGGGGTGCCCGCCCGTCGGCTGCGCGCGGTCGAGCCCACCCGCAGCGGTGCCCGATGACTGCGGTCTTCCCTCGCGTGCGAGCCATCGACCGCGCCGCGCTGCCGCTGGCCGCCCTGCTGGTGGCCTACCCGCTGTGGTGGGCGCTGGGGGTGCAGCTCCCCGCCTGGCCGGTGCTGGCGGTGCCGGTGGCGGCCTGGCTGGTGGCCAACCGCCGCACGCTCGCGCTGCCCCCGGGCTACGGGGCGCTGGGCCTCTTCATGGGCTGGGTCCTGGTGTCCGCGCTGATGCTCACCACCTGGCGCTACGCCGCGGCGTACACGCTGCGCCTGCTGCTCTACGCGGCCGTCGCCGTCTTCGCCCTCTTCGTCTGGAACGCACTGCGCCGCGGCCTCGAGCCCTGGCGGGTGACCGGCTGGCTGACGGTGCTGTGGGCGAGTGCGGTGCTGCTGGCGCTGCCCGGCGTGGCCGTCGCGAACCTGGAGTTCACCAGCCCCCTGCAGGCGATCCTCGCCGCCCTCGGCAGCGACGACCCCTTCGTGGTCGCCCTGACCCACCCCGAGTTCTCCGAGTACGACCTGCTCTACGGGGTGCCTCGCCCCAGCCCGCTGTTCGCCTACACCAACGACTGGGGCGCGGCGGTCGGCATCCTGACCCCGGTCGCGGTGCACGCCTGGCTGACCGCGCCGAGCCGCTGGGCGCGGTTCGTGCTGGGATCGCTGCTGACCGTGTCGTTGGTGCCGATCCTGGTCTCGCTCAACCGCGGCTGCTGGATCAGCATCGGCGTGGCCGTCGGCTACGTGCTGCTGCGCCGGGCCGCGGTCGGGCGCATGCACGTGCTCGCCGGGGTGTCGGGCTGCGCGCTGCTGGCGAGCGCGCTGTACCTGCTGGTCCCCGAGGTCAACCGGATCGTGACGGCGCGCTTCGACTACGCCAACACGAGCACCCGCGAGACGCTGTACGAGGCGTCCTTCCGGCTGGCCGCCCGCTCGCCGCTGTTCGGCTACGGCGCGCCGCAGTCCTCCCAGGGGCTCGCCGACAGCAACGACGTCTCGATCGGGACCCACGGCCAGCTCTGGACGATCCTGGTCTCCCAGGGCTTCGTGGGGGCGGCTCTCTTCGTCTTCGCGATGGCCGCGGTGTGGTGGCACGCCCGGCCCCTGTCCGGCAGGTCGCCCGACGTCTGGCTGCACGCCACCGGGCTGGTCCTGCTGGTCCAGATCGCGTTCTACGAGGTCCTGCCGGTGCCTCTCGCGATCGCCCTCTTCGCTCTCGCCGTCACCGGCTATCACCGCACGCGCGACTCGCGCGCGGTGCACCCCACCAGGAAGGAGGACGCGTATGAGCGTCCTGCGGCTTGAACCCGGGCCTGACTGGTCCCCGCAACCCCGAGGCGAGCGGCTGGTGCCGATGACCAGCATCATGGCCTCGCTCACCTCCCGCTGGTACCTGCTGGTCGTCGGGGTCCTGTGGGGAGCCGCCGCCGGCCTCGCCCTGGGCGCCATGCTGCCCACGACGTACGACGCGTCGTCCGCGGTCAGGCTCGGCAGCGGTCTGGTGCCGGTCGGCGACATGTCGACCCCCACGACCTGGGCCGACGACCAGGTCGAGCTGGCCACCACCCGCAGCACCCTGGCCGCCATCGCCGAGGAGCTCGGCGAGGACGGCGCGGAGGTGGTCGAGGAGCGGCTGACGGTCACCGCCCGGGAGAACACCTCGTTCCTCGACTTCACCTACGTCGCGGACTCCGCCGCGCTGGCCGAGGCCGGCGCCGACACCGCCGCGACCGTCTACCTCGACGTGGCCGAGCGCGACGCGCGTCAGCGCTGGCAGGACCAGGCCGACGTGATCACGGGTCTGCTGGCCACGGCCCCCCAGCAGGAGGTCGCCGAGCTGCGCCGGCAGCGCCAGGCCCTCAACCGCACCGTGGTGGACCCCGGCGACGTCGTCGAGAGTGCCGCCGGTCTCGCCGAGCGCGGCGGCGTGCCCCGCGCCATGCTCCCGGTGGCCGGGGGAGTGGGCGGGCTGCTGCTGGCCGGAGCCCTGGCCTACCTGTTGGAGGCCCGCTCCCCGCGGGTGCGCAAGGGGACGGCGCTGCCCGACGACCTGCGCGACCTCGGCCGGCTCGACGCCCCGGGGATCGGGCTGATGGCCGCCGCCGAGCGGCTGTCGACGCTCCCGCTGCCCGACGGCCGGAGCCGCCCCCGGCTGGGTGCGGCCCTGCTGAGCGGGCACAGCGACGAGCTGCTCGAGCAGCTGCGCGGCGCCCTGGCCGGGGTCGGGGCCACCGACGTGCAGGTCGTTGCGTTCGACCCACGCGGGGGCGACGGCGTGCAGACGGCGCGCAGCTGCGACGCGGCGGTGCTGGTGGCGGCCTCGGGGCGCACCACGTTCGCCGCGCTCGACGAGGGCGCCACCCGCCTCGCGCTGCTGCGGGTGCCCTGCCTGGGCGTCGTGACCGTGCCGCGCCGAGCAGGCTCGCGCCGGTGAGCGCCCCCGCCGGCGCCCAGCCGGCGGTCTCGGTGGTCCTGGCCACTCGGGACCGGCTGCCGCTGCTGCGTCGGGCGCTGGAGGCGATCTGGACCCAGGACTACGCCGGCAGGCTGCAGGTGATCGTCGCGTTCGACGGCGCCGTCCCCGGCGACGCCGCGCTTCCCCAGCCGCGGGTCCCCGACCGGCAGACGCTGGAGGTGGTGGCCAACGACCGCACTCCCGGAGTGGCCGGTGCCCGCAACAGCGCCCTCGCCGTGGCGGTGGCCGACCTGGTCGCGACCTGTGACGACGACGACGTGTGGCAGCCGGGCCGGCTGCGGGTGCAGGTCGCCGAGCTGGCCGCGCACGGTGAGGCGGTCGCCGTGGGAGGCAGCGTGCGCATCGTCCGCGGCGAGGAGCACGTGGTGCGTCGCGCCCCGCGCCGGGAGGTGCTGCTGAGCGACCTGCTCGACGACCGGGTGATGGAGCTGCACCCCTCCGCGATGCTCTACCGCCGCGAGACTCTCGACCGGGTCGGTGGGTGGGACGAGACGATCCCCGGCGGCTACGCCGAGGACTACGACCTCCTGCTGCGACTCGCGCGGCACGGCACGCTGCGTCTGGTCGAGGAGGTGGTCGCCGACATCCACTGGAACGGCGGCTCGTTCTTCTTCAGCCGCTGGGAGACGATCGCCGACGCCCTCGAGGTCGTCCTCGAGCGCTATCCCGAGTTCGCCTCGTCCCCGCGCGGACGCGCCCGGATCCACGGACAGATCGCCTTCGCCCACGCCGCCCTGGGCAGACGCCGCGAGGCGACCCGGTGGCTGCGTCGCGGCTGGGCCGACCACCGGCGCGAGCCGCGGCTGGCGCTCACCGCGCTGGTGCTGAGCGGAGCCGTCAGCGCCGGCCGGGTGCAGGAGATGCTGCATGCCCGCGGTCGTGGGATCTAGCACCCCGGGGCTCGCCGACGGGTCCCCGGCCAGCAGCTGGCAGGGCGCGCCGGGGGAGCGCCGCGAGCTGGCGCGCGGCGGCGTGGTGACGCTCGCCGGCGCGATGTACGCCGCGCTCGCGGGGTTCGCCCTGACGCTCGCCGTGGGCCGGCTCTTCGGGGCGCACCTGTCCGGGCTCTACTTCGAGGCCGTCGCGGTGTTCATGATCCTCAACGGCGCGGCCCTGGTCGGCAGCGACACCGGGATGCTGCGCAGCCTGGCCGCGCGCCGGGCGCTGCACGCGCACCGCGACGCCTGGGAGTCGGTGCGGGCGGGGCTGTGGCCGGTGCTCGCCTGGAGCCTGCTGCTCGCCGCGGCGCTGGGCCTGGTCAGCCGGGACCTGGCCCGGGCCCTGGCTCCCGACGACGTCGAGGTGGCCACCGGCTTCCTGCGGGTGCTGGCCGCCACCCTCGTGCTGTCCGCGGTCGGCCAGGCCTGCCTGAACGGGACCCGGTCCTTCGGCAGCCTGCGGCCGTTCGTGCTGCTCTACCAGGTGTGGCTGCCCACCAGCCGGCTGCTGCTGGTGATCGCCCTGTGGTGGGCCGGGGACGACGGCGCCCTGCTGCTGTGGAGCTGGGCCGCCCCGCTGCTGGTGATGGACGTCGCCGCGCTGGCCTACGTCCTGCGCGCCGCACGCCGCGACCTGCGGCTGCCGGGACCCCCGGCGCGCCCCCGGCGCGAGGTGTGGACCGAGGTGTGGCGCTTCAACCTCCCGCGTGGGCTGGCCTCGATGTTCGAGATCGGCATCGTGTGGGTCGACGTGATCATCGTCGGGCTGATGCTGGGTCCGGCCGCGGCCGGTGCCTACGCGGCCGCGAGCCGGTTCATCACCTCCGGGACGATGGCGATGGAGGCGCTGCGCGTGGGCACCGCGCCGACGCTCGCCGCGGCGTACTCGCGCGGCGAGCTGGACCGGGTGCAGGGCGTCTATGCCCTCTCCTCGGTCTGGCTGGTGCTGCTGTCGTGGCCGATGTTCCTCGCCCTGGCGGCGTTCGCGCCGCTGGCGATGGGGCTGGTCGGCGACGACTTCATGGTGGCGGCCACCCCGATGAGCGTGATGGCGCTGGCGATCCTGGGCTACCTCGCGCTCGGCAACATCAACTCGGTGCTGCTGATGGCCGGGCTGAGCCGCGTCACCGCCGGCAACACGGCCGTGTCGCTGAGCCTCAACATCGTCCTCAACCTGGTGCTGATCCCGGTGCTCGGCCTGACCGGAGCGGCCATCGCGTGGGCGAGCGCGCTGAGCGTCGACTCCGTGCTGTGCCTGCTGCGCGGACGGCGGGCGCTCGGGGTCGCGCTGCCCTGGCGCGGGGTCCTGCTCGCCGCCGCCGTCGCGCTCACCGCCTTCGGCGTCCCCGGGCTGCTGGTCCGGGTGCTGGCCGAGCCCAGCTGGGAGTGGTTCCTGGTCTACGCCGCGGTCTCGGTCACCGCCTACCTGCTGCTGCTGCGCCACTGGCGTGTGGCGCTCCAGCTCGACGACCTGCACGACCTGCTGAGGAGAAGACGATGAGCACGTCGCTGCGGGGCACCACCGACGGTCCGGCGCTCCGGATGGCCAAGTCGATCGTCCCCACCCGGGCGAAGGGCGCGGTCGAGGACGGCGTGCGCCGGTTCACCACCGCCACCGCAGGCCTGCGCGAGGGCCCCGAGCTGCTCGTGGTCGGCACCAAGCGGGGCGGCACCACCTTCGTCTGGTCGACGCTGCTGGGCCACCCCCAGGTGATGGCGATGGTGCCGGCGGCCAAGCACCTCAAGAGCAACCACTACTTCTACCGCCACCTGGACCGGGGTCCGGCGTGGTACCTCGGACACTTCCCGACCCGGGCCGCCCGGGCCCACCACGCCGCCCGTCACGGCGGCGCGCTGTGCCTGGAGGCCAGCCCCTTCTACCTCTTCGACCCGCGGGTGGCCGAGCGGGCCGCGGACCTGCTCCCGAGCGCCAAGGTCGTCGTGCTGCTGCGCGACCCCGTGGAGCGGGCGCACTCGCACTACCGCGAGCGTCGCCGCGCCGGCGTGGAGACGCTGAGCTTTCGCGAGGCGCTGCGCGCGGAGGAGGCGCGGCTGGCGGGGGAGGAGCAGCGGATGGCCGACGACCCGCACTACTACAGCCGGCCCTGGGACTGGTACTCCTACCGCACCCGCGGCGAGTACGCACCGCAGGTGCGCCGCTGGTTCGACGCCTACGGCCGCGACCGGGTACTGGTGCTGCGCAGCGAGGACCTCTACACCGACCCGTCCTCGACCCTGGACCGGATCCAGGAGTTCGCCGGGTTGGCGCCGCTGCCGCTGACCGGCCGCAAGCGCAACGCGGTCCGCTCCCACGAGCACATCGACGCCGTCAGCGCCTACGCGCTGCGTGCTCATTACGCCGCTCACAACCAGGAGCTCGCCGAGCTGCTGAACACGCCGGTGTGGTGGCCGTGACCCGCACCCGCCGCGCCCCCGCCGTCTCCCGACCGACCGACGCCCCGCAAGGAGGGATCCCCATGTCCCCGACCCCCTCGTCACCCCGACGACACCGCCTGCCCCTGGCCGCGCTCCTGGGCCTGGTCACGCTGCTGGGCGCGACCCTGCTGCCGGCCGCCCCAGCCACCGCCTACGACCCGGAGCACACCCTGATGCGGGGCAGCGCCTCCCCGATGGGCCAGACCAACGGCCCCGTCTGGGCCCTCGAGGTCGCGGGCGGGCGGATCTACGCCGGCGGCGCGTTCACCTCGACCCGTCCGGCCGGCGCCGCCGCCGGCAGCAGCGAGACCGGTCAGGCGCACCTGGCCGCCTTCGACGTCACCACCGGGGCGCCGCTCACCTCGTTCGCGCCGCGGCTCACCAACGACTACACGAACGGGCCCGCGACGGTGTTCGCGACCGCGCTCTCCCCGGACCGCCGCACCCTCTACGTGGGCGGTGACTTCAACCGCGTCGACGGGCAGAAGGCCGAGCACCTGGCGAAGTTCGACACCGCCACCGGGGCCTTCCTCGGCCAGGTCGGGTGGAACGGCGTGGACGGCACCGTGCGGGCGCTGGCGGTCTCCCCGGACGGCAACACCCTCTACGTGGGCGGCAACTTCAGCCGCGCCAACTGGACCACCCGGCGCGACGCCGCGGCCTTCGACCTGCGCGACAACAGCGTCACCGCCTGGGCGCCGGCGGTCACCGACAACGTCGTCAACGAGGCCCTGCGCGTCACCGCGCTCGCGGTCGCCGGCGGCGGCAACCGCGTCTTCCTCACCGGCACCTTCCGCAAGGTCAACGGCGTCGCCGCGCAGGGGTTCATGGCGGTCGACTCCACCACCGGTGCCAACGTCGCCGGCTGGCGCGCCGACTACCTGCTGGCCTCGACCAACTGGGGGACCTCGCTCGAGGTCGTCGGCAACACCGTCTACCTGGGCGCCCGCGACGACGTGGCCACCACCCTCGACCGCAAGGAGGGGGTGTACTCGCTGGAGACGAGCACCGGCGCGGTCAACTGGTACGCCCGGTGCTACGGCGACACCTTCGGGCTGCAGGTGATCGGCAACGACCTCTACGTCGCCTCCCACGCCCACGACTGCGCGGGCGCCGGCGGGATGCCGGAGACGGCACCGCGCACCTACCTGGCGATGCACGCCATCAACCGCACCACCGGCGTGGTCAAGCCGTACTTCGTGCAGACGGCCGGCAGCGCGAGCACCCCGGACACCCTGCTGCTCTCCCGGGCGCTGGCCAGCGACGGCACCCGGCTGGTGATGGGCGGCGGCTTCGCGCGGCTCAACGGCACCGCCCAGGCCAACCTGGCCCGCTTCGAGGCCGGCAGCGCGGCGCCTGAGCGCGCCGCGTGGCCCTCGGCGAAGAGCTGCTCGGGCTGTGCCTACGTGGACGTGTCGGTGCTCGAGGGGGCCGACCGCGACGACGTGAACCTTCGCTACGAGGTGTTCCGCGGCTGGGGCCTGAGCGCCCCGATCGCCGTGGTGAACCGCGAGTCCGCGCCGTACGCCACCCGGACGTTCACGATCCGCGACACCGGCGTGAAGGCCGGTCAGGAGGTCTTCTACCGGGTGCGGGTGAGCGACCCGGCGGGCAACCAGGTGCTCTCGGTGAGCTCGGCCTCGGTGGTGGTCGGACGCTGAGCCGGGGCCCTCATCGCGCGGCCCCGGGGGCGCCGTCCAGCAGGGCGTGGGCGTGGGCGGCGGAGGCGTCGTTGCCGGCGGCTGCCTGGCCGGCCCGGCGCACCATCATGTCCAACAGGAACAGCTCGGCCAGCAGCGAGGCGTGCGGCTCGTCGCGCGCAGCCCGGGCCGCGCCCGCGCGCAGGCGACGGGCCGCGCGTGCGGCAGGCACGCCGCGCACGCTGGTGTCGAAGGTGTAGCGCCAGTTCCACCGGTCCAGGCCGAGCGGCGCCATCCGGTGTGCGAACTCCCAGTCCCACAGCGCGAGCGACGCCGCGCCGGTCCAGGCCATGTTCCACGGCGACCAGTCGCCGTGGCGGACCCCGTGCGGCAGCTCGGTGTCGCCCCAGCGCTGCCGGGCTTCCTCGACCGCGGTGCGCACCGGCGCCCAGGCCGGGGGCAGGAGCGCGGCGTCGCCGACCAGGTCGGCCAGCCAGGGGGACTGCGCCAGCGTCAGCAGCCGTCTCGGCCGGGCGCTGACCATCGACTCCAGCCAGGGCCGGGTGCGAGCCTCGTGTCGCGGGCTCACCCGGCGTACGTCGTCGGGCAGCGGGTCGACGCCCAGCACCAGCGCCTCCCCCCACTCGGTGAGGAAGAGCGGGCGGGGCACCAGCAGCCCCGGCACCGGCCGGGTGGCGAAGTCGGCCAGGAAGTCGTGCTCGCGCAACAGCGCGGCGCGGTCGTCGCTGGCGACGACCTTGACGAAGGCGCGGGCGCGTCCGGCCCGGTCGCTGACGTTGAGGGTGACCCGCGAGCCGGGGCGGATGCCGGTGGAGAGGATCAGCGTCTCGGTGGTTCCCAGCGCGTCGGCGACGCTCTCCAGCAGCGTGCGTCCGCCCGGGGGCGGCGGCGCGTGCAGCAGGTTGCGTCCGGGGCGCTCGCGGGGCAGCCCGACCTGGACGGCGGTGGCGAGGCCGAGGCGCAGGACCCGCCGGGTGTCGGTGCGCAGGTGGTTGTAGCGGCGCAGGAGCCTGGCCCGGGCCGCGGGGGGCGCGTCCAGGGGCAGCAGGAAGCGTGGGTCGCCCAGGTGCGGCACCGCGATGTAGCGCTCGGCTCCGGCCGGGATCGCGCCGTCGCTCGGGCGCAGCCGGGTGCCCCCGGAACCGTCGGGCCAGACCAGCGCGGACAGCCGCTCCATCCGACCCCCTTGACCTCGGCGTGACTCGGCAGGGCCCAGGTTAGGGTGACCCGGTGACTTTCGCCCCCGGAACGCCTCCTGTCGAGGCCGCCACCAACGACCACGTCCTCGCCACCTGGCTCGCTACCGTCGCCGGAGAGCTGCTGCTCGAGGTGCGCGCGGAGGGCCTGGAGGGCAAGGAGCTCAAGGACGCCGGCGACCGCGCCGCCCACGAGCTGCTGATGCAGCTGCTGGCCGAGCACCGCCCCGCCGACAGCGTGCTGTCGGAGGAGGGCAAGGACGACAAGGCCCGGCTGAGCGCGCAGCGGGTCTGGATCATCGACCCGCTCGACGGGACCCGCGAGTTCTCCGAGGTCCCGCGCGAGGACTGGGCCGTCCACGTGGCGCTGTGGCAGCGCGACGAGCAGGGCTCGGACGCCGGCGAGCTGGTCGCCGGAGCCGTCGCCCAGCCGGCGCTCGGCGAGACCTTCACCACCGGCCGGCCCCCGGTCGTCCCCCCGCGTACCTCCGAGCGGCCGCGGATCGCGGTCTCGCGGACCCGCCCCCCGGCGTTCGTGCAGGCGCTGGCCCAGGAGCTGGACGCCGAGCTGGTCCCGATGGGCTCGGCCGGGGTGAAGATGATGGCCGTGGTGCGCGACCTCGCCGACGCCTACGTCCACGCCGGCGGGCAGTACGAGTGGGACTCCGCGGCGCCCGTCGCGGTGGCCCGGGCTGCGGGACTGTTCACCTCGCGCGTCGACGGCTCCCCGCTGGTCTACAACTGCGACGACGTGTCGCTGCCGGACCTGATCGTGTGCCGCCCCGAGCTGGCCGAGACCATCCTGGCCTTCGTCGCCGCGCACGGCACCGACTGAGCGGACCCGGCGTTCACCGAGCGGGATCGCGACCTGCCCGGCGGTCGCGATCGCGGCATACTCCGGGCCATGACTGCGACCCCTGCGATCGAGGGCTGGTTCACCACGGGTGACCGGCCCGCGCTGCTCGGCACCCGGTGCCGCGACTGCGGAACCGTCTACTTCCCCCGCGAGCAGGTCTTCTGCCGCAACCCCGGGTGCGCGGGGGAGGAGTTCGACGACTACGAGTTCGCGCGCACCGGCACCGTGTGGTCCTACACCGACGCGCAGTACCAGCCGCCGCCGCCCTACATCCCCGCCCACGACCCCTACGTGCCGTTCGCGATCGCCGCGGTCGAGCTCCCCGAGGGCATCGTGGTGCTGGGCCAGCTCGCCGACGGGTTCGGCGTCGACGACGTGCGGGTCGGCTCGCCGGTCGAGCTGGTCGTGGAGACCCTCTACACCGACGAGTCCGGGGAGCGCACCATCTGGCGCTGGAAGCCCGCCCCCGCAGCCGCACCGCAGACGACCGGAGGTCAGGCATGAGCAACGACGTCGCAGTGCTGGGTGTGGGCATGCACCCGTGGGGCAAGTGGGGCCGCTCCTTCGTGACCTACGGCGTGCACGCGGCGCGCGCCGCGCTCGCCGACGCCGGGGTGGACTGGCGAGACGTCGAGCTGGTCGTCGGGGGCGAGACCGTGCGCAACGGCTACGGCGGCTACGTCGCCGGCGCCACGTTCGCCCAGGCGCTGGGCTGGAACGGCGCCCGCGTCGCCACGTCGTACGCCGCGTGTGCGACGGGTGCGCAGGCGCTCGACACCGCCCGCTCGCGGATCCTGGCCGGTCAGTGCGAGGTCGCGCTGGTGGTCGGCGCCGACACCACCCCGAAGGGCTTCCTGGCCCCCAACGCCGGTGAGCGCTGGGACGACCCCGACTGGCTGCGCTTCCGGCTGGTCGGGATGACCAACCCGGCCTACTTCGCGCTCAACGCCCGCCGCCGGATGGACCTCTACGGCGCCACCCAGGCCGACTTCGCCGCGGTGAAGGTCAAGAACGCGCGGCACGGGCTGGCCAACCCCAACGCCCGCTACCGCAAGGAGGTCTCGGTCCAGGACGTGCTGAGCTCCGCCGTGGTCTCCGACCCGCTGCACCTGCTCGACATCTGCGCGACCTCCGACGGCGGTGCCGCGGTGGTGCTGACCTCGATGGACTACGCGCGCCGCCACGGGCTGGCCGACCCGGTCCGGATCCGGGCGATCTCCACGGTCACCCCGACCTTCCCGCAGACGATCATGGACATGCCGAACTTCTCCACCGACTCCGCCGCCACGGTCGCGGCGCCGGCGCGGACGTTCAAGGAGTCGATCGCCGACGCCGCCTACGAGGAGGCCGGGATCGGTCCCGAGGACGTCTCGGTGGCGGAGGTCTACGACCTGTCCACCGCGCTCGAGCTCGACTGGATCGAGGACATCGGCCTGTGCCCGCGCGGCGAGGCGGAGAAGCTGCTGCGGGCCGGCGAGACCACCATCGGCGGACGGATCCCGGTCAACCCCTCCGGCGGGCTGGCCTGCTTCGGCGAGGCGGTCCCGGCGCAGGCGCTGGCCCAGGTCTGTGAGCTCACCTGGCAGCTGCGCGGCCAGGCCGAGGGGCGTCAGGTCGAGGGCGCCCGGGTCGGCATCACCGCCAACCAGGGGCTCTTCGGGCACGGCTCCTCGGTGATCGTCTCCACCTGAGCCAGGGTCAGGGCAGTGCCCCGGTCAGCCGGCCGTGGCGCTCGGCGCTGGCCTCGTCGAGGCCGGTGATGGTGACGCGCTTGGCCTTGCGCTGGTACTTGGTGGTGATCGCGTCGAGCGCCGCCACGGTGGAGGCGTCCCAGATGTGCGCGTCGGCGAGGTCGATCACGACGCGGTCGGGGTCCTCGGCGTACCGGAACTGGGTGTAGAGGTCGTTGCTGGAGGCGAAGAACAGCTCGCCGGTGACCCGGTAGACGGCCGTGGGCCTGCCCTGCTCGTCCTCGACCAGCTCGCGCCGGGTCTCGGTGAGGTGCGCGACGCGCCGGGCGAAGAGCGTCATCGCGACCAGCACCCCGGCGATCACCCCGACCGCGAGGTTGTGGCTGAGGACGGTGACCAGGACGGTGGACACCATCACCGTGGTCTCCGACTTGGGCATCCGGCGCAGCGTCGCGGGCCGGACGGAGTGCCAGTCGAAGGTGGCGACCGAGACCATGATCATCACCGCGACCAGGGCTGCCATCGGGATCAGCGCGACCACGTCGCCCAGACCCACCACCAGGAACAGCAGGAAGACGCCGGCCAGGAACGTCGACAGCCGGGTACGCGCCCCGGAGGCCTTCACGTTGATCATCGTCTGCCCGATCATCGCGCAGCCGCCCATCCCGCCGAACAGGCCGGTGACCAGGTTGGCGGCCCCCTGCCCCCAGGCCTCACGGGTCTTGTCGGAGTGGGTGTCGGTGATGTCGTCGACGAGCTTGGCGGTGAGCAGCGACTCCAGCAGCCCGACGAGCGCCATCGCCAGCGCGTAGGGGGCGATGATCTCGAGGGTCTCCAGGGTGAGGGGGACGTCGGGCACGAAGAGCGTAGGCAGGCTGTCGGGCAGCTCGCCCTCGTCGCCCACGTCCGGCACCGAGATTCCGCCGACCAGGGTGAAGGCGGTGAGCGCCACGATGGCCACCAGCGGCGCCGGGACGACCGTGCTGACCCGCGGCAGGCCGACCAGCAGGGCGATGCCGACGCCGACCATCGGGTAGACCGGCCAGGGGACGTCGACCAGGTGGTCGATCTGGGACCCGAAGACGAGGATGGCCAGGGCGTTCACGAAGCCGACCATCACCGAGCGCGGAATGAAGCGCATCAGCCTGGCCACCCCGGCCAGCGCGAGCACGACCTGGATCACGCCGCCGAGCAGCACCGTGGCGATCAGGTAGTCGTAGCCGTGCTCGCGCATCACCGGTGCGATCACCAGGGCCACCGCGCCGGTGGCTGCCGAGATCATCGCGGGACGTCCGCCCAGGAACGAGATCGCCACGGCCATGGTGCACGACGCGAACAGGCCCACCCGCGGGTCCACCCCGGCGATGATCGAGAACGAGATCGCCTCGGGGATCAGGGCGAGCGCCACCACCAGCCCGGCGAGCACCTCGGTGCGCAGCAGCCGGGGTGATCCCAAGGCCTGCCTGACCGTGGGCTGCTCGGGCTGGGCGCGGTGGTCGAGGGGCGCGGCGGACATGGGCAAGCGGGACTCCGATGCAGAGGTGGGCGGCGAAAATCCTACGCATGGCCGGCGGGTGCCTCAGCATGGCCGACCAGGGCCGACCATCCCCAATTCTGGGTTTTCCTCCTCCTTCGCCGTGCGACGCCGACGGTGCGCGTCAGGCTGTCCATGGCTTGCGTCGTGCGAGGCCGCGCACATCCGGGAAGCGGGCTGACGATGGGTGAGGATGATGATCGATCCTGGCGAGGTCGGCCTGCGGGTGCTGATCGTGTCGCGTCTCTCGCTGGTCGCCGAGACCGTGGGCGCCGCCCTGGCCAGTCGCGGCGTCTCGGTGAGCCCGGTGCTGGCGGGGTTCGTGACCCCACCGGTGCTCACGCGGACCTGGCAGCGGACCCGCCCGGACGTCGTGGTGATCCTGGGTGAGCTGGACTCGGTCGAGGACGTGCAGCGGGTCTGCGCCTGGCTCGACGCGGCCCCCGGACCCAGCGTCGTGCTCACCTCGACCCCTCCGGGAAGTGGTTGGGGGGCCGCGCTGCGGGCGTCCGCGCGCGAGGTGCTCCCCGAGTCGACGGGGCTGGCCGATCTCGACGCCGTCCTCGCCGAGGTGGTCGCCGGCCGCCCGGTGATGGCGGAGGCGACCCGCGAGGAGCTGACAGGGGAGTGGGAGGCGGTCCGGGACGAGCGCGGTCGCCTCCTGGCGCAGATGGCGCTGCTCACCGCCCGCGAGCGCACGGTCCTGCGCCTGCTCTACGCCGGGGACAGCGTCACCTCGATCGCCGAGCTCTTCGGGGTCTCGCAGATGACGGTGCGCAGCCAGGTGGGCTCGATCCTCAGCAAGCTCGGGGTGCACTCGCAGCTGGGCGCGATCGCGCTGTACGCCGCGATGAAGCAGGGCCAGCAGCCGGGCTGAGCGCGGCGCTCAGCCCGGGGTGTTCGGACCGGGGGGGCTCGGCACGGTCTCGCCTACGGCGTCGTCGTCGCGCACCGCTGCCCACAGCCGGTGGCCGGCCTCCTGGTCGAGGCGCTTGGTACCGGTGGCTCGCCCGGGCACGACGGGAGCTGTGAAGTACTCCACGTCGGCGCCGTCGAGACCCCGCATCGACATGGCCAGCTCCAGCATCTGCTTGCTCGACCAGTCCTCGTCGACGCTGAGGTGGCCGGCGATGGCCTCCAGCTGCTGGCGCAGGTCGAGCAGGTCGAGGTCGGAGGAGGAGGCCAGGACCCGGGTCACCAGCTCCTCGATCAGTGCCTGCTGGCGCGTGGGGTCACGCAGCTCCTGAGGGTCGCCGAGGTCCACGCCGACCCCGTCCACGACCCCCTCCAGCCCCGTCCAGTCCAGGACCGCGAGGTGGTGCATCCGCACGTCGGTGATCGCCTCGACCGTCTCGATGGCCTCCGAGGGGGCCTCGCCGGAGACGGCGTCATCGACCGTGGTCACGCCCTCACCGTCGGGCGAGGCGGTCAGGGCGTCGTGCGGGATCGAGATCACCGAGACCCCCGAGCGGTCCCCCTCGATGTGCAGGACCATGATGCTGTCGGCGCTCTGGCCCGGCAGCCAGGCCAGGTTCTCCTGCTCGTCGTCCGCGCCGGCGCTGCCGATCATCAGGATGTTGATCGCCTCCGCGGCAGGTCCCTCGCTCGGCTGGGTGGGGCGGTCGTCGAGGCCGTCGAACACCCCTCCGATCCGCTCCACCCGGTTGCTCAGCTGGTGGTCGAGGTACAGCGCACCGGTGGTCGCGACGAGGGCGGCCAGCACTGCCAGGACGAACAGGGCCATGAGCGTCCTGCGTACCAGAGGATGCTCGCCGGGCCCTGCCGACGGGGTGGACCAGTGCATGGACGTACCTCTCAACCGTTGGAAGCGCAGGCCCGTGGCGCTGCCACTCACTGACGCACTCGCCCACGATCCGCAGTACGCCGAGCGGTTCGGGCCCCCGCCGCCGGACTTCCCCAATACGGGGGACCGCCGCCGCTCCCGGACCACCCGGACCCGGCGGGTCACCAGAATGCGAGCCGGTAGGGGACCGTGCACCCGCGTGCGTCTCGCCCCAGCGCCCAGGAGGCAAAGATGAGCGTCCCCGTGTCACCGCGTCGGCTGTCGTGGGTGGGCGCGATCGTCGTGGTCGCCGTGCTCGCCGTCCTGGCGGCGTTGCTCGTCACCCGCTCGTCGCCGTCCCCATCCCCGGCCGGGGCGCAGACCCCCGGCGCCGCCGGGACCTCGACGTCGCCGCAGCCCCGGCGCGCCTCGCTGAAGCCGGTGCCGGTGCGTCCGGTGCGGACCCTGGCCGCGGTCCCGATGGACGAGCCCGCGGACTTCGGGACAGGGGTGCGTCTGGTGGTGACCGGGGTCCAGGCGGTCCAGGGCCAGGCCCGCGGGCCCGGTGAGATCGCCGGCCCGGCCGTCCGCGTCGACCTCGAGCTGGTCAACGCGTCGGGGGAGCCGATCAGCCTCGACCACGTCGTGGTCGCGCTGGAGCACGGACGCGACCGGGTGCCGGCCTCTCCGCTCATCGGGCCGCCCACCCGCGCGCTGCGGGGCGAGCTAGCGGCTGGAGCCACCCAGCGTGCGACGTACGTCTACACCGTGCCCCCGGCCGGCCGCGAGGACCTGCGGATCGTGGCCAGCTACACCGGTGAGGCGCCGTCGGTGGCGCTCGTCGGCGCCGTGGGCTGATTCGCGGCACCCAATATGGGCGACGTCCTCACTCCTGGCCCCGGCAGGGCCGCCCCGCTGTCTAGGTTCCGCACCACCGGCGGCTCCCGGACGCGAGCTCGACACCGACAAGGGGTGGGGACATTGACCCAGCACAGGCACGACGAGGCGCCACGGCGCCGCACGACAGGAGTGCAACGCTGGGCGGTGCGCTGCCTGGCCCTGCTGATCGCGCTGAGCTCCGGGTGGATCGCCGCGTCCCCCGCCCCGGCGGACACGGCACCGCAGGACCCGAGCGATCCGCTCACCCCGGCGACGGTGTCGGCCGACGCCCTGCCGACGGCACAGATCGACGGTGTGGTCTGGTCCCAGGCGATGGTCGGCAACCGCGTCTACGCCGGCGGCAGCTTCAGCACCGCCCGGCCCGCCGGCTCCTCGTCCGGGGGCGTCACCCGCAACAACATGCTCGCCTTCGACGTCACCACCGGTGCCCTGTCGACCTCGTTCGCCCCTTCCTTCAACGCGCAGGTGCGCGCCGTGGCCGTCTCCCCGGACAACACCCGCGTCTACGTCGGCGGTGACTTCACCTCGGTGGACGGCGTCACCCGACGGCGCGTCGCGGCGTTCAACGCGGGCACCGGCGCCCTGATCTCGTCCTTCGCCCCGCCGGTGAACTACGACGTCAGCGCCATCGTGGCCACCAACGAGACCGTCTACGTGGGCGGCAGCTTCAGCGGTGTGGGCACCCAGAACCGCAGCAACCTGGCGGCCTTCCGGGCCTCCGACGGCGCGCTGCTGGACTGGGCACCCACCACGACCGGAGGCTACGTCTGGGCGATGACCCTCAACCAGGCCGGCACGAAGCTGGTCGTGGGAGGCTCGTTCACGGCCCTCAACGGCTCCTCGACCCCCGGCTACGGCCTCGGCATGGTCGACGCCATCACCGGGGCGAGCCTGCCGTTCGAGACCAACGACCACGTCCGCAACGGCACCGCCGACGGCGCGATCACCACCCTCACCAGCGACGGCGACAACGTCTACGGGGGCGGCTACACCTACGGTCGCAGCGGCGGGACCTGGGAGGGCACCTTCGCCGCCTCGTGGGACGACGGCAAGGTGTCCTGGCTGGCCGACTGCCACGGCGACACCTACTCCCTGCACGCCCAGGGCGATGTCGTCTACGCGGCCAGCCACACCCACTACTGCGAGAACATCGACGCGATCCGCCAGGGCGCCGGCAACGTCGGCAGCTACCCCTACTTCCGGGGCATCGCGTTCGCGAAGCAGCCCTCCGGGCAGAAGGTCACCTGGGAGCCGGACCAGGGCCGCTACTACAGCTTCGAGGGACTGCCGGCGGCGTCGATGCTGACCTGGTACCCCGCCCTCAACACCGGCAGCTACACCGGCCAGTTCCAGGGCCCCTGGAGCGTCACCGGCAAC
This sequence comes from Nocardioides sp. Z21_20, assembly GCF_059766585.1. Taxonomy (NCBI): domain Bacteria; kingdom Bacillati; phylum Actinomycetota; class Actinomycetes; order Propionibacteriales; family Nocardioidaceae; genus Nocardioides; species Nocardioides sp. Z21_20. Next base: position 328,420 of record NZ_JCBAJX010000002.1, read on the forward strand.
CGCGACTACATCGTGATGGGCGGTGAGTTCACCCGGGTGAACGGCCAGGCCCAGCAGGGGCTGGTCCGCTTCGCCACCCCCGCGATCGCTCCCAACGACCGCGGCCCGAGCCTGTTCAGCACCACCTACCCGCTCAACGTCACCTCGACCGAGGCGGGAAAGGCACGCATCAACTGGACCTCCAACGAGGACACCGACAACGAGTACCTCACCTACCGGGTCTACCGCGACACCCAGAACGCGGCGGGCCTGATCCACACCCGATCGGTGCGGGCCAGGTGGTGGAACCACTTCGGGATGGGCCTGAGCGACAGCGGGCTGGCGCCGGGGTCGACGCACCAGTACCGGGTCAGCGTCACCGACCCCTTCGGCAACGTCGCCAACTCGCCGTGGACGCCGGTCACGGTCGCCGCCTCCGGGACCGACAGCGCCTACGTCAAGGCGGTCCAGGCCAGCGAGCCGACCCACTACTGGCGCTTCGGCGAGGGCAGCGGCACCACTGCCGCGGACTCGGCCGGGTTCCGGCCGCTGACCACGACCGCCGACGTCACCCGCGGGGTGCCGGGGCCCCTGGCCGGCGACACCTCCGACAGCGCCGCCCGGTTCCCCGGGACCACCGCGACCCGGGCCAACTCCTCGGTCCAGGACAGCCCGCCGGACGTGTTCACGATCGAGGGCTGGTTCCGCACGACGTCGGTGACCGGTGGGAAGATCGTCGGGCGCGGCAACCGCGTCGACCGCAACTCCAGCAAGGTGGACCGCCACCTGTACCTGACCGACTCCGGGCAGGTGGTCTTCGGCGTCAAGCCGAACGCCACGCGACAGGTGGTCAGCAGCGCTGCCGGGCTCAACGACGGGCAGTGGCACCACGCGGCCGCGACGCTCTCCCCGGCCGGGATGAGGCTCTACGTGGACGGCGCTCTCGCCGGCGAGCGGGCCGACGTCACCGTCGGGGAGCACCTGGCGCTGGGCTACTGGCGGGTCGGGGGCGACACCCTGACCAACTGGCCCTCGGCACCCACCAGCGCGTTCCTCGCCGGTGACATCGACGAGGTCGCGGTGTACAAGCGGGCGCTGCCCGCGGCCGAGATCCGAGGCCACTGGACCGCTGCGGCCGGTACGCCGAACCAGCCCCCGACCGCCTCCTTCACCTCCTCGGCGCAGGACCTGGAGCTGTCGGTGAGCTCGACCTCGAGCGACGCCGACGGGACGATCGCCGGGCACGCGTGGAGCTTCGGGGACGGGACCACGGCCAGCACGGCGAACGCGACCCACGAGTACGCCGCGGCGGGCACCTATCAGGTCTCGCTGACCGTCACCGACGACAAGGGCGCCACCGCGACCACGTCGCGGTCGGTCACGGTCACCGAAGCCCCCGCACCGTCGGCCCTGGCCGCCGACTCCTTCGCGCGCTCGGTGAGCGGAGGTTGGGGCAGCGCCGAGATCGGCGGCGCCTGGGTCAGGTCGGGCACCGCCACCAACTTCTCGGTGAGCGAGGGGCAGGGCCGGATCCGGATGGGCACCGCCGGCAGCGGGCCGGGCATGACGCTCCCCGGGGTGTCGACCACGGCCGCGGACGTGACGGCGCGCCTGGGGGCCGACAAGGCGGCCACCGGAGGTGGCACGTACCTCACCGTGCAGCCACGCACGGTGGCCGGCGACTCCTACCACGCCATGGTGAGGCTGCTGGCGAACGGTAGCGTCTCCCTGACGCTGGGCCGCACGGTCGCCGGCACGGAGACCACCCTGCAGACGCGGGCCGTAACCGGCCTCACGGCGGCGGCCGGCCAGCTGCTGCAGGTCCGGGTCCAGGCGGTGGGCACCTCGCCGACCACCCTGCGCGCGAAGGTCTGGGCGGTCGGCTCGCCCGAGCCCTCGGCGTGGACCGGCTCGGTCACCGACACCTCGGCCACCCTGCAGTCGGCGGGCGGAGTCGGCCTGCGCACCTATCTCTCCGGGTCGGCGACCAATGCTCCGGTGGTGGGCCTGTTCGATGACCTGAGGGTGGAGACCGCGACTCCCTGAACGAGGGCGTCAGCAGGGCCCGGCCGGTGCTCCGGCCGGGCCCTGTCACCTGCGCGGCGGGGGCGTGAGCCAGGCACCCAGGTGGCGTCCGCGCCGGCGGCCGAGGAGGTCGCCCACGTCCCGGGGCAGGCGCCGCGCCAGCAGCGGCATCGCGCGGACGACCCACACGCTGGCCGCCATCGTCGCGGTCACCGCGCTGCGCCCGACCAGCTCGAGGTGTCGGCGCTCGTTGCCGGTCGCGTTGCGGAAGTCGGCGATCGTGCGGAAGGCGGCGGGGTCGCCGGCGCCCTGCGACCAGACGACGGCCCAGGGCGGCCGGTTCGCGGTCGGTCGCTGGTAGACGTTGCCGTCGGTGACCACGCCCAGCTGGCCCGCGGAGAAGCGCTCGGAGTAGTCCTCCACGCACAGCAGGCACAGCGCCGAGCGCCGGGCACTCGCCAGGATGTTGTTGTGCACCGCCACCGGCCCCAGCCGCCAGGTCATCGTGGGGTCGGGGAAGGGCTGGCGCGGGTCCCGCCCGATGGACTCCGGTGAGTCCGGCTGGCGCGGGTCCTGGACCAGGTTCAGGGTCCGCCCGTTCCCGACGAGCGTGTTGTTCCACAGCGCCACGTCCTGGGTGTTGTTGACCTTGATCCCGTCGCCGCCGTTGCCGGTGATCAGGCTGTCCGCGACGAGAGCGCGCGCGGAGATCTCCAGCGACAGCCCATGGCGCGCGTTGTCCCGCATCGTGGTGTCGATCACCCGGATGTCGCTGGAGGACTCGTCGAACCACAGCCCGGTGCCCGCGTTGGACACCAGCGCGCTGCCCCGCACGAGGACACGGCGGCTGCGGCCGACCTTGACGCCGCCGGCCACCGGGGAGGTGTTGAAGCCCTCGGTGTTGTTGCGTCGCGACCGGAGCCGCACCACGCGCAACCCGTCGGCGTACGTCGCGCTCATCCCGAGCATGCCGTTCCTCGCGGTGGTGACGTCGCGCACCCGCACCCCTGCGGCCATCACGTGGAGCCCCGTCGTCGCGTTCTCGCGGATCACCATGTCGCGCAGGGTCACCCTGCCGGCCTCGACGGTGACGGCGCCCATCTGCGGCACCGAGGGGGCGAAGCGGCGTACGCCGAGGCCGACGACGCGGGTGCCGGCCGCCTGGATGCTGAGGGCGCGGTTGAGGACCGAGGCGCGCACCCGGTGGCCCCGCGGTGGGCTACCCAGGTGGAGCACGTCCGCGGCGTCGTCGACGAAGAAGCTCCCGGGGCGCAGCTCCTGCACCGACCCGACCTGGCGCTGGGGGACCCCGTCGATCCACACCTGGTCCGGGTGGGCCGCCATCGGCCTGGCCGGGTCGATGAACGACCAGCCCTCCTCGGTGTTGTCCGGGGCACCCTCGATGTAGGTGGGACTGGAGTCGAACTCCGGCTCCCAGCCCTCGTGCGCGAACCCGTACGGCGTGCGCTGCCAGCCGCGCACGATCCGGCTGCCGTCGAGCCAGACCCGCTCTCCGGGTGCTGCCCGGATCCGCAGCGGCTTCCCCCTCGGGATGTCCACCCGCTCGGGGTAGACACCGCGGCGCACGAGGATGGCCTCGCCCGGCTGCGCCCGGTCGACGGCTGCGGCGATGGTGCGCAGCGGGTCGGCCCGGGTGCCGCGGGCGTGCACGCGGCCCTGCGGGGAGACGTGCAGGGTGCGCCCCGGCCCGTCGAGCCTGGCCGTCGTGTCGGCGGCGACGACGGGTGAACGTGGCGTGGGTGTCCAGGCTGGTTCGGGTGCGCCGGCCGGCGCCTCGGGTCCGGGAGCCGAGGACAGCAGGAGGGCGGTGAGCAGCAGCGGCGAGGCCCGGATCGCGGCGCGCGGCAGCCCGGAGCGCGGCGGCTCGACCGCTGCCGCGTCACCCGGGTCAGGCATGGCCTGCGGCGGGGATGGCCCGGCGGCGCCCCGGCAGGCGCAGGCTCGGGAGGCGCCGCGCCACGGCGAGGGCGCGCTTCGCGTGCCGCCGGGCCGTCGTGTCCAGGTCCAGGGCGGCGGCGGCGGCCAGACCCACCGGCGTGGCGGCGCGGCGCACCGCGTACATCGGCGTCGCGTGCGCACCCAGCTCGCTCTTGTAGCTCTCGTCGCCGACGGTCAGGTCGAAGGTGTGCCGCCCGGCCTCGATCGCGCGCGAGACCAGCTCCTCGACGATGATCAGGCCCAGGCAGTAGTTGCGCAGCCGGGCGAAGTCGTAGCCCACCACGAGGAAGAGGTGGCGCTGCTCGTCGACCAGGTCCAGGGAGACGGCCGCCACGCTGTCGCCGACGGTGAGTGCGCTCATCGCGACCGGCCCGCCGTGGGTGAGGCTGTCCACGGCGACCTGACGGTAGAAGGCGAAGCCGCCCGGGTCCTGCACGAGGTCGATCCCGTGGCGCTCGGCGAAGCGGTCGCGTCGGAACCGCTGCAGGTCGGCCATCAGCTCCGGGACCCGGGCCGGGTCGCTGACCTGGGTCAGCTGCACGGCTCCCTTGGGGCGCAGCCGCTTGCGCTTGCGGTCGAGGTGGCGGACGAGCTTGGGATCGAGTGCCTGGCTGCGCCACTGCTGGTGGGTCGCGGGCAGCGAGATGGCGTGGGAGTCGTAGCGGTGCCGGCGGGTGGTGCGCGCCGAGAGCAGGCAGGCGGCCTCGTCCGGGGAGCCGGGCAGCCGCTCCAGGAGCAGGAGGTCGAAGCGGCCCAGGCACGAGCGGATCGAGTCCCGCACCTGCGGGTCGGCCAGCAGGGCGTGACGGTGCGCGCGGTGCAGGACCGGCGCGACGTAGTCGCAGACGCCGAGGTCGGCGAACTCCACGCGCCGTACGCCGCGGCGCCGGCGCGACAGCAGGGGCAGGACGCCCACCAGGACACCCTCGCAGCGCATGGTCACCACCAGGGGGGTGGCAGCCCGGTGTGGTGCCAGGGTCCGGTAGACGGCGCCGATCCAGGTGGGGTGCTGGAAGAGGGTGGCGCCCGACTGGTCGAACAGCTCGGCGTACTCGACGGATCCGAAGTCCAGGTCGTCCTCGCGGGCGACGACGTAGCTGGGCATTGCTGCCTCCTCCTGGGGCTTCACCAAAGGCGTGCGGAGAGCGCCGAGCCGTCGATGCACTCCAGGCGGCCGGCGCGGTTGACGGTGTGCAGCCGGCGTCCGGGCCACGGGGGCCCGGGCTCGAACCGGGTGAGCACCCGCTGCGCGAACGTGTCCTCGTCGAGCGCGGTGATCTCGGCGATGGCGAGCGCCGCGCCGTAGCCTCGCGAGCAGTCCTGCACCGGGCGGAGCAGGCGTCCCTCGCGCTGCACCACCCGCCCCGCGGGGCGGGCCGAGGCGATGTCGAGGAGCACGGGGCTGCGCCGGTGCGGCGTCCAGGGGCCGACCAGGTGCGGGGCGTGCCACAGGTGCAGGGTGTCGGACCACGAGCCGGCGTGGCGCACGGTCGCCGCCAGCCACCACCGGCCCCCGTGCTGGAACGGCGTGGCGTCGCTGGCCTCGACGCCCTCGATCAGCACCCTCTCGCGCACCCAGCGGTCCGGGAAGCCCACCGCCCGGTAGAGCTCCACGGTGCCGGCTGCGGAGGTCTCCGGGATCATCCACAGCTCACCCTGGTCGGCCAGCACGTGCGGGTAGGACAGGTGCACGTCGTGGCTCAGCACCGGACGCGGCGTCGCCGGCGTGCCGCCCTCGTCGAGCTGGGTCACCGAGATGACCCCGCGCCCGATGCGGTGGTCGTAGTCCTCCACGAAGAGGTGGGTCACGCCGTCGACCAGGATCGGGAACGGGTCGGCGTAGAAGTGGTGCCCGTCGTCGGGCAGCGTCCGCCAGCCGCCCGGGAGCGCGGGGGGGAGGTCGAGCAGGTCGGGCCCGTCCACCACCCGCCAGCCGACCCTCCAGTGTGGGGTCCGGTAGAGCGCGCGATAGGCGCTGCGGACCGCCGTGCCGCCCACCACGCGCAGCGCACGCGGGACCAGCTGCTGCGCGCGCTCGCTCGGCGGCGCCGCCACCGCGGGGTCGTCCGCCGTCGCGGATCCCTCAAGCTGTGCGCTGTCCGCCTCCACGCGCAGGCGGTTGCCCAGCACGGCCTGGGTCACCAGCGTCACCACGCCGGCGAGTACGTCGTCGAGGGCCGCGGAGACGACCCCGGGACGCTCGCTGCCGGGGCGGGCCTCGGCCACCGTGGTGCCGTCGTCGGCGCGCAGCGCCACCACGGGGAACCGCCCGGCGCCGAGCGCGGGCAGCAGCGCCGCGGTGCCCGGGACGCCGTCGACCAGCAGCCGCCAGCAGGGCTGGTCCGGGCGGCGCGCGGTGCCCACCAGGTCGACCGTGAGCCGGTCCCAGGGCGAGGGGTCCTGCTCGAGCACGGCCACCGGCGCCGCCGACTCGGGCGGCAGGGAGTGGGTTGCGGTCTCGGCCCCGCGGGCCGCGGTCAGGCCGTGCAGGCGCCGCTCCAACCGCACCGTGGCCGAGGACAGCGGGGCAGCCCGCCCGCTGTCGATCCAGACCACGCGGACGGTGACGCCGGCCCTGCGGACCGAGGTGACCAGGTCGCGGTGCCAGCCGGACAGATGCGCCGGATCCAGCAACAGCTCCACATGCATCGGCGCACCCTTCTCGCGTAGAGGGCCACTGTGCGGGCCGCGCCGCCCGGCGGGGGACCGCGGCGCCGGGGACACCTCAAATTGGTGATATCGCCCCGTGGGGGCCGGGTCGGGGGCTCGGGGTGGGCGAGCCTCGTCCAGGCGGCTCTCTGCGGGCCGCCCGACACCGAACCTTGGGGGGCTCAGTGACTTTCACCGATTACGTGGTCGTGCTGCAGCGGCGCTGGCGCGTCTGGGGCACCTGCCTCGCGCTCGGCCTGCTGGTGGCCGCCGCGCTCAGCATGACCGCGCAGGTGCAGTACACCGCGCAGTCGCGCTCGTTCGTCACGGTCGCCGAGCGCAGCGGGAGCCAGGGCGAGATCTTCCAGGGGTCGCAGTTCGCCGTCCAGCGGGTGCGCTCCTACGCGCCTCTGGCGGAGAGCCCGCGGGTGCTGGAGCCCGTGCTCGAGGAGTTCGACCTGGACCTCAGCACCCGACAGCTGGCCGAGAAGGTGTCGGTCTCCAGCGAGCCCGAGACGGTGCTCATCCACGTGTCGGTGACCGACCCCGACCCGGTGGTGGCCATGGAGCTGTCGAACGCGATCTCCGTGCAGATGGGGGTCGTGATCGAGGCGCTCGAGGTCGCCCAGGCCACGAACGTCTCCAACGTCCGGGTGTCCCTGGCACAGCCGGCCGAGGTGCCCGCCCAGCCCTCCTCGCCCAAGGTGCCGCTCAACCTGCTGCTCGGCCTGGTGGGCGGGCTCTCCGTCGGCTTCGTCCTGGCGGTGATCCGTCAGCACCTCGATCGCCGGGTCAAGAGCGGCGAGGACGTGCGTGAGCTGACCGGGATGTCGGCTCTGGGCACCACCGTGCGCGAGCGCCGGGCGGCGCGTCGCCCCCTGGTCACCCTGGACTGGCGCTCGGTCAGCGCCGAGCGCTACCGGACCATCCGCACCGCCCTCAAGTTCGCGACCGTCGATCGCGAGCTGGGTCACTTCGCCATCACCTCGGCCCTCGCGGGGGAGGGCAAGACCACGGTGGCCTGCAACCTGGCGGTCAGCTGGGCGCAGGGCGGAGCCTCGGTCTGCCTGGTCGAGGCGGACATGCGCCGCCCCGGAGCCGCCGCGGTCTTCGGCATCGAGGGCGTCCTGGGGCTCTCCGACGTCCTCGTCGGCGAGACCACCCTGGACAAGGTCCTGCTCCCGTGGAACCACGGCACCCTGAGCGTGCTGCCCGCCGGGTCGCTGCCGCCCGACCCGACGGCGCTGCTGGGATCCTCGGCGATGCAGTCGCTCATCTCCCACCTGCGTCAGCGCTTCGACGTGGTGATCTACGACTGCCCGCCGGTGCTCTCGGTCACCGACGTCCTCGTGCTGGGCAGGCACACCGACGGCGCGGTCCTGGTGATCGGGGCCGGCACGACCACGGGCAACCAGGTCACCCAGGCGATGGAGGCTCTGCGCAGCGCGCGGGTCCCGGTGCTCGGCACCGTCCTCAACGCCGAGCGGCTCGGTCGCGGGACGCCCGAGCACGACTACCGGTCCCGGATCTCGCTCGACAGGGTCGAGCTCTCCCCGCTCTCGACCGCCCGGCAACCCAGCCCCGCCGTCCAGAACGAGCCCGAGGTGACCGAGCCGGTTGCGGAGGCGCCGCGAGCAGCCGAGGAGCCGACAGGCGACAAGCGGGGGCCGGAGGCGGCCGCCTAGGCGGTGCCCGCCACGGCGACAGCACCGGCCGCACCGGGCGCCGGAAGTGGGGAAGCGGGGGAAGAGACGTGAGTGGAGATCACAGCGGACCGGGTGCCATGCCACGACGAGACGTCCAGGGCCTGCGCGCGGTCGCGGTGCTCGCCGTGGTGGCCAACCACCTCTGGGGCTATCCCCGGGGAGGCTTCATCGGAGTCGACGTCTTCTTCGTCCTCTCCGGGTTCCTGATCACCGGGCTCCTCCTCAAGGAGCACGAGCGCGACGGGCGGATCAGCTTCACGAACTTCTACCGGCGCCGGATCAGGCGGATCGTGCCCGCCGCGACGTTGGTGATCGCCGCCACCGTGGCGGCGACCTTCTTCGCCTACAACCATCTTCGCGGTGCGGCGGCTGCTCGAGACGGGCTCTGGGCGCTCGTCTTCAGCGCGAACTGGCACTTCGCCGCGGTCGATACCGACTACTTCCGCGACGACGGGCTCCTGTCGCCGCTGCAGCACTACTGGTCGCTCAGCGTCGAGGAGCAGTTCTACCTGCTGTGGCCGCTCATCATCCTGGCCACCTACGCCCTTGCCCGAGGCAGGGTGCGCAGCGGCCGACTGGCGCTGGGGGTCGTCGCGGGGGCACTCACCCTCGCCTCGTTCGCCTATTCGGTGTGGCATACCTCGACCGAGCCCGTCCAGGCGTACTTCTCGACGCTGGACCGGGGGTGGGAGCTCGGTGTCGGTGCCCTCCTCGCGGTGCTCTCTCCCTACCTGAAGGAGCTCCCCGCCCGGCTCGCCTCCGGGCTCGGGGTGGCGGGTCTGCTGGGCATCGCGGCGGGTCTCTTCCTGATCGGTGAGACCTCGACCTTCCCGGCGCCGTGGGCCGCGCTGCCCGTCCTCGGCACCGCCTGCGTCCTGGTCTCGGGCATGTCGCGCGAACAGACCTACCTGCGCCCGATCGTGAACCCCGTCGCCGGGTACGTGGGCGACATCTCCTACTCGCTGTACCTGTGGCACTTCCCCGCGATCATCGTCCTGCAGGCGTTCTACCCCCGGGGCGGTCTGCAGTACCAGCTGCTCGCGTGCATCGCCATCGTCATGCTGTCGGTGCTGAGCTACCACCTGGTGGAGGACCCGATCCGTCGGTCGAGCTGGCTGGAGCCCGGCATGCTGGCCCGGCGTCGGGAGCGCCACCTGCGCTCTCCGCTGTTCGAGAACCGGCTTCCCCTGCACGTGCAGAACCTCGTGCTCGGCTGCCTGGTCGTCACCTGCCTGCTGGCCGTGGGTCTGGCCCTCCAACCGACCCGGACCCCGGAGCCGACGCGCTTCGAGCAGCTGCAGTCCGCGCCGCTCGAGGCGACCGACTCGGCCGTGCCTGCCGACTCGGAGACCGGCGCGGCACCGGTCTCGCCGGAACTTCGCGCGCAGCAGGAGGCCGTGGTGAGCGCACTCCAGGCGACCGCCTTCCCCGACCTGGACCCGGCCGTGGAGGACCTGGGGCTGGCGAACTGGGTCGACCGGATCACCGCGGACGGCTGCGCGAACGTCGGCGCCGGGACCCTGGCGAAGTGCCGCTTCGGTGACGAGGGCGCCACGAAGACGGTCGTCGTGCTGGGTGACTCCTACGCCATCTCCTGGATGCCCGGCATCCGGAAGGCGCTGGTGCCGCGTGGCTTCGCGGTCCAACAGCTCACGATGGGCCAGTGCCCGGTGTGGAACGCCCCGGTGGTGGCCGACGGAAAGCGGTTCGTCGAGTGCGAGCGGCACCGCGACTTCGCCGTCCAGGCGGTCCAGCGGATGAGGCCGGACCTGCTGGTGCTGGCCTCGTCGCAGAACGACCTGGAGAACCTGTACTCCGAGAACACCGGGTCCGCCGCCCAGCAGGAGGTGCAGTCCGCGATGACAGACACCCTCCGCAGGCTCGAGGGTGCGGCGGGGCGGACGGTGGTCCTCGCGCCGCCCCCCAACGCCGGCAACCTGGAGCTGTGCATGACCCGGGGCGCTGCCCCCGACGACTGCGTCTCCGCGATCGGCGAGGCCTGGTCGCTGATGGCGCAGGCGGAGCAGACCGCCGCCGACCTCGCGAAGGTCCAGTACATCGACACCTCGGCGTGGTTCTGCGCCGCCGACCTGTGTCCGGCCTTCACCGGGAACCAGCCGGTCCGCGCGGACGGCTCGCACCTGACCTGGGAGTACTCCGAGCACCTGGCGCCCCTGCTGGCGCAGAGCCTGCTGGGCGGCGCCGCGCCCGCTGCCTGAGGGACGCGGCGCCGGGCGTCAGGGGCGCGGTCCGGGCTGCTGGGCGAGGGCCGTGAACGCCGCCATCGTCTCGGCGAACTGAGTGACCGGGGGCTGGGCGAGCCGGAGCACCAGACGGTGCCGGACTCGGTGATCGAGATGCGCATCGGGCACGTCATGCCCCTGGATCTCCAGGGGCCGCCACGGCGCGGAGAGCGTCAGCTGACGCTCGGTGCGGACCTGGTCGCCGAGGCCGCGCTGGGCATCGAGCTGTACGACGAACTCGCGCAGTCGGCGCTCGACGCCCTCGGGGAGGGCCTGAGACAGCGCGGTGGGCTCGCCTGAGGGGAGCCGAGGAAGCTCGCCGTGCAGCTGCGCGGCGAGCTGCCCGGCCTCACGGACCGTGAAGACGCGCGAGTGTGACTGGGGGAACATCCGGACCACCCCTGCGCGCGCGTGCCGATCGGCGGTGAGGGTGAGATCGGCACCCGCCAAGGCTGCCGGGGTGGCCAGCGTCGCGCGGTGCTCGGAGAGCCCGTGCCGGGTCTCGTGGGCCCGATTGAGCAGGCGTGCGATCTCGGCGCACGCCAGGTCCCCGGGGATCGCATCGAGGCCGCACGTCCGGATCTGGAGGTGGTGGCGCACGAGATGGCCGCGCAGAGCCCTGTCCAGCAGGACAGCGGTGAGCGGCGAACGACAGACGTTGGCCGAGCACACGATCATCACGGTGAAGGTCATCGGGGGGCTCCCTCGTCGGCGGGTACCTGCACTGCAAAGGCGAAGCACAAGAAGGTGATGAAGGCGGCGGAGGCGTCGAAGAGCCCGCTCTCCAGCACGCTGACGAGCACCAGCAGCACCAGCGTCACCACGCCCAGCGACCGCCAGGGCGCCTGGGTGGTGGCGGCCTTGGCCAGGGTGATCAGCACGAGCAGCACCAGCACCGCGGTGCCCAGCCAGCCGGCCTGCACCAGGGCCGAGACCCAGGTGCTGTCGAGGATCTGCTCGTTGCGGTACATGGCCGAGACGGGGATCTTCTTCACCGACAGCCCGACGCCGAGCATCTCCTGCGCCGCGGTGTCGGGGTACTCCAGAGCCGCGCGCCACGCGATGGTCCGCGAGTTCAGCGTCAGCATGCTGCTGGTGTCGCCACGGGTGAGGTACTGGCTGAGCACCGGCGTGTAGACGGCGATCGCCAGGCCCGTGGGGACGGCCAGCACACCGAGGGAGAAGACGTAGGCCGGGAGGCGCGCGGCCAGCAGCACGAGCAGGACGGTCGCCAGCAGGAGCGCCGCCAGCCCGGTGCGGGTCCCGGTGGCCCAGACGACCGCGAGCAGGATCGGCAGCGCAGCGACGTCGCGCGAGTTGGCCACTCCCACGATGCAACGCCAGACCAGGCACAGGAACGGGATGCTGACCAGCAGCGCGATCTCGTTGGCGTTGACCGGTGGGATCCCTCCGTAGAGGCGGCCCTCGCTGGCCAGCGAGCCGATGCCGGTGACGGAGGTGAAGCCCGCCAGCAGCAGCATGGCCGTCATCAGCGTGCTCAGCACCTGCACGCTGAGATAGCGGGAGAAGACGAGCACGAGCGTCGCGATGATCAGGAAGCTGCGCGCGATCAGGACGCCGGTGGCCAGGCCGTTGCCGTCCAGCACGGCGCCCAGGCCGGTGATCAGGAGGTAGGCGCCGAGCCAGGGCAGCGGCCCCACGGGGAACCGGTCCCAGGGCGTCCCGCGCCGGGGCGCGGTGAAGGCCAGGATGATGGCGACGACGTTCAGCGCCGCCTTCATCACCACCACGCCGTCCATGCCGCCGGAGTAGTAGGTGCCCTTGCGCCAGGCGACGGTGGAGAGCAGCAGGAGCAGGAAGATCAGCAGCAGCCGGAACGGCGAGCGGCCCAGCGGGGCGAGGGACGCCGCCAGGCGCAGGTCGCGCTCGCGGCTCGCCCCGACGTCGGGCGGGGAGTCGAGGGTGGAGGTCATCGCGGCGCACCCGCCAGCCCGGAAGCGCCGGCCGTGGAGCTCGAGTCGGCCCGGGACTCCTCGACGAGCCCGGTCAGCAGGCGGCGACACCACCACCCGCCGACGAACGAGCCGACGCACAGCAGCCAGGGCATCGACCAGGCGGGCGTGCCCACCGCCAGCAGCAGCGCGGCGACCAGGAGCAGCGAGAGGCACGAGTCGACCACCCGGACCAGCAGCACCTGCGCCTGCTGGCCTCGCACCGCGGCGAGACTGCCGTAGGGCAGGACCGCGGCACAGGACGCGGCGTACGCCGTCCAGCCCAGCACCGCAGGCACCTCGAGGGGGAACCGGCCACCGGTCAGCAGCGGGCCGAGCACGCCACTGGCGGCGACGGCCGCCAGCCCGCAGAGGGTGGCGGCGACCAGCATCACCGCGGCGGCCCGGTCGGCCCGGCCCAGCAACGCGTCGAGCGGTCGGTCCCGGTCGGCGGCGTAGGAGGAGAACAGGTAGGAGCCGATGCCCTGCACCAGCAGCAGGGCCGGCGCCACGAACACCCGGGCCGCCTCCAGCTCGCCCACCGCCGCCTGGCCGGCGGCGAGCAGCACCAGCCACCGGGCCGCGTTGAGCGCCGTCGGGCGCACGAACTGCTGGGTGGCCCGCCACACTCCGAAGCCGAGCACGGCCCGCCAGGCGGGCGGGCCGTGCCCGAGGGCGCGCTCGCGGCGGGGCAGGAGCAGGCCGGCCACCAGACAGGCGCTCAGCTGGCCCAGCATCAGTGCTGCCAGGAAGGCCGCCAGGCTCAGCGAGGCGACGTACGCGGCCCCGGCCAGCACCGCGAGGCTGACCAGCAGCCCGGTGCCGTCGACCAGGACCAGACACCCGAAGCGCAGGTCCGCCATCAGCAGCCGGCGCAGCAGGTCGGCCACCATGAAGGCCGCGGTGGCGCCCGCGAACGCGAGAGCCGCCGCGGCGGGCAACCCGGTCCCGAGCACGACGACGGTGCCGCCGGTGACGGTGGCCGCCGCGACGGTGAGGGCGGCGATCCGCACCAGGGCGGCGCGCACCGCCGGATCGTCGCGGTCCAGGACGGTCAGGCTGTCCCCGACGAGCCCGGTGGACAGCGCGGTGAACATCACGGTCGCCCCGAACAGCAGGGCGTACTGGCCGAGCCCGGCGGCACCGAGCTCGCGCGCCGCGAGCAGCTGCAGGGCGAGGCTGCTGCCCGCCAGGGTCACCTGCGCGGCCAGCGCAGCGACCGGCCGGGGCAGCCGCCGCCCGAGCGCGACCGCGGAGTGGGTCACGAGGGGGCGCTCCGCCCGCTGCGGCCCCGGCCGGTACGACGCCCCGAGACACGCCGGCGACTCGAGTGTCCCCGCCGCAGCCGGACCAGGAGCCCCTCGTAGCCCTCGGCGACGCTCGACCACCGGTAGCGCTCGGCGGCGCGAGCACGCAGCCGGGCACCGCGGGCGGCCAGCTCGTCGGGCACGGTCTCGGCCTTCTCCAGCAGCTCGGCGACGTCGGCCGGCACGGCGAAGAACAGCCCGTCCTCGCCGAGCACCTCCCGGTTGAAGTCCACGTCGTAGGCGACGACGGCGGCGCCGGCGCCCATCGCCCGCAGCAGCGACGGGTTGGTGCCGCCCACCGAGTGGCCGTGCAGGTAGGTGACGGCGTTGGCGTAGAGCTCGTCGAGCTCGTCCTGGTCCCAGACGGCGCCGACCAGCCGGATCCGGGGGTCGTCCCCGGCGCGCTCGCGCACGTGCGCGGTGTAGCGGTCCGCGTACGGCGCCGAGCCCACCACCACCAGGGGCAGCCGGGCCCCGGAGTCGCGGAAGCCTGCGACGATCTCGGCCACGTGGTTCTCCGGCTCGAAGCGGGCGACCACGAGGTGGTAGCCGCCCGGGGACAGCCCCAGCCGGGAGAGCCGGGTCGCGCCGGGCTCGGACTGGATGGGGGCGCCGTAGGTGAGCAGCTCGGTGCCGGCGCCGAACTCGCGGCGGTAGTAGTCCGCGATGCCCTGGGCGTCGGCGATGAGCGCGTCGCCCCAACGCACGGCGAACGCCTCCGCCAGCCGGTAGTACAGCCGCCCGGTGGGGCCCCACTTGGCGCGCTTCCACTCCAGGCCGTCGACGTGCACGGCCGTCGGCACCCGGCGCAGGCGCAGGATCGGCAGCAGCGGCGCGTTGGCCGCGTTGAACACGATCGCTGTGTCCTGGCGGGGCGAGACGAGCAGGTGCAGCAGCGAGAGCGCGGTGTGGCTCAGCGTCTCCAGGGCACGACCGCGCAGCGCGGGCAGGTGCACCAGCCGCATCCCGAGGTATTCGCGCACCGGCTCGTCGGCGCCCCGGCAGTAGACCGTGACGTCGTGGCCCTGCGCGGCCAGTCGCTGGCCGATCTCCTCGATGGCCGTCTCGAAGCCGCCGTACCTGGCCGGCACGCCCCGGGTCCCCAGCATCGCGATTCGCATGTGCGCCTCCTCAGGCGGTGAGTGCGTTCAGCTCGCGCCACCACTTGCGCAGGGCGAGAGCGAGCAGGACGGCGTTGAGGGCGAAGAGCAGGGTGTAGGCGGACAGGAAGAGCGTCGGCCAGCCGAGGAGGACGAACATCCAGCAGAAGACGCCGTAGTCGCTGGGCAGGATCAGCCAGCGACGCCAGGGGCTCTCGACGCTCTCGGCGGCGTGTTTGGGGCGCTCGGCGGACACGTAGCGCGCCCGCAGGAACGGGAGCATGATGATGCCGAAGAAGCAGACGATGTCGACCACCTCGAAGGCGATCGGGACGAGCAGCGCCGCGTCGTCCTCCACCGGGGGGTGGCGGTACCAGGCCACCAGCACCGCCAGGTGCAGGGCGCTGGTCTTGGCGCAGTCGACGGTGTGGTCGAGCCACTCGCCGGCGACCGAGCCCCCTCCGCGCAGCCGCGCCAGCTGTCCGTCGACGGAGTCCATCACGTAGCCCCCGGCGAGCAGCACAGCGACCGTGAAGCCCACCCACACCGAGGCCGGCCCCGCCGCGAGCAGCAGCAGGGCGCTCGCGCTCAGCACGGCGCTGAGGGCGGTGGCCTGGTTGGGCGACATGCCGATGAGGTGGGCTGCCGCGGCGACGCGGCGACCGGCGGGCCGGTTCAGGTGCCGGGAGTACGCCGCGGTTCCCCGCGCGGGCTTCTGCGCCCTCTCCAGCGCGCCCAGGTGGTCGCGGTAGCCCAGCCGGACCGGCTCGGCCAGCGTCGTGTCACCCATCGATCCCCCTGCTCCAGCCAACGGCGTTGCGGTGGAACGTAGGCCGAGCCGCGAGGCCCGACGCCGGCCTCGGGGGGAAGTAGACAAATTTGGGGGTCCTCTGACCGCCGGGGCCTCGGCCGCGGCCTCCGTCCCTAGCGTCGGGAGCGTGAACGCACCGTCTCCCGGCCCCACCGTCCTGGTCGCGAACCCGACCGCGGACCTCTACGGCTCCGACCTGCAGATGCTCGAGAGCGTCGCCGGCCTCCGCGCCCACGGCTGGCGCGTGGTGGTGGCGGTGCCCGATGCCGGGCCGCTGGTGGCGAGGCTGGAGGAGCTGGGCGCCGAGGTCCGGGTGCTCGGCTTCCCGGTGCTGCGTCGCGCCGAGGCCACCCCCGCCGGCCTCGCGCAGATGGCGCGACGCGCCTGGGGGGTCGTCCGGTCGCTGCGCGAGCTGGTGCACCGCGAGAGCGCGATCCTGGTCTACGTCAACACGATCACCGTGCCCTGGTGGCTGGCAGCCGCGCGCAGCGCGGGAGTGCCTTCGCTGTGCCACCTGCACGAGGCGGAGGCGAAGGACGCCCGGGTGGTCCGCCAGCTGCTGGCGGCACCGCTGCGGATGGCGGACCTGCTGGTGGTCAACAGCGAGTCGACGCGGACCGTGCTGAGCGGGGTGGACCCGGTCCTGGGGCGGCGCGCCCGGCTCGTCTACAACGGCGTCGCGCTGCCGCGGGCGTGCCCGGGGCCCACCCAGGCCTCGCCCTCGCCGAGGCTGCTCGTGCTGGGTCGTCTGTCGCCGCGCAAGGCTCCGCACGTGGCGCTGGAGGCGGCGGGACTGCTGCGCCGGCAGGGGCGCGACGTCGAGCTCGAGCTGTGTGGGACGGCCGCGCCCGGCACGGGGGACTACGTCGCGGGTCTGCGCGCTCGCGCGGCCCAGCCGGACCTGCGCGGGTCGGTGACCTTCTCCGGCTACGTCTCGCCGGTGTGGCCGGCGCTGGAGCGTGCACACGTCGTGCTGGCGCCGTCGCTGGGGGAGTCGTTCGGCAACGCCACGGTGGAGGCCCAGGGCGCGCTGCGGCCGGTGGTGGCCACGGCCGTCCAGGGCCACCTCGAGACCATCGAGGACGGGGTCTCCGGACTGCTCGTGCCCACCCTGGACGCGCCGGCGATGGCGGCGGCGGTGACCCGGCTGCTCGACGATCCCGCGCAGGCCGTCGGCATCGCCGCGGCGGGACGGGAGCGGGCGGTGGCCCGGTTCGGGGCGGAGCGCTACCGCAGCGAGATCCACCAGGTCGTCTCCGGCCTGTCCGGCGACCGGGCCTCGACCCGGGTGACCCTGACCGACCTGCGCTAGCTCCGTGCGGCTAGCGCTGTGCGGCTAGTTCCGTGCCGCTAGTTCTGTGCGCTGGCCGGGCGCAGCTCGCCCTCGAGCAGCTCGAGGGCCCGGCGCAGCCGGGTGCTCGAGGTGTGCACGGTGTAGGGGAAGTAGACGACCTCGACGCCGACCCCGGCGAAGTCTCGCTCCAGGCGGTCACCCTTGGGGGTGCCGCGCCAGTCGTCGCCCTTGAAGATGCGGTCGAAGCGCAGCAGCCGCCAGGTCTCGACCTTGCTCGCGAGGGTCTCGGCGTGCACCTCGTCGACCACGTCGATGTGGCTGACGATCTCCAGCCGCTCCGCGAGCGAGACGACCGGGCGCACCCCCTTCACCTGCGCGCACAGCTCGTCGGAGACCACTCCGGCGATCAGGTGGTCGCACATGCTGCGCGCGTGCCGCAGCACGTTGAGGTGCCCGACATGGAAGAGGTCGTACGCCCCCGGTGCGTAGCCAACGATCTTGCTCATCCACGGTCCCCTGTACTTCTCGACGGTGCTGCTCGACGACGCGGGGGCGCACCTCCCGCGGACCAGATCGTCGAACGCCGGGGAGGGGGCGCACGGGCGGGGCGGGGCAAGTTACCCGGTAGTGGGGAGGAGTGGCGCCGGGGGCCGGGGGGAGGGCACAGTGGCGCGATGACCTCCTTCGTGTCGCACACCACCTTCGACTGCGCCAACGCCTACGAGCTCTCCGAGTGGTGGAAGCCGGTGTTGGGGTACGCCGACGACGAGGGGGACCCCAATCTGCCCGGCCACGAGGAGTGCGCGATCCGCGACCCGGAGTCCGGCCACGCGCTGTGGTTCATCGAGGTGCCCGAGCCGAAGGCGGTCAAGAACCGCCTGCACCTCGACCTGCGCCCGCGGCACGGCACCCGCGACGACGAGGTGGTCCGGCTGCTCGCACTCGGTGCCGACCAGGTCGCGGACATGCGCGGCATCCACGGCCCGGGCACCGGCTGGGTGGTGCTCGCCGACCCCGAGGGCAACGAGTTCTGCATCCTGCGCTCACCCGCCGAGATCGCCGAGGGCGCCGAGATCGCCGAGGCGACCCAGGAGGCGTGAGCCCCCGGCTCAGCGCAGCCGGACCCGCAGCACCGGACTGTTCGGACCCTCGCTGCCGCGCAGCAGCGCAAGGCCGTTGCGCGTGAACTCGATCGACTCGCCCTGGGGGACATGGGGGAGCGCGAAGCGCCGCGTGATCGGGCCGGCCGCGGTGCGCTTGAGGTAGGCCGTGTCGTAGTCGGTCATCACCAGGCGCCGCCCGTTCGGGCTGAACGCCGCCGCGGTGATGGACGCGGGTGCCGCGGACACCCGGCGCAGCACGTTGGGCTCCGAGCGCGACAGCCTGCGCGGTGCCCGGTAGACCGCGCCGCGCCGTTGCTGCTTGGAGACCACGAACACGCGGCCGGTGCGCGGATGGACCGCCAGCGCCTCCGCGTCGTGCGGTCCGTCGGGATAGACCAGGGGGAAGCGCGTCCAGCGCACCCTGCTCGGGCGCAGTCCGCGCGTCTCGGTGATCCGGTAGACCCAGATCCGGCGCCGATCGAAGTCGTTGTCGCCGATGTCGCCGATCCACAGCGTGTGCCCGGGCCCGGTGGAGACGTCCTCCCAGTCCACCGGACGAGCGCCCCTCAGCCGCAGCACGGCGCGGGTGGACCCGGAGCGGCCCACCGCGAAGAGCACCGGCGTCCCGTCGTTGTCGTTGTGGGTGAACAGCAGCGGGCGCGCGAAGGTGCTGCGCGCCAGCCCGCTGGACTCCATGATCCGCGGGTCCCTCAGGTGGCGATCCACCACCGCCCGGCCGGCGGCGGCTCGCGCCTCGCCGTCCGGTCGGGCCGGCGTGCCCTGCGCGAGCCCGGCCGGGACGCTCGCACCGAGCCAGGTCGCCAGGACCAGGGCCGTGATCTCGACAGCGTGCCGCGGGGACATGGCGGGAACCTAGGGCGGCGCCGGGTGCTCACCCGGGCCGTGCACGGCGGATACCTAAGTCGGGTGACGGCCTCCGGGCGGTGGCGCCGGGCCGACCTAGACTGGTTCCACACCCCCTGGCACACCTGGCCGGGGGGCGCTCGTGATGCGCACTCCTGGGAGCTCTCGTGACCCTTGCCGGTCTGGCCACCGCCGTCCTCGCCGACCCGACCCTCGCCTCGGCGCTCTCCAGCGTCCGCGAGGAGGGCGTCGCGTCGCTCGACCTGACCGGCCCGGCGTCGCTGCGCTCGTTCGTCGTCAAGGGGGTCGTCGACACCGGCCGGACGGTGCTCGCGGTCACCGCGACCACCCGGGAGGCCGAGGAGCTGGTCGAGTCGCTGGGCTGCCTGATCGACCCGCGCGAGGTCGCCTACTACCCGAGCTGGGAGACGCTGCCGCACGAGCGGCTGAGCCCGCGCAGCGACACCGTCGGGCGTCGGCTGGCGGTGCTGCGCCGGCTGGTGCACCCGGGCGAGGACCCGTCGAACGGCCCGCTCAAGGTGGTCGTCGCGCCGGTGCGCAGCGTGCTGCAGCCGCAGGTCCGGGGCCTGGGGGAGCTGGAGCCGGTCGAGCTCACCGAGGGGATGACGGCCCCGCTCGAGGACGTGGTGCGGCGGCTGGCCGACGCCGCCTACTCCCGCGTCGACCTGGTGGAGAAGCGCGGCGAGTTCGCGGTGCGCGGCGGGATCGTCGACGTCTTCCCGCCGACCGAGGAGCACCCGCTGCGCGTGGAGTTCTGGGGCGACGACGTCGAGGAGATCCGCGCCTTCTCGGTCGCCGACCAGCGCACCCTGGAGAAGGCCGAGCGGCTCTGGGCGCCGCCGTGCCGCGAGCTCCTGCTCACCGACGAGGTACGACGCCGCGCGGCCGAGCTGGGCCGCGCCCACCCGCAGCTGGTGGAGCTCACCGACAAGATCGCCGCGGGCATCGCGGTGGAGGGGATGGAGTCGCTGGCCCCGGTGCTCGTCGACGAGATGGAGCTGCTCGTCGACCTGCTGCCCCCGGACTCCCACGTGCTGGTCCTCGACCCCGAGCGTGCCCGCAGCCGGGCCCACGACCTGGTCGCGACCAGCGAGGAGTTCCTCGGCGCCAGCTGGGCCGCGGCGGCCAGCGGCGGGACCGCTCCGATCGACCTGGGCGCCGCGTCGTACCGCACGCTCTCCGACGTCCGCGAGCACACCCTGGACCGCGGGACGCCGTGGTGGACGATGAGCCCGTTCGGCCTCGACACCGACGCCGCCGACGCGGTGCCCGACGTCGACGTGATCGTGGGCGCGGTCGAGAGCCGGGCGCTGCCGGCCCGCCCCGCCGACGCCTACCGCGGGGACGTGGAGCACGTCGTCAACGACCTGCGGGAGTGGCTCAAGAAGGGCTACCGCACGGTGGTGGTGCACCCCGGCCACGGTCCCGCCGAGCGGACCGTGCAGATCCTCGGCGAGCACGACATCGCGGCGCGGCTGGTGGACAGCCTGGACGCGGTCCCCGACACCGACGTGGTGACGGTGACGTGCGCGGCGCTGGTGAGCGGGTTCGTCGACGACGTGAACCGGATCGCGGTCGTCACCGGCGAGGACATCTCCGGGCAGAAGGCCTCCACCCGCGACATGCGCAAGATGCCCGCGCGCCGCAAGAAGCAGATCGACCCGCTCGAGCTCAAGGCCGGCGACTACGTGGTGCACGAGCAGCACGGCGTGGGCCGCTTCGTGGAGATGAAGCAGCGTGAGGTGGGCGGCGCGACGCGCGAGTACCTGGTGCTGGAGTACGGCGCGGCGAAGCGCGGCGCCGCCCCCGACCGGCTCTACGTGCCCGCCGACGCGCTGGACCAGGTCACCCGCTACGTCGGCGGCGAGCAGCCCAGCCTGGACCGGCTCGGCGGCGCCGACTGGTCCAAGCGCAAGAACCGGGCCCGCAAGGCGGTGCGCGAGATCGCGGCCGAGCTGATCAAGCTCTACGCCGCGCGCCAGGCCACCCGGGGCCACGCGTTCGGCCCCGACACCCCGTGGCAGCGCGAGCTCGAGGACGCCTTCCCCTTCAACGAGACCCCCGACCAGCTGAGCACCGTCGACGAGGTCAAGGCCGACATGATGCGGCAGGTCCCGATGGACCGGCTGGTCTGCGGCGACGTCGGCTACGGCAAGACCGAGATCGCGGTGCGCGCGGCGTTCAAGGCGGTCCAGGACGGCAAGCAGGTGGTGGTGCTGGTGCCCACCACGCTGCTGGTCAACCAGCACCTGTCCACGTTCACCGAGCGGATGAGCGGCTTCCCGGTCAACATCAAGGCGCTCTCGCGCTTCCAGAGCGACAAGGAGGCGCGCGAGGTGCTGGCCGGCCTGGCCGAGGGCACCGTCGACATCGCGATCGGCACCCACCGCCTGCTCGGCGCCGACGTGCGGATCAAGGACCTCGGGCTGATCATCGTCGACGAGGAGCAGCGCTTCGGTGTCGAGCACAAGGAGCAGATGAAGCGGCTGCGCACCTCCGTCGACGTGCTCGCGATGTCCGCGACGCCGATCCCGCGCACCCTGGAGATGGCGATCACCGGCATCCGGGAGATGTCCACGATCGCGACCCCGCCCGAGGAGCGCCACCCGGTGCTCACCTACGTCGGCGCCTACGAGGACCGTCAGGTCGTCGCCGCGGTGCGCCGCGAGCTGCTGCGCGAGGGCCAGGTCTTCTACATCCACAACCGGGTCAACTCCATCGACAAGGCCGCCGCGCACATCCGCGAGCTGGTCCCCGAGGCCCGGGTGGCCACCGCGCACGGGCAGATGAGCGAGCAGCAGCTCGAGCAGGTGATGCTCGACTTCTGGGAGAAGCGCTTCGACGTGCTGGTCTGCACCACGATCGTGGAGTCCGGCATCGACGTCTCCAACGCCAACACGATGCTGATCGAGCGCGCCGACACCCTGGGCCTCTCCCAGCTGCACCAGCTGCGTGGCCGGGTCGGGCGCAGCCGCGAGCGCGCCTACGCCTACTTCCTCTACCCCAGTGAGAAGCCGCTCACCGAGACCGCCCACGAGCGGCTGGCGACGCTGGCCCAGCACTCCGACCTCGGCGGCGGCATGGCGATCGCGATGAAGGACCTCGAGATCCGCGGCGCCGGCAACCTGCTCGGCGGCGAGCAGTCGGGCCACATCGCCGACGTCGGCTTCGACCTCTACGTGCGTCTGGTGGGGGAGGCGGTCAACGACTTCAAGGGCACCAAGGAGGACGAGGGGCTGGGCGAGGTCCGCATCGAGCTGCCGATCGACGCGCACCTGCCGCACGGCTACATCTCCTCGGAGCGGCTGCGCCTGGAGATGTACAAGCGCCTCGCCGAGGTCCGCAGCGACGAGGACGTCGACGTGCTGCGTGACGAGATGGTCGACCGCTACGGCGAGCCGCCGCAGGAGGTCGCCTCGCTGCTGCTCGTCGCGCGGTTCCGGGCCCGGGCCCGCCGCGCCGGCGTCGGCGAGGTCACGATCGCGGGCAAGAACGTCCGCTTCGCCCCCGTCGAGCTGCCCGACTCGCGCGTCGTACGGCTCCAGCGCCTGCACCCCAAGAGCATCGTCAAGCCCCAGCTGCAGACCATCCTGGTGCCCCGCCCGCAGACCGCGGTGGTAGGGGGGAAGCCGATCACGGGCGTGGCTTTGCTTGAATGGGCGCGGCAGGTCATCGACACGGTGATCGACCCCCAGAGCTGAGGAGCCCTCCACGTGACCATCCGCCTGCGCCCGATCGCCGGTCTCGCCGTCGCCGCCACCGTCCTGCTCTCCGGCTGCGGCACGTCGCCGGGCTCGGCGGTGCGCGTGGACGACACCACGGTCTCGATGGGGACGCTCGACGAGCGCACCTCCGAGGCGTGCGAGGCGCTGGAGACCCAGCTGCCCGAGGGCCAGGCGCTCTCGCGGGCCTCGGTGCGCGCCACCGTCGCCCAGCAGGCGCTGGTGCGCGAGGTGGTCGACCAGATCGCCGACGAGTACGGCGTGCGGCCCTCCTCGGCCTACGACGAGGCCGAGGCGCAGATCCGCCAGCAGAGCGCGGACATCCCCGAGGAGCTGATGGACACCTGGGTCGAGGTGAACGCCGGCAACGCCTACCTCCAGGACGTCCTCGGCCAGGTCGGCGCCCAGGTGCTCCAGGAGGAGGGGACCGACGCGAACCCCCAGGCGGCCGCCCAGCGCGGAGACCAGATCTTCCAGGAGTGGCTCGCCGACCACGACATCCAGGTCGACCCGCGCTTCGGCTTCGCGGTCATCGACGGCGGCCTGACCCAGACCGACTCCAGCGTGTCGGTGCCGGTGAGCGGCTCGGCGCTGGCCACGCTGGCGGACCTGAGCGGCCAGGACCAGGGCCACGCGGCGTCGCTGCCGCAGTCCCAGCGGTGCGGCTGAGCGCCATGACGCCGGGCGAGCGCAGTCCCCTCGTCGAGTTCCACGAGGTGATGCGCCGGCTGCGCAGCGAGTGCAGCTGGAAGGCCGCCCAGACCCATCGGTCGCTGGCCCGCTACCTCCTCGAGGAGACCCACGAGGTGCTCGAGGCCCTGGACACCGGTGACGACGAGCACCTGCGCGAGGAGCTCGGCGACCTGCTGCTGCAGGTCTACTTCCACGCGGTGATCGCGCAGGAGCGCGGCGCGTTCACCCTCGACGACGTGGCCCGCGACGTCATCGCCAAGATGCGCCGGCGCAACCCGCACGTGTTCGCCCCCGAGGGCGGCGAGCTGGCCCCCGGCGGCGACCCGGCGGCGGTCAACGACGTCTGGCAGGCGATCAAGGCGACCGAGAAGCCGCGCAGCTCGGTCCTGGACGGGATCCCGCCCGGCCTGCCGGCGCTGCTGCTCGCGGACAAGGTGCTCGAGCGCCTCGAGCGGGCGGGCGTGGCACCCTCCGCGGACCCCGGGCGCGCCGACGAGCTCGGGGAGCGGCTGCTCGCCCTGGTCGCCGAGGCGCGCGCCGAGGGCGTCGACCCAGAGCAGGCCCTGCGCGACGCCGTACGCCGCGCGCTCCCGCCCGGATAGGCTGGCCGGATGAACGACACCCCCACGGTCGAGGAGTTCTGGCAGGAGTGTCGCTCGGCGCTACCCGGCCTGCCCGCGCAGACGCCCGAGGCGTGGGCGTTCGGTGCGACCCCCGCCCATGCAGACGGCCTCCTCGCCCTGGTGCTGGCAGGCACGAAGACGGCGACGGCTTCCTCGCTGTGGGACTACGAGCACACCGGGGAGCCCCTCCCCGAAGTGGGCCTGCTGAACATCATCCTCGACGGTCGCGGGGTCCCTCGCGCGCTTCTGGAGACGGTCGCCGTGGACGTGATCGCCTTCGACGAGGTGCCGGCATCACACGCCTTCGCGGAAGGCGAGGGAGACCGATCGCTCTCCTCGTGGCGCCAGGTTCACGAGCGCTTCTGGCGCGAGCACTCCGAGAGCCCGAGGGGCTTCGATCCCGGCATGCCCGTCGTGTGCGAGGAGCTCCGGCTTCTGCACGGCGACCAGCGTCCAGCCTGAAACAGGCCGCGCTCAGCGGCGCATCGCCCGGTGCGCCAGCCGGTTGCCGGCGAACTGGGCGGTCTGCACCAGCGCGACGATCACCAGCACCGCGGCCCAGGTCACCACCGGCTCGAACTGGCGGTAGCCGTAGGTCACCGCGAAGGCGCCGAGCCCGCCGCCGCCGACCACGCCGGCCACCGCCGACATGTCGACGATGGCGACCAGCGCGAAGGTGTAGCCCAGGATCAGCGGGCCCAGCGCCTCCGGCAGCAGCACCGCGAACGTCGTGCGCAGCTTGCCCGCGCCCATCGCCCGCGACGCCTCGAGCACCCCGGGGTCGACCGAGACCAGGTTCTGCTCGACGATCCGGCTGATCCCGAAGGCCGCGGCCAGCGAGAGCGCGAAGATGATCGCCCGGTTCCCGATCCCGATCCCGACCACCAGCCGGGCCAGCGGCTGGGCGGCGGCGATGAAGATGACGAACGGGATCGGCCGGAAGAAGTTCACCAGCACGTTGACCGCGAGGTTCACCACCCGCTGGGGCGCGATCCCGCCGGGCCGCGTCGTGTACAGCAGCAGGCCGAGCACCAGCCCGCCCACACCGCCGATGACCAGCGTGATGCCGACGATGTAGAGGGTCTCGACGGTGGCGCTCCAGAAGAGCGAGTCGAGCTCGATCAGGCGGTCCATCAGCGCACCTCCTCGGTGCTCGGCAAGGTCTGGGGGCGGGTGACCTCGACCCGGGTGCCCACGTGGGCGAGCGCGTCGGCGAGCGCCGCCGGGTCACCGGTGAGGGCGAAGGTGAGGTGGCCGAAGGTGCGTCCGCGGACATCCTCGACGCCCCCATGGATCAGCTCGAAGTCGACGCCGCGCTCGATGAACGCCGTGAACACGTCGGCGGGGGAGACGTCCTCGTCGCGGAACGAGAGCGTGACGAACTCCCCGGGGTGACGCTGGCGCAGCCGCTCCAGGGCGCGCGTGCCGGGGCCCTTCTCCACCAGCGTGCTGACGAAGCGGCGGGTGGCCGGGTGCTGCGGGTCGGAGAACACGTCGTAGGTGTCACCGGACTCCACGATGCGTCCGGCCTCCATCACCGCGACCCGGTGCGCGATCGAGCGGACCACCTCCATCTCGTGGGTGATCACCACGATCGTCACCCCGAGCTCCTCGTTGACCCGGCGCAGCAGTGCCAGCACCTCGGAGGTCGTCTGCGGGTCCAGCGCGCTGGTGGCCTCGTCGGCGAGCAGCAGCCGGGGCTGGGTGGCCAGCGCCCGGGCGATCCCGACGCGCTGCTTCTGCCCGCCGGAGAGCTGCTCGATGTGCGCGTGCGCCTTGTCCGCCAGGCCGACGAAGTGCAGCAGCTCGGAGATCCTCGCCTGGTGCTGCTCCTTCGCGACGCCGGCGACCTGCAGCGGGTAGGCGATGTTGCCCCACACCGTGCGCGAGGAGAACAGGTTGAACTGCTGGAAGATCATCCCGATCTCGCGGCGCACCTCGCGCAGGTCGCGCTCCGACATCGTGCTGACCTCGCGCCCGGCGACGCTGACGGTGCCCTCGGTGGGGCGGTCCAGGGCGTTGATCAGGCGCAGCAGCGTCGACTTGCCGGCCCCGGAGTACCCGACCACGCCGAGGATCTCGCCCTCGGCGACGTCGAGGGACACGTGGTCCAGGGCCAGCACCGGCGAGCCCTGCCTCGAGCGCGCCGGGAACGCGCGACTCACGTCGCGCAGCCGGATCAGGGGCTCGCTCACCGCGCTCAGCCCTTGTGGTCGCGGGTGTCGGCCTCGACCTTGCGCAGCGACTCGACCAGGTCGTCGACCGGCGTCTTGAGCATCACGGCGGTGTCGCCGGAGGCCTTGCGCACCGCGTCCTGCACCGGGGTCGTCTCCTGGTAGATCTCGACCAGCTTGCGGTACGTCGCGTCGTCGGCGTCGCCGGACCGCGCGGCGAAGACGTTGACGTAGGGCAGCGCGTTGGGGTCGGCGGGGTCGTCCTGGGCGATCGCGTCGGCGAAGTCCAGGCCGGCCTTCTCGACGAAGTCGTTGTTCACGATCGCGGCCGCCACGTCGTCCAGGGCGGGCGCGGTGAGGGCGGCGTCGAGGGCCTTGACCTCGATGCGCGAGCCGTCCGCGACGTCGGAGAGGTCGGAGAAGATGGTGCCGCCGGAGGTCAGCTCGATCAGCCCGGCCGACTGCAGCACCAGCAGCGCGCGCGCCTGGTTGCTCGGGTCGTTGGGCACCGCCACGGTCGCGCCGTCGGGGATCTCCTCGGCGCTGTCGTACTGCTTGGAGTACAGGCCGAGGGGGTAGATCGCGGTGGCGCCGATCGGCTCGAGGTCGTCGTCGTTGGCCACGTTGTAGTCGGCCAGGTAGACGATGTGCTGGAACTGGTTGAGGTCGACCTCGCCCTCGCTGAGCGCGGGGTTCGGCTGGGTGTACTCCGCGAAGTTCACCAGCTCGACGGCGATGCCCTCCTTCTCGGCGGCCTCGACGTAGGTGTCCCAGTACGGCTCGCTGGCGTCGACGACGCCGATGCGGATCTTCTCCTCGTCCTCGTCGCCGCCGGTGAGGGCGACCACCAGGCCGATCACGACGGCGATCGCCACCAGCGCGGCGAGCAGCAGCGGCCACCGCTTGCGCCGGGGGGCCTCGATCAGGGGCGAGGCGGGGGACTCGGAGCTGGGCGGGGGAAGCTGCGACACGGTGTTTCCTGTTCGGTTCGTGAGGGGGGCTCGTGGCCGCCCCACGGGGCATCGGGGGATGCAACCGAGTGCAGCAGGGGGGATTCCCCGGGCCTCGTCCGTTTCACTATGCAAGATGGCGATCTCAGCGCCGCGAGCGTGACGGGCCAGCGCCGGGTGCCGGAACTCACACCTGGGCGGGGCTCCCGGAAATGTGTGACGACGCCGATACGCTGGGTCACGACCTACCGGTCCGCACCATCCGTCCCCCCGTTCTCGAACCAGCAGGAGTGCACCGTGGCTTCCATCGCAGCAGTCGGCGCCCGAGAGATCCTCGACTCGCGCGGCAATCCCACCGTCGAGGTCGAGGTCCTCCTCGACGACGGCGTCCTCGGCCGAGCCGCGGTGCCCAGCGGCGCCTCCACCGGAGCCTTCGAGGCCGTCGAGCTGCGCGACGGCGGCGAGCGCTACCTCGGCAAGGGCGTGGAGAACGCCGTCAACGCGGTCATCGACACGATCGGCCCCGCCGTGCTGGACATGGAGGCCGACGACCAGCGCCTGCTCGACCAGCGGATGCTCGAGCTCGACGCCACCCCCAACAAGGCCAACCTGGGCGCGAACGCCATCCTCGGTGTCTCGATGGCCGTGGCCCGGGCCGCCGCCGACTCCGCCGGCCTGCCGCTCTACCGCTACATCGGCGGTCCCAACGCGCACCTGCTGCCCGTCCCGATGATGAACATCCTCAACGGCGGCTCGCACGCCGACTCCAACGTGGACATCCAGGAGTTCATGATCGCGCCGATCGGGGCGCCGACGTTCCGCGAGGCGCTGCGCCAGGGCGCGGAGGTCTACCACGCGCTGAAGTCGGTGCTGAAGAAGAAGGGGCTGGCCACCGGCCTCGGCGACGAGGGCGGCTTCGCCCCCAACCTCGAGTCCAACCGCGCCGCGCTCGACCTGATCGCCGAGGCCGTCTCGGCCGCCGGCCTCACGCTCGGCACCGACATCGCGCTGGCGATGGACGTGGCCGCCTCGGAGTTCTTCAAGGACGGCTCCTACGCCTTCGAGGGCGGCACCAAGTCGTCGGCCGAGATGAGCGCCTACTACGCCGACCTCGTCGCGGCGTACCCGATCGTCTCCATCGAGGACCCGCTCGACGAGGACGACTGGGAGGGCTGGAAGGCGCTCACCGACCAGCTCGGCGACAAGATCCAGATCGTCGGCGACGACCTCTTCGTCACCAACGTGGAGCGGCTGCAGCGCGGCATCAGCGGCGGCCAGGCGAACGCGCTGCTGGTGAAGGTCAACCAGATCGGCTCGCTCACCGAGACCCTCGACTCCGTCGACCTGGCGCACCGCAACGGCTACCGCTGCATGATGAGCCACCGCTCGGGCGAGACCGAGGACACCACGATCGCCGACCTCGCGGTGGCGACCAACTGCGGCCAGATCAAGACCGGCGCCCCGGCGCGCTCGGAGCGGGTGGCGAAGTACAACCAGCTGCTGCGCATCGAGGAGGAGCTCGGCGACGCCGCACGCTACGCCGGCGCGAGCGCCTTCCCGCGCTTCCGGGCCTGACCGGGCACCTGGCGTGAGCACTCGGGACAGCGCCCGGTCCGCGCGCGGCAACGGCCGCGGCGGACCCGGCGGCAGCCGTCGGCCGGGCGAGCGGGGAGCCCCGCGCGCCCGGTCGGCGGCGTCCCCTGCTCCCGCCCGCCCCCCGCGCCGCCGTCCCCGGCTCACCGGCCGGGCGGCGGTGCTGGTGCTGGTGGTGGCCGTGCTCGCGGTCTCCTACGCCTCGTCCCTGCGGGCCTACCTCGAGCAGCGCAGCCACCTGGCCGAGCTGAAGACCCAGATCGCCGAGCGCGAAGCCGACATCGAGTCCCTCGAGCGCGAGAAGCGACGCTGGGACGACCCGGCGTACGTCGAGGCGCAGGCGCGTGAGCGGTTCGGCTACCTGATGCCGGGGGAGACCGGCTTCCAGGTGCTCGACCGCGACGGCCGGCCGCTGGGTGCCCAGGCCACGCTGCACGACCCCCAGGACGTCGTGCCCACCGAGCCGACGGCGTGGTGGACCACGGCCTGGGGCTCCATGGAGCTGGCCGGTCACCCGCCGAGCGCGGCGGACCGTCCCGCCGACGAGATCGGCGCCCCCACCCACCCGAAGACCCCGAAGGGCGACCAGTGACCGAACCGCGTGACGCGGCCCCGCTCGAAGCCGCGGACGTCGCGGCCATCACCGCCCAGCTGGGCCGTGAGCCCCGCGGCATCCAGGAGATCGGGCACCGCTGCCCGTGCGGCAACCCCGACGTGGTCACCACCAAGCCGCGCCTGCCCAACGGCACGCCGTTCCCGACCACCTTCTACCTGACCTGCCCGCGGGCGGCCTCGCGCATCGGCACCCTCGAGGGCACCGGGGTGATGAAGCGGATGCAGGAGCGGCTCGGGGAGGACCCCGAGCTGGCGGCCGCCTACGTCGCCGCGCACGAGCGCTACCTCGAGGCCCGTTACGCGATCGGCGAGGTGCCCGAGATCCACGGCATCTCCGCGGGCGGGATGCCCGATCGGGTGAAGTGCCTGCACGTGCTGGCCGGGCAGTCGCTGGCCCAGGGCCGCGGGGTGAACCCGCTCGGCGACGAGGTGCTCGACCTGCTCGGCGCGTGGTGGGAGTCCGGGCCGTGCGTGAGCGTGGACGGCCCGGACGAAGGCGCCGGGCCGAGCGAGGCAACGGGGGCGGACGGCTCGTGATCGCTGCCATCGACTGCGGCACCAACACCATCAAGCTGCTGATCGGGGACCTGCCCGACGTCGCGGTCCGCGAGGCCCGGATGGTGCGGCTGGGCGAGGGCGTGGACCGCACCGGCCGGCTCAACGACGCGGCCCTGGAGCGCGCCTTCGCGGCGCTGGACGAGTACGCCGCGCTGATCGCGCAGCACCCGGTGCAGCGGATCCGGTTCTGCGCCACCTCCGCGACCCGCGACGCCAGCAACGCCGAGGTGTTCACCGCGGGCGTGCGCGAGCGGCTCGGCGTGGAGCCGGAGGTCGTCGGCGGCGCCGAGGAGGCGGCCCTCGCCTTCGACGGCGCGGTGCGCAACCTGCGGGTCCCGGCCGCCGCGCCGGTACTGGTGGTCGACATCGGTGGCGGGTCCACCGAGCTGATCCTGGGAGACGCCTCGGGTGAGGCGGCCGCCTCGGCGTACTCGATGGACATCGGGTCGGTCCGGCTGCACGAGCGCCACCTGCACGGCGACCCGCCGAGCGCCGCCGAGCTGGCCGCCTGCGTCGCCGACATCGACGCCGCGCTGGACGCCTGCCCGGTCGCCGTGTCGTCGGCCGCCAGCGTGGTGGGCGTCGCCGGGACCGTGCTCACCCTCGCCGCCGGCGTCCTGGACCTGCCGGCGTTCGACTCCGCGGTCGTGGACCAGTCCGTGCTCTCCCGCGACGCCGTGCACGCGCTGACCGAGCGGCTGCTCGCGATGAGCGTGGACGAGCGTCGGGCGCTGCCCTACATGCACCCCGGGCGCGCCGACGTGATCGGCGCCGGCGCGCTGATCCTGGACCGGATCCTGCGCCGGGCCCGGGTCGATGAGCTGATCGCCTCGGAGGCCGACATCCTGGACGGGATCGGCTGGTCGATCAGCTGACGCGTCGGTTTCCCCGGTCGACCGGGGAAACCGACGCCTGGTTTGCCCCCCGGTGCCAGGGGTACCGACGCCCCATGAGCCACCAACAGTCGGACGAACCGATCGGTGCGCTGGTCCATCGGCTCTCCGAGCAGATCCCCCAGCTCATCCGCAGCGAGCTGCGCCTGGCCCAGGCGGAGATGGCCCAGAAGGGCAAGAAGGCCGGCATCGGCATCGGCATGTTCAGCGCCGCCGGTCTCCTGGCGTTCTTCGGCCTGGCGACGCTGATCACCACCGCGATCCTCGCCCTGGACCTGGTGCTGCCCGCCTGGGCGGCCGCCCTGATCGTGGCCGGCGTCCTGCTCGTGGTGGCGGCCGTGATGGCGCTGCTGGGCAAGAAGGAGGTCGCGCAGGCGACCCCGGCCGCGCCGGAGACCGCCATCGAGAGCGTCAAGGCCGACGTCGACGCCCTGAAGGGGGGACACGCATGAGCGGCAGGCATGCAGGTGAGCACGACGAGGGCGCCGAGCCGGCCGAGCCGGGGAGCCCGGAGGCGATCGAGGCCGACATCGCCCGGCAGCGTGAGCAGCTGGCCGACACCGTGGACGCCCTCCAGCGCCAGCTGGACTTCAAGACGCGCGTCCAGACCAAGCTCGCCGAGCTGCGACGCCGTGCCACCGACGCGGACGGCAAGCCGAAGCCGGCCGTGGCCGGCGGCGTCGCGGGCGGCGTCGTACTGCTCGTGGGGCTGGTCGTGCTCAAGCGTCGCCGCGGCTCCCACGACTGAGTGACCGGCTCCCCGCCAATCCCAAGGATCACCCCCCACCGAGAGGAAGTTCCATGATCAAGAAGCTCCCCCTGCTCGCCGCCGCCGGCGTCGGCTACGTGCTTGGTGCCCGCGCGGGCCGCCAGCGCTACGAGCAGATCGCCGCCACGACCCGCAAGGTGGCGCGCAACCCCAAGGTGCAGCAGGCGGCCAAGTCGGCCCAGGACGCCGTCGCTGCCCAGGCCCCGGTCGTCGCCGACGCGGTGAAGAGCAAGGTGACGACGGCCGCCTCCGCGGCCGCGGACAAGGTCCGCAAGGACGACAGCGACTCGCCCAGCAATGGCTCTGAGTCCGACGTGACGCCGGGCATCACGCCTCCGCCTGCGGTCTACTGATCCGGGCGCGGGTCGGTGCCCAACCCACCCGCCCGGCCTCGTCGTAGGAGGTCCTCGGTGAGGATGGGGGAGTGAGCGAGCTCCTGCCCCATCCCCTCACCGGGGACCTCTTCGCGTCCCCGGTCCCGCCCGGCACCGGCTGGCCCGGCGACCCCGCCCAGCCCGACACGCCGGTCGCCCGCGACGCCGACGACGTACGCCGATTGGTCACAGACGGACCTCCGGCGGCCGAAATCTCACCCGTTGGGGACCAAACGGCGCAGCTCGACGCCCGCATCTCGGTATGCCGCGCCTGCCCCCGCCTGGTCCGCTGGCGCGAGGACGTGGCGCGCGACAAGCGGGCGTCGTTCCGCGGCGAGCCCTACTGGGGCCGGCCGATCAGCGGGTGGGGGTCGGCGACGCCGCGGGTGCTGATCGTGGGGCTGGCGCCGGCGGCGAACGGGGGCAACCGGACGGGGCGGATCTTCACCGGCGACCGGTCCGGGGACTGGCTGTTCGCGAGCCTGTTCCGGGTCGGCCTGGCCAACCAGCCCACCAGCGAGCACGCCGGCGACGGCCTGGAGCTGATCGACGCCCGGATGCTGGCCGCGGTA
This sequence comes from Nocardioides sp. Z21_20, assembly GCF_059766585.1. Taxonomy (NCBI): domain Bacteria; kingdom Bacillati; phylum Actinomycetota; class Actinomycetes; order Propionibacteriales; family Nocardioidaceae; genus Nocardioides; species Nocardioides sp. Z21_20. Next base: position 360,969 of record NZ_JCBAJX010000002.1, read on the forward strand.
CGCTGCGCCCCGCCGGCGAACAAGCCGACCCCGACCGAGCGCGACACCTGCGCCCCCTGGCTGCACGCCGAGCTGGCCCTGGTCGCCCCGAGCGTGCGCGCCGTGGTGGCGCTGGGCGGTTTCGGCTGGGACGCGGCGCTGGCGGCGTACCGGGCCCTGGGCTACCACGTGCCACGGCCCCGGCCGCGCTTCGGGCACGGTGCCGAGGTCGTGCTCAGCTCCGCGGACAGCGCGCGGCTGCCCGACGTGGTGCTCATCGGCAGCTATCACCCCAGCCAGCAGAACACGTTCACCGGGCGGCTCACCGAGACCATGCTGGACGACGTGCTCGGCCGGGCTGCCACAATACGGGCGTGACCCTCCACGCCATCACCGTCCTCGGCCACGACCGACCCGGCATCATCGCCGAGACCACCGGCGTCATCGCCGGTCTGGGCCTCAACCTCGAGGACACCACGATGACGCTGCTGCGGGGCCATTTCGCGATGATGCTGATCTGCGACGGCGCCGCGAGCGACGCGGCCATCGAGGAGGCGCTGTCCCCGCTGGCCGCCGACGGCACGCTGACCGTGACCGTGCGCGAGGTGCCGCGCGAGGACCGAGGCACGGTGGGCGGTACGTCGTGGGTGCTGACCGTGCACGGCGGCGACCGGCCCGGCATCGTCTCCTCGATCATCGGCGAGGTGGCCCGGGTCGGCGGCAACATCACCGACCTCACCACCCGGCTGGCCGGTGAGCTCTACCTGCTGATCGCCGAGGTCGACCTGCCCTCGGGAGCCGACGTCGCCGCCGTGGAGGCGGCCCTGCGCGACGCCGCGGACGCCCTCGGGGTGGACGTGTCGCTGCGTGCGGTGGAGGCCGACGAGCTGTGATCGACGCACGCCTCGCTGCCTGGACCGAGGACGAGCTGGGCGTCGAGGGCAGGATCCTCGACGTCGTGCGCGCCCCGGCCAAGGTGCTCTCCACGGTCGGCGCCGAGGTCGACCCGACCGCCCCCGAGACGGTCCAGCTCGCCGCGGACCTGATCGCCACGATGCGGGTCAGCCCCGGCTGCGTGGGGCTGGCCGCCCCCCAGGTCGGCGTGTCGGCGAAGGTCTTCTGCGTCGACGTCTCCGCGCACCCCAAGACCCGCGACCACCACGCTACGTTCGTCCTGTGCAATGCGGTCGTCGTGGAGTCCTCGCGCAACGAGAAGGCACGCGAGGGCTGCATGTCCGTGCCCGACTTCACCGGCGACGTCAAGCGTGCGACGCGGCTGGTGGTGCGTGGCCAGCTGCCGGGCACCGGGGAGAGCGTGGAGTTCAGCGCCAACGCGTTCGAGGCCCGCGCCCTGCAGCACGAGATCGACCACTGCGAGGGGCTGCTCTTCCTGGACCGGGCGGCGGGCGCCCACGCGATCTACGCGCGCAAGACCTACCAGTAGCCGGACCCGACCGATGAGCCCCGCACCGATGCGCCCCCGTATCCCAATGGCAGAGGAAATCGCCTTAAAAGCGACTCAGTGTGGGTTCGAGTCCCACCGGGGGCACGTGATGCTCGAACGTGGCCCCGGGCCGGTCCCCGGGAACGGGACGCCTTGAGCGAGGCGGCCGCGGACGAGGGGCGTCCCACCCGGTGGCTGCTGCCGCTGGCGGTGGCGCTGGTCGTCCTCTCCCGCGTGCCCGGCCTGCTGTGGCCGCTGAGCTCGGACGAGGCAGGGTTCCTGCTGGTCGCTCGGGAGTGGGACCCGGCTCCCGACAGCCTCTACGGCACCTACTGGGTCGACCGGGCGCCGATCCTGATCGCCACCATCCGCTTCGCCGACCTCCTCGCCGGGGCGTACGGCGCCCGTCTGCTGGCCGCGGTCTTCGCCGGGCTGCTGGTCCTCGCCGTGCATCGCCTGGCCGCGCTCGTGGTCGGCCCGGCGGCCGGGCGCTGGGCGACGATCACGGCGGCCGGGCTGTTGGCCAACCCCTACCTCAACGCGTGGACGGGCAAGGGCGAGGTCTTCGGCACCGCGCTGGTGGCGCTGGCCTGCTGGTGGGCGGTGGCGGCGCTGCGCCGGCCCGGCCGCTTCGCCCGCCTGGCCCTGATGGTCGCAGCCGGCGTCGCAGGCGCCCTGGCCTTCGGCATGAAGCAGAACCTCGTCGGCGGACTGGTCTTCGCCGGAGCCCTCTGGGTGGGCGCGATCCTGCTCGGGCGGGTCGGGCGTGGGCAGGGCGCGGCCGCGGTGGGCGCACTGCTGGTGGGCGCCGCCGTCCCGGTCGCCGCCACCGTGCTCTGGGCGGTGAGCAACGGGGTCGAGCTCGACACGCTGAGCTACCAGGTCATCGGCTTCCGTGCCGACGCGGGCGCGGTGATCGCCGAGGGCAGCGCCCGCCGGGTGGTCATCCGCGGCGCGCTGCTGCTGGTGCTGTTCGTCGGCGCCGGGATGGCTCCGGCGCTGGTGCTGCTGGCCGGCGCGCTGCCACGGCTGCTTCCGCGCCTCGGCCCCGAGCTGATCGCGCTGGGCGCGATGCTCACCGTCGACGCGGTGGGCGTCGCCCTCGGCGGCAGCTACTGGCGCTCGTACCTGATCCCGCTCGTCCCGGGAGTCGCCCTGGCGGTGGCGTTCGTGGCGCTGGTGCCGGGCTGGCGGCAGCGGGCGACCCGGATGCTCACGGCCTGGGTCTGCGCGGTCTCGGTGGTGCTGCTGATCCAGTGGACCATCGCGCGCAGCACCGGCGAGCTCGGGCCTCATTCGCACCACATCGGCAGCGCCGTCGCGGAGGTGGCCGAGCCCGGCGACAGCGTCGTCACGCTCTACGGGATGAGCTCGCTGGTGGTGGCCTCCGGCCTGGAGTCGCCCTACGAGCACCTGTGGAGTCTGCCGATGCGCACCCTCGACCCCGATCTCGCCGAGCTGCGTGCGCTGCTCGCGGGTCCCGACGCCCCGACCTGGGTCGCCGAGCTGGTGCCGGCGAACTCCTGGGGGATCGACGACTCCGGGGCCCTGCGCAGCCTGCTCGCCGAGCGCTACGTCGTGGCGGGGGAGCCCTGCGGGAGCACCGTCTACCGCCGCGCCGACGCGCCCCGCGCCGCTCTGCCCCCCGTCGACTGCGACGCCGCGTGGACCGTCTGGTCCGACTCCTGAGCCCGCGGGGGCCGTGCCTGAGATGTTGCTGAGATTGGGAACACCGCGGTGTCGTCCCACGTTGTCCCTGACAGAGCCGCCCTTACACTGAGCGGCACGCTTGACCGTCGACACGACGGCACCCGGCCTCAAGGAGTGACCATGCAGAGCAACAACCCGGTGTTCAGGCGCTCGGCCGAGTTCAACGGGTCGAGCACCAACAGCTACGCCCACCAGACCTACCCCGGCGGCCAGCAGGGGTACGCGGAGCCCGGCTACACAGACCCGTCGACCTGGGACATGACCCGTCAGGCTCCGCCGGCCCGCCAGGGCCGGATGACGATCGACTCGGTCGTCCAGGCCACCGGCGCGTCGCTGGCCGTGGTCATGGTGAGCGCGTTCGCGACCTGGTTGCTGACCCCCGAGATCACCGCGGACGCGGGCGTCTCCGGCTCGCTGATGATGGCCTTCATCGTCGGCTCGCTCGGCGCCTTCGCGCTGTCGCTGGTGAACTCGTTCAAGCGGGTGATCAGCCCGGCGCTGGTCCTCGCCTTCGCCGTCCTCGAGGGCATGGCCCTGGGCGGGCTGAGCAAGATCTTCGATGCACAGTTCGGTGACGGCGTGGTCACCAACGCCGTGCTGGGCACCTTCGCGGCGTTCATCGGCACGCTCGCGGCCTACAAGTTCCTCAACATCCAGGTCAGCGACAAGTTCCGCAAGATCGTGGTCGCCGCCATGTTCGGCATGGTCGCCCTCGGCCTGCTCGAGGTGGTGCTCTCGCTGTTCGGCGCCTCGTTCGGTCTCTTCGGGACCGGTGCGCTCGGCCTGCTGTTCGCCGTCGCGGGTCTCGCCCTCGGTGTGTTCATGCTGATCCTCGACTTCGACTTCGTGGAGAAGGGCATCGCCGCCGGCCTCGAGCAGCGCGAGTCGTGGCGCGCCGCGTTCGGGCTGACCGTCAGCCTGGTCTGGATCTACACCAACCTGCTGCGCCTGATGGCGATCTTCAGCTCGGACTGAGCGCCGAGCAGCACCGCACGACGTACGACGAGAGCCCCGGGCCGAGCGCCCGGGGCTCTCGTGCGTCCGGGCCCCGGTGAGGGCGGGCGCGGCTCAGCCGGCGTCGGGGGCCGGCGCGAAGCGCAGCGCCAGCTCCGCGGAGATCGCGACGTGGCGCTCCAGGAAGGCACGCTCGTCGAGCCGCTTGCGCCGCAGCCAGCCGGTGACCTCGTCGTTGCACTTGCTCGCGTTGCACGAGCCGCAGGCCGGTGCGATGTTGTCGAGGGTGTAGCGCCCGCCGCGCGAGATCGGCAGCACGCAGTCGCGCTGCAGGGCCCGGTCGGTGGCCCCGCAGTAGGCGCAGCCGCCCCAGGCGGCCTGCAGCGCCTCCCACTGGGCGGGGCTGAGGTCATGCTCGACGCGCCCCATCCGCACCTTGCGCCGCCGCGCGTAGCGCGCCTTGCGACTTCCACTGACCGCCACGGGCGCCAGTCTAGGAGCCGCTCAGCCCAGCAGCCGGGTGATCCAGCGGCGTGTGTGCGCCGGGTCGATCACGTCGTCGAGCTCGCACACGCTGGCCGCGTTGAGCGCCTTGCCCTGCTCGTAGGCCAGCTCCACCATCTCGGCGAGGAAGCGCTCGCGCTCGCCCGCGTCCTCGATCGCCTCCAGCTCGCGGCGGAAGCCGAGCTTGACCGCGCCCTCGAGCCCCATCGCGCCCACCTCGCCGGTCGGCCAGGCCAGCGTCGCGAGCGGCACCTTGAACCCGCCGCCGGCCATCGCCATCGCGCCCAGCCCGTAGGCCTTGCGCAGCACGACGGTGACCAGCGGCACCGTCAGCCGGGCCCCGGTGGTGAACAGCGCCCCGAACCGGCGCACCGACCCGCTGCGCTCGGCCTCGGGCCCCACCATGAAGCCGGGGGTGTCGCACAGCGAGATCACCGCCAGGCCGTGGCTCTGGCACAGCTCCAGGAACGCGGCGGCCTTGTCGGCGCCCTCGCTGTCGATGGCGCCGCCGAGGTGCTCGCTGCTGTTCGCCAGCAGCCCGTAGGGGCGCCCCTCGACGCGGACCAGCGCGGTGAGGATCCCGCGGCCGAAGTCGCGGCGCAGCTCGAGCACCGAGTCGGTGTCGGCGAGCAGCTCGACCACGCGCCGTACGTCGTAGGCGCGCACCCGGTCGAGCGGGACCACCTCGCGCAGCAGCTCCTGCTCGGCGCAGGCCCACTCCGGGCGCGGCCCGGCCAGGTAGGACAGGTAGCGCTTCGCCACCGCGACCGCCTCGGCCTCGTCGTCCACCAGCACGTCGATCACCCCGTTGGCGCTCTGCACGTCGCTGGGGCCGATCTCCTCGGGGCGGTGCACGCCCAGCCCGCCGCCCTCGATCATCGCCGGACCGCCCATCGCGATGTGGGAGTCGCGGGTGGCGATGACGACGTCGCAGCAGCCGAGCAGGGCGGCGTTGCCGGCGAAGCAGCGCCCCGCGGCGATGCCGACCAGCGGCACCTGCCCGCGCAGCCGCGCGAAGCGGTGGAACGTGGACAGGTCCAGCATCGCCACCACCGGCACGTCGGTGTCGCCGGGACGCCCGCCGCCGCCCTCGGCGAAGAGCACGACCGGGGTGCGCAGCTGCTCGGCCAGGTCCACCAGCCGATCGGTCTTCTGGTGGTTGCGCAGGCCCTGGGTGCCGGCCAGCACGGTCGCGTCGTAGGCCAGCACCGCGCAACGGCGGCCCTCGACCTCCGCGATCGCGGTGATCAGCCCGTCCGCCGGGGTGTTCGCGACCAGGTCGTCGAGGGTGCGCCGGCCGCGCTGGGCGGCGAGCGCCAGTGGCCCGTACTCCACGACGGTGCCGTCGTCGCACAGGTCGGCGACGTTCTCGCGCGCGGTGCGCTGTCCGCGGGCGCGGCGCCGGGCGACGGCGGCGGGCCGGTTCTCGTCCAGGCCGTGGGCGTGCGCCGTGCGCACCTCGGCGAGGTCGCGGCGTACGGCGGCGGGGTCGCCGTCGCCGGTGGCGGACTCCGCCTCGCCGTCCTCCTCGGGCGCCGGTCCGGTCGCCGCGCGGAGCACGACCAGCGGCTGGTCGCGCCGTACCCCCTCGCGCAGCGCGACGCCGACCGTGGCCACCTCGAACCAGCCGGGGCCCTCCGGGGCGGTGACCGGGTGCTCCATCTTCATCGACTCCAGCACCAGCAGCGTGGCGCCGCCGGCCACGAGGTCCCCGGGGCTCGCCACGATCCGCACCACCGTGCCGATCATCGGCGCGCGCACCTGCTGCTCGTCGAGTGCCGCTCCACCGCTCATCTGGTCCCGTCCTCTCCGAACAGTCTGCCGGTCGCAGTCAGCGACGTACCCCGCGCGCTACAGCCGGCTGTGCGGTCCGGGAGCGGTGGCGTCGTCGTCGTCGGGCGCTTCGCCGGGCTCGTCGTCGGGGGCCTCGGGCTCGGCCTGCGGGTGGCGCCGGCGGTGCCGCAGCTCCGCCCACCGTCCGCGTACGCCGCGGCGCGCGCCGGCGACCTCGGTGCCGTCGACCTCGGTGCCCGGGGTGCGGGCGGCCTGCACCGCGGCCGTGGCGATCGGCAGCACGCCCTCGCCGCGGAACGGCTCGGGCGCGGCCTCGTCCTCGGGGATCAGGCCGAGCGCGGCCAGGGTCGAGGGCAGCAGCACCGCCGCCAGCGAGCGGTAGCCGTCGGCGGAGGGGTGGAACTGGTCGGGGCCGAAGAGCAGCGCCGGGGCGGCCTCGAACTCCGCGCCGAGCACCGAGCTGAGCGAGACGGTCCGCCCGCCCTCCTCGACGACCGCGATGGTCTGGGCGGCCGCCAGCCGGCGCGACCACGCCCGCGCGACCTGCTTGAGCGGCGGCGGGATCGGCTTGATCGTGCCGAGGTCGGGGCAGGTGCCGACGACCACCTGCACGCCGGCGTCGAGCAGGCGGCGTACCCCCTCGGCGAGGTACTGCACCGACTGAGACGGCAGCACCGTGTGAGTGACGTCGTTGGCGCCGATCAGGATCAGCGCGACGTCCGGCTCGATCGGCAGGGTGCGGTCGATCTGCGCGGCGAGGTCGGAGGACTGGGCGCCGACGACCGCGAACTCGCGCAGGTAGACCCGGCGATCGGCGCGGGCGGCCAGGCCCGAGGCCAGCCGCGCGCCCGGGGTCTCCTCGACCCGCTCGACGCCGTAGCCGGCCGCGCTGGAGTCGCCGAGCAGAGCCACCTTGATCGCCGGTCCCGGCCGGCCGCGCCCGTACCATCCGGTGGCGTCCGGGGGAGGCTCCTCCGAGACGTCTCCGATCGCCTTGCGTGCGAGCTTGGCCTCGGCGGTCAGCACGCCGTACAGGCCCGCACCGAGGACGGACAGCCCCCCGCCGCCGAACGCGGCAGCCGAGGCGAGTCTCCTGGCGGCAGCAGCTTTCCCCACGGCCCCACTGTACGAGGCGGGTGCGCGGGTTTGCCGCCGGACCGGCGCGGTGGGACATTTAGGCGGTGCAGTACGTGGACTCCCTCCTTGACCTGATCGGCAACACCCCGCTCCTGCGGCTGTCCCGATCCCTCGACGAACCCGACACCGCGCCCGAGGGGCGCCTGGCCGGCACGACGACCGGGCCGATGGTGCTGGCCAAGGTCGAGTACCTCAACCCGGGTGGCTCCATCAAGGACCGCATCGCGGTCCGGATGGTCGACGCCGCGGAGCGCTCCGGCGCCCTGCAGCCCGGCGGCACGATCGTCGAGCCCACCTCGGGCAACACCGGCGTCGGGCTGGCGATGGTCGCCCAGGCGCGCGGCTACACGTGCATCTTCGTGTGCCCCGACAAGGTCAGCGAGGACAAGCGCAACGTGCTCAAGGCCTACGGCGCGCAGGTCGTGGTCTGCCCGACCGCGGTGGCGCCGGAGCACCCGGACTCCTACTACAACGTCTCCGACCGGCTGGCCTCCCAGCCCGGCGCCTGGAAGCCGGACCAGTACTCCAACCAGGAGAACCCGCGCTCGCACTACGAGAGCACGGGCCCCGAGATCTGGGCGCAGACCGAGGGCCGGATCACCCACCTGGTCACCGGCGTCGGCACCGGCGGCACGATCAGCGGGATCGGGCGCTTCCTCAAGGAGCAGAACCCCGCCATCCAGGTGATCGGTGCGGACCCGGCCGGCTCGGTGTACTCCGGCGGCACCGGGCGTCCCTACCTGGTCGAGGGGGTCGGCGAGGACTTCTGGCCGACCACCTACGACAAGTCCGTGGCGGACCGGATCATCGAGGTCTCCGACGCGGACTCCTTCTCGATGACCCGCCGTCTGGCGCGCGAGGAGTCGCTGCTGGTCGGCGGCTCGTCGGGGATGGCCGCCTGGGCGGCACGTGAGCTGGCCCGCGAGCTGGCCGGCACCCCCGAGGGCGAGAACGCGGTGATCGTGGTCGTGCTGCCCGACTCCGGGCGCGGCTACCTCACCAAGGTCTTCAACGACGACTGGCTCAGCCAGTACGGCTTCCTGGCCGCCTCCTCCGAGCAGACCGTCGGCCAGGTGCTGCGCGGCAAGTCCGGCGTGCTGCCGGACCTGGTGCACACCCACCCCGGCGAGACGATCGCCGAGGCGGTGCACATCCTGCAGGAGTACGGCGTCTCGCAGATGCCCGTGGTCCGCGCGGAGCCGCCGATCGTGGCGGCCGAGGTCGCCGGGGCGGTCTCGGAGCGCACCCTGCTCGACGCCCTCTACGCCGGCAAGGCCAAGCTCACCGACCCGGTCGAGGACCACATGTCGGTGCCGATGCCGACCGTGGGTGCCACCGCCGCCGCGTCGAGCGCCGTCGAGCTGCTGGAGACCGCGGACGCCGTGCTCGTCCAGGAGGACGGCAAGCCCGTCGGCGTGCTCACCCGCCAGGACCTGCTCGCCCACCTCACCCGCTCCTAGGCAGACGCGGCTGCACCCCTCAGGGGTGCAGCAGCGCGGCCAGCTCCTCGACCCCGTCGACCAGGCGGGTGCCGGGGCGCGCCCAGGAAGCGTTGGCGTCGACGGCGTGGACGGGGATCCCGGGTGGCAGCGCGCCGGAGGCGACCAGGTCGTCGGCGAGGCGCTGGGAGGCGGTGCGGTCGAAGCCGCAGGGGGCGCAGATGATCACGTCGGGAGCGGCTGCGTGCACGTCGTCCCAGGTGACCCGGCGCGACTTCTCACCGGCCGTGCCGAGCAGCGCCTCGCCCCCGGCGAGCGTGATCATCTCCGGGATCCAGTGGCCGGGGGCGAACGGCGGGTCGGTCCACTCCAGGAACATCACCCGGGGCTTGGACGTGGGTGCGACGCGCTGCGCGACCGCCGCCAGCCGCTCCCGCTGATCGCGCACGAGCGCCTCGGCCTCGGCCAGGCGACCGGTCGCCCTGCCCAGCGCCAGGATCGAGTCCAGCACCTCCTCGAGCGTGTGCGGGTCGATGGTGAGCACCTCGGCCCGGCACCCGAGGTGGGCCAGCGCGTCGTCGACCACCGACACGTCGACCGCGCACACCGCGCAGAGGTCCTGGGTGACCACCAGGTCGGCGTCGAGGCCGGCGAGCGCGCCCTCGTCGAGGTGGTAGAGGTCCACCCCGCGCCGCATCGCGTCCGCCACCCACGCGTCGATCCGGGCCGGGGGGAGACCCTCGGGCATCGCGGAGGTGGACACGATCGTGCGCTCGCGGGCCTCGGCGGGGAAGTCGCACTCGAACGTCACCCCCACCACGTCCTCCCCGGCGCCGAGGGCGAAGAGGATCTCGGTGGTCGACGGCAGCAGGGACACGATGCGCATGTCGCGATCCTGGCAGGTGTCCGGGCGGGCGGCGACCGGGGAAACCACCCCCGTGCATAGGGTGATCGACCATGGACGACCCGACCACCACCGTGCTCGTCCTGCTCGGGCTCGCGGCCCTGGCTGCGGGGTTCGTCGACGCGGTGGTCGGCGGGGGAGGGCTGATCCAGCTGCCGGCGCTGGTGATCGGGCTGCCGGGCGCCTCGCCGGTGAGCCTGCTGGCGACCAACAAGCTGGCCAGCATCTGCGGTACGACGGTCAGCTCGCTCACGTACTTCCGCCGGATCCGGCCCGATCCGCGCACGTTCGGGCCGCTGATGGCCTTCGCCTTCGCGGGGTCGCTGGGCGGCGCCCTGGTGGCGGGCCTGATCCCGCGCTCCACGTTCGACCCGCTGGTCCTGGTGGTGCTGGTGCTGGTCGGCGCCTACGTCCTGCTCAAGCCCGATGCCGGGGAGCTGACGAAGCTGCGCTTCGAGGGGCGCCGGCACCTGTGGGCGACGGCGCTGACCGGGGCGATCATCGGCTTCTACGACGGGGCGCTCGGTCCCGGCACCGGCTCGTTCTTCGTGTTCGCGCTGGTCGGCCTGCTCGGCTACGGGTTCCTCGAGGCGTCGGCCAAGGCCCGGATGGCGAACTGGGCCACCAACCTGGCCGCGCTCGTGGTCTTCGTGCCCCAGGGCGCCGTGCTGTGGGAGGTCGGGCTGCTGATGGGCGTGGGCAACCTGGTCGGCGGCTACCTCGGTGCCCGGCTCGCGGTGGCCAAGGGCGCCGGCCTGGTCCGGGTCTTCTTCATCACCGTGGTCTCGGCGTTCATCGTCCGCATCGGCGGCGACGTGCTGGGGTTCTGGGGATGAGCGCCACGTCCTACCTCGTCCCGGCCCGCGACGGCGAGGCCGCGATCGAGGTCAAGCGCTCCCGCTTCCTGGCCACCGTCGCCCGGGTCGAGGACGAGGGCGCGGCCCGGGCGGTCGTGGAGCGGCTGCGCAGGCAGCACTGGGACGCCCGCCACCACTGCTCGGCGTTCGTGCTCGGCCCGGACGCCGCGATCCAGCGCTCCAGCGACGACGGCGAGCCGGCCGGTACGGCGGGCGCCCCGATGCTCGAGGTCCTGCGTGGGCGCGAGGTCTGCGACGTGGTCGTGGTGGTCACCCGCTGGTTCGGCGGGATCCTGCTCGGCGCCGGCGGCCTGGTCCGCGCGTACGGCGACGCGGTGCGCGCGGGCCTCGACGAGGTGGGCACCCGGCGCCGGCAGCTGCTCGGCGAGTTCGCCGTCGTCGTCGACCACGCCGGCGCCGGCCGCCTGGAGAGCGACCTGCGCGCCCGCGGGGTGGCGATCCTCGGCACCGACTACGCCGCCCGGGCCACGCTGCGCGTCGGCGTCGGTGCCGACCAGGCCGACGCGCTGCCCGGGCTGCTGGCCGAGCTCACCTCCGGCGCGGCGAGCGCCGAGCCGCTGGGCCAGCGCTGGGTGGACGCCTGAGCCGGCTGGTCAGCTCAGGTCGCCGTCGAGGTAGACCCAGCGCCCGCCGCGGCGCACGAACCGGCTGCGCTCCACCAGCTCGCCCTCGCCCCCGGCGGTGCGGTACCGGGCCCGGAAGGCAACCACCCCCTCGGCGTCGTCGACGCCGCCGTCGAGGACCTCGAGGATCTCGAGCCCCAGCCAGGTCAGCCCCTCCTCGGCGCTCAGGTCGTCGGGCCGGGTGCGCGGGTGCCAGGTCCGGAAGACGTGGTCGAGCTCGCCCACCGCGTACGCCGCGTAGCGCGAGCGCATCAGCTCCTGCGCGGTCGCCGCCTGGCGCTGCTGGCGGTGCAGCGGCCCGCAGCACGCGTCGTACGCCGCTCCCGAGCCGCACGCGCACGCGGTCGAGCCGGAGCGGGTGCCGGAGCCGAAGACACCTGAGTCAGCCACGTGCGGCAGCGTAGCCTCGTGCCATGAGCATCCCCGTGGCCGTCTCCGAGCTGCCCGCCACGCTGACCGGGTTCGGCACCGGCTACCTGCTGAGCGTCGGCGACCCGGGCGCGCGGCCCGGGGTCAAGGCCGTCTCGGTGGCGCCCGAGCTGTCCGACGGCGTGCTCGTGGTCCGCGGCCCGGGACGCGGCACGCTGGCCAACGCCGCGCGCGAGGCGGCGGTGACCCTGCTGTACCCGCCACGCGAGGAGAGCGGCTACACGCTGCTCGTCGACGGTCTGGCCGAGGTGGTGGGCGACGACCTGCGGATCGCGGCCACCTCCGCGGTCCTGCACCGCCCCGTCGACGCGTGAGCGCCTCGTCCTGCCTCACCGACCGGGATCCGTGGACCGGTCTGCCGCCCCGATCCGGCTAGGGTGCGCTGGTTGCATTGCGCAACCAGAACTTGAGCCACCGGACGACTCCGGGCGGGGAGGAATCACGTGAGCGGCACCTCGGGCTTGCGCCGGCACCACCACTGGGTGACCTTCGCCGTGCTCGCGGTCGCGGTCTCGGCGTTCACGCTGCTGCAGTCGCTGATCGTGCCGGTGCTCCCCGAGGTGCAGCGCGAGCTCGACACCGACCAGGCGACCGTCACCTGGGTGCTCACCGGCTACCTGCTCTCGGCCTCGATCTGCACCCCGCTGCTGGGCCGCATCGGCGACGTCGTCGGCAAGAAGCGGATGCTCGTGCTCGTGCTCGGCGCGTTGACCGTCGGCTCGGCGATGGCGGCGCTGTCCACCACCGTGGAGTGGCTGATCATCGCCCGCGTCGTCCAGGGCTTCGGGGGAGGCGTGCTGCCGCTGTCCTTCGGGATCATCCGCGACGAGTTCCCGCAGGCCCGGGTCAACTACGCCATCAGCGTCATCGCGTCGCTGTCCGCGGTCGGGTTCGGCATCGGCATCGTGGTCGCCGGCCCGATCGTCGACGGCCTGGGCTTCGCCTGGCTGTTCTGGCTGCCGATGATCGCGACCGCGGTCGCCAGCGCGACGGCGCTGGTGCTGGTGCCGGAGTCCCCGGTGCGCGCACGAACCCGGCTGCCGGTGCTGCCCGCGCTGCTGCTGTCGGCCTGGCTGGTCGCGCTGCTGCTCGCGATCAGCCACGGCAACGACTGGGGCTGGGGGTCGGTGCGCGTGGTCGGCCTGCTCGTCCTCGCCGCCGTCGTGCTCCTCGGCTGGGTCGTCCTGGAGACCCGCATCGAGGTGCCGCTGATCGACATGGCGATGATGCGTCGTCGCGGGGTGTGGACGACGAACGTCGTGGCCGCCTGCGTGGGGTTCGCGATGTTCGCCTCGTTCGGGTTCCTGCCCCAGTTCCTGCAGACCCCGCCCTCGGCCGGCTACGGTCTCGGCGCCACGATCAGCGAGTCCGGGCGGCTGATGCTGCCCTCGGCGCTCGGCAGCTTCGCGATCGGCTTCGCGACGGCTCCGCTGGTGCGGCTGCTGGGGGCGCGGCGGGTGGTGATGACCGGCACGCTGACCAGCGCCTGCGCGTTCGGGCTGCTGGCGCTCTTCCACGACGAGGCGTGGCAGGTGGTGACGGCGAGCTCGATCCAGGGCTTCGGCTCCGGGTTGGTCTTCTCCAGCCTGGCCGGCGTCGTGGTGTCCTCCGTGCCGGCCTCCCAGACCGGCGTCGCCAGCGGCATGAACGCCAACATCCGCACCATCGGCGGCGCGATCGGCTCGGCGGTGATGGCGGGCATCGTGACCTCGCACGTCGGCGCCGGCGGACTGCCCGCCGAGCGCGGCTACACGATCGGGTTCTCGGTGATGGCCGGCCTGATGCTGGTGGCGGCCGTGGCCGCGCTGGCGTTGCCCGACAGCCACGACCAGCCGACCCACTCCGGGCTCGAGGACGCCGACAACGCCGGGCTGGGCCTGGTCGCGATGGGCGCACGGCCGGCCGGTGACGGGCCCAGCCGGCGCCGCCGTACACCGACGGCGGCGGACGGGGACGTCCGGTGAGCGCCGAGGCCGCCGGGCGCGTCGACCCGCCGCTGACCGGTGCGGAGACCGAGATGCTGCGCGGGTGGCTCGACTTCCACCGCGCCACGCTGCGCCGCAAGACCGACGGGCTGGACGCGGCGCAGCTCGACACGGCTCCCCTCCCCAGCTCGCTGACCCTCGGCGGTCTGCTCGCGCACCTCGCCTTCGTCGAGGACTACTGGCTGCCGCACGTGATGGCGGGGCGCGAGCCGGCCGAGCCCTGGGCGGGCACCGACTGGCGCGCCGACCGGGACGCGGACTTCCACCACGCCGCCGCTCTGGAGCCCGGCGCGTTGCGAGGGCTGCTCGACGACGCCGTCGCCGCCTCCGACCGCGTCCTCGATGAGCTGCTGGCCGACCCGAGCGGGCTGGGCCGGCTCTCGGCGCGTGAGCGTCACGGCGAGCACGTCAGCCTGCGCTGGGTCCTGGTCCACCTCATCGAGGAGTACGCCCGCCACAACGGGCACGCCGACCTGATCCGCGAGGCGATCGACGGGAGCACCGGCGAGTGAGCTGACCGTGGACCTCGGTCGCGGCCTTGACCGCGCCCTTGAGTGCCGGACTAGCGTGGGCGAGTGACTCACGCCACCATCTCCGCCGCCCCCTCCGTCTCGACGCTGGGCGAGCTGCGCGCCTCGGGCCACGAGCTGCGCAGCCTGCGCGCCGAGATCCGGGAGAACCTGCTCGCCGCGCTCGCGGAGGGCCGCGACCCCTGGCCGGGCCTGCACGGGTTCGAGTCCACGGTGATCCCGCAGCTCGAGCGAGCGCTGATCGCCGGGCACGACGTCGTCCTGCTCGGTGAGCGGGGGCAGGGCAAGACCCGCCTGCTGCGCACCTTGGCGACGCTGCTCGACGAGTGGACGCCGGTGATCGCCGGCTCCGAGCTCGGCGAGCACCCCTACGACCCGGTCACCCCCGCCTCGGCACGTCGCGTGGCAGAGCTCGGCGACGCCCTGCCGGTCGCCTGGCGCCATCGCAGCGAGCGCTACGCCGAGAAGCTGGCGACGCCGGACACCTCGGTGGCCGACCTGATCGGCGACGTCGACCCGATGAAGGTTGCCGAGGGGCGCTCGCTGGGCGACCCGGAGACCATCCACTTCGGGCTGATCCCGCGCAGCCACCGCGGCATCGTGGCCATCAACGAGCTCCCGGACCTCGCCGAGCGGATCCAGGTCGCGATGCTCAACGTGATGGAGGAGCGCGACATCCAGATCCGCGGCTACGTGCTGCGCCTGAACCTCGACGTGCTCGTGGTGGCCAGCGCGAACCCCGAGGACTACACCAACCGTGGCCGGATCATCACCCCGCTCAAGGACCGCTTCGGCGCCGAGATCCGCACGCACTACCCCAGCCAGCTCGCCGACGAGGTCGCGGTGATCCGCCAGGAGTCGCGGATGGTCGGCCACGTCCCCGACCACCTGGTGGAGATCCTGGCCCGGTTCACCCGCTCGCTGCGCGAGTCCTCCGCCGTCGACCAGCGCTCGGGGGTCTCCGCGCGCTTCGCGATCGCCGGCGCCGAGACCGTCGCCGCCTCCGCGCTGCACCGCGCGACCGTGCAGGGCGAGCCGAGCGCCGTCGCCCGGGTCGTCGACCTCGAGGCCGCGGTCGACGTGCTGGGCGGCAAGGTGGAGTTCGAGACCGGTGAGGAGGGCCGCGAGCAGCAGGTCCTCGAGCATCTGCTGCGCCTGGCCACCGCGGAGACGGTGCGCCACCACCTGCGCGGCATCGACTTCGCCCTGCTGGTGGACGCCCTCGAGGCGGGCGCCTCGGTCACCACCGGGGAGCAGGTCAGCGCCCGCGACTTCCTCACCGGCCTGCCGGCGCTGGGGGAGTCCGACCTCTACGACCAGGTCACCGAGCGGCTCGGCGCCCGCGACGACGGCGAGTGCGCCAGCGCCATCGAGCTGGCCCTGGAGGGGCTCTTCCTGGCCCGCAAGGTGGGCAAGGAGTCCACCGAGACCGGCGAGACGACGTACGGCTGATGGCCGGCGAGGGCAGGTCTGGCAGGCGCGGAGCGGAGCGGCACCGCGCCCGCTACGGCAGGTACGGCGGCGGGCCGGACCCGCTGGCGCCGCTGGTGGACCTCGCCGATGCTCTCGACGCGATCGGTGAGGACGTGATGGCCGGGTACTCGCCCGAGCGCGCGATGCGCGAGTACCTGCGCCGCGGCAGCGAGAGCCAGCGGGGCCTGGACGACCTGGCGGCCCGGGTCGCGCAGAAGCGCCGTGAGCTGCTCGCCCGCAACAACCTCGACGGCACCCTGCAGGAGGTGCGCGAGCTGCTGGACCGCGCGGTGCTCGAGGAGCGCAAGCAGCTGGCCCGCGACCTCGACGACGACGCCCGCTTCGCGGAGATGCGGATCGCCAACCTGCCGCCCTCGACGGCCGCGGCGGTCAACGAGCTCGGCGACTATCAGTGGCGCAGCCCTGCGGCGCGCGCCGACTTCGAGCAGATCAAGGACCTGCTCGGCCGCGAGCTGCTCGACCAGCGCTTCGCCGGCATGAAGCAGGCGCTGGAGAGCGCCACCGACGAGGACCGCGCCGCGATCAACGAGATGCTCGCCGACCTCAACGACCTGCTCGCCGCACACGCGCGCGGCGAGGACACCGGCGAGCAGTTCGAGGAGTTCATGGACCGGCACGGGGACTTCTTCCCCGAGCAGCCGCGCGACATCGACGAGCTCCTCGACGCGCTCGCCGCCCGGGCCGCGGCCGCGGCCCGGATGCGCAACTCGATGACTCCCGAGCAGCGCGCCGAGCTCGACGCGCTCGCCACCCAGGCGTTCGGATCGCCGGAGCTGATGGAGCAGCTCTCCGCGCTGGACGCCAGCCTGCAGGCGCTGCGCCCCGGTGAGGACTGGTCGGGCTCGGAGCAGTTCGAGGGCGAGCAGGGGCTTGGGCTCGGCGACGGCACCGGTGCGCTGCAGGACCTGGCCGACCTCGACGACCTCGCCGAGCAGCTCGCCCAGTCCTACTCCGGGGCGCGGATGGACGACGTCGACCTCGACAAGCTCGCCCGCCAGCTGGGTGACGACGCGGCCGTCGACGCCCGGACCCTGGCCGAGCTGGAGAGGGCGCTGCGCGACTCCGGCTACCTCAAGCGCGGCACCGACGGCCAGCTGCGGCTCTCGCCCAAGGCGATGCGCCAGCTCGGCAAGGCGCTGCTGCGCGACGTGGCGCAGCGGATGTCGGGGCGCCAGGGCAACCGCGACCTGCGCCGGGCCGGCGCGGCGGGGGAGCGCAGCGGCGCGACCCGGGAGTGGGAGTTCGGCGACACCGAGCCCTGGGACGTGACCCGCTCGGTGCTCAACGCGGTGGCGCGGGCGGCGGGGGAGGGCCGGCCGACCGCGCCGGTGCGCCTGGAGATCGGTGACGTCGAGGTGATGGAGACCGAGGCACGCACCCAGGCCGCGGTCGCGCTGCTGGTCGACACGTCGTTCTCGATGGCGATGGACGGGCGGTGGGTGCCGATGAAGCGCACGGCGCTGGCACTGCACACGCTGATCCGCAGCCGCTTCCGCGGCGACCACCTCCAGCTGATCGGCTTCGGCCGGCACGCCGAGGTGATGGACATCGAGGAGCTCACCGCGCTCGACGCGATGTGGGACAAGGGCACGAACCTGCACCACGCCCTGCTGCTCGCCAACCGGCACTTCCGCAAGCACCCGAACGCCCAGCCGGTGCTGCTGGTGGTCACCGACGGCGAGCCGACCGCCCACCTGGAGGCCGACGGGGAGGTGTGGTTCTCCTACCCGCCGCACCCGCTCACCGTCGCCCACAGCGTGCGCGAGCTCGACGCCGCCGGGAGGCTGGGGGCGCAGACGACGTTCTTCCGGCTCGGCACCGACCCGGGGCTGGCCCGCTTCGTGGAGCAGATGGCGCGCCGCGTCGACGGCCGGGTGGTCGCTCCCGAGCTCGACGACCTGGGCGCCGCCGTGGTGGGCAGCTACCTCGGCTCGCGCCGGGGAACCGGGTCGGGCTTCGGGGCGGGTGGCGGGTTCCCGGACATGTTCGGCGGGAGGGGCTTCTGGGTGGACGACGCCTGAGAGCCGGCTCAGGTCGGGCTCAAGCCAGGCGCTGGAGCTCCTCGCCCATCTTGGCGACGACGGCGTGCAGCGCCTTGAGGGGCCGGATCATCACCGTGAACTCCTGGATCCGCCCGTCGGCGTCCCAGGTGATCCGGTCGATGCCGTGCACCTCGAGGCCGTCGACGGTGGCGGAGAACTCCAGGATGGCGTCGCTCTCGCGCACCCACTGGTCGTCGTAGCCGAAGCCCTCGCCGAGCACGGTCATCGCCGCCGCGAGGTACGCCGCGACGAGCGCGCGGCCCTCCTGGGGGCGGTGCACCGCCGGGGAGCGGAAGACGGCGTCCTCGGCGATCATCGCCGGGAGCAGCGAGGCGTCGTGCGAGGAGATGGCCTCGTGCCAGCGCCGGAGCCCGAGGGTGGCGGCGGTGTCGGGGGCGGTCTCGCGGGCGGGGGCGGTCTCAGACATGGGACGACGGTAGCGGGCTACTCGCCGACCCGGCCGTCGATCCGCTCGCGCAGCAGGTCGGCGTGGCCGTTGTGGCGGGCGTACTCCTCGATCATGTGGACCAGCACCTCGCGTACCGAGATCGGCCCGTCCTCGGTGCTGCCGGTGCTGGAGAGGTCGGCGGTGTCGTGGACGTACTGGTCGGTGAACGCGCACTCGGAGCGCCACGCGGCCCAGGCCTCCTGCACCGCGGCGGGGTCGGCCACCGCGCCGTCGAAGGCGGGAGCATGGCTGTCGGGGGTGCGGAAGTGGAAGTCGACCTCCTGGCCCGCCAGCCGGCGGCGGAACCAGGAGAGCTCGACGTCGGCGAGGTGACGGACCAGCCCCAGCAGCGAAAGCGAGGACGGCTCGACCGCGCGCCGGGCCAGCTGCGCGGCGTTCAGGCCGGCGCACTTCATCTCCAGGGTGAGGCGCTGGGAGCGCAGGTACGACGTCAGCGTGGTGCGCTCGTCGCCCAGCGACGGCCCGCCCTCGCGCGGGTCGTCCTGGGGGTCCACCCACATCTCGGGGCGCAGCCGCGGGGTCTCGGGGATCCGCGAGACCAGCTCGACGAGGTTGCCGTCGGGGTCGCGGACCAGCGCGGTGCGGTTGTCGTTGCCGGTGGGCGCAGGCTCCCGGACCACCGCGACACCGGCCGCCGCGAGGGTCGCGACCGTGGCGTCCACGTCCCGGGTCCACAGCACGACGGCCATCGCGGGCGCGCCGGGCTGGCTCTCCACCCCGTGCACCCGACGGGCGGCCTCCACGGTGCCGAGCCCGAGGGTGAACCCGCCGGCAGCCAGCTCGACGTGCTCGGGGGTGCCGGTGGCGGGCGTGCGGAACGTCTCGGGCAGGCCGAGCAGGTCGCGGTAGAAGGCGAGCGCGGCGTCGATGTCGCGGGTGTAGAGGTTGACCAGGCCGGAGGTGATCATGGCCGGAACCCTAGCCGCCGGGTCCGACGCTGGGCCCTACCCGACGACGCGGAAGGTGCCCGACCGCACCTCGTGCCAGCTGCGTCGCCACGTGCCGCCGCGGGCGTGACGCAGCAGCCAGCGGGCGGTGCGCAGAGGGTGGTGGCGGTAGTAGGAGGGGTTCTTCAGCATCCGGGCCGTCAGCTCCAGGTAGGCCTCGGGCAGGAGGACGTCGTGCTCGTGGCCCAGGTCGAGCATCCTGGCCCTGATCTCGTCGTAGGACAGAGCGGGCGCCTCCTCGCGCAGGGACTGCATCGCCGCGTTGTAGCCCTGGAACGGTCCCTCGGGATCCGCGGCGATCTGCTGGGCCGCCAACTCGCGTTCCCGCTCCCAGATGCGCTGCTCCTCCTGCGTGTGGCGCTCGATGCGCTCGAGCAGCTCGGCGGTCACCTCGATCGGTCGCCAGTCGGACTGGCGCGCCTCGCTGGGCCTGGGCCGGCGTACCTTGCCCGGGCGGAGCCGGTAGGGCCGCCGCTCGGCCAGGTACTCCTGCTGCGCCTCGACCAGCGTCTGTGCGTTCGGGCCGCTGATCTCCCACGGCTGCGCGCCGTCGTCCTCCCACCAGCACACCGGACACAGCTCGTAGTCGTGACGCGACGGGAGCGTCCGGTAGCCGCAGCAGGGGCAGGGGTGCATCCGGGGAGTCT
Source organism: Nocardioides sp. Z21_20 (assembly GCF_059766585.1). Taxonomy (NCBI): domain Bacteria; kingdom Bacillati; phylum Actinomycetota; class Actinomycetes; order Propionibacteriales; family Nocardioidaceae; genus Nocardioides; species Nocardioides sp. Z21_20. The sequence continues at coordinate 380,878 of NZ_JCBAJX010000002.1, forward strand.
CTGGCAGGGCGGGCTCACCGGCAAGCGAGAAGCGGTGTGGCGTGCTCCACCGCGCGGTAGGACGCCGGTGTGGCGCGGACGTGCCACTGGCCCCGCCGGGTGGTGCCTGGGCAGGGTGCGGGGCGGGGCAGCTACTGGTCGGGTGGGGGCAGGTCCGACTCGACCGGAGTGGCGTGCGGATTCGCACGTCGTCGATCCCGGGAGACGTCGAGGGTGCCGGTGTGATCGCGCAGGTACTGGTAGCCCTGGGGACTGGTCCACAGGTAGCTGCCCTTGTCGAGGGCGGTGTAGCTCCAGGGGCTGTGGGTCTTGTGGCGATGGTGTCGTCGGCAGAGCGGGGCGAGGTTGCATGAGCACGTGGTGCCGCCGGTGGCGTGCTCGCGGATGTGGTCGCAGTCGGCGCGATGGCCGTCGGGGGTGAGTCGTCTGGCGGGGCGGGTGCACCAGGGGAAGACGCAGGTGTGCTCGATGAGTGCGAGGCGTTCGACGAGCCGGTCGGGGGTCTCGTAGGCGTTGACGTGGACGTGGTCCTCGAGGTCGATGACCGGCTTCACGATCACCTGGGCATCGGGGGTGGCGCACCAGTCGCGGACCTGGTCGACCGAGACGAAGGAGGCGGTGTTCTCCACGCGAGCCAGGTGAACGCCGGTGTCGTCGAGGCCTCGGGCGCGTAGCGCGTCGTGGGAGAGGTGGACGTAGAGCACGACCTGACGCGGTCGTCGGGCCTTGGCGGTGTCGCCCTGCGCAGCAGTGTGCGGTTGATCGGAAGCACACGGTGCGCCGGATCCACCGCACTGACCGGTGTCCGCGCCGTCGGTCGCCTCAGTCGATGTCGCGACGTTCAGATCGAGGGCAAGCTGGCGTCGCGCCAGCTCCCCGGCGGCCTTCGCGCGGCGCACGCCGAGCGGGTCCACCGACCCCAACGCCTGCTGCTGCGCCGCACCGGCCGCGACGGCCGCGTCAAGGTCGAGCGCGTCGGCGAGGTCCAGCTCACCGCGCACCGTCATGGTGCCGTCGTAGGAGACCTGGTCGGTGTCGATGTCGAAACACCGCCCGTCTGCAGCCGCGCGGCGCCGAGCCTCAGCCTCCTCGGGCTGGAACCGCACCCGCGCCTCCTCGACCAACCGGTCCAGGGCGGCGAGGCCGATCTTGTGCGCCACCGCGGCGACGTGGGTGTCGACGAACCCCGCACCGGCCGGGACGAGGCTCATCGTCGCGTCCGCGATGCGCCGGGCCTTCCACGCCACGAGATCCCCAGCCAGCACCCGCTTCCAGACCTTCGGGAGCCGGTGGCGCAGCTCCAGGGCCTGCCCCACATACCGGCGTCCGGCGTCGGTGGACATGCCGATCGCGAGGGCGAACTCGGTGACCGCGAACTCCGCCACCAGGGGCGCTCCTGGCCCGGCGACGGGGATGCCGTGGTCTCCGTACGGCCCGTGGATGACCGCGGCAGCCTCCAACGACTTCACCGAATGCATCGCCGCCCAGTCCACCGCCAGCTGCAGCTGACGCGCCTCGGCCGCATCCGCCGTACCCCGCGAGACCCGCGCAGCGTCCAGCACCGCACGAGCGGTGTCAGGGGCTGCGGTCCGGGTCATGCATCTACTCAAGCAGGCGCCACCGACACTCCTGCCCCCAGAAACCGCCCCGACACGCGGACTGTGGAGAACACATCCGACCTGTTCCGAGAGGGTCGCCGGCGCTCACTCCACCACCGGCAGCGAGAGGCCGGGAGACCGGGCGGTCAGCCGCGGCGGCCGTAGCTCAGGAAGAGGCACCCGGTCTCCGAGCGGTCGACGCCGGCGAGCTCGAGACGGCGCACCTCGGTGGCGTCGGTGAGCAGGCGTCGGCCGGTGCCGGCGAGGGTGGGGATCACGACCAGCTCCAGGCGGTCGACGAGGTCAGCTGCGAGCAGGGCGCGTCCGAGCTCGATGCTGCCGTGGACGCCGATGTCAGCCCCCGGTCCCTGGGCGAGCCTCCGGAGATAGGGGACCGGGCCCTCGTCGGCCACGAGCGCTCCTGCCCACGGTGTAGTGAGCGGCGTCGAGGTGAACACGTGCTTGGGCCGGCCGTTGATGAAGTCGGCGAAGGGCTGGACGTCGGACCCGGGCCAGTACCCGGCCCAGTAGTCGTACGTCCCCCGTCCGAGGACGACGTCGCTCTGAGTCTCGATCACCCGGGCGAGGTTGCCGAAGACGCCGTCGTCCGCCTCGAACATCCAGTTCCCGGGCTCTTCCGCGACCCCGTCCAAGGACAGCAGGGAGTACACGACGACATCTCGCACAGCGGCTCTCCGATCCTGGTGGATCAGTTCTGACTGCGCTCGACTCGCCATCTCATCGCCACGACCGCGCGCGAAGCACTCACCCCTTCGGGAACGGCACACCCGTCGCGGAGTGGCAGCGGTAGCCGTTCGGCACCTTGAACAGGTACTGCTGGTGCGCGTCCTCGGCGTAGTAGTACGTCGGCGCGGGGGCGACCTCGGTGGTGATCTCGCCGTAGCCGCGGTCGGTCAGGGCGGGCTGGTAGGCCTTGATCATCTCTTCGGCGACCCGGCGCTGCTCGTCGGTGGTGTAGTAGATCGCCGAGCGGTACTGGGTGCCCAGGTCGTTGCCCTGCCGCATCCCCTGGGTCGGGTCGTGGACCTCGAAGAACGCGCGCACCAGCGCGGCGTACGAGACCTTCGCCGGGTCGTAGACGACGCGGACGGCCTCGGTGTGGCCGGTACGGCCCGAGCAGACCTCCTCGTACGACGGGTTCGGCGTGATGCCGCCCGCGTAGCCGGCGGAGGTGGACCACACGCCCGGCATCTGCCAGAAGATCTCCTCGGCGCCCCAGAAGCAGCCGAGACCGAAGATCGCCACCTCGAGGCCCTCGGGCACCTCGTCGGTGACCAGGGGAGCGTCGAGCACCAGGTGCCGCTCGGCCAGCGGGAACCAGCGCTCGGGGCGACCGGGCAGGGCCTCGTCGGCGCTCGGCAGCGTGGACTTGTTGCGGTTCAGGAACACGTGTACTCCCATGGGCTCTGGCCGCCCGCAGGCGGGCCGGCTTCGGCGGCGGTCTCCGGGTGCAACAGCGGGGAGCCCGCAAACGTTCCCCGGATCGTCGGTGTCCGCGCCCCCCACTACAGTCGGCCAGATGAGCGAGCAGGAGCACCAGTCCAAGTCCGGCTTCGAGACGCGTGCGATCCACGCCGGCTACGAGCCCGACCCGATGACCGGGGCGGTCATCCCGCCCATCTACGCCACCAGCACCTACAAGCAGGACGGCGTCGGCGGGATGCGCGGCGGCTACGAGTACAGCCGCTCGGCCAACCCCACCCGCACCGCCCTCGAGGGCAACATCGCGGCCCTGGAGGAAGGGGAGCGCGGCTTCGCGTTCGCCTCCGGCCTGGCCGCCGAGGACACCCTCATCCGGGCGCTGTGCCGCCCCGGTGACCACGTGGTCATCCCCGACGACGCCTACGGCGGCACGTTCCGGCTCTTCGACAAGGTCGAGCAGGTCTGGGGGCTCGGCTACGACGCCGCGCCGGTCTCCGACGTCGACGCCGTGCGCGCCGCGATCCGCCCGGGCCAGACCAAGCTGGTCTGGGTGGAGACGCCCACCAACCCGCTGCTCAACATCGGCGACATCGAGGCGCTCGCCGCGGTCGCCCACGACGCCGGCGCGCTGCTGGTGGTGGACAACACCTTCGCCTCGCCGTACCTGCAGCAGCCGCTGACGCTGGGCGCCGACGTGGTCGTGCACTCCACCACCAAGTACTGCGGCGGCCACTCCGACGTCGTCGGCGGCGCGCTGGTGGTGCGCGACCTCGAGGTGGCCGAGAAGGTCGCCTTCCACCAGAACTCGATGGGCGCCGTGGCCGGCCCGTTCGACTCCTGGCTGGTGCTGCGCGGGCTCAAGACGCTGGCGGTGCGGATGGACCGGCACTGCGACAACGCCGAGCGCATCGTGGAGTTCCTCACCGCGCACCCCAAGGTCGCCCAGGTGATCTACCCCGGCCTCGAGGAGCACCCCGGGCACGCCGTCGCGGCCAAGCAGATGAAGCGCTTCGGGGGCATGGTGTCGTTCCGGGTGACCGGCGGCGAGCAGCACGCCCTGGACGTGTGCGAGCGCGCCGAGGTGTTCACGCTCGGGGAGTCGCTGGGCGGGGTGGAGTCGCTGATCGAGCACCCGGGCCGGATGACCCACGCCAGCGTCGCCGGCACCGACCTCGAGGTGCCCGCCGACCTGGTCCGGATCAGCGTCGGGATCGAGACCGTCGAGGACCTCCTGGGCGACCTCGACCGTGCCCTCGGCTGAGCCCGGCGCCGGGCAGGTCGTCGTCTGCGTCGACTTCGGCTCCACCTTCACCAAGGCCGTCCTGGTCGACCTGACCCAGGCCCGCGTCGTGGCCGCCGCCACGCACCCGACCACCCTGAGCACCGACGTCCTGGACGGGTACGACGCGTGCCTGGCCGCGCTGGCCGAGCAGGACCCGCGCGCCGCCGCGGCCGAGGCGCTCGCCTGCTCCTCGGCCGGCGGCGGCCTGCGGATCGCCGTGGTCGGCAACGAGGAGCTGGTCACCGCCGAGGCCGGCCGCCGGGTGGCGCTGTCCAGCGGCGGCGTGGTGGTGGCGGTGCTGGCCGCCGGGCGCGGCGACGACCTCTCGGGCGGCGTCGCCGAGAGCCGCCCCGACGTGGTGCTGCTCACCGGCGGCACCGACGGCGGCAACGCCGAGCCGTTGCTGGCCAGCGCGCGCCGGCTCGTCGACGGCGGCTGGCGCGGCCCGGTGGTCGTCGCCGGCAACGTCGCGGCCCGGGCCGAGGTGGCCGCGATCCTGGGCGCGGCGGGCACGCCGTACGTGCTGGCCGACAACGTGGTCCCGCGCATCGGCGTGCTGGCGCCGGACTCCGCGCGGTCCGCGGTGCGCGAGGTGTTCCTGGCCCACGTGATCGGCGGCAAGCACCTCAGCGCCCGCGCCGACTTCGTGGCGATGGTGCGCGGGGCCACCCCCGACGTGGTGCTGAGCGGTGTCGAGCTGCTCGCCCGCGGGATCGGCGACGTCGTGGTGGTCGACGTCGGCGGCGCCACCACCGACGTCCACTCCGTGGTCGAGGTCGACCCCGACACCGGACTCGTCGAGGCGGGCACCGCCGGGGTGGGCCTGGCCCGCGAGGTGGTCGCCAGCACCCCGCTCACCCGCAGCGTCGAGGGCGACCTCGGGATGCGCTGGTCGGCGGTCTCCACGGTCGCGGCGGCCCTCGCCGAGGGGCTGATGGCGCCCGGCGAGCTGGAGGCGGCCGCGGCGGCGCGGCGCGCCGATCCGGCGATGGTGCCCGCCGACCCGGCGAGCGCCGACGAGGACGAGGCGATCGCGCGCGCCGCCGTCCAGCTGGCGATGCGCCGCCACGCCGGCCGCTCGCGGGTGGTGCTCGGCGACGACGGGCGGGTGGTGGAGCGCACCGGCAGGGACCTGCGCGACGTCGCACTGCTGATCGGGTCCGGCGGCGTGCTGCGCCACGGGCGCCCCGGGGTCGCGGAACGCGTGCTCGCCGCGAGCACCGGAGCCGACGTCCCCGGCGGGTGGCAGCTGCCCCGGGCACCAAGGGTGCTCCTCGACTCCACCAGCGTGCTGGCCGCGGCGGGGCTGCTGGCGCACCGCTGGCCCGAGGTGGCCTACCGGCTCGCCCGCCGCCTGGCGCACGGAGACGATGGGTAGCCTGACCCGGTGAGTGACGAGGTGGGAGGCAGGACCTCCGGCGACCCGGGTGTGCCAGCAGTCGACGGGGGACACGAGGGCGGTGGCTCCGGCGACGGCCGGCGTGCCCTGCTGCCCCTGATCAAGACCCGCGGACGTGGTCGCTTCGGCGAGGCTCCACGCGACGACGAGGAGAGCCTGGCCGAGCGGCTGACCCAGCAGCTCTCCCAGCAGTGGGCGCAGCTGCGGGCCGAGCGCCGCTCCGAGCCGGTCGTGGTCACCACCGGCCGGTCGAACTTCACCCGCGCCCAGGTGCCGTGGGGCCTCGACCTGGCCGCGGCCTGGGCCTGGCGCTTCCTGGTGATCGCCGCGGCCGGCTACCTGATCCTGTGGCTGGCGGCCAAGTTCGCCCTGGTGACGGTCCCGGTCGCCATCGCCCTGCTGCTCGCGGCACTGGCGAGCCCGGCGGTCCGGACGATGCACCGGGTGGGCCTTCCTCGGGGCCTCGCCGCGGGACTGGTCATCGTGCTGGGCCTCGGCGCGGTCACCGCGCTGCTCACGTTCGTCGGCCAGCAGGTCGCCGACGGCTCCTCCCAGCTGGCCGACCAGGTCGTCCAGGGCCTGGGCAAGATCCGCGCCTGGCTCAAGGACGGGCCGCTGCAGGCGAGCGACTCCCAGATCAACAGCTACATCGAGCAGGCCCAGCGCGGCATCGCCAACTGGAGCAAGGACGGCAACGCGGTCAGCCAGGTGACCGAGGTCGGCACCGCCCTGACCAACGTCTTCGCGGCGTTCTTCATCGTGCTCTTCTCGACCTTCTTCTTCCTCGCCGACGGCGGCCGGATCTGGGCCTGGCTGGTCCGGCTGGCGCCGGGCGCCGCCCGTGAGCGCCTGGACAGCTCCGGGCGGGTCGCCTGGGTCTCGCTGACCCAGTTCGTCCGGGCCACCGTGATCGTCGCGCTCGTCGACGCGATCGGGGTGATGGTCGTGGCTGCCATCCTCGGCGTCCCGTTCCTGCTGGCGATCGCGGTGCTGGTCTTCATCGGCGCGTTCGTGCCGATGGTCGGCGCGACCGTCGCCGGCGCGGTCGCGGTGCTGGTGGCACTCGTCGACCAGGGGCCGGTGACCGCCCTGCTGATGCTCGGCGGCGTGATCCTGGTGCAGCAGATCGAGGGCCACATCCTGCAGCCCTTCCTGATGGGCCGCTTCGTGTCCGTGCACCCGCTCGGGGTGATCCTGGCCATCACCGCCGGCATCCTGGTCGCCGGCATCGCCGGCGCGCTGATCGCGGTGCCGCTGGTCGCCGCGGTCAACGCCGTGGTGCTGCACCTCTCCGATGAGGGCAGACCCGGCGACGACCCGGTCGAGGAGCTGCGCGAGGACCTGCCCCCGGACGGGGTCGAGCGCTTCGACGACGCCGGTGCCCCGCTGGCCGACAAGGTCGGCGACCACAGCCCCGCGACCGTGCAGGAGCACCGTGACTGAGGACGCCCCGCCCACCGCGCCGGCGCCCGGACCCGGAGGCCTGCCGGTCGCCCTCGCCGACATCGAGGCGGCCCGGGAGCTGCTGCGCGGGGTGGCTGTCGAGACGCCGTTGGAGGAGTCGCGCTGGCTCTCCGCGCGGGTCGGCGGTCCGGTCGGCCTCAAGTGCGAGAACCTCCAGCGGGCCGGGTCATTCAAGATCCGCGGCGCCTACACGCGCATCGCGGGACTCAGCGAGGCCGAGCGCGCCCGAGGCGTCGTCGCGGCCAGCGCCGGCAACCACGCCCAGGGGGTGGCCCTGGCCGCGTCGCTGCTCGGCATCCACGCCACCGTGTTCATGCCCGAGGGGGCGCCGATCCCCAAGGAGAACGCCACCCGCGGCTACGGCGCGGAGGTCGTCTTCCACGGGCGCTACGTCGACGAGGCGCTGGTCGCCGCCAAGGAGTACGCCGAGGCGACCGGGGCGGTCCTGATCCACCCCTTCGACCACGTGGACATCGTGGCCGGCCAGGGGACCTGCGGCCTGGAGATCCTCGAGCAGGCTCCCGACGTGCGCACCGTCCTGGTGCCCACCGGGGGAGGAGGCCTCGCGGCCGGCGTGGCGACCGCGATCAAGGAGAGCTGCGCGCGCGCCGGGCGACCCGACGTACGCATCGTGGCGGTGCAGGCCGAGGGCGCCGCGGCGTTCCCCGGCTCGCTGGTCGCCGGCCGTCCGGTGCCGGTGGGCGACATGCTGACGATGGCCGACGGGATCGCGGTCGGCTGTCCCGGCGAGGTCCCCTTCGAGGCCGTACGACGCTACGTCGACGACGTCGTCACGGTCTCGGAGGAGTCGCTCTCCCGGGCCCTGCTGGCGCTGCTGGAGCGCGCCAAGCTGGTCGTCGAGCCGGCCGGCGCGGCGGCCGTGGCGGCGCTGCTGGACGACCCGTCGGCCTACCGGACACCGGCGGTGGCGATCCTCTCGGGCGGCAACATCGACCCGCTGCTGCTGGGCAAGGTGATCCGGCACGGGCTGGCCGCCGCGGGCCGCTTCCTGACCCTGGGCGTCCAGATCCGCGACCACCCCGGCGGTCTGGCCGGACTGCTCATCGACCTCGCCGACGCGGGCGCCAACGTGCTCGAGGTCGTGCACGGGCGGGTCTCCCCGCAGCTGCACCTTGACGAGGTCGAGGTGCGCATCGAGCTGGAGACCCGCGGGCAGGCGCACGCCGAGCAGGTGCTCGCCCGGCTGCGCGCCAGCGGCTACCGCGTCGTCGAGTAGCCCCCGCTCAGCCCGTGTAGGGGACCGCGTCGATGATCTCGACCTGTAGCTGCTTGCCGTTGGGCGCGGTGTAGGCGACCTTGTCGCCCTTCGACGCGCCGTTGATGGCGGTGCCCATCGGGGACTGGGGGGAGTAGACGACCAGGTCGCCCTCCTCGATCTCGCGTGCGCCGAGCAGGAACTCCTCGGTCTCGTCGTCGCCCTCGAAGCGGATCGTGACGAGCATCCCGGGCTCGACGACGCCGTCGTCGGGGGGCGTCTCGCCGACCTCGGCACGGCGGAGCATGTCCTCGAGCTGCAGGATCCGACCCTCGAGCTTGCCCTGCTCCTCGCGCGCTGCGTGGTAGCCGCCGTTCTCCTTCAGGTCGCCCTCGTCGCGGGCGGCCGCGATCCTGGCGACGACCTCCTGGCGGACCGGCCCCTTGAGGTTCTCCAGCTCGACCCGGAGCTTGTCGTGCGCCTCCTGGGTCAGCCAGACGGTCGTGTGTTCGGTGGACTGCGTCATCGGTACTCCTGCCGTGATTCACAGGTGCGAGGTCGTCGCGCCTGGTTGTCTCGTCTGGTTGCTCGTGCCGGGCGTGGGGATACCTGCGGGTGCGGCAACGGCGGCGGGCACATCGTGCGAGCTCCGTCGGCTGCACGAGCCAGTCTCCTGGGCGGCCCTGCGGGACATTGAGGGAAAGAGCCAGACTAGCAAGGAACCGGGCATTCGGGCGGTCCACGACGCGCCCGCCCGGTTTTCGAACCCCTCGAGCGCTCGCCGGGGCTCAGCGCGCGCGGTTCTGGTCCGCGGTGGTGCAGCCCAGGTGCTCGACCGACGTGGCGCGCCGCTCGGTGCGGATCACCACGTCGTTGCGGCCCCGGACCGGGGTGAAGGCGAGGTCGCCGACCGACGTCTTGTCCGCGGCGATCGCGCGCACCCGGCACTGCGCCTCGACGTCGTCGTCCATCTCCACCTGCACCGTGGTGCGCGCGGTGTGCTCGTCGACGACCTCGAAGGTCAGCTGGTTGGACTTCACCTCCGGGCTCGCGGAGTCGTAGCCGGCCCAGGCCGCCATGAAGGCGATCACGGCGATGATCGGCACCGTCACGGCGAGCAGCACGACGGTGCGGCGCGAGAACGCGCGCCGGCCGTACCGCTCGGCGAGGACGGGGTCCTGCGCCAGGGTGTCTCGGCGCTGGTCACGCTGCTGGTTCACCCTTGCATGATCCCACCTAGAATCGCCGCATGCCGAACCACCCCCGCGCTGGCCTGCGCCTGATGCACGTGCACGCCCACCCCGACGACGAGTCCAGCAAGGGGGCGGCCTCGACGGCGAAGTACGTCGCGGAGGGTGTCGACGTGCACGTCGTCACCTGCACCGGCGGGGAGCGCGGCTCGATCCTGAACCCCAAGATGGACCGGCCCGAGATCCTCGCCGACATCACCGAGGTGCGCCGCCAGGAGATGGACGCGGCGCGCGAGATCCTCGGGGTCCGCCAGGACTGGCTGGGCTTCGTCGACTCGGGCTGGCCGGAGGGCGACCCGCCGCCGCCGCTGCCCGAGGGCTGCTTCGCGCTGGTGCCCGTGGAGGAGGCCGCCGAGCGGCTGGTCCGGCTGATCCGCGAGTTCCGCCCGCACGTGCTCACCACCTACGACGAGCGCGGCGGCTACCCCCACCCCGACCACGTGATGTGCCACAAGGTCTCGGTGGCGGCGTTCGAGGCGGCCGGCGACCCCGAGCGGTACCCGGACGCCGGCGAGCCCTGGCAGCCGCTGAAGCTCTACTACCACCACACGTTCAACCGGCCCCGGACCCAGGCGCTGCACGACGAGATGGTGCGGCGCGGGCTGACCTCGCCGTACACCAAGCGGCTGGAGACCTGGGAGCCCGAGCCGGAGTGGGACGCCCGGATCACCACCCGGGTGCCGTGCGCGGAGTACTTCGCGGTGCGCGACCAGGCGCTGCTGGCCCACGCCACGCAGATCGACCCTGACGGACCCTGGTTCGCCTGCCCGCTGGAGGTGCACCAGGCGGCGTGGCCGACCGAGGACTACGAGCTGGTCGCGAGCCACGTGATCGCGCCGACCCCCGAGGACGACCTCTTCGCCGGGATCACCCCCGAGGGCTGAGAGCCCGGTCACCGGGTCCGGCTCCTGCCGGTACGGCGTGTGGAGCCGCCTGCGACACTGGACGACATGGACGTCCTGATCGTGCACAGCCTGACCCTGCTCTCGATCCTCGCCGAGGAGGGTCCCGAGCCCGAGGACGTGAAGGCGGGCTGGACGGCGTTCGCGATCTGGATCGGCCTGGGCCTCGCGGTGGTGGTCCTGGCGTTCTCGCTGGTCAAGCAGATGCGCAAGGTCCAGGGAGCCTGGGAGGCCGGGCGCTACGACGACGCGCCGCCCCCCGCCGAGACCGACGAGCCGGCCTCCGAGGAGCAGGCGACGGGCGTGGACGGCACGACGGGCCGCGACCCCCGCGCCTGAGCCCGGCTCCGCGTCGTACGACGCGCACCAGGCAGCCGTACGCCGCGCAGACTCAGGCGCGCCGGCGGTCCTCGGCGTCGTCGGCGGACTCCGCCGCGCTCTGGGCGGCGACCTCGCGACGGATCTCGTCCATGTCGAGGCCGCGGACCCCCTCGATCAGCTGGTCGAGGGCCTCCGGCGGGAGCGCCCCGGGCTGGGAGAAGACCAGGATCCCCTCCCGGAACGCCATCAGCGTCGGGATCGAGGAGATCCGTGCCGCGCCGGCGAGCTCCTGCTGCTCCTCGGTGTTCACCGACCCGAACCTGATGTCCGGGTTCGCCTCGGACGCCGCCTCGTAGGTGGGGGCGAACTGCCGGCATGGGGCGCACCAGGAGGCCCAGAAGTCGACGAACACGATGTCGTTGCTCTGGACGGTGGTCTCGAAGTTGTCGACGGTCAGCTCGAAGGTGGCCATGGCGTCCACCGTAACGCGGCGCCCGAGAGCACTCGATGACCCCTCGTAACGACGGGGGGCTGGTGGCGCGCGGGCGCGAGGGTGCAGCATGCTCTGGGGATCACACCCGATCTCAGGAGGAGTCGTGACCGACCGACCGGCAACCGCCGAGGCGCACGAGCAGCGCCGCGGCGCGTTCAGCTCGCGCCGCGTGTTCATCCTGGCCGCGATCGGCTCCGCCGTCGGGCTGGGCAACATCTGGCGCTTCCCCTACGTCGCCTACGAGAACGGCGGCGGCGCGTTCGTGCTGCCCTACCTGATCGCGCTGCTGAGCGCGGGCATCCCGTTCCTGCTGCTGGACTACGCCATCGGCCACCGCTACCGCGGCTCCGCGCCGCTGTCCTTCCGGCGGGCCGGGGGGCGGGCCGAGGCCATCGGCTGGTGGCAGGCGGGCATCTGCACGGTGATCGCCCTCTACTACGCGGTGATCATCGCGTGGGCGGTGCGCTACATGCTCTTCTCGGTCGACGAGGCCTGGGGCGAGGACCCGGGGACCTTCTTCGAGACGGAGTTCCTCGAGGTCGGCGCCTTCGAGGTGAGCACGGACTTCGTGGCCGGCGTCCTGGTGCCGCTGCTGCTGGTCTGGGTGGCGACGCTGGTGGTGATGGCCCTCGGCGTCCAGCGCGGGCTCGGCTCGATGGCGGTGGTGTTCATCCCCGTCCTCGTGCTCGCGTTCGGCGCCCTCGTCGTCCGGGCCCTGTTCCTGCCCGGGGCGGCCGAGGGCCTCGACGCGCTGTTCTCGCCCGACTGGTCCGCGCTGGGCCACGCCTCGGTGTGGACGGCCGCCTACGGGCAGATCTTCTTCTCGCTCTCGATCGGCTTCGGCATCATGATCACCTACGCCTCCTACGTCGGGCGGCGCACCGACATGAGCGGCTCGGGCCTGGTCGTGGGCTTCGCCAACTCCGGCTTCGAGCTGCTCGCCGGCATCGGCGTGTTCGCGGCGCTGGGCTTCATCGCCCAGGCCCAGGGGGTCGGCGTGGAGGACGTCGCCGCCAACGGGATCGGGCTCGCCTTCGTCGCGTTCCCGACGATCATCTCCGAGGCGCCGGCGGGCGCACTGATCGGCGTGCTCTTCTTCGCCTCCCTGGTGCTGGCCGGATTCACCTCGCTGGTCAGCGTCCTGGAGGTCGTGGTGGCCGCGGTGCGCGACAAGTTCGAGCTGCGCCGGATCACCGCGGTGCTGCTGGTCGGCCTGCCGGCGGCCGTGGTGAGCGTGTTCCTGTTCAGCACCACCAGCGGCCTGCACGCGCTCGACATCGTGGACAACTTCATCAACAAGTTCGGCATCCTGCTGGTGGCCATCGTCAGCATCGCGGTGGTGGCCTGGGTGCTGCGGCTGCTGCCCTCGCTCGAGGCGCACCTCAACCGCACCGGATCGGTCCGCCTGGGCGGCTGGTGGTGGGCACTGGTCGCGGTCGTGGTGCCGGTGGTGCTGGCGCTGATCCTCGGCCAGGAGCTCTACGACGAGGTGCGGGACTCCTACGGGGAGTACCCGACCTGGATGATCCTGTTGTTCGGCTGGGGGGCGGTGGTGGGCGTGATCGTGGTCGCCGGCGTGCTCACCGCGCTGCCCTGGAAGAAGGACACCCCGCTGGGTGCCCCGCCGGACGACCTGGACGCTCCCGGCCACACCCACGGACTCACGAAGGAGGCGCGGGGATGAGCGCGGACGCGATCGCGATGATGGTGCTGGCGATGGTGGTCCTGTGGGGCGGACTGATCGCGGCGGTGGTCAACCTGACCCGCAGCAAGGAGCCACTGGCCGACGAGCCGCTGCGCGACCTGTAGCCGCCCTCAGGCGCGGCGCCCCAGCAGCGCGAGCAGCCGCGCCTGGCGATCGGCGTCGTCGGCGGCCTCCACGTCGGCTCGGCAGACCCCCTCGGAGTGCAGGGCGTCGCCGTAGCCGGCCGCGCAAGCCTCGACGAAGTTCAGCTCCTCCTCGGAGAGGCGCTCGTCCAGCCCGGCCGAGCGGGCCAGGTCCCAGCGGTGCACCACGAGGTCGAAGCCGTAGAAGCGCAGCAGGGAGTCGCCCACCGTGGTCCGGCCGAAGTGGCCGTCGTACTCGCGGTTGCCCAGGGCCGGGTCGGCGAGCGCCTCGGTGAGCGCCGTGGCGTGGTCGCGCCAGGCCGCGACCGGGTCGGCGTCGCGCAAGGGGTCGGGCAGGTCCACGCCGTGCGGGGCGAGGAAGTCGCGCTCGGTGCCCATCACGTGGCGCAGCACGTCGTGCGCGGTCCAGCCGTCGCACGGGGAGGGCTGGGCCCAGGCGCCGGCCGGCAGCTGCTCGCAGACCGCGCCGAAGGGGCCGGTGAGCCGCAGGAAGCTCTGCGTCGAGGCCGGGGGGTCGGTGGGGGAGAGGGGCGAGGTGGTGGAGGTGTCCATATGGCGAGGGTAGGTGACATACGTCACTCTGGGATTGATGAAATCCGACAATCGCCTCGACCCGGTAGAGCGGGCCCACCTCGTGGACCCGGCCGACCGCTCCTGGCGCATCGACCGCTACCCGGCTCCGGACGGGCTGGGCGACCTGGTGCAGCGCTTCTGGGTCCCGGTCTGGTCGGTGCCCGCCGGGGCGGAGTCCACGCAGCAGGTGCTGCAGTACCCGGTCTGCCTGATCGTCGTCACGCCCGCCTACGCGCGCCTCTACGGGGTGGTCTCGGGTCTGTCCTCGACCACGCTGACCGGCACCGGCTGGGCGCTCGGGATGATGCTGCAGCCCGCGACCGGGGCGTTGCTGGTCGGCGGCTCGGTGCAGCGCTGGACCGACCGGTACGACGAGCTCGCGGTGGCGCTGGGTGAGCCCGGGGCGCGGCTCGCGGCCCGGGTGCGGGCGGCGATGGCGGCGGACCCCGAGCTGCCCGGCCCGCGGGTGGAGGCGATGGCGGCGTGCGCGGACCTGCTGCGCGCCCATCTCCCGCTCGACGACGAGGGGCTGCTGGTCAACGAGATCGTGGCCCACGTCGAGCAGGACCCCCGGTTGCGGCGGGTGGACCAGCTCTGCGAGCGGTTCGGGCTCAGCGAGCGCGGGCTCCAGCGGCTGCTGCGGCGCCGTACCGGCCTGAGCCCGAAGTGGCTGATCCAGCGCCGTCGGCTGCAGGAGGCCGCCGAGCGGCTGCGCGTCGGGGACGAGACGCTGGCCGAGCTCGCCGCCCAGCTGGGCTACGCCGACCAGGCGCACTTCACCCGCGACTTCCGCCGGGTCACCGCCATGACGCCCGGACGCTTCGCGGCCCGCTTCCGGTGAGGGCCCGCGCCGGGGTCGGTCGCGACTACCGCAGGGCGTAGGTGGCCAGGGAGACGCCCACGTAGTGGGCGGCGAAGGCCAGGATGGTCAGGGTGTGGAAGATCTCGTGGAACCCGAACCACTGCGGCCACGGGTCGGGCCGCTTCAGGCCGTAGACCACGCCCCCGAACGTGTAGAGCAGTCCGCCCACGATCACCAGGACGAGCGCGGCGACCCCACCGGTGCCCAGCGCCCGCGCGCCGTCGGCCATCGCCGGGATGAAGAACACCGCGGCCCAGCCCAGGGCGATGTAGATGGGTGTGTAGAGCCATCGCGGGGCGTTGGTCCAGAAGACCCGGAACAGGACGCCCAGGATGGCGCCGCTCCAGACCACGACCAGCAGCGTGGTGCGTTGGGTGCCCTCGAGCAGCAGCAGGCTGAACGGCGTGTACGAGCCGGCGATCAGGAT
Source organism: Nocardioides sp. Z21_20 (assembly GCF_059766585.1). Lineage (NCBI taxonomy): Bacteria > Bacillati > Actinomycetota > Actinomycetes > Propionibacteriales > Nocardioidaceae > Nocardioides > Nocardioides sp. Z21_20. The sequence goes on from NZ_JCBAJX010000002.1 coordinate 395,956, forward strand.
GAAGATGTTGGAGTGGTCGAAGCGGCGCAGGAAGGCCCACGTCCGCGGGGACCAGGTCCCGCGGTGGTAGATGGCGGAGACCGTGAACAGGATCATCGCCGAGCCGATGAAGACCGCCGAGCCGATCTTGGTGGCGGCGGTGGGCGAGAGGGCGATCAGCACGATCCCGGCCGCAAGTGTCGCGGGAACGGTGACCAGGTGCAGCCAACCGCGCAGCTTGGGCTTGATCTCGGCGATCGCCTCGCGCAGGTGGTCCCCGGCGTCATGACGGATCTCGGAGAGGCGGGGGTGTTCCATGGGTCCTAACCTACCCAACCGTAGGTTCGGCAAAACGCCGATGGGGCGCCCTCGGGTGCGAGCCTGGTCACGCCTCGATTCCGGGTCCCGCGGTTCGCGTGATGGGCGTCGCGTCACGCCGGTAACATCGGTCGGGTGGCGGACTGGAAGAGCGGGCTTCGACGGGTGCTCTACCCGGCCTATGAGGCACGGATGGTCCGCCGGCTCCCGCACGACAAGCTGCCCAAGCACGTGGGCGTGATGCTCGACGGCAACCGGCGCTGGGCCAAGGCGGTCGGGGCGGACACCGCCCACGGCCACCGGGCCGGAGCGGCCAACATCGAGCCGCTGCTGGGCTGGTGCGAGGAGGTCGGCATCGAGGTCGTCACCTTGTGGCTGCTCTCCACCGACAACCTCAACCGCGCCCCCTCCGAGCTCGAGCCGCTGCTCGCGATCATCGAGGAGGCGGTCGCCTCACTGGCCGACGAGCGGCGCTGGCGACTGAACCCGGTCGGGGCCCAGGACCTGCTCCCCGCCGCGACCGCGACCCGGTTGAAGAAGGCGGCCGAGGACACCCGCGACGTGGACGGCATGTTGGTCAACATCGCGGTCGGCTACGGCGGTCGGCGCGAGATCGCCGATGCGGTCCGCTCGCTGCTCCTCGAGCACGCCGACCGGGGCACCCCGATCGAGGAGATCGCACACACCCTGGACGTCGACGACATCTCCGCACACCTCTACACCCGCGGTCAGCCCGACCCGGACCTGGTGATCCGCACCTCCGGCGAGCAGCGGCTCGGCGGCTTCCTGCTCTGGCAGAGCGCGAAGTCGGAGTTCTACTTCTGCGAGGCGTTCTGGCCCGACTTCCGCCGCGTCGACTTCCTGCGCGCCCTGCGTGCCTACGCCGAGCGGGAGCGCCGCTTCGGCGCGTGACGACCCGCCTCGGCCTACACTGAGAGCGAGATCACGCCGTAACGCAACATTCACCCCGCGTGCGGGCGTGTCGCGCTTGCGCGGTGCGGTCGCGGCGTACCGTCGAAGGACCGGCGAGTGGGGAAGCTCGCCGCCACCGGAAGGCCCGAACGTGTCCGAGCACGACTCTTGCGCACCTCAGCCTGGCTGGTGTGCGCGGAGGGGCCGGCACTCCGGCCCGTCGGCGTCCTCCCGGTCCGTCTGCATGAGCTAGGGCCGGGGCGAGGAGTGCACGTGCCGGTCCGTGAGGGGTAAGACCATGGCGACGACGCGCAGTGCCAGCGACACCTCAGAGCCGATCCGCACCTACGTGCTCGACACCAGCGTCCTGCTGGCCGACCCGGGCGCGCTGCGCCGCTTCGAGGAGCACGAGGTCGTGCTGCCGGTGGTGGTCATCACCGAGCTCGAGGGCAAGCGCCACCACCCGGAGCTGGGCTTCTTCGCCCGCGCGGCGCTGCGCGCCCTCGACGAGCTGCGCGTCCAGCACGGCCGCCTGGACCAGCCGGTCCCGATCGGCGACGCCGGTGGCACCCTGCGCGTGGAGCTCAACCACACCGACGCCGACGCCCTGCCCTCGGGCTTCCGGCTGGGGGACAACGACACCCGGATCCTCGCCGTCGCCCGCAACCTCGCCGACGAGGGGGACGCGGTGACCCTGGTCTCCAAGGACCTGCCGCTGCGGATCAAGGCCTCCGCGGTGGGGCTGGACGCCGAGGAGTACCGCGCCGAGGCGATCAACGAGTCCGACACCGGCTACACCGGGATGGCCGAGATCGACCTGGGCGCCGCCGAGCTCGACGAGCTGTACGAGGACGGAGCGCTGGCCCTGGAGGCCGCCCGCGACCTGCCCTGCCACACCGGGCTGGTGCTGCTCTCCGAGCGCGGTACCGCGCTGGGCCGGGTCGGCCCGGACAAGCAGGTGCACCTGGTCCGCGGCGACCGGGAGGCGTTCGGCGTGCACGGCCGCTCGGCCGAGCAGCGGATCGCGCTGGAGATGCTCCTCGACCCCGAGGTCGGCATCGTCTCGCTGGGCGGGCGGGCGGGCACCGGCAAGTCCGCGATGGCGCTCTGTGCCGGGCTGGAGGCGGTGCTCGAGCGCGGGCAGCACAAGAAGGTCGTGGTGTTCCGTCCGCTCTTCGCGGTCGGGGGACAGGAGCTGGGGTACCTGCCCGGCTCGGAGTCGGAGAAGATGTCGCCGTGGGGCCAGGCGGTCTTCGACACCCTGGGCGCGATCACCTCGCGCGAGGTGATCGACGAGGTGCTCGCCCAGGGCATGCTGGAGGTGCTCCCGCTGACCCACATCCGGGGGCGCTCGCTGCACGACGCGTTCGTGATCGTCGACGAGGCCCAGTCGCTGGAGCGCAACGTGCTGCTCACGGTGCTCTCGCGCATCGGCGCCGGGTCCAAGGTCGTGCTCACCCACGACGTCGCGCAGCGCGACAACCTGCGGGTGGGGCGCCATGACGGCATCGTCGCGGTGGTCGAGAAGCTCAAGGGGCACCCGCTCTTCGCGCACGTCACGCTGACCCGCTCCGAGCGGTCCCCGGTCGCCGCCCTGGTCACCGAGATGTTGGAGAACGTCACGCTCTGAGGGCGCCGCCGGCCCCGGCCCCGCCGGGGCCGGTGTGGCTCTCGAGCACTCGTGGGACGGATGTGGCCAGCGGGGCGCAGCGTGGCGGATTTCACCCGTCCGCAGGGCGCGGTTCGGTTTGCGGTCACTGCTTGGAGGATGCAAGGTGGCTGGTGGCCGGGGGTCAGCTCCCGGCCGTCCCCCTGTAGCCGACCCGTGAGCACCCACCTTGACCAAGCCCGAGAAGCACGTCCCCAAGCACCGTCGGGCCCCCGCCCGACCCCCGCTGGGACAGACTCCCAAGCTCGTCCTGCGCAACTCACTGCTCTTCTCCTCCGTCGCGGTCGCGGCGACCGGGGCGTCGGTCGCCGGGGGAGTGCTCACCGCCGGCTCCGAGTCCGAGCGCATCACCACGGTGGCCGCCCAGACCCCTCCCGAGGACACCGAGAACCCCGAGGACGGCGCCTTCACCGACGCCGAGCTCGCCGAGCGCAACACGGAGGTCGCGACCCGCTCGGACCGCCGTGAAGGCGCCGACCCGGTCAAGGAGGCGGCCCTCACCCCCGCGAACGGCCGCGCGGTCACCGGCGCGGAGACCCTCGCCGACGACGACCCGCGCGACATCGCCCGGGCCCTGCTCGGGGAGTTCGGCTTCTCCGCCGGGCAGTTCCAGTGCCTCGACTCGCTCTACGTCAGCGAGAGCAACTGGCGCGTGGACGCCGACAACCCCACCAGCTCGGCGTACGGCATCCCGCAGGCGCTGCCCGGCGAGAAGATGGCCTCGGCCGGCGCGGACTGGGCGACCAACCCGGTCACCCAGATCCGCTGGGGCCTGGGCTACATCGCGGACCGCTACGGCACCCCGTGCAGCGCCTGGTCGTTCAAGCAGGCGAACAACTGGTACTGACCCACTAGTTCCGGGCGGCCGCCGCCGGGTCAGGGGTGGGTCATCGACTCCACGTCGAGCCCGGCGTCGAGCTGCTCCGCGGTGAGCTCGCCGCGCTCGAGGAAGCCCATCGCGATCACCGTCTCGCGGATGGTGGCGCCGTCGGCCAGCGCCTTCTTGGCCACCTTCGCGGCGTTCTCATAGCCGATGTACTTGTTCAGCGGCGTGACCACGGAGGGCGACGACTCGGCGTAGCGTCGCATCCGCTCGGCATCGGCGGTGATGCCGTCCACGCACCGGTGCGCCAACAGCACCGTCGAGGTGGACAGCAGCCGGATCGACTCCAGCAGGTTGCTGGCCATCACCGGCATCATCACGTTCAGCTCGAAGCTGCCGCTGGCGCCGGCGTGCGCGATCGTGGCGTCGTTGCCGATCACCTGCGCGCAGACCATCAGCGTGGCCTCCGGCAGCACCGGGTTGACCTTGCCCGGCATGATGCTCGAGCCCGGCTGCAGGTCGGGCAGGTGGATCTCGGCCAGCCCCGTGGTGGGCCCACTGGACATCCAGCGCAGGTCGTTGCAGATCTTGGTCAGCCCGACCGCGATCGTGCGCAGCACGCCGCTGAGCTCGACCAGGGAGTCACGCGCGCCCTGAGCCTCGAAGTGGTCGCGGGCCTCGGTGAACTCCTGGCCGGACTCCTCGGAGACGATCTCGATCACCCGGGCGGCGAAGCCCGGCGGGGTGTTGATCCCGGTGCCCACGGCGGTGCCGCCCAGCGGCAGCTCGCGCACCCGGGGCAGCACGGAGTCGAGCCGCTCGAGCGCGTAGCGCATCGTCGCGGCGTAGCCCCCGAACTCCTGGCCGAGCATCACCGGGGTGGCGTCCATCAGGTGGGTGCGCCCGGACTTCACCAGGCCGGCGAACTCCTCGGCCTTCGCCTCCAGGCTGGCGGCGAGCACCCCCAGCGCGGGCTGGAGGTCCTCGGCCACGCCCAGCGCGGCCGCCACGTGGATCGAGGTGGGGAAGGTGTCGTTGGAGGACTGGCTGGCGTTGACGTGGTCGTTGGGATGGACCTCGACCCCGGCCCGGGCCGCCAGCGAGGCCAGCACCTCGTTCATGTTCATGTTCGAGCTGGTCCCGGACCCGGTCTGGAAGACGTCGAGCGGGAACTGGTCGTCGTGGCGACCCGCGATCACCTCCGCGGCCGCTGCCCGGATCGCCGCGGCCTGCTCGCCGGAGATCACCCCGAGCTCGGCGTTGACGGCGGCCGCCGCGGCCTTGACCCGGGCGATCGCCTGCAGGTGACGAGGCTCCAGGGTGGCGCCGCTGATCGGGAAGTTCTCGATCGCGCGCTGGGTCTGGGCGCGCCACAGGGCGTCCTTGGGGACGCGGACCTCGCCCATGGAGTCGTGCTCGATGCGGTAGTCACTGTGCTCGATGCGGTTGTCACTGTGCTCGCTCATGTCCGGACAGTACCCACGACCGGGCTCCCCAAGGCCGCGGCTGCGCGCAGAGGTCAGGCCCGTGCGAGGTAGAGCCAGTACTGCTCGTCGCGGCCCTGCAGCCGGACGTCGTACCCGTGCGCCTCGACGTTGCCGAAGACCTTGGCCAGCACGGCCTCCAGCTCGCTGGACGGCGAGGCCGACCAGATCACCAGCGTCCCCCCGGGGCGGATCGCGCGCCGGGCCGCGGTGAGCAGCGGAGGCTGGTAGATCACGGCGTTGGTGGCGTGCACCAGGTAGCCGGGGCCGTTGTCGACGTCGAGCAGCACCAGGTCGTACGACGCGTCCCCGGCCTCCACCAGGGCGGCGGCGACGTCGCTGACCACCAGTCGGATCCGCTGGTCGGCGAGCAGGCCGGGCCCGTGCGGGATGGTGCCGTCGCGCATCCAGTCGACGAGCATCGGCTCGATCTCGACGACCGTGCACCGCTCCACCCGGCTGTCGGCGAGCACCTCGTGCATGGTGAAACCGAGCCCCAGGCCGCCGACGAGCACGTGCTCGACCCGCCCGGCCAGGCGCAGCGCGGCGTGGGCCAGGGCCCGCTCGCTGCTGGTCTCCAGGGTGTCCATCACGAAGATCCCGTTGGCGCGCAGCTCGAGCACCGCCGGGGCTCCGGCGACGCGCCTCTCGCGCAGCACCAGCTCGCCGCGCTCGGACTCGGCTCGGGCGATCTCGACGTGTTCCACGGTCCCATCTTGGCCCATCTTCGACCCAGGTGGGACGAGTGGCGTGGAGCCGACCGCATGGGCGGCAATGCGTTCGGGTACCTCCCGCCCACGCCACCGACGAGGAGGAAGCAATGAGCGCGCACGACAAGTCCGACAAGCAGGTCTCCGAGGTGTCGGGACTGGGACCGGCAAGTGAGGCCAACGACCCCATCTCGCCGGAGGACGCCACCGCCGGCTATCCCACCGACCTCGACTCGCAGCGCCCCCAGGAGGGGACTGCGGGCCCGGACGCTCCGCCCAAGCACGGCCGGCCGCGCGAGGGCGACCAGGCCTCGGAGGACTGAGGGCCCACGCGAACCCGGGGCGTGCGTGGGCCGGCCCTCCCAGCGAGGAGAGGCGAGCAGCGCCCCCATCTGTGAATTGGAGAAACGATGACCAGCACCCCGAGCACCAAGGAAAGAGCACAGGACGCCGCCTCCACGGCCGCCGACGAGGGCAAGCACGTCGCGGGCGTCGCCAAGGACGAGGCCCAGAACGTCGCCTCGGAGGCGATCAGCCAGGCGCGCGGTCTGGTCGACCAGGCGCTCGCGCAGGTCGACGAGCAGTCGCGCTCCCAGCGCGATCGGCTGGTCAGCACGCTGCGCAGCCTGGGCGACGACCTCGACCAGATGGCCGAGCAGAGCGAGGGCGGCGGACTGGCCACCGACCTCGCCCGCGAGTTCGCGCAGCGAGCCCGGGCGATCAGCTCGCGCCTCGACGGCCGCGAGCCCAACGATCTCCTCGACGACCTGCGTGGCTTCGCGCGGCGCCGCCCCGGCACCTTCCTGCTGGGCGCGCTCGCGGCCGGCGTGGTGGCGGGACGGGTGGCCCGCGGGGCGAAGGCGGCCCAGAGCTCCGGACCCTCCGCCCTCCCCGGTTCGGGCGGCGGCTTCGAGCCGGTCGTGCCCACGCCGGGCGCGCCGCTGGCTGCCCCGGTCACGCACGGTCAGCAGACGATGGACCCGGCGAGCGACCCCGTCACGGGGGCGCCGGAGAGCGGGACCGGGCTCTACGGGGCGCCGACCTCGCCCGGCGCCGCGCCCGGCGAGGAGGGTCTGAGCGGAGGTACCCGCTCGTGAGCAGCCCGATCAACCCCCCAGGGGGCCACGTCGAGGTCACGAACCCGTCGTACACCGGTGAGCCGGAGCCTCGCGGCGCCGGCGACGAGCGCAGCATCGGCGAGATCGTCAGCGACGTCACCAGCAGCCTGACCACGCTCATCCGCCAGGAGATGGAGCTGGCGAAGACGGAGATGAAGGAGGAGTTCGCCAAGGCGGGCAAGGGCGCCGGCCTGCTCGGCGGCGCCGGCGTGGCCGGCCTCATCCTGCTGATCTTCGTCTCACTGACCCTGATGTTCCTGCTCGACAACTGGATGCCCATCGAGCTGGCGGCCCTGATCGTCACGGTCGTCTGGGGCATCGTCGCCGCCGTCCTGGCCCTCACCGGCCGGAAGGCACTCCAGGAGAGCAACCCGCAGCTGCCCGAGACGCAGCAGAGCCTGAAGGAGGACGCGCAATGGGCGCGAGCACAGAAGAGCTGAACCAGGACATCGCCGGCACCAGGGACTCGCTGGCCGCCGACCTCGACGCGCTGCAGGACCGGGTCAGCCCGTCCGCCATCGTCGAACGGCGCAAGGCAGCCGCCCGTGGCCGCGTGCAGTCGATGAAGAGTCGGTTGATGGGCACCGCGGAGAGCGCCCGCAGCAGCGCCGGCGGCTCCGCCTCGGGGGCGGCCGGCAGCGTCCGGGGCACCGCCGACAGCGTCAAGGGCACCGCCCAGGACGCGATGAGCAGCGCCGAGGAGAGGTTCGAGGGCAGCCCGCTGGCCGCCGGCCTGGTCGCCTTCGGCGCCGGGATGCTCCTCTCCGCGCTGCTGCCCGCCAGCGACACCGAGACTCAGGCCGCTCAGCGCCTGGTCGAGCAGGCGCAGCCGCTCGTGGAGGGCGCCAAGTCGATGGGCCAGGAGGTGGGCGAGCAGCTGAAGGACTCGGCCGCCGAGGCGGCGCAGGAGGTCAAGGGCGCCGCCCAGGACTCCGCCCAGCGTGTGCAGGAGGAGGGCACGTCGTCGGCCCAGAGCGTGAAGTCGGACGTCCAGGGCTCCTGACGCCCGTGCTCAGCGCCCGCCAGGTCCCTGGACCCGGCGGGCGCTAGAGCTGCGCGGAGCGCACCCGCAGTCCGGTGACCGGGACGGTGACGGCGCCGGAGGGGTCGGTGAAGAAGTCGTTGCCCTTGTCGTCGACGACGATGAACGCGGGGAAGTCCTCGACCTCGATCTTCCAGACCGCCTCCATCCCGAGCTCGGGGTACTCCAGGACCTCCTGGCTGCGGATGCAGTCCTGGGCCAGCCGAGCCGCCGGGCCGCCGATCGAGCCGAGGTAGAAGCCGCCGTGGGCGTGGCAGGCCTCGGTGACCACCTTGGAGCGGTTGCCCTTGGCGAGCATCACCATCGAGCCGCCGGCCGCCTGGAACTGCTCCACGTAGGAGTCCATCCGCCCGGCCGTGGTCGGGCCGAACGAGCCCGAGGCCATCCCCTGCGGCGTCTTGGCCGGTCCGGCGTAGTAGACCGGGTGGTCCTTGAGGTAGGCCGGCATCTCCTCACCGGCGTCGAGGCGCTCCTTGATCTTGGCGTGCGCGATGTCGCGGGCCACCACCAGCGGACCGCTCAGCGAGAGCCGCGTCTTGACCGGGTGCTTGCGCAGCTCGGCGAGGATCTCGCTCATCGGCTGGTTCAGGTCGATGGCGACGACCGCGCCGCCGGAGATGTCCTCGGCGACACCGGCGTCGGGCATGTACTGCGCCGGGTCGGTCTCCAGCTGCTCGAGGAACACGCCCTCGGGGGTGATCTTGCCCAGCGCCTGACGATCCGCCGAGCAGGACACCGCGATCGCGACCGGGCAGGACGCGCCGTGGCGGGGCAGACGGACCACGCGCACGTCGTGGCAGAAGTACTTGCCGCCGAACTGGGCGCCGATCCCGAAGGACTGGGTCAGCTTGAAGACCTGCTCCTCCAGCTCGAGGTCGCGGAAGCCGTGGGCGTCCATCGAGCCCTCGGTGGGCAGGTTGTCGAGGTAGTGCGCGGAGGCGTACTTCGCGGTCTTCAGGGCGAACTCGGCCGAGGTGCCGCCGATCACCACCGCCAGGTGGTACGGCGGGCAGGCGGCGGTGCCCAGCGAGCGGATCTTCTCGTCGAGGAAGCTCAGCATCCGCTCGGGGTTCAGGATCGCCTTGGTCTCCTGGAACAGGAACGACTTGTTCGCCGAGCCGCCGCCCTTGGCCATGAAGAGGAACTTGTACTCCGGCTTCCCGCTCGTCTGCGGGGTGGAGTAGATCTCGATCTGCGCCGGCAGGTTGGTGCCGGTGTTCTTCTCCTCGTAGGTGGTGAGCGGGGCGAGCTGGGAGTAGCGCAGGTTCAGCTCGGTGTAGGCGTCGTAGACGCCCCGGCTGATCGCCTCGCCGTCGTCGGCGTGGGTGAGCACGCCCTCGGACTTCTTGCCCATCACGATCGCGGTGCCGGTGTCCTGGCACATCGGCAGCACGCCGCCGGCGGAGATGTTGACGTTCTTGAGCAGGTCGAGCGCCACGAAGCGGTCGTTGCCAGAGGACTCGGGGTCGTCGATGATCCGGCGCAGCTGCGCCAGGTGCGCGGGGCGCAGGTAGTGCGCGATGTCGTGCATCGCCTCGGCGGTGAGCCGCTGGATCGCCTCCGGTTCGACCTGGAGGAAGGTCCGCCCGCCCACCTCGAAGGTGGAGACGCCGTCGGTGGTGACCAGCCGGTACGGCGTGGGGTCCTCGCCGAGGGGGAGGAGATCGGAGTAGCGGAACTCGGGCCCGGGGCCGGCAGCAGTGCTCACGGCTCGTGAGATTAGCCCAGAGCGCGCGCCGTCGCCGCGCAGGGGCCGGACAGTGGTGTGAACGGTGCCACAGTGATCGCCGGTCGTTAGGGTGGGGCCCATGGAGGGACCAGGGCCGTGGGTGAACGACCCGGCACAGCTGCGGATCTCGGACGCCGATCGTCATCAGGTGGCCGAGTTCCTTCGTGAGGCCGCCGGCGAGGGGCGCCTCGAGCTCGACGAGCTCGACGAGCGTCTCGAGGCGACGTACGGCGCGAAGGTCTACGCCGACCTCGTCCCGATCGTCGCGGACCTGCCCGGCCAGGCCCCGGCCGCCGCCCAGCGCGGCGGCGCGCCCGCCGTGCCGCCACCACCGCCCGGCCCGGCCGTCCCGCTGCCGCCCGGCGGCTACCTCCCGCGTCACGACGCCAGCCTGGCGGTGCTGAGCGGGCAGGACCGCAAGGGGCCCTGGGAGGTCGGCCCGACCCACACCGCGTTCACGCTGATGGGCGGCATCACCCTGGACCTGCGTCAGGCCCGGTTCGCCAGCATGGAGGTGGTGATCAACGCCAACGCGGTGATGGGCGGCATCGACATCGTGGTCAACCAGTGGACCCAGGTCTCCGTCGAGGGCCACGGCGTGATGGGCGGCTTCGACCTGGTGCGCTCCAAGGTCGAGCCCGAGATCGGCCCCGGGTCCCCGCTGGTGCGGGTGCGCGGCATCGCGCTGATGGGCGGGGTGACGGTGAGCCGCAAGCGGATGCCCGGCGAGCCGCGCCCCAAGCGCCTGCGCAAGGCCTGAGTCGAGCAGACAGCCCCGCCACCGCCGACGGGCGGTGGCGGGGCAGATCGTCGCTCAGGCGGGGGTGTCCTCCGGAGCCGTCTGCTGCTCGGTGATGGCGTGCTCGCGCTCACGCTGCTGCGCGGGGTCGGCCTCGGTCATCAGCGCCGGGATGTGGCCCGCGTGCTCGACGTCGAGGGTGAGGTTCTCGCCGGTCTCGGGGTCGAAGAGGTGCATCTTGGAGGAGTCGACCCAGATCTCGGCGTCGTCGCCCTCGGCGATGGTGCTGGCCCCGTCCAGCGAGACCACCATCTGGGTGCGCAGCGACTCCCCGTCCAGGTCGCGCTCGAGCTGATCGAGCTGGGCCTGCACCTCCGGGGGCGCCTCGAACGGGACGTAGGCGTAGGCCTGGTTGCCCAGCCACTCCACCACGTCGACCTGGGCCCGGAACGTCGAGCCGCGCTGCTTGGCGGGGTCGACGACCGAGGCGTCGTTGAAGTGCTCGGGGCGGATGCCGGCGATCAGCAGTCCCCGGCCCTCGGCCCGCTTCGCCTTGTCCGCGGGGATCTCCACCTGGCCGAACGGCAGCTCGACGGTGGTGCCGCGGACCGTGGCCGGCAGGAAGTTCATCGGCGGGGAGCCGATGAAGCCGGCCACGAACAGGTTGCCCGGGTTGGTGTAGAGCTCGCGCGGGGTGGCCAGCTGCTGGAGCAGACCCCGCTTGAGCACCGCGACCCGGTCGCCCAGCGTCATCGCCTCGGTCTGGTCGTGGGTGACGTAGACCGTGGTGATGCCGAGCTTCTTCTGCAGCCGGGAGATCTCGGTGCGCATCTGCCCGCGCAGCTTCGCGTCGAGGTTGGACAGCGGCTCGTCGAAGAGGAACGCGTCCGCGTCGCGCACGATCGCGCGGCCCATCGCCACCCGCTGACGCTGACCACCCGAGAGGTTGCCGGGCTTGCGGTCCAGGTGCTCGTCGAGCTCCAGGGTCTTGGAGGCCTCGCGGACCTTCGCGTCGACGGTCTTGTCGTCCATCTTGGCCAGGCGCAGCGGGAAGGCGATGTTCTCGTAGACGCTCAGGTGCGGGTAGAGCGCGTAGTTCTGGAAGACCATCGCCAGGTTCCGCTCCCGCGGGGCGAGGTCGTTGACCCGGCGGTCGCCGATGATCATGTCGCCGGAGGTGATGTCCTCCAGGCCGACGATCATCCGCAGCAGCGTGGACTTGCCGCATCCCGAGGGCCCGACCAGGATCACGAACTCCCCGTCGGCGATGTCGATGGAGACGTCGTTGACCGCGGGGAAGCCGTCGCCGTACTTCTTCACGATGTTCTTGAGCTGGATGGCAGCCACGGAGTCACCCCTTCACCGCGCCGGACGTCAGCCCGGCCACGATCTTGCGCTGGAAAATCAGGACGATGAGCACGATCGGGATCGTCGCGATGACGGCTCCCGCGGCCAGCAGCGAGGCCGGCCGGTTGAACGGGTCGTTGCCGACGAAGAAGGACAGTGCGGCCGGGATCGGCCGGGCGGCCTCGGTCGAGGTCAGCGAGATCCCGAAGACGAAGTCGTTCCACGCGAAGAAGAACGTCAGGATGGCCGCGGTGAAGACGCCTGGCGCCGCGAGCGGCACGATCACCTTGCGGAAGGCCTGCCACGACGTGGCGCCGTCGACCTGGGCCGCCTGCTCCATCTCCCACGGGATCTCGCGGAAGAAGGCGGACAGGGTCCAGATCGCCAGCGGCAGCGTGAAGGACATGTAGGGGATGATCAGGCCCGGCCAGGTGTCGTAGAGGCCGAAGGCGCGCCACATGTCGAACAGCGGGCCGACCAGCGAGACGACCGGGAACATCGCGATCGCCAGCGCCATCGTCAGCACGAACTTCTTGCCCTTGAACTCCAGGCGGGCGATCGCGTACGCCGCCAGGGTGGCGACGATGACCGAGAGCAGTGTCGCGATCAACGAGATCCCGATGGAGTTGAAGATGGCCCGGCGGAACTGCTCGTTGTCCCAGACGTCGATGTAGTTCTGCCACCCGGCGCTGGTCCCCTCGGCGGGGAAGAAGCCCGGGTTGCCGTTGGTGATCGACTCCTGGGACTTGAAGGACAGCGAGATGATCCAGGCCACCGGCAGCAGGCACCAGGCCAGGATCAGCAGGCAGCCGAGGGCGATTCCGACTTTTCTCATTGTCACGACTCCTGCCTGGCCTGGGCCAGATCGACCTTGAACAGCTTGACGATCAAGAACGCGATGAGCAGCACCGAGAGGAACAGCAGCACCGAGAGCGCCGAGCCGATGCCGAGCTGGAACTGCTCGATGGTCTGGCGGTAGGTCAGGAAGCTGATCGACTCGGTGCGCTGGGCTCCGGCGGTCATCACGAAGATGTTGTCGAAGATGCGGTAGGCGTCCAGGGCCCGGAACAGCACCGCCACCATGATCGCGGCGCGCATGTTGGGCAGGACCACCTTCCACATCCGCTGCCACCAGGTGGCACCGTCGACCTTGGCCGCCTCGACCATGTCCTCGGAGACCTGGGCGAGTCCGGCCAGCAGCAGCAGCGACATGAACGGCGTGGTCTTCCAGATCTCCGAGACCATGATCGCGATCATCGCGGGCGCGGTCTCGCCGAACCAGTTGAACGAGTTGCTGATGAACGGCAGCCACTCGTTGACGAAGCCGTTGGTGCTGCTGAACGCGAACTGCCAGGCGAAGCCCGAGACGACGGTGATGATGCCGTAGGGGATCAGGATCGAGGTCCGGATCACGCCCCGGGCGAAGATCACCCGGTGCATGACCAGCGCGAACGCGAACCCGATCACGAGCTCGACGGCCACGGTCACGACCATGTAGAGCACGGTGACCGCGGTGGTCTGCCAGAACAGCGGGTCGGTCAGCGCGGTGAGGTAGTTGGACAGCCCGATGAACTCGCGGTCCTCGGGCGCGGTCAGGGAGTAGTCGAACAGCGACAGGTACAGGGCCCGCAGCATCGGGAAGGCGGTGACCAGGAGCATCACCAGGATCGCGGGAAGGACGAGCCGCTGGCCGAGCCGGTTCTCCGCGCGGGAGCGGTCACTGACCTCGGGGCGGCCCTTGGGGGCCTTCGTGGTTGCCGCCGGGTTGGCGATCGTCGTCTGGGTCACAGGAGCGCCTTTCCTTGCAGGACGTCCTTCAGGAACTGCGCCGACTTCTCCGGCGTCGACTCGGGGTCGACGTTGTCCGGCGCGTGCCATCTGCTCTGGATGGCGCTGGAGATCATCGAGTAGAAGGCGCTCTGGGGGCGGGGGCCGCCGGTCTCGATGCTCTGCTGGAACAGCTCCAGCAGGCTGGCCGGATAGGCCTCCTTGAGCTCCGGGGCGTCGTAGGCCGAGGCGCGGGCCGGCATCAGGCCGCTGGTCACGGCCAGCTGGACCTGGGCGTCGGGACTGGTCACGCAGACCGCCGCGTCGCGGGCGAAATCGGGGTGCTTGGTGAACGCGCCCACGCCGATGTTGATGCCACCGATCGGGGGCCGCGACTCCATCCCCTTCACGGTCTCGGGGTAGCGGGCCCAACCGAGGTCCTCGAACTGCTTCTCGGTGATGCCGTTGGTCTCGTTCGGCTCGAAGTTCTTGTAGACGAACGTCCAGTTGACCATGAACTCGCCGGCACCGTCGGGCGGGTACATCCCGGCCAAGGCGGTGCCCTCGTTGGAGACGCTCAGGTCGGGCTGGGCGGCCTTGGAGTCGGCGAGCTTGCGGATGATCGCGGCGGCCTTCTGCCCGGCCTCGGAGTCGATCTCGATCGTGGCGTCCTTGCCCGCCTCGGTGTCGGTGATGATGTCGCCACCGGCGCCCTCGATCATCGCGTTGATCCACACCACCAGGCCCTCGTACTTGTTGCCCTGGACGCCGACGGTGCCGTCGTGCTTGGCGGCGGCGTCGATGATCTGGTCCCAGGTGACCGGCTGGCTCATGTCGAGACCGGCGGCCTCGGCGAGCGACTTGCGGTACCAGAGCACCTGGGTGTTGGCCCACTGCGGCGCCGCGTAGATCTTGTCCTCCCACTCCACGGTCTCCGCGGATCCGGCGAGGACATCGTCGTCGACGACCTTGCCGGCCAGGTCGCCCTCGAACTCCAGCAGCCAGCCGGCGTTGGCGAACTCGGGCAGGAAGACCGGGTCGAGGCTCATCAGGTCGGTGGCGTCGTCGTCGGCAGCCAGGCGCCGGGCCAGCTGGGTGCGCTGGTCGGTCGCGCTCGAGGGCAGCAGCTGCACCTCGATGTCGTACTCCTCGGTGCTGCACTCCTCGGCCAGCTTGGTCAGCGTTTCCACCCCGTCGGGGTTCACGTACCAATTCAGCGTGGGCTTGCCCTCGTCGCCCGAGGCGATGCCGCAGGCGGTGAGCAGGCTGCTGGTCAGCACCACCACGCCGGCGAGCGCGAGCCCGGAGCGGCTGCGATGGTTCTTCCTCCGGCGGCGCTCCGGCCGCCCGGAGGGCTGGGGCTTCAACATGGAGCTCCTTCCCTTCCCGTCGCGGGCGCGGGTGGCCCACATCACACGTCTAGTCCGCTCTGGGCAGTATGTCCACCCTGGCAAGGGCTAATCCCAGAAAGGGGTGGGACCTGTGGGACGGGCGGGATCGGCCCGCCCGGGGCGTCGGGGGGAGGTGCTCAGGCGCGGTCGGCGGTGCGCCGGATGACGTCGACGAAGGTGTCGAAGAGCCCGTCGGGGATGTCGTGGCCCATGCCCTCGATGATGACGAGCTCCGCGCCGGGGATGGCGGACGCCGTCGCCCGGCCGCCGGAGACGTGGACCATCTTGTCGGCGAGCCCGTGGATGACGGCGGTGGGGATCCGCAGGCTGCGCAGCGGCCGCGACCGGCTGGGCTGTAGCAGGATCGCGAGCATCTGGCGCAGCACGCCGGCCTGGGTGATGCCGCGGTCGTAGGTCTCCGCGCCGCGCCGGAGCAGCTCCTCCTCGGTCTGCGGGTAGCCGGGGGAGCCGATCAGCCGCGACATCGCCACCGTGCCCTCGACGTAGGCGGCGCGGCCGGGCTTGCGCGGCGCGATCATGATCGTCAGCAGCCGGGGGTGCTGCCAGCCGACGGTGCGCTTGCCGGTCGTGGACATGATCGAGACCATCGAGCGCACCCGGCCGGGGTGCTCGATCGCCATGGTCTGCACGATCATCCCACCCATCGAGACCCCGGCGACGTGGGCCGAGGCGATGCCGAGGTGGTCCAGCAGCCCGATGCCGTCGCGGGCCAGGTCGCTGAGCGTGTACGGCGCACGCACGTGCCGGCCCAGGAAGGCCTGCACGATCTGCGCCCGGGTGACCCGCTGGCGCATCCTCGTGGAACGCCCGGCGTCGCGGTTGTCGTAGCGGATCACGAAGAACCCGGCCTCGGCGAGGCGCCGGCAGAGCTCCGCGGGCCACCAGGTCATCGGCCCGCCCAGCCCCATCACCAGCAGCAGCGGCTCGTCCGTGGGATCGCCGAAGGTCTGGTAGCACAGCTCGACGTCCGGGCTGACCGGGGCGAAGAGCTCTTCGGAGACCGAGGGGGAGGGGGTCGCGGCGGCGCTCATTCCTGTAGTCAACATCCAAATGGGGGATGTGGAACACCCCAGGTCCGCAAAATGCAGACACGGGGCCCTCCGCGGGCCTACCGTCGAGCGCTATGGGCTCACCCTTGGCGGCGTTCCTCACCCCACACGGCTTCGCGCCGCCTCCCGCGGCGGCCGTGCTGCGCGAGGCGAGCCTGCTGCCGGAGTCGGCCCGCTACCTGGCGCGGCACCTGGGCGAGCGGCACGCGCGCCGCGCCACGCCGTACGTGGACCGGGTCCCGCTGCGCGGGGGCGATCCGGTGGTGCTGGTGCCGGGGTTCCTGGCCGGGGACGCCTCGCTGGCGATGATGTCGCGGGCCCTGCGGCACCTGGGCTACCGCACCTACCGCTCGCAGATCCGCGCCAACATCGGCTGCACCCTCGACGCCGCCGCCCAGCTCGAGCGGCGCCTGGACCAGGTCGCCCAACGCCGCGAGAGCAAGGTCCAGATCGTCGGGCACAGCCTGGGCGGGATGCTCGCCCGCGGGCTCGCCGCGCGGCGTCCCGATCTCGTCTCCGGGATCGTCACGATGGGCAGCCCGTCGCTGGCCCCCGGCGCCCACCACATCAGCCTCAGCGCCAGCGTCGACGTGCTGGTGCGGCTCAGCCGCGCCGGCGTGCGCGGGGTGATGGCCGCCGAGTGCGTGGCCGGAGCGTGCGCGCGGCAGAGCTTCGAGGACGGCCGGCTGGCGCTGGCCCCACACATCGGCTTCACCTCGATCTACTCCAGGCGCGACGGCATCGTCGACTGGCGCGCCTGCGTGGACCCGCTGGCGCACCCGGTCGAGGTCACCGCCTCCCACATCGGGATGGCGGTGGACCCGCGGGTGCGCGACGCCGTCGTCCAGGCGCTGGGCCGGCACGCGGCGCACGCGGCCCGGCTGGGGCACAGCCCCCTGGGCTCAGGGGGCGAAGGCTCAGTGGTCGAAGGCTCAGTGGTCGAAGTCGATGGCCGAGTAGGCGCGTAGCTTCTCCAGGCGGTGCTCGGAGGTGATCCGGCGGATCGTGCCGCTGCGCGAGCGCATCACCAGCGAGTCCGTGGTGGCTGCCCCGGCGCGGTAGCGCACGCCCTGCATCAGCTCGCCGTCGGTGATGCCGGTGGCCACGAAGAAGCAGTCGTCGCCGGTCACCAGGTCGTCGGTGGAGAGCACGAAGTCGGGGTCGAGGTTGTGCCCGGCGTCGAGGGCGCGCTGGCGCTCGTCGTCGTCCTGGGGCCACAGCCGGGCCTGGATGACGCCGCCGGTGCACTTCATCGCGCAGGCCGCGATGATGCCCTCGGGGGTGCCGCCGACGCCCAGCAGCAGGTCGATGCCGGTGTTGGGGCGCGCGGCCATGATCGCGCCGGCGACGTCGCCGTCGGAGATGAACTTGATCCGGGCTCCCGCCTCGCGGATCTCCTGGGCCAGCTTCTCGTGGCGGGGGCGGTCGAGGAGCACCACCGTGACGTCCTCGGGGGTGGAGCCCTTGGCCTTGGCGACCCGGTGGATGTTCTCCGCGACCGGGAGCCGGATGTCGACGACGTCGGCGGCCTCGGGCCCGGCGACCAGCTTCTCCATGTAGAAGACCGCGGACGGGTCGTACATCGTGCCGCGCGGCGCGACCGCCAGCACCGCGACCGCGTTGTTCATGCCCTTGGCGGTCAGCGTCGTGCCGTCGATCGGGTCGACGGCCACGTCGCACTCGGGGCCGGTGCCGTCGCCGACCTCCTCGCCGTTGTAGAGCATGGGCGCGTTGTCCTTCTCGCCCTCGCCGATGACCACGGTGCCGCGCATGCCGATCGTGGAGATCATCACCCGCATCGCGTTGACCGCGACGCCGTCGGCGCCGTTCTTGTCGCCGCGCCCGACCCATCGGCCGGCCGCCATCGCGGCCGCCTCCGTGACCCGCACCAGCTCGAGAGCGAGGTTGCGGTCGGGAACCTGGGCGGACACGGACAGCTCGGGAGGCACGCTCGCAGACATGCCCGCACCCTACCGGCTCTGCGCGGGGGGTCGCTGCGTCGTGTCCGCGCGGTAGCGCCGCACCGAGGTGGCCTTGACGCTCAGCCAGACCTCGCGCCCGGGCACCAGGCCGAGCTCGGTGGCGGCGCCGGGGGTGACGTCGGCGAGCAGGTCGCGCTCGGCGCCGACCAGCACCCGCACGGCGCCGCCGTGCGGCACGACGCTGCGCACGGTGCCGTGCCAGCGGTGCCGCGCCGAGCCCACCGGCTCGGCCAGCGAGACGGTGACCTCGTGCGGGCCGAAGGCGACCAGGTCGTCGTCCTCGCGCAGCACGTTGAGGCCCACCAGCCTGGCCACGTGCTCGGTGCGCGGACGCGCCGCCACCTCCGCGGGCGATCCCTCCTGGGCGACCCTGCCCTCGTCGAGGACCAGCACCCGGTCGGCCAGGGTCAGCGCGTCGAGCGCGTCGTGGGTGACCAGAAGCGTGATCCCGTCGTACGCCGCGAGGTGGCCGGCCAGCTCGATGCGCAGTGCGGTCGCCACCCCGACGTCGAGCCCGGCGAAGGGCTCGTCGAGCAGCAGCAGCGCCGGGCGGGTGGCCAGCGCCCGGGCGATCGCGACCCGCTGGGCCTGGCCGCCGGAGAGCTGCCCTGGGCGGCGGTGGGCGAGCGGCCCGACGCCGAGCCGGTCCAGCCAGGCCGCGGCCTGCGCACGCGCCTCGCGGCGCGGCGTCCCGCGGCTGCGCAGCCCGAAGGCCACGTTCTCCAGGGCGCTCAGGTGGGGGAAGAGCGCCTGGTCCTGGAACACCAGGCCGACGCGTCGCAGCCGGGCCGGCAGCGGCGGAGAGGACCACGGCTGCCCGTCGACGGTGAGCTCGCCGTCGTGGGGGAGCAGCCCGGCCAGCGCCCGCAGCAGCGTGCTCTTGCCGGCGCCGTTGGGCCCGATCACCGCGATCACGTCGCCCGGCGAGGCCTCTAGGGTGGCGGCGAGTCGGCCGGGGACCTCGATCCGGGCGCGCAGCGTGCTCACGAGCGCACCAGCCACTGGTTGCGCAGCGCCGCGAGGATCGCCACCGAGACGATCAGCAGGATCATGCTCAGGGTGCGGGCGACCTCGGGGTCGCGCTGGAGCTCGGTGTAGATCAGCGAGGGCATCGTCTGCGTGGTGCGCGGATAGTTGCCCGCGAAGGTGATGGTGGCGCCGAACTCGCCGAGCGAGCGGGCCCAGGCCAGCACCGCGCCGGCCATGATCCCGGGCATCGCCAGCGGCAGGGTGATCCGGCGGAACGTGGTCCACCGGGTCGCCCCCAGGGTGGCGGCCACCGCGTCGTAGCCGGCGCCGGAGGCGCGCAGCGCACCCTCGACCGCGATCACGTAGAACGGCAGCGCCACGAAGGTGTGGGCCAGCACCACGGCCGTCGTGGTGTAGGGCACGCTCTGCCCGGTCAGCTCGCGCACCAGCGAACCGAGGGGCCCGTTGCGGCCCAGGGCGGTGACCAGCGCGACGCCGGCGACCACCGGCGGCAGCACCAGCGGCACGGTCACCGCCGCGCGCAGCAGCGCCCGGCCCGGGAAGTCGACGCGGGCCAGCAGCCAGGCCAGCGGGGTGCCGAGCAGCAGGCAGGCCAGCACCGTGGCGCCCGAGGTCAGTGCGCTGAGCCACAGCGCGTCGAGGACGGCCGCGCTGCGCAGCTGCGCGAGGAACGACCCCCAGGGCGTGTCCAGCACCAGCGTGACCAGCGGGATCACCAGGAAGAGGGCGGCGATCGCGGCCGGGACGACGAGCACCACCGGTGGGCGGCCCAGGAGCGGGCCGGCGGGACGGGTCACCTCAGGCTCCACCGTCCTGGCCGGAGGCGGCGGTGAACCCGGCCGCCTCGAGCACCGCGCGCCCCTCGGGCGAGACGACGAGCTCCACGAACTCGCGGGCCAGGTCGGGCTCCTCGGACTGTTCCAGGACCGCCAGCGGGTACGTCGTGGTGTGCGCGCCGGCTCCGGGCACGTCGAAGACCCGCACCCGCTCGCCGGCCGCCTTCGCGTCGGTGGCGTAGACGAGCCCGGCGTCCGCCTCCCCGGACAGCAGCCGGGCCAGCACCGCCTTGACGTCGACCTCGAGGCTGGCCGGCTCGTGTCCGATCCCGCCTTCGTCGAGGACCTCGGCGGCGACGGCTCCGCACGGCGCGGTCCGGGCGCAGACGACGTAGGTCACGTCCTCGCGCTCGAGGTCGGCGAACGAGGCGAGGTCGGCGGGGTTGTCGGCAGGGGTGGCCAGCACCAGCGAGTTGCTCGCGAACGGGGTCGCCGGGCCGGCCAGCGCGCCGGCGTCCTCGGCGGCGGTCATCGTGGCGAGGTCGGCGGTGGCCAGGACGTCGGCGGGGGCACCCTCGGCGGCCTGGGCGGCCAGCGTGGCCGAGGAGTCCAGCGCGAGGTCGACGGTGACCCCGGGGTGGTCGGCCTCGAAGTCGGCGGCCAGGGCGGTGAAGGTCTCGGTGAGCGAGGCGGCGGCCAGGACCGTGAGCCGGCCCCCCGGCTCGTCGCTCTCCCCGGTGCACGCGCTCGCCGGGATCGCCACCAGGACGGCGGCGAGCAGCAGTCGCGCCGGCCGGCTCACGGGCGCTCCACGATCACGTTGGTCGACTTGACCGAGGCGATCGCCCGGGCGCCCGGCTCCAGGCCGAGCTCGTCGGCCGCCTCGCTGCTCATCAGCGAGACCAGGCGGTAGGGCCCGCAGATCAGCTCGACCTGGGCCATCACCGTGTCCTTCTTGACCCGGGTGACGATCCCCGGCAGCCGGTTGCGCGCGCTCACCGCGGAGGCCCGGGTCAGGGCCCGGTCGGGGTGGTCGGCCAGCGACTCGGCCAGCACGGCGAGGTCGGTGCCGCGGATCACCGTGCGACCGGAGTCGGTCTCGGCCGGCAGCCGGCCGCCGTCGACCCAGCGGCGCACGGTGTCGTCGCTCACCCCGAGCAGATCCGCTGCCTCCGCGATTCGGTACGTTGTCACGGGAGAAGTGTGCCGCACCTGCGGGTCGAATTGGGAGTTTCATCCGCAGATGCTGTGATCGACCTGTCCGGTTCCGGGTTGCGTCGGGGGTCCCGGCCCGGCGCCTTCGTCAACGAACTGTGAGGATAGTGCCGTGAGTGAGAAGCCTGGCCGCTACCAACGCAGCACCGGCGGACTCATCGGGGCGATGATCGTGCTGCTGCTCGCGGTCGGCGCCTTCGTGGGGTACCGCGCGCTGTTCCGCACCGAGCTCGTGGTCGAGCCGGAGGCGCTGGAGTACCTCGAGTACGTCGACGCCGCCCAGGCCAACGGGGTGGAGGTCGTCTACCCGCCGAGCCTGCCCGAGGGCTGGATCGCCACCAGCGCCGGCGCCAGCGGGGGCGAGCGGCCGGTCTGGCGCCTGGGGATGCTGAGTGACGAGGAGCGCTTCGTCGGCGTGCGCCAGGAGGACCGCTCGGTCGAGGAGATGATCGAGTTCGCCGTCGGCGAGGCCGACGCCTCCGAGGTCGAGGAGGGCGAGGCGATCCGGACCCCCGGTGCGGTGGCCGAGGAGTGGCGCACCTTCGACGCGCCCGACGAGGACGTCCTGCTCGTCGCCGAGGTGGACGGCACCACGGTGCTGGTCTACGGCCGCACCGACCGCGAGACCCTCACCGACATGGCCGAGTCCCTCACCACCGAGCCGCGCTGAGGCCCGCGGCGCTGCGCGGTCCGGCGGGTCGGGTGCCCACCACCACGGTCGCGTCGCGCTCGTCGTCGGCCACGACGTGCGCACTCAGCCCCGCCGTCCGCATCAGGGCGGCGGCAGCGCCGGCCTGATGGGCGGCGCTCTCCACCAGCAGGTGTCCGCCGGGAGCCAGCCACCGCCCGGCCGCCGCGATCACCCGGCGCTGCACGTCCTGGCCGTCGCGCCCGCCGTCGAGCGCCACCCGCGGCTCGTGCAGCCGGGCCTCGGGCGGCATCGTCGCGATCTGCGCGGTGGGCACGTAGGGGGCGTTCGCCAGCAGCACCCGCACCCGGGCGAGCAGTCGCCGGGGGAGCGGCGCGTCCAGGTCGCCGTGGTGAGCCGTGCCGCCGACGCCGGCGACGTTGCGCCCGGCGCAGGCGACCGCGGCGACCTCGACGTCGGCCACGTGCAGCTCGGGCCGGATCCCGCGCGCCAGCAGGCGATGAGCCAGCGCCGTACCGGCCGCGCCGGCGCCGCAGCACAGCTCGACCAGCACCGGGGCGTCCGCTCCGGCGGTGGCCGGGGCGGGACCCTCGAGCAGGCGCAGGGCCTCGGTGACCATCAGCTCGGTGCGGCGGCGCGGCACGAACACGCCGGGGTCGACCGCCAGGCGCAGTCCGTCGAACTCGACCCAGCCGAGCAGGTGCTCCAGCGGGACCCCGGCGACCCGGCGCGCCACCAGACGCTCGAGCTCCACGCGGCTGCCGCCGGCCGCACCGGCCAGCAGCCGGGCCTCGTCCTCGGCGAAGACGCAGCCGGCGCCGCGCAGCTGCGCGACCAGGCGGGGATCGGGGCTCGGGGCGGGGTCGCTCAGCGCGCGTCCTCCTCCTCGGCCACCGCGGCGTCGAGTCGCTGACGGGCGCCGTCGAGCCAGCGCTGGCAGATCTTGGCCAGCCGCTCCCCGCGCTCCCACAGCGCCAGCGACTCCTCCAGGGTGGTGCCGCCCGCCTCGAGGCGCCGTACGACGTCGATCAGCTCCTCGCGGGCGTCCTCGTAGCTGGTCTCCTCGCGACCCGCCACCTCCGGGCCGACCGGCTCGGCTCCCTGCTCAGGCATGGCTCTCCTCGTCACTCGGTTTGATCGGGCTCGGGTTGATCGGGCTGGGTTTGATCAGGCTGGGTTTGATCAGGCTGGGCCAGCGCCTCGACCCCGGTGCTCTGCGCGTGCACCCGGCCGTCGGCCACCCGGACGCTGATCGCCGCGCCCGGGCTGACCGCGTCCACGGAGGTCACCACGTGGCCCTCGGCGTCCTGGAGCACGGCGTAGCCGCGGCGCAGCGTCGCCAGTGGGGAGAGGGCGCGCGCCCGGGCCAGCTGGTGGTCGGTGTCGTCGGCGGCCCGGTCGAGGGAGTGGCCGAGGGTGCGGCGGGCCCGTTCGCGCAGCCGGAGGATCTCCTCGGCGCGGTCGTCGAGCAGGCTGCGCGGGTCCGCCATCGCCGGTCGCGAGCGCAGCGCGTCCAGGCCCGCCTGCTCGCGGGCGACCCAGTGGCCGAGCAGACTGCGCAACCGGTCCCGGGAGGCGACGATGCCGCGCTGCTCCTCGGCCATGTCGGGCACCACCCGCTTGCCCGCGTCGGTGGGGGTCGAGGCGCGCCAGTCCGCGACCAGGTCCAGCAGCGGCTGGTCGGGCTCGTGGCCGATCGCGGAGACGACCGGCGTACGGGCCTGGTGGACCGCGCGGATCAGCGCCTCGTCGGAGAAGGGCAGCAGGTCCTCGACCGAGCCGCCGCCGCGGGCGATCACGATCACCTCGACCTGCGGATCACGGTCCAGTCGCTGGACGGCCTCGATCACCTCGCCCGCGCAGCGCTGCCCCTGCATCGTGGCGTAGGCGATCTCGAAGCGGACCGCGGGCCAGCGCCGGCGCGCGTTCTCCAGCACGTCGCGCTCGGCGGCGGAGTTGGCGGCGGTGACCAGCCCGACCAGGCCGGGCAGGAACGGCAGCGTGCGCTTGAGCTCGCGGGCGAACAGGCCCTCGGCGGCCAGCAGCTGGCGGCGTCGCTCGAGGCGCGCCAGCAGCTCGCCGAGGCCGACCATCTTGATGTCGCGGGCGTAGAGCGAGAGCGTCCCGCGGTTGGCGTAGTAGGAGGGCTTGGCGTGCACGACCACGCTGGCGCCCTCGACCAGCGGCGGGTTGAGGCCGTCGAAGAGGGTGCGCGAGCAGGTCAGCGGCACGGAGATGTCGGCGACGGCGTCGCGCAGCGTCATGAACACGGTGTTGAGCCCCGGGCGGCGGCTGATCTGCGCCACCTGGCCCTCGACCCAGACCGCCCCGAGCCGGTCGACCCAGCCCGCGATCGCGTTGGCGATCTGCCGGACGGGCGCCGGCGACTGGGGGGAGGTCTCCATGGCCACGGCCGCGAGCCTAGGTCACCGCGCCGACAGAGCGGCAGCGGTGGGGCCTCAGCGACGGTGCGCCGACGACTCGCCCGGCCCGTAGACTGTGGCGCATGAGCATCGACCTGGGGACCCCGTCCGTCCTCTCCCCCGAGGAGGCGGAGAAGGCCGTGCTGCTGGCGGCGCCGCGTGGCTACTGCGCCGGCGTGGACCGTGCGGTGATCACGGTCGAGAAGGCACTGGACCTGTACGGCGCACCCGTCTACGTGCGCAAGCAGATCGTGCACAACAAGCACGTGGTGGCCACCCTGGAGTCGCGCGGCGCGATCTTCGTCGAGGAGCTCGACGAGGTCCCGGCCGGCCAGACGGTCGTCTTCTCCGCCCACGGCGTCTCCCCGGAAGTGCACCGCCAGGCCGCCGAACGCGAGCTGAAGACGATCGACGCGACCTGCCCGCTGGTGACCAAGGTCCACCACGAGGCGAAGCGCTTCGCCGCCGACGACTACGACATCCTGCTGATCGGCCACGAGGGCCACGAGGAGGTCGAGGGCACCGCCGGTGAGGCCCCCGAGCACATCCAGCTGGTGCAGAGCCCGGCCGACGTGCCGAACATCGTGGTGCGCGACCCCGAGCGGGTGGCCTGGCTCTCGCAGACCACGCTCTCGGTGGACGAGACCCTGGAGACGGTGGCCGCGATCCGGGAGCGGTTCCCCAAGCTGCTCGACCCGCCCAGCGACGACATCTGCTACGCCACCCAGAACCGCCAGCTCGCGGTCAAGGAGATCGCGCTCGGCGCCGACCTGGTGATCGTGGTCGGCTCGGGCAACTCCTCGAACTCGGTGCGGCTGGTCGAGGTGGCGCTGGAGGCCGGCGCGAAGGCCTCCTACCGCGTCGACGACGCCAGCGAGATCGACGAGGCCTGGCTCGACGGCGTACGCACCGTGTCGGTGACCTCGGGCGCCTCGGTGCCCGAGGAGCTCGTCGACGGGGTGCTCGCCTTCCTCGCCGAGCGCGGCTACCCCGACGCCAAGGCGGTGCACAGCGCCGAGGAGTCGCTGATCTTCGCCCTGCCCGTCGAGCTGCGCCGAGACCTGCGCGCGGCCGAGGCCGCCGCGCGCGGCTGAGGGACGACCCGGTGGCGCGCTATGTCGACCTGCATCCGGACAATCCCCAGCCGCGGCTGATCACCAAGGTGGTCGAGGCGCTGCGCGACGACGCGCTGATCGCCTACCCGACCGACTCGGGCTACGCGCTGGGCTGCCAGCTCGGCAACCGCGACGGCCGGGACCGGATCCTGCGGATCCGCCAGCTCGACGATCGCCACCACTTCACGCTGATGTGCCGCGACTTCGCCCAGCTGGGGCAGTTCGTGCAGGTCAACAACGCCGCGTTCCGTGCCATCAAGGCGGCCACCCCGGGGCCGTACACGTTCATCCTGCCGGCCACGGCCGAGGTGCCGAAGCGGCTGATGCACCCCAAGAAGCGCACGGTCGGCGTCCGCATCCCCGGGCACCCACTGGTCTCCGCGCTGCTGGAGGAGCTGGGGGAGCCGCTGCTGACCAGCACCCTGATCCTGCCCGGCGAGGACGGCCCGCGGACGATGGGCTGGGAGGTCAAGGAGGACCTCGACCACGACGTGGACATCGTCATCGAGTCCGGCGAGACCCCGGCCGTGTCGACCACCGTCGTGGACTTCTCCAGCGGGGCGCCCGAGGTGCTCCGTCGTGGGGCGGGCGACCCTGAGCGGTTCGAAGGCTAGTCGGGCAGCCGGCGGGTGCGGACCGCGAGCGCGGCCAGCGCCAGCACGTAGCCCACGGCCAGTGAGGTCGCGTGGGTGAACAGCCCGGAGATCACCGCCTGCACCGCGCCGTCGCGCTCGTCGGCGATCGTGCCCGGCGCGACCAGCGCGAGCAGCGCGAAGACCGCGAGCATGATCAGCGGCGGCAGGATGGCGACGGTGAAGAAGTCCCCGGGGCGCACCTGCAGCGCCAACCCGAGGCAGAGCACGATGAAGCACAGGTCGAAGAAGAGGCTGAGCCGGCCGCTCAGGGCGAGGTCCAGCACCACGGTGGTGAGCGCGACGGCCACGCCGAGGACGACGACCTGTCCGCCCGGCTCCTGACCCTGCGCCCACACGGAGCGTGTCTGGCTCACGGGGTCAACCTAGGGCGCCGTTCGGGCTCCGCGGGCGCGGCGCGCCGAGTCGAGATCCAGCTCCGGCCCGTCGGCCGCCCCCTCCGGCTGCAGCTCCAGGGCGCCCAGGGATCGCGTGGTGGCCTCGACCTGGCGGGGACTCGGCAGCTCGGCATCGGTGACCGACAGGTCCTGAAAGCGCCGCGCGGTGACCAGGACCCGGCTCTCCAGCGAGCCGACGGCCTGGTTGTAGCTCTTCACCGCCGTCCCCAGCGAGCGGCCGAGGAGGTCGAGGTGGCCCCCGACGGTGCCGATCCGCTCGTGCAGCTCGCGGCCGAGGCGGTGGATCTCGCGGGCCTGCTCGGCCAGCGTCTCGTGGCGCCAGCCGTGGGCGACCGTGCGCAGCAGCGCGATCAGCGTGGTGGGCGTGGCGAGCACGACCTGGCGGGTCGCGGCGTGCTCGAGCAGGTCGCGGTCGGTCTCCAGGGCGGCGGAGAGGAACGACTCCGCGGGCACGAACAGCACCACGAACTCGGGGCTCTCCTCGAGCGCGCGCCAGTAGCGCTTGGCCGAGAGCTGGTCGACGTGGGTGCGCAGCTGCCGGGCGTGGCGGCGCAGGTGCGCGTCGCGCTCGTCGTCGTCCTCGCTCTCGGCGGCGTCGAGGAACGCGTCGAGGGGGACCTTCGAGTCCACCACCACGCACTTGCCCCCGGCCAGGCGCACCACGAGGTCGGGGCGCAGCGCACCGCCCTCGAGGACGACCTGCTCGGCGAAGTCGCAGCGGTCCACCATCCCGGCCAGCTCGACCGCGCGGCGCAGGTGCAGCTCACCCCACTGCCCGCGCACCTGCGGCTTGCGCAGCGCGGTGGACAGCGCGTGGGTCTCGCGGCGCAGCCCGTCGGCGGTGTGGCGCATGTCGAGCACCTGCTGGTGCAGCTGACCCTGCCAGACCGCGCGGTTGTGCTCCAGGTCGCGCATCTGGTCGCCGATCCGCTCCAGGCCCTCGCGCAGCACCGCGTCGCCGGCCGCCCGCTGCTCCAGGGCCGCCAGGGCAGCCGGCAGCCCGGCGGAGGCCGGCGCCCGGCCACGCGCCCAGAGCACCCCCAGCGCCGTACCCGCCGCCATCCCCACCACCAGCAGCACCAGCGCCAGCGCCATCCCAGTCACGTCCATGGCGCCAGCATCCACGACGCCACCGACAGTGCCCGGCGCGGCGCGGGCTACCCGCCGGCCCGGGCGGCGATCACCCGGGCGGCCTCGCGCTCGGCGGCGACGTTGGCGACGCCGGCGCGGGAGCCGGCGAGCTTGGCGCGCAGGTGCTCGCCGACGGTGATCGGGGGGTACGGCGAGCCGTCGCCGATGCAGGTCGGCAGGGTCTCGATCAGGGCGTCGATGTTGCCGTCGTGGAAGTACGCCGCGCTGCGGCGCCGCTGGACGGCGCCGTCGACGATCGGCGGCTTGACCCGGTGCAGCGTCGACATCCACCGCTCGTTGGTCCACCGGGCCATCAGGTCGCCGAGGTTGATCAGCAGCGCCCCCTCGGCAGGCATCACGTCGTTCCAGGAGCCGTCGCCGCCGAGCACCTGCAGGCCCGCCACCCGGTCGGCCCACAGCACCGTGACGATGCCGTAGTCGGTGTGCTCGCCCATCCCGGTCAGGTCGCCGTCCAGGTCGAGGGCGCCGGGCTCGAGGGCGTAGTTGTTCATCCGCAGCACGTCCACGCTGTGGTCGGTGAAGGAGGCGAAGAAGCCCGGTTCGAGCCCGAGCGCGTCGGCGAACAGCCCGGTCAGGGTGCGCGCCACCCGCGCGGCCTCGTCGAAGTAGGCGTCGACCGCCTCGACGAACCCGGCGACCTCGTGGGGCCACACGTTCTCGGGGTAGTCGGCGGCCGGCAGGTCCAGGCCCGGGAAGTCCGAGCGGGCCGCCCCGACGTTGAACGCCTCGAAGAAGTCGTTCATCCGGTTCGCCGGGGCGATCCCCAGGCTCAGGCTCAGCGACTCGGTCTTGGGCGGGGCGTAGCCGCGGTTGACCTCCGGCGGCGTGCGGTAGGCCTTCTTCGCCTCCAGCGGCAGGCCGAAGAACCCGTCCAGCGCGTCGGCGAACGCGGCGAGGACCGCGTCGGGGACGCCGTGCCCGACGATCTGCACGAACCCGACGGTGCTGGCGGCCGCGTCGAAGGCGGCCGCGGCCCGGGCGCGCTCCTCGGCCGTGCCGCCCGCGACGTAGGAGGAGATGTCGACGGTGGGGACGTGGAAGCCGGTGCTGCTCATGCGGGGTCCTCCTGGGGGTGGGGGTCGTCGGGGATCGCGGCGACGGCGTGCTCGACGCGTCGGGCCAGCGCCGCCTTGTCGGTCTCGTCGAGCCAGCAGGCCTCGACGGCGTTGCGGGTGAAGCCGGCGAGCTCGTCGCGGCCGTAGCCCAGCGCGTGCGCCAGCACCCGGAAGTCGTGGGTGGGGTCGGTGCCGAACATCGGCGGGTCGTCGGAGTCGATGCACACGCGCAGCCCGGCGTCGACCATCTGCGCGATCCGGCGGTGGCTGCCGTCGCCGCTGCCGGAGTAGCGGCCGATGTCGGAGCTGACCGGGGTGCAGGTGAACGGCACCCGCTCGGCGACGCAGCGCGCGGTGATCTCGGGGTCGTCCACCACGTGGTAGCCGTGGTCCACGCGGCTGCAGCCCAGGTCGTCGAGCAGCGTAAGGATGTGGCCCGGCGGCCCGGACTCCGAGTGCGCGGTGCGCTGCAGCCCGTGCCGCGCGGCCAGCCGGTAGGCCTCGACGAAGCCCCCGGGCGGCCCGTTCACCTCGGCGTAGTCCAGGCCGATGCCGACCACCTCGTCGACGCGGTGCGCGATCACCTCCTCGACCAGCGCCACCGCCTCCGCGCCGCTGCGCTCGCGGTTGATGCCGACCACCAGCCGGGCCTCGATGCCGGTGTCGTGCTGGGCGTCGCGCATCCCGGCCAGCACCCCCTCCAGCAGCCGCGGGTAGGGGACCCCGGGGTGCCCGGGCGGGCTGAGCTGGATCTCGCGGTAGAGCACGTGGTGCGCCGCACCGCCCGCGGTCAGCGACTCGTAGGTGATCCGGTGGAAGTCGTCCACGTCGCGCACCACCGAGCCGACCAGGTCGAGGACCCGCAGGAACTCCCCGAGGTCCTCGTAGCTGGCATGGTCGTAGAGGCTCTCCGCGTCGCGTCCCTGCCAGGGCCCGGTCATCGGTACGCCGTGTTTGCGTGCGAGGTCGAGCACGGTGTCGGCCGCGACCGTGCCGATCAGGTGGCAGTGCAGGCTGACCTTGGGCAGCGCGGCCACCAGCGTCTCGACGTCGGCCGGCGTCATCGCGTCTCCTCGCCGAGACGGGCGAGTACCAGCGACTCGATCAGCTGAGCGAGCAGGTAGAGCAGCAGCGAGGCCAGGGTGATCACCACGACCAGCGCCCAGACCCGGTTGATCTGCGAGCGGGCGGCGGCCGAGACCACGGCGTACCCGACGCCTTGGCCGGTGGCCAGCCACTCCGCGAGCAGCGCGCCGGTGATCGCTCCGGGCACCGAGATCCGGATCGAGGCGAAGAGCGCGGGCATGGCCGAGGGCACCGCCACGGTGCGCAGCACCGACCAGGCGCCGCCGCCGTAGACCTGGACCACGTCACGCATCTGCGCCGAGACCGAGCGCAGCCCCAGCACGATGCTCACCAGCGCCGGGAAGAGCACCACGATCCCGCTCATCACCGCGACGGCGCCCACGCTGCGTCCGACCGAGAGGATGATGATCGGCGCCAGCGCGATCAGCGGCACCGAGCGCAGGATCATCGCCACCGGCATCACCACGCTCTCCACCGGCCGGGACAGCACGATGGCGGCGGCCAGGACGACCGCGGCCGCCATCCCCGCCACGAAGCCGATGGCGGAGTCGGTCAGGGTCCTGCCCAGCAGCGGCCAGATCTCGGCGCGCACCTCGGCGGCGTCCGGGTCGGTGACCAGGTAGGCCCACACGTCGCCGGGCCCCTTGCCGACGTAGTCGGAGACGCCGAAGGCGCGCAGCCCGACCACCCACAGCACCACCACCACGCCGAGCACGAACGCCATCGTGGCCACGGTCCGCAGCACCGCCCGGCCGAGCGTGGCCGGCCCGCTCATCGCGCGCCCCCCGTCGACCAGGGGGTGACCAGCCGGGAGAGCAGTCCCAGCACGGCGTACGCCGCGCCGGCGACCAGGGCGCAGCCCAGCCCGATGCCCCACGCCTGCTCGACGTCGATGTTCTGCTGGGCGATCTTCAGCGCCAGCCCGACCCCGCGCTCGATGCCGCCGGCGTACTCGCCGAGGATCGCGCCGAGGAAGGCGGCCGGCGCCGCGATCTGCAGCGACGCCAGGATCGAGGGCAGCGCGGCCACCAGCTGGACGCGGCGCAGCTGCTGGAGCCGGCCCCCGCCGTACACGCGGACCACGTCGAGGCTGGTCCGATCCGCCGAGCGGTAGCCCAGCACGGTGCCGACGACCGTGGTGAAGAAGACCGACAGCGCGGCCAGCGCCACCGCGGTGCCGGAGCGCTGACCGGGGTCGGGGACGCCGATCACGATGTAGAGCACCGGCGCGATCGCCACGATCGGGATGCAGTAGCTGATCACCGCGACCTGCATGATCACCGGCTCGGCGAACGGCACCAGCAGCACCAGCGAGGCCAGCAGCAGCGCGGCCAGGTTGCCGTAGAGGAAGCCGACGCCGGCCTCCTCGACGGTGACCGCGAAGTGGGTCCAGTAGAAGTCCCAGCCGTCGTCGAGCATCGAGGCGACCACCCCGCCGGGGGTCGGCACCCGGGCGTCGGCCAGCAGCGTCGCTGCCGCCAGCCACCACACCGCGATGCCTGCGACCAGCCCGGCCAGGCCCATCAGCGCCGAGCGGGTCGCCTGGGCGCTCGGCCGCGGGAACCAGCGCATCGGCTCAGTCCTCCGCGCCGGGCTGGTTGCCGAAGAGCAGCTCCGAGGCCCGGTCGTGCAGCGCGTGGAACTCCGGGGTGCGCATCATCTCGGGCAGCCGGGGCCGGGGCAGGTCGACCTCGATCACCTCCTGGACCCGTCCCGGCCGCGCGCTCATCACCGCGACCTGGTCGGAGAGGAAGATCGCCTCGCTGATGCCGTGGGTGACCATCAGCGTGGTGGCCGGCTTCTCGGTCCAGATCCGCAGCAGCTCGACGTTGAGCCGCTGGCGGGTCATGTCGTCGAGCGCCCCGAACGGCTCGTCGAGCAGCAGCACCGAGGGCTTGACGACCAGCGAGCGGGCGATGGAGACGCGCTGGCGCATCCCGCCGGAGAGCTGGGCGGGCTTGGCCTTCTCGAAGCCGGTCAGCCCGACCAGGCGGATCAGCTCGGTGACCAGCGCGTCGTCGGGCTTCTGGCCGGACACCTCGAAGGGCAGCCGGATGTTGGCGAGCACCGTGCGCCACGGGAGCAGGGCGGAGTCCTGGAAGGCGATGCCGAGCTCGTGGTCGCGGCGCAGCTCCAGCGGGGTCTTGCCCTCGACCAGCGCGGTCCCCGAGGTCGGCGTCTCCAGCCCGGCGAGGATCCGCAGGATCGTCGACTTGCCGCAGCCCGAGGGGCCCAGCAGGGACAGGAAGCTGCCCTTGTCGGTGAACAGGGTGGCGTCGTCGAGGGCGCGGACGCTGCGGCGCCCCACCCGGAACGTCTTGCTCAGGCTCTGGATCCGGACCCCCGTCCCGTGGGAGCCCTCAGGCGTGCTGGGGGCTCCCACGGATACGGTGCCGGAGCCCGTGTCGGTCACGGTCTCGGACATGGTCACGCAGCTCTCAGGAGGGGAGCTCGGTGAGCTCGGGCTTCTCCTCGAGGAGCTCCTCGAGCAGGGAGAGGTCGAAGAGCTCGTCGGCCTCGATCTCGATGCCGGCGGCCGCCAACGTCTCGATGCACTGCGCGATCAGCTCGTCGGTGATCGTGAACAGGCCGTTCTCCTCGACCTCGGGGGTGACGATCAGGCCGGTCTGCACCTTGGACTGCTCGAGCTCCTTGTCCATGTCGAGGTCGAGGTCCGCGCCGTACTCCTCGACGGCCAGCCGGGCGCCCTCGTCGGGGTCGGCGAGCGCGTCCTGCCAGCCGCGGATCTCGGCCTCGAGGAAGTCCTTCACCTTCTCGGGCTCCTCGGCGATCATCTGATCGGTGGTGATCACGCTCTCCGCGACGAACGGCAGCCCGTTGTCGGCGAAGGGCAGGTTGGTGACATCGTGGCCCTCCATCGACAGGGTGATCGACTCGTTGGTGACGTAGGCCAGGAAGCCGTCCACCTCGCCGTCGACGAGCGGGGACGGGTCGTACTCCACCGGCACCTTGGTCACGTCGCCCGGGTCGATGCCGTTGACCTCGAGCAGGGCGTCGAAGAGGGTCTCGTTGCCGCCGGCCTGGACGCCGATCTTCTTGCCGACGAGGTCCTCGGGGGTGGCGATGTCGCCGCCGTCCTTCATCGACAGGATCGTGAAGGGGTTCTTCTGGAACTTCGTGCCGACGATCTTCAGCGGCGCGTCCTCGGCGGCGACGACCTGGGCGGTCGCGACCGCGTTGCTGAGCGCGAAGTCGGCCTCGCCCGCGGCGACCATGGTCTCGATCGGGCCGGGGCCGGGGGTGAGCTTCACCGAGCTGAAGCCGGCGTCCTCGTAGTAGCCCTTGGAGTCGGCGAAGAACTCCCCGACGAACTCGGCGTTCTTGATCCACGACAGCTGCACGGTGATCGCGCCGTGGTCGGCGCCCTCGGCCGCGGCGGCGGAGTCCGGCTCGTCGTCGGAGCCGCAGGCGCTGAGAGCGAGGCCGGCCACGAGGAGGGCGGTGAGGCTCGCCGCGCGGCGACGGCCTTGGAACGACAGGGTCATGGTTGATACTCCTTGGTTTCTGCGCCGGGCCGGCGCACGTCGTGGACGAGCCTCCGAGACGAGAGGGACGCTAGGAGCGGCGGATTTCGGCCCCCGACGGCGCAGGTTTCGGTCGCGTTAAAACGCTCGTTTCACCCCGGCCGGCGCAGGTTTCAGGCAGCTCAGTAGTCGGTTCGGGCCGGGTCGGCCAGCCACGCCGCGAACGGCGTCGCCGCATCGGGCAGCTCCAGGCGCTCGACCCGGGTCGGCCAGGTGGCCCGGTCCTGGGCGAGCAGCTCGTAGAAGGCCCGGTCGTCGAAGCCGCCGTGCGCGGCGTCCTCGCGGTCGGCGGCGTAGACCACCCGGTCCAGGCGCGCCCACAGCGAGCCGGCCACGCACATCGGGCAGGGCTCGCAGGAGGTGTAGAGCACGCACCCGGCCAGGGAGAAGTCGCCCAACACCCGCCCGGCCGCCCGGATCGCCTGCACCTCGGCGTGCGCGGTGGGATCGAAGTCGCGGGTGACCCGGTTCTGCCCGGTCGCCACCAGCTCGCCCGCGCGCACCACGAGCGCCCCGAACGGGCCGCCGCCCTCGGCGACGTTGGCGACGGCCAGGTCGATGGCGTGGGCCAGCCACAGGGAGTCGGAGCTCATGCGTCGTCCTTAGGGGTCGAGGGGTTCGGGTTCTGCAGGAGCCGCCACACCCGGTCGTGGCTCAGCGGCAACTCGTGCGGGCGCACCCCGAGGGCGTCGCGTACGGCGTTGGCCAGCGCGGGGGCGACCGGGTTGTAGGGCGCCTCGCTCATCGACTTGGCGCCGCGCGGCCCGAGCAGGTCGTGGGTGTCGGCGAAGAGCACCTCGGTGTCGGGCACGTCGGCCATCTGCGGCACGCGATAGCCGCGGAACGAGCGGGTCAGCACCTCGCCGTCCTCGAGCATCATCTCCTCGTAGAGCGTGCTGCCGATCGCCTGGGCGACGCCGCCCTCGACCTGCCCGCGCAGCTGCTCGGGGTTGATCACCACCCCGGCGTCGACGGCCTGCGCCGAGTGCAGGATCCGGACCTCCCCGGTGCGCCGGTCGACCGCGACCCGGGCGCCGTGCACGTTGAAGGCCACCGAGCGCGGCGAGCCGTGGTGCTCGCCGGCCGCGCTCAGCGGCGCCGCCAGCAGCACGTCGTACGGCGTGAGTCGATCGTCCTCGTGGCGCACGCCGTCGGGGCCGGGCTCACCGCCGCCGGCCAGCTTGACGAGCTCCTCGCGCAGGGACCGGGCGGCCGCCGCGACCGCGCCGCCGGCGACCACCGAGCCGGTCGAGCCGTAGGCGCCGGTGTCGTGCCCGCCGAGGTCGGTGTCGCTGGAGCGCAGCGTGACCCGCGCGGGGTCCACGCCGAGCTCGCCGGCCACGATCTGGGTGTGCACGGTGGCGGTGCCGTTGCCGAACTCCGCGGTCCCCACCTCGACGGTGACGGCGCCGTCGGGGGCGATCGTGACGCACGCGTCGGCGTGGTGCCCACGCGGCGGGATCGTCGCGATCATCGAGGCGGCCATGCCCTCGCCGACG
Source organism: Nocardioides sp. Z21_20 (assembly GCF_059766585.1). Classification (NCBI taxonomy): domain Bacteria; kingdom Bacillati; phylum Actinomycetota; class Actinomycetes; order Propionibacteriales; family Nocardioidaceae; genus Nocardioides; species Nocardioides sp. Z21_20. Next base: position 430,592 of record NZ_JCBAJX010000002.1, read on the forward strand.
GCCCAGTGGGGCCCGTCGGGCAGCGGGTGCTCGGCCTGCGCCAGGGAGCGCTCCACCAGGTCCAGGCACTGGTCGAGCCCGTAGCTGCCGAAGACCAGGTCGGCGTCGGGGGCCCCGTTCACCACGAAGTCGTCGCCGGGCACGACCACGTTGCGTCGCCTGATCTCGTACGGCGTGAGGCCGAGCTCGCGGGCCAGCTCGTCGAGCGCCGACTCGATCGCGAAGATGACCTGGCCCAGCCCGTAGCCGCGGAAGGCACCCGAGGGCACGTTGTTGGTGTAGACCGCCTCCGCGTCGAGGCGCTTGTTGGCGCAGCGGTACAGCGCGATCGACTCGTGGCAGCCGTGGAACATCACGCCCGGCGCGTGGTTGCCGTAGGCGCCGGTGTCGGTGAGCACGTCGAGGACCATCGCGGTCAGGGTGCCGTCGGCGTCGGCGCCGAGGGTGACCTCGACGCGCATCGGGTGGCGGCACGGCACCAGCGTGAACTGCTCCTCGCGGGTCAGCTCCAGCTGCACCGGGGCCGGCTCGCCGCGCTCGGCGAGCCGGAGCACCGCGAGGCCCACCAGGTCCTCCACGAGCATCTCCTGCTTGCCGCCGAAGCCGCCGCCGACCCGGGCGGCCAGCACCCGGACCCGGTCGCGGTCCAGGCCGAGGAGGTGGGCGAGCTCGTCGCGCACCAGGTAGGGCACCTGGGTGCTGGTGCGCACCACGAGCCGGCCGTCCTCGTCGATCCAGCCGCGCGCACCGTGGGTCTCCAGGGCGGCGTGGGTGACCCGGCCGGTGCGCCAGGTCCCGCTGACGACCGCGGCGGCCACGGCGAGGCCGGCCCCCACGTCGCCGACCTCGCCGTGGGTCTGGGCCACGACGTTGCGCTGAGGCTCGGCGATCCGCGAGCGCGTCGTGGGCTTGTCGCCGTGCAGCAGGGGAGCCCCGGGCGCGCGCGCCGCCTCGGGCTCGAAGACGGCCGGCAGCGGCTGGTAGGTCACCTCGATCAGCCGCAGTGCGGCCTCCGCGACGGCGACGGACTCGGCGATCACCGCGGCGACCCGCTGGCCGCGGTAGCGCACCACGTCGTCGAGCATCCGGGTGTCGTCGGGGTCGTCGAGGCGGCTCTGGTGCCGGCCGGTGGAGTACAGCACGTCGGGCACGTCGGCGTGGGTGAGCACCAACCGAACTCCGGGCAGCGCCTCGGCGCGGCCGGTGTCGATCGCGGTGATCCGGGCGTGGGCGTGCGGGCTGGTGAGCAGCTTGAGGTGCAGCACCCCGTCGCCGGGCAGGTCGAGGGTGTAGCGCTCCCGCCCGGTCACGATCCGCGGGCCCGCCGGGGCGGCCAGCGAGGTGCCGAAGGCGCCGCAGCCGGCGCGCTCGACGTTGCCGGTGCCGCGCAGGGCGTCCTTGATGGAGCGGTAGCCGGTGCAGCGGCACAGGTTGCCCTTGAACATCCGCGCGACCTGGTCGGCGTCGGCCAGCGGGTCGAGGCGGCCCTCCTCGTCGGCCAGCGACGCCGCGGTCACGACGTACCCGGCCGTGCAGAAGCCGCACTGGAAGCCGCCCGCCTCGACGAAGCGGCGCTGCACCGGGTGCGGCTCCTCGGGGCTGCCCAGCCCGGCGGCGGTGGTGATCTCGTGGCCGGTGCCGCGCACGGCCGGGACGAGGCAGGAGTGCACGGCGTGGCCGTCCACCAGCACCGTGCAGGCGCCGCAGTCGCCGGAGTCGCAGCCCTTCTTCACGTCCAGGCTGCCGTGCTCGCGCAGGAACGTGCGCAGGCACTGCCCGGGGGCGGGGACGGCGTCGACCGGCTCGCCGTTGACCAGCATGCTCATCGGATGCCCCCCTCGAGCAGCTCCGCGCAGACCTCGACCGCGAGCACGCCGGTGACGGCCCGGCGCCAGTCGCGGGGGCCGTGCGGGTCGTCGTACCAGCAGTCCACCTCGCCGAGCAGCGCCTCGAGTCGCGCCTGCGGCAGCTGGCCGGACACCGGGGACACCGATAGCCCGACCGGGCGCTCGGTGGCCGCGGTGAAGACCAGGTGCACGGTGCCCGAGTCCGTCAGCCGGCCGGTGACCACGGCCGAGGAGCGCCCGATCGGGCTCAGCGAGATCTTGCGGAAGGCGGTGCGCAGCGTCCGGCGCGGGTCCAGGGCGGCGCCCGGCACGTCGACGGCGCGCAGCACCTCGCCGGGGGCGAGCGTGGTGCGACCGGGACCGGTCACGAACCCGGCGACCGGCTCGCGCCGCTCGCCGCCGTCGGGGGTCCAGACGACGACCTCGGCGTCGAGGGCGGCCATCAGCGAGATCATCGCGCCGGCGGGCAGGGCCAGGCAGAGGTTCCCGCCGACGGTGGCGCCGTGCTGGACCTTGAACGACATCAGCAGTGCCTCGGCGCACGCGCGCACCATCCGGTGCGCCGAGCCGAGCACCGGCGGGGGTACGGCGAGCAGCTGCTCGATGGTGCACGTCGCGCCGATCCGCAGCCGCCGGTCCGCGCCGGAGCCGATCAGCTCCCAGGCCGGCCAGCCCAACGTGGTCAGGTCGACCAGCCCGGTGGTGTGCGGCTGCGGCTCGGAGAACAGCCAGGTGCCGCCGGCCAGCAGCGTCTCGCCCGGGGCCAGGGAGAGGTCGGCGCGGGTGCGCGCGGGGCGCAGCGAGGCCACCGTGCCCAGGTCCATCACTCCACCTCCCCGAGCCGGCCGTAGGAGCGGCTGATCGCGCCCACCCGGGCACGGGCGGCGCGGCCGACCTCACAGAGCACGCCGTCGGCGATCACGCCGACCAGGCTCATCGCGGCCGCGTAGCTGTCGAAGGCCAACCCCGAGGCGACCGGGCACTCCAACCACACGTCGGCGTGGGCCGCGTGCTCGCGCGCGGTGGGGTCCGCGACCAGGACGACCATGGCGCCGGTGGCGGCGGCCTCGGCCATGAACGCGGCGAAGCCGGCGGGACGGCGGCGGAAGCCGATCACGACCAGCGCGTCGCCGCGGCCCAGGTCGGCGAGCTCCTCGCCGGTCGTCTGGCCCGGCAGGGGGGCCAGGTGCACGTCCGGGCGGGCGTGCGCCAGCTGGGAGCGCAGGTGCAGCGCGACCGGGTGGCTGTTGCGCCAGCCGACGACGCTGACGCGCCGGGCGCCGGCCAGGCCGGAGACCACCTCCGCCAGCCGTGGCTGGGTCAGGGCGCGCAGCACCGCCTCGGCCTCGTCGCCGGCGTGGGCGGCCAGGTCGGGTGCCCCTTCGAGGCGGTGCGGCTCCCCGGCCTGGCGCAGCGCGCGCAGGTGGTCGCGGACCTCGTCGAAGTCGGCGAAGCCGAGGCTGCGGAACAGCCTGCTCATCGTCGCCTTGGACACCCCGGCCAGCGTCGCGAGCTCGGCGGCGCGGTAGGTGGCCAGGTCGTCGAGGTGCTCCAGCAGCGTCTCGGCGGCCCGCCGCTCCTGCGGGGAGAGCTCGGCGTGGTGGGCGGCGATCCGCTCGTCGATCCTCATGACCGCGGCGCTTCGGCGGTGCGGGCGGCCACCGCGAGCACGGCCGCCTCGAAGGCGTCGAGGCCGCGCGCCACGTCGAGCTCGCGGACGTCCTCGTCGGGGGCGTGGGAGATGCCGTCGTGGCAGCGCAGGAACAGCATCGCGATGTCGGTGCCGGCGGCGGCGAGCGCCATCGCGTCGTGCCCGGCGCGGCTCCACAGCGCCATCGGGGTGCGGTCCCCGGTGGCCGCGATACCGGCGACCACCGCCTCCTGCAGCCACCCCGCGCACGGGGCGGCCGGCGCCTCATGCGTCTGGGTGACCTCCAGGCGCAGCCCGCGGGCGGCGCACAGGCTCTCCAGCTCGGCGCGGATGGTGTCCCACATCGCGTCGCGCTCGGCGTCGGTGGCCGCGCGCAGGTCGAGGGTGAGCTCGGCACGCCCGGCGATCACGTTGACCGCTGCGGGGTGCACCTCGATCCGCCCCACCGTGGCGATGCACTCCGAGGCCCGGCCGAGCCGCTCGATCGTGGTGATCGCCTCGCCGGCACCGGCCAGGGCGTCGCGCCGGCGCGGGTACGGCGTGCCGCCGGCGTGACGTGCCTCGCCGAGGATCGTGAGCAGGAACCGCCGCGCCCCGGCGATGGTGGTGACGTAGCCCAGGGAGGCGTCCGCTTCCTCCAGGTGCGGGCCCTGCTCGATGTGCGCCTCGAGGTAGCCGAGGAGCTCGCCGGAGGCGCGCGCCGCCTCGCCGACCCGGGCCGGGTCGAGCCCCAACGCGGTGAACGCCTCGCGCAGGGAGGTGCCGTGCTCGTCGGCGAGCGCCCACCAGGCGTCGTCCCAGGTGCCGGCCACGGCCCGGCTGCCGAGCAGTGCGGTGCCGAAGCGGGCGCCCTCCTCGTCGCCGAAGCCGATCACCTCCAGGGCGAACGGCAGCTCCTCGGCCCGGGCCGCCAGCCGCTCGGCCACCGCCAGCGCCATCACCACCCCGAGCATCCCGTCGTAGCGCCCGGCGTCGGGCACGGTGTCGAGGTGCGAGCCGAGCAGCAGCGCCGGCAGCCCGGGGGCGCGGCCCTCGAGGCGGCCGCAGACGTTGCCGGCCGCGTCGACCCAGGTGCGCAGCCCGGCGCGCTGCATCCAGGAGGCGACCAGGGCGTTGGCCCGGGCGTGCTCGGGGGTCAGGTGGAGCCGGGTCAGCGAGCCTGGGGTGGAGGTGAGCGCGGCCAGCTCGTCGCAGCGGGTGAGCACCTCCGCAGCGGTGTTGCGCGTGCTCACGAGGCGTACACCTCCCGGGCCGCGCCGACGCCGCCGCCGGCGGTGAGCGCCACGCCGGCGGCCCGCAGCACCTGCTCGAGGGCGGCCAGCGTCGTCAGCACCGCATCGCGGCGGGCGTTGTGGCCCATCGTCCCGATCCGCCAGACACGCCCGTGCAGCGGCCCGAAGGAGGTGCCGATCTCGATGCCGAAGTCGTCGAGCAGCGCGGCGCGGACCCCGTCGCCGTCGACCCCCTCGGGGATCTGGACGGCGACCACGTTGTTCATCTTGTGGGCGAGGTCGCCGAAGACGCCCAGGCCGAGGCCCTGCACGCCGGCGAGCATCGCGGCCCCGTGCAGCCGGTGCCGCTCGACGGCCGCGTCCAGCCCCTCGGCGACCAGCAGCCGGGCGCACTCGCGCGCGGCGTACAGCATGCTGGTCGCCTCGGTGTGGTGGTTGAGCCGGCGCTCGCCCCAGTAGTCCATGATCATCGCCAGGTCGAAGTAGTTCGACGCGATCCGGGTGCCGCGCGCGGCCTCGCGGTCCTCGCGCAGACCCGCCTCGACGTGGCGGCGGGCCTCGACGACCTCCACCGCGCGCGGGGACAGCGAGATCGGGGCGCTGCCCGACGGCCCGCCCAGGCACTTCTGCAGCCCGGCCGAGGCGACGTCGATGCCCCAGGCGTCCATCTCGAAGACGTTGCCGCCCAGCGAGGCGGTGGCGTCGCAGTAGAGCAGCACGTCGTGGCGCCGGCAGATCTCGCCGAGGTCGGCCAGCGGCTGGCACATCGTGGTGCTGGTGTCGCCCTGGACCAGCGCCAGCACCTTGGGGCGCACGGCGAGCACGGCCTCCTCGACCTGCTCGGGGGTGAAGACCTCGCCCCAGGGCACCTCGATCGTGTGCACCTCGGCGCCGCAGCGCTGCGCGATCTCGGTGAGCAGGTGCCCGAAGCGGCCCAGCACCGGCACCAGCACCCGGTCGCCTGGCTCGAGCAGCGAGACCAGGGCGGCCTCGATGCCGGCCCGCGCGGTGCCGTCGACCAGCAGCGTCTGCGGGTTGGCGGTGCGGAAGACCTCGCGGTAGAGCGCCATCGTCTCGCCCATGCACGCGGTCATCGCGGGGTCGAACTGCCCGACGAGCTGGGCCGACATGGCCCGCAGCACCCGCGGGTCGACCGTGATCGGCCCGGGGCCCATCAGCAGCCGCGGCGGCGGGTTGATCTCGTCGAGGTCCATGGGGTCCTTCCGGTCGGACAGAGGCGTGCGGGGAGCCTAGGAAACCGGTGTTTCGCCGGTGTTGCCGTTGCGAGTCGGCTGTTTCACCAGTTCCGGGCGGCGCAGCAGCCGGCCCCGCCGACCGGTCCCGGCGACGAGGTGACCGCCGAGCAGGGTGTGGGTGACCTGCCCGTCCAGGCGGTGCCCGTCGTAGGCCGAGAGCGGGTTGCGGTGGGCGAGGTGCTCGGCGCGCACCAGCAGCGGGGCGGCGGCGTCGTACACGGCGAGGTCGGCGTCGGCGCCCACCTCGATCCGGCCCTTGCCGGGCAGGCCGACCAGGTCGGCGGTGCCGCGGGCGGTCCACCGGCTCACCTGCGCCATCGACAGCCCCCGGCGCAGCGCCTCGTGGGCGAGCGCGGCGAAGCCGACCTGGAGGCCGGCGATCCCGCCCCAGGCGAGCTGGAGGTCGCCGTCGCCGCGGAGCTTCTCGGCGGCGGTGGCGGGGGAGTGGTCGCTCACCACCACGTCCACCACCCCCTCGGCCAGTGCCGCCCACAGCTCCTCACGGTTGCCGGCGTCGCGGATCGGCGGGCAGCACTTGTGCACCGCGGAGGCGTCGGGGATCGCCTCGGCGGCGAAGGTCAGGTAGTGCGGGCAGGTCTCCACGGTGATCGCCAGCCCCTCGGCCTTGGCGTCGGCGATCAGCGGCAGCGCGCGGGCGCTGGACAGGTGCAGCACGTGCACCCGCGCGCCGCTCTCGCGGGCGCCGCGGACCACCTGCGCGATCGCGGCGGTCTCGGCCTCGTCGGGGCGGGAGGCGAGGAAGTCGGCGTAGGCCCGGCTGGCCCGGGCGGGCGCCGCGGCGAGCACGCCGGGGTCCTCCGCGTGCACGACCATCAGCGCGCCGAGGCGGGCGACCTCGCGCAGCGCGGCGCGGAACCCGGCCGGGTCCAGCGGCGGGAACTCCTCGACGCCGGAGGGGGACAGGAAGCACTTGAAGCCGAAGACCCCGGCCTCCCACAGCGGCTCCAGGTCCGCGACGTTGCCCGGCACGGCGCCGCCCCAGAACCCGGTGTCCACGCTGAGCTGGCCACCGGCGGCGGCGCGCTTGGTCGCCAGCGCCGCAGCGGTGGTGGTCGCCGGGATGCTGTTCAGCGGCATGTCGACGACGGTGGTCACCCCGCCCAGCGCCGCCGCCCGGGTGCCGGTGGCGAACCCCTCCCAGCGGGTCCGGCCGGGCTCGTTGAGGTGCACGTGGGTGTCCACGGCCCCGGGCACCACGTAGGCGGTGTCGGGCGCCTGCAGCAGCCGGGTCCCGGCCGGCAGCGGGTGCTCGTACGGCGCGACGGCGCCGATCCGGCCGTCCTCGAGGAGCACCGTGGCCGCCACCGTGTCGTCCCCGACGACGACCCGGCGACCGCGGACCGCCTGCAGGGGCGCTGTGCCCTCCGTACCGTCCGTGCCGGTCATCGCTGCACCCTCAGCAGAACCCGGGCACGCCGGCCCAGAGCTCGGGGACCTGGGCGGCCCCCTCGCGCTGGACGCTCGCCTGGATCAGGCCGTAGGGACGGTCGGCGGCGAGGAAGACGGCGTTCGGGTTGTCCAGCCCGAACGGCTCCAGGTCGACCAGGAAGTGGTGCTTGTTGGGGCACGACAGCCGCACCTCGGCGACCTCGGCGAAGGCCTCCAGCACCGCCTTGCCCATCTCGAAGATCGTCTGCTGCAGGGCCAGCGAGTGCAGGTCGGCGAAGCGGGCCAGCATCAGGTCGCGGATCGCGGCGTAGCTGGCGTTGAAGTCCAGCGCCTCGAGGTCGGCGTCCTCGCGGTAGCGCCACCACACGGTCAGCGAGGTGGCCAGGATCCGGTCGTCGGTCTCGGCGAGCGTGGTGTAGCGATCGCGCGGGAAGCCGTGGAACTCCGAGCCGGTGGACTTCAGCACCGTGCAGTCCTTGAGCCCGGCGATCACGTCGACGCGGTCCCCGTCGCGCTGGACCACGGCGGTGCGGGTCTCGCGGCCCTCGCGGACGAAGGCGTGCTCGTGCGGGGTGCCGTCGACGCCGATCCGCGCCCAGGCGTACTGCTCGGCCTCCCAGCGGCCCCCGGTGACCCAGTCGAAGGAGCCGACGAAGTGCTCGGCGAGCCGCATCAACAGCCGCTCGGGGGAGCCCACCCCGTGCTCGCGGGCGAAGGCGTAGAGGGTGTTCTTCTGGGTGTCGGTGGCCACCACCCGCGCGTTGTCGCCGACGGTGTGCGCGGCGGTGAAGTCGCCGCGCAGCTGCGAGGTGACGTTGAGGTCCTCGATCTCGTGCACCCCGCCCTGGGCCTCGCTGTCGTCGCGGGTGATCCGCACCAGGCGGCACTCGGCCTTGCCGTACTGGTTGGGGCCCAGGACGATGCGTCTCTGCTCGATCGTGGCGTCGCTCACCGGGTTCAGCTCCCTCGGTAGGTGGTGTAGGAGTAGGGGCTCAGCAGCAGCGCCAGGTGGTAGTGCTCCTCGCCGGCGGCGACGTGGAAGGCGACGCGGACCTCGGGGAAGAGCGAGTCGCGCCCGGCTGCGGCGTACCAGGGCCCGGTCGCGAAGACGAGGGTGTGGCTGCCGGGGGCGAGTCCGTCGGCACCGGTGTCGAGGCGGGCCCGGCCGTCGGCGTCGGTGACGCCCTCGGCCAGGGTGGCCGGACCGTCGCGCCCGTCCGGTCCGAGCAGCCGTACGCCGATGCCGGCGCCGGGGCGGCCGCGGGCGGCGTCGAGGACGTGGCTGCTGCAGGTGGTCATTGGAGCACCTCGCCGAGGCGCAGCAGCGCGATCTCGCGCAAGTGCTCGGCCACTACGGCGTCCTCGGTCTCGGGGTCGTGGTGCAGCCGCTGCTCGAGGCTGTCCAGGATCTCCTCGGCGCTGCGCCCGCGGGCGCGGATCAGGAAGATCCGCCCGAAGCGCTCCTCATAGGTGCGGTTGCCGGCCGCCAGCCGGGCCCGCAGGTCGGCGTCGGAGCCGTCGACCCCCTGCTGGTCACGGGCGCTCATCGACGCGCTGACGCCCTCGCCGGTGTGCGCCGAGCCGATCCGGGGATGGTCGGCCAGGGCCTCGTCGACCTCACGGCGCGACCAGGTCCGGGCGGCCAGGTCCGCGGTCGCCAGCACCTCGCCCAGACCGGCGTACGGCCTGCCCGCGACGACCTGCTCGACCCACGAGCCGACCGCCGCGCAGGGGCGTACGACGCCTGCGGCGGCGTCCGGTGTGAGCCGGTTGAACTCTGCTATGTCCACGGGGACCTCCCTCTGCGCCCCGACCGTAGGGGGCGGTTGTAACGCCAACCGGAACATGCGTTTCTTGGACGTTAAACCTGAAACGTCCGGTGCTGGGCCCCCCCGACGCTCGGATCAGGAGGTGAGCGAGGCAGCGAGGTGGAGCAGCTCGCGGTCGCGTCCCGGTGCGGCGACCAGGCAGACGCCGCAGGGCAGGCCGTCGGCGGTCTCGATCGGGAGGCTGACCGCGGGCAGGCCGCCGATCCCGGCCAGGCAGGTCAGCGCCATGGTCGCCTCGCGCACCGCCTGCAGGCCCTCCCCGAGCCGGGGGGCGACCGAGGAGGCCGAGGGCAGCACCAGCACCCGGTCGCCGAGCAGGTCGCGCAGGATCGCCCGGGCCTCGCCGACCCGGGCGCCGGCCCGGGCGGCCTGCCCGGCGTCGATGCGCGAGGCCGCCCGGAAGCGGCCGCCGACGTCCTCGCCCAGCAGCCCGGGGGAGTCCATCAGTCCAGGGGAGTCCAGCCGCGGGCTCAGCCAGGACCCGTGGACCTGCCAGGCCTCCCAGGCCTGCAGGGTCTGGAAGGCGGCGAGCCAGTCCGCCAGGTCGTCCAGCGGCCAGGCCTCGCGCCGGGTGGGCCACTCGTCGCAGGCGGCCTCGACCGCCTCGGCCACGTCCGGAGCGGCGAGCCCGACCAGCTGGGCGACGACGACCAGGTCGGGGGCGGACAGCGCGTCACTGCCCGGGGGCAGCAGCACGTCGCCGACGGCGGCGAGGGTGGCGGCGTCGCGGGCCAGCCAGCCGACGGCGTCGAAGGACGGGGCCAGCGGCAGCACCCCGGCCTGCGGCACGGCGCCATGGCTGGTGCGGATGCCGAAGAGGCCCTGGTAGGCCGCCGGCACGCGGATCGAGCCGCCGGTGTCGGTGCCCAGCCCGACCCGGGCGTGGCCCAGCGAGACGGCGCTGGCCGAGCCCGACGTGGAGCCGCCCGGGACCCGGTGCGGTGCCCGCGGGTTCGGCGGGGTGCCGGTGTGCGCGTTGGTGCCGGCCAGGCTGTAGGCGAACTCGTCGGTGCGCGCGATCCCGCGCACCGCCGCCCCCGCGTCGAGGAGCCGGCCCACCGCCCACGCGTGCTCGGTCTCCACCGCCGCCTCGGCGAGCCAGGCCGGGTTCCCCGCGCCCACCCGATGCCCGGCCACGGCGTAGAGGTCCTTCACCGCGACGTCGACCCCGTCCAGCGGGCCGGGCGCGGTGGGCGGCACCAGCGGGTCGCCGACGACGCGCCACACCCGGGTGTCCAGGGCCGGGGGCGGCGCGCTGACGTGCGCGGCGGTGATCGCCCAGCCGGTGGGCAGCCGGGCCCAGAGCTGCGTCTGCTGCCCGCGGCCGCCGCGCAGCGGCTCGGTCACGGCGACGACCAGGGCGTGGTCGTCGTCGACGGGACGCACGTGGAGCTCCACGATCGTCCGCGGCGGGGCCCCGCCGCGGGCGCCGCGGAAGGCGCTGATCGTCTCGTGGCCGACCAGCAGGCCGGCGGCGTCACCGCGCAGGGTGGCCGGCCCGGGGGCGAACAGCCGGTCGAGCGCGGCGAGGTCGTCGCTCATCAGCGCCCGCTCGTACTCCCAGAACGCCGCGACCAGGCCCTCGGGGGCGCAGGGGAGGCTCATCGGAAGTCCGCGGTGCGGATCTTGGCGTGCACGCCCTTCACCACGTCGACGACCTGGGAGATGTCGAAGTCGGTCGCCGCGCTGAGGTAGGCGTAGGCCAGCCGGGGGTCCATCCCGTAGCGCGCCTGCAGCAGCGCGATCGCGGCCCGCACACAGTTCTGGACGGCGACGTCGAGGTCGGGGTCCATCCCGGTCGGCACCAGCAGCTCCGCGGTGCGCGCCAGCGGCCCGGCGAGCTCGCCGAACTCGCGCACCGCGTCCTCGCGGGCCAGCACGTCGAAGCGCAGGGTGGCCCGCAGCGACGCCTCCATCGCGGTCAGCGACACCTCGCCGTCACCCTGCGCGAAGTGCGGGTCCCCGACGTAGGCCAGCGCCCCCGCCACCTGCACCGGCAGGTAGAGCGTGGCGCCCACGGTGAGCAGGTTGATGTCGATGTTGCCTCCGTGCGCGCCCGGGGGGACCGAGTGGGGCCGCTGGTCGCCGTCGACCGCCACGCCCATGATCCCCAGGAAGGGGGCCAGCGGGAAGGCCACCCGCGGCTCGCCCCCGGGGACCAGCGGCAGCACGCCGTGCGGGCCGTCGGGGCCCTCGCGCACGCCGGCGAAGGCGCTGAAGACCTCGGCCCCCTCCAGCGGGTACTCGCCGGGCAGCGCCCCGCGTCCGTGCCGGTTGGAGATCACGCCGTACGGCACCCGCGGCAGCGTCTCGAGGACGGTGATCGCGAGCAGGTCGCCGGGCCGGGCCCCGCGCACCTCGATCGGGCCGGTGACCACGTGCGGGCCGTCGCGGCCTGGCCGGTGCTCGACGTCGGAGGCCGCGAGCGCGACCGCGTCGTCGAGCACGCCCGGCACGCCGTACGGCTCGAAGAACGCGCACGGGTCGCGGCCCTGGTCCTCGAGGATCCCCTCGTGGCTGATCGTGTCCACGGTGACCTCGGTGCCGGGCTCGATGCTCAGCACCGGGGAGTCCGCCGCGCAGGGCAGCCGCCCCCAGAGCAGGTGGTCGACGGTGGCGGGCAGGTACGTCGCGGCGCGCACGGGCCCGACGCCGGGCTGGAGGATCATGGCCCGAACGTAGGCAACGCGTGTTTCAGTTGTGTGCCGCCGCGTGTTCCGCAGGTTTCAGCGGTTGCGCCAGACTCTCAGCGGCTTCGCCAGACTTCAGCGGCTTCGCCAGGCCCGGAACTCCTCGAGGATCTCGGCGAAGTCCGCCAGCCGCAGCACGTCCTGCTCGAGGACGAACTGCTCGAAGCTGAGCGCGGCGATCTCGGCGACGGTGCGCTCGGTGACCTCCGGGCGTCGCTCGCGCCAGATCACCGCCTGGCCGTGGTTGTCGCCGATCGTGCGGTAGGTCAGGTCCTGGTAGAAGGTGTCGATGAACCAGACCAGCTTGTAGACGTCGCCCATCCACGCCTTGCGCTGGACGCCCAGCCACTCCTTGACGGTCAGGAAGTTCTCCCGGTCGGAGATCGAGGCCAGGTACGTCGGCGGCTGGACGTCGTCGATCACGATGACGCCGTCGGGCTGCAGGTGGGCCAGCGCGTTGGTGAGGTCGCGCAGGGTCTGCTCGAAGGTGTGCAGCCCGTCCAGGAAGATCACGTCGAACAGCTCGTCGGCGCCGACGATCGAGCCGAAGTACTCGTCGCTGGTGACCTGGTGGTAGGCCGTGTTCGGGTTGGCCCGCTCGGCGGCGACGTGGTCGAAGAGGAAGTCCGGGTCGACCGCGACCTTGTGGGCGGCCGTCACCCGGTCGAACGTGCGACCCCGCTGCACCCCGACCTCGAGGTAGCGCGGCTTGTCGTAGAGCTCGAGGAGCTGGCGCAGCACCACGGGGCGCGCGACGAACGGGGGCCGGTCCGGCTGGCCGGGCGGGGCGGGCTGGTTCACGGGTGCTCCTGTCGGTTCGAGCAGGTTGTGGCGGACGTCACCTGGACCCTAGCCACCCCGGGCCCGGAATCAGCGCAGATCCACGACCACCGGCGCGTGGTCGGAGGCCCCGGTGCCGGCGCGCTCCTCGCGGTCGATGAACGCGTGGGTGACCCGCTCGGCCAGCGAGGGGGACCCGAGGACGAAGTCGATGCGCAGCCCGCGGTTGCGCTCGAAGCGCTGGCGGTAGTAGTCCCAGTAGGTGTAGACGTCCGGTCCGGGGGTGTGCGGGCGCACCACGTCGACGTACCCGTCGTCGAGGAAGGCCTGGAAGGCGGCGCGCTCCGGCGGCGTCACGTGCGTGGACTTCGCGAACTGCAACATGTCGAAGACGTCCTCGTCGCGCGGCGCGATGTTCCAGTCGCCGACCAGGGCGGTGTCCTCGCCCAGCCAGCCGCCGGCCGCCTCGCGCAGCCGGGCCAGCCACTCGAGCTTGTAGACGTAGTGCGGGTCGCCGACCTTGCGCCCGTTGGGCACGTAGAGCGACCAGATCCGCACCCCGCCGCAGACGGCGCCCATCGCGCGGGACTCCGCGACGGCCGGGTCGCCGAAGCCGGGCATCTGCTCGAAGCCGACCTGGACGTCGTCGAGGCCCACCCGGCTGATCAGCGCGACCCCGTTCCACTGGTTGGTGCCACACGCGGCGACCTCGTAGCCGAGCGACTCCAGCCCCATCAGCGGCAGCTGCTCCGGGCGTGCCTTGGTCTCCTGCAGGGCCAGGACGTCGACGTCGTGGCGCTGCAGGAAGGCCTCGACGCGATCGATACGGGAGCGAAGCGAGTTCACGTTCCAGGTGGCGATGCGCATGTGAGGAATCTACGGTGAGCGCTGAGGGCCCTACGATCCTGCCTCATGGACACGATCACCAGGGCCACGCCGGGTGCGCGGGTTGCCGCCGGACTCGTCCACGTCTACACCTCCGTCGGCGTCGCGCTGGCCCTGCTCATGGTCCACCTCTCCTACGAGGGCGACGTCAAGGCCGTGCTGTGGCTGTTCCTCGCGGCGATGGTGATCGACGGCACCGACGGGTTCCTGGCGCGTCACCTGCGGGTGAAGACGGTGATGCCGGGCTTCGACGGGGCGCTGCTGGACAACATCGTGGACTACATCACCTACGCGTTCGCGCCGATGGTGCTGCTGTGGGCCAACGGCTACCTGCCCGACGGCGTCTGGGGCGGGGTGGTCGCGATGCTGCCGCTGCTCGCCTCGTGCTACCAGTTCTGCCGCTCGGACGCGAAGACCGACGACCACTTCTTCCTGGGCTTCCCGAGCTACTGGAACATCGTCGCCTTCTACGTGGTCGTCTTCGGGTGGGGCACCGGCGTCACCGCGACCGTGCTGCTGGTCTTCGCGGTGCTGGTCTTCGTGCCGATCAAGTACCTCTACCCCTCGCGCACCGAGGAGCTGTGGGCGCTGAACATGACGCTGGCCGTGGTCTGGCTGGCTCTGTTCGGCGCGATCGTCGCGCAGCTGCCCGACCCGTCGGTGCTGCTGGTGGCGCTGTCGTTCGGCTACCCGCTCTACTACACCGCGGTCAGCCTGTGGCTCACGCTCAGGACGCGTGCCGGCTCACGGAAGCAGGCGCGGACAGGTACGGCGTCAGCATCCCCGGAGTCGCCGCGTCTGCCAGGGCTATCCCCGTCCGAAGGGGGACGTCGGTGACGACCACCCGCTCCGGGCCGGCGGCGGTGGTGGCGACCAGTGTGGCCAGTCCGCGGCGGCGCTGAAACCAGCTCTGGCGCACCACCCAGCCGATGATGCCGTCGGTCTCCAGCGCGGTGGTCACCCGGGCCACCGACGGCGCCCGGGAGACCAGGTGGTCGTGGTGCAGCCCGTGGCCCAGGTGGGCGTAGCCGACCTCTGCCACCGCAGCCCCGATCCCGGCCAGGACGGCCAGCACGAGCGGGGGCACCCACAGCGGCCCGTCCAGGCCGACGGTGGCCGCGGTGACCCCGGCGGTGAGGAACACCGTGGGCCACTGGCAGCGCACGTGGCGGCGCCGGCGCGCGTCCGGCCCGTGCGGAGTCAGCGCCGCGTCGAGGACGCCGGCCACCCCCAGGATGTCGTGCCCGACCCGCCGGTCGACGTCCACCGGGCTGGGGGGGAGCACCTTCGTCGCCCCCGACTCGCCGGTGCCGGTGGCCAGCGTGGTGAGCTCGGCGCCCCCGGCGAGCCGCAGCAGCAGCGGCTCGCTGAGCTCGACGCCGCGCACCCGGGCCTCCTCGACGCTGGTGGAGCGGGTGGTGAACAGACCCGCGGTGAGGCGCAGGTTGCCCGACTCGCGGGTCAGGCGCAGGTTCCACCACTGGATGACGTAGCCGCCGATCGCGACGGCCAGCCAGACCAGCAGCGCCAGCACCGCGCCGACGACCACGATCAGCACGAGGGCCTGGGAGGCGATCCAGTCCCCGACGGAGCGCACCCGGTCGGCCTCGAGCACCGGCACCTCGCCGGCCAGCTGCGACCCGGCGCCCAGTACGCCGGCCAGCACCACCAGCCGCCCCAGGCTGAGCGGGGCGAAGCGCAGCCAGGACCAGTCGATCCGGGCGAGCTCCTGGGCCGGTTCCTGCGGGGGCTCCGGGGCGGGCTCCTGGGGCGGCTGCCAGCCGGGCTCCTGGGGGACCGGCACCGGGACCTCGGCGGTCGCGGAGGCGCGGGTCAGCAACCGCGTGCGCAGTCGATCGGCGTCGGGGACGGTCAGCGCCTCCAGCTCGATCCGGGTCTCGTCGACCCCGGTCCCGACCTGGACCTTGGTCATCCCCAGGAGCCGGTGCAGCAGCGGAGCCTCGAGGTCCACGCTGCGTACCCGGTCCAGCGGCGCGGTCAGCCGGGTCTTGTTGAGCAGGCCGCGGCGCACCTCGAGCTGGGTGGCGCTGACCCGGTAGAAGGTCGTGAACCACGGGATGAGGCCCAGCAGCAGGGCGCCGCCCACCAGCACGGGCAGCGCCACCAGCATCCAGACGATGTCCTGACTGCTGATGCCGATGACGGCGACGATCAGCGGCACCGCCATCTGGCGCAGCGTCCGCACCGGACCGATCAGCATCAGCTGGGGAGCCAGCCGCAGCCACCCGTCGTCGGGGTCGCGGCTCACGTGGCGTCGCCCTCGGTGGCGCCGGTGATCTCGGTCAGCTCGGCCACGGTCACCCGGGCGACCTCGTCGTCCAGGCCGAAGATGGTGATCGGGCCGGCGGCCGACGCGGTGGTCACTGTGATCGAGGTCAGGTGGAACAGTCGCATCAGCACGCCCTGGGTGGAGTCCACGGTCTGCACCCGCGACAGCGGTGCGATGCGCTGCTCGCGGTTGATCCAGCCGCTGCGGGTGAACACCGCGACCGGCGTGACCTCCCAGCGGTGGATCCGGAAGCGGACGGTGGGCATCACCAGCACGTAGCCGATCGTCGCGAGCACCACGGCCGCCGCCGCGGCGTACGCCCACCAGGGCCGCTCGGGCAGCAGCCAGCAGCCGACCCCCAGCGCGATCCAGAGCAGCAGGGTGTTGATCGTGGCGACCAGTCGCCAGTAGGAGACCGCGCGCGGCGAGACGCTGCGGTCGGGGTCGCGCAGGATGGGGCCCCGGTCGCGGGCATCGGGGGGAGTGGTCACCGCAGCACCCTAGGGGGTGGCTTTCTGTCTCTCGACGCCGAACCGCGCCCGGAGGGACGATGTCGACCGTGGAGGGAATCGAGCCGGTGGACGAGGGTGCTCGCGCGGCCACGCCCGACCCGGCCGAGGCCCGGTTCGGACTGGCCGACTTCTTCGGCGAGGCGATGCTGCTGCTCGGCGCCGGGTCGACGGTGATGTACCAGCTCGCCAGGAAGGGCGTGGGGCTCGGAGTCGCCGAGCACAGCACGACGTTGGCGCGGCCGGTCGACCGGCTGCGGACCACGCTCAGCTACGTCTACGTGATGACGCGGGGCACCGAGCCGGAGCGCCGGGAGATCGCCCGGTTGGTCAACCGGATGCACGCGACCGTGCGCTCGCCCGGCCGGTACCGCGCCCACGACCCCGACCTGCAGCTGTGGGTGGCCGCCACGCTGGCCCGCAACGGCGAGGTGATCTACGAGCGGGTCTTCGGGGCGATGGACGAGGCCACCCGGGAGCGGGTCTATCGGGAGGCGTGGGTGTTCGGCACCGCGCTCCAAGTGCCGGAGCGGATGTGGCCGCAGACCCGCGCGGAGTTCGAGGCCTACTGGCAGGAGTCGCTGCTCACGCTGGAGGGCGACCCGACGGTGCAGGCCTATGCCCGGCGCCTGCTCTCGACGCGCGAGTCCCCGTGGCTGCTGCGCCCGCTGATCGTGCTGCAGAGCCTGATGACCCGCGGCAACCTCGACCCGCGCACCCGCGATCTCCTCGCGCTGCCGTGGTCGAGGCGCGACCAACGGCGCTACGACAGGTTCTGGCGGCTCTTCGTGCCGGTCTACCGGCGGATCCCGCGGCCCGTGCGTCAGTTGCACGCCACCTGGCTGATGCGCGACCTGCGCCGGCGGCTGCGCCAGGGGCGGCGGGTGATCTGAGGCTTCCGCGGTTGACGGCGCAGCGTTAACAGCGCCGGGCGTAGCGCACGGACCCGTCGGGCATCCAGTGATGGTCGTAGCCGCTGTCGTGGGCGCGATGGTGATGGTGGGAGCACAGCAGCGACAGGTCGGCCCGATCGGTGGTGCCGCCGCGGGCCCAGGGGTCTCGTCGGTGATGGGCCTCGCACCAGGTGGCGGGGATGGTGCAGCCCTCGGCCTGGCAGCGGGGGTGGCGCAGGGCGTGCGCGTGGCGCTGCGCGGTGCTGAAGAAGCGGCTGCTGCGGCCGAGGTCCAGGACCTGGCCGCGCCCGCCGAGGACCGCCGGGATGATCCGGGACTGACACGCCAGGCGGCGCAGCTGGTGCAAGGACAGCGGCGCGCCGTCGCCGCCGGTGGCGTCGGTGCCCCCGGTGAGGGTGGCCGTGCCGGTGTCGCGCTGGAGCTGGTCGAGGCCGACGGTGACGATGACCGTGACCGGTGAGCGGCCGTGGCTGGGCAGCTGGTCTACGGGCAGGCGCTCGAGCAGGGCGCAGAAGGCGTGGCCGAGGAGCTGGTCGTGGGGCAGTCGCTCCCCGGTGGCCGAGTCGCGGGTCTCCACGCCGTCGCGGCGGGGAGAGGTGAGGGCGTGCAGGGCCGTGCTGAGGATCGCGGCGCTGGCGGTGGGCAGGTCGATGGTGATCCGCTTCAGCCCGGGGCCGAGGGTGCGGGTGCTCAACCGGGTCTTGGCGTAGGCCTGCTGCTCCTCGCGCTCGAGGGCCTGGCGCTCGATCTCCTCGGCGACGTCGGGGGCGACGACGTCGAGGATGCGCCGGGCCAGGCGGGTCAGGTCGTCGGGGCCGAAGTCGGCGGCGTAGCCGATGAGCGTCTTCTCGGCGCGCGACATCACCTCGGCGCCCAGGCGCGTCGTGGGCAGGGCGTCCAACGCGGTGGCGATCACCCGCGCCTGCGCGATGTTCACCTCGCCGGCGCGCAGCGCGCTCCCGGTGGCGGGGTAGGTGCGTTCCAGGGTGGTGGCGAGTCGGGCCTCCTGGGCGGCGCCGGCCCGGTGGGTGCGGGTGGTGTGCGCCAGCCAGGACGCGATGGTGCGGGCGCCGGCATCGGCGGCGACATCGTCGGCGTGGGCCAGCACGCTCAGCTTCAGGCCGACCAGACGCGCCTCGAGGCGGGCCAGGTCGACGAGGAGGCCGGACTTGACCTCGGCGGACAGGTAGAGCGGGTCGCTGGCGCTCGCGTCGTCCAAGGCCTCGGCGATGGTCTCGACGCACGCCTGCAGCGGGTGCGGGGACGGGGCCGAGGACTGCTTCATGACCCCACGCTAGGGGTCGCCACCGACAGTGCGGGTGGCTCCGATCGGGCCTGTTGACAACCACCCTCGGCATCGAGGCTGTGGACGAAAGGTGGCCCGCAGCACCCTCGCCCGGCGTACCTCCGGCCACTGATTGCGGCCAACTTCCTCGGCGCCCGTAGACTCGCGCCCCGTGGCTCTCACCATCGGTATCGTCGGACTCCCCAACGCGGGCAAGTCGACCCTCTTCAACGCCCTGACCAAGAACGACGTGCTCGCGGCGAACTACCCGTTCGCGACGATCGAGCCGAACGTCGGCGTGGTCGGTGTCCCCGACGACCGTCTCCCGCGCCTGGCGGAGATCTTCGGCAGCGCCAAGATCCTGCCCGCGACGGTCGAGTTCGTCGACATCGCCGGGATCGTGGCCGGGGCGTCGCAGGGGGAGGGGCTGGGCAACAAGTTCCTCGCCCACATCCGTGAGTCCTCCGCGATCTGCCAGGTGACCCGCGTCTTCCGCGACGAGGACGTCACCCACGTCGACGGCGAGGTCAACCCCGGCAACGACATCTCCACCATCCAGACCGAGCTGATCCTGGCCGACCTGCAGACGGTGGAGAAGGCGATCCCGCGCCTGGAGAAGGAGGCGCGCGGCAACAAGTCGCTCACCGCGAACCTCGAGGCCGCCAAGGAGGCGCTGGGCCACCTCGAGGCGGGTACGCCGATCATCGCCACCAAGGTCGACCGCGAGCTGATCCGCGAGCTGTCCCTGCTGACCGCGAAGCCCTTCATCTACGTCTTCAACTGCGACGCCGACGAGCTCGGCGACGAGGAGCTCAAGGACCGGATGCGCGCGCTGGTCGCCCCGGCCGAGGCGATCTTCCTCGACGCCAAGTTCGAGGCGGAGCTGGTCGAGCTCGGCGACGACGACGAGGCCCGCGAGATGCTCGCCGAGATGGGCGTGACCGAGCCCGGCCTCGACGTGCTGGCCCGCGTCGGGTTCGACACGCTCGGGCTGCAGACCTACCTGACCGCCGGCCCCAAGGAGACCCGCGCCTGGACGATCCCCAAGGGCGCCACGGCTCCCGAGGCGGCCGGGGTCATCCACACCGACTTCCAGCGCGGCTTCATCAAGGCAGAGATCGTCTCCTTCGACGACCTGGTGGCCGCCGGCTCCATGCAGAAGGCCAAGGAGGCCGGCAAGGTCCGCATGGAGGGCAAGGACTACGTGATGGCCGACGGCGACGTGGTGGAGTTCCGCTTCAACGTCTGAATCGGCGTAAAAGCGCAGGTCAGAGGGGGTGTGGACCCCTGCGGTCCGCACTGAGTCCGCAAAAGTTTCAGCGTGACGTGCTTGCGGGACCCGTTCTGAGGGCGCGCGTGGGCTCTTGATCTGTCGGTGGCCTGCTCTCTTCACCTCGGGCTTTGGCGGTGGTGTGACGCGCGCTTGCCCTGGCCTCAGCCTGCAGAATCGGACAAGGCTTCCCGCTCGCCCCGGTCGTCAAGAATCCACTCGGAGCCGTCGGATTCGACTTCCCCCAAACGCGTATATGGGCCGTGCGCGCCGAGGAAGTCGACCGCCACCTGGACATGGTTTGCGGTGTCCCACGAGTTTGGGGCTCGCCCATGATGCACAGCGTCGACACGAGCCTTGTTCAGAGCTCGCAACGCTGCGAATGGGACTGCGAACTCCAAGCCTGAGGCCTCCGCGATGTCGATGAACGTACCGAACATGGGCTTTCGGCTGAGGCGAGCAGCCTGGGCCTCGGGCAATTGCTTTACTCGTGAGGTCACCTCCCGAGCCAGAGCGACTTCGACCGCTGTTGCAGCATCGACGGTCGCACGACGATTGGATCCCCGGGCATGCGCGGCGCGTGCGTCGCGGCTCAATAGCTCCTCCAGAGGAGGCTCTCGACCGTCACGTACTGCCGCTAGGATCATTCGCCACTCCTCCAGCTGCACCGGCCGGATGCGCGGGGTCGTGATTGTCAGCGCAAGGCTGGCGTCGTGGGGCGGCGAGACGAACGACAACCCGGGCGCGACGTCTTCGGCATCGAAGACGCGATGCTTGGGGTCGAGGTCCTGACCGGTCAGGACCTCGACCCAACTGCGAACCTCGTCGAACCAGTTAGCAATGACCTCGACGAGGCGATCGTCGAGGCCCGCCCAGGACCTCGTTGCATGTGCTGGAGCCTGGACTTCAGTGACCGCAACGCGAACCAACGCGGTCGCAGGGCGCAAGGATTCGGGAATAAATGCGCCGAACTCCTGGGTCCAGACGGTGAGTTCGCCAGCCTCGTGTAGGTCATGGAGAGCATGAGCCCGCTCCCCGGTCTTCAACGAGCGAACGAGGCCATCGACCGGCGGCGCTGCTCCGATGAGCGGGTGATCTTCGGGCATGACGAGGTTGAATCCGACCGGGCCGTAGCCGCTGGGATAGGTGGCACCGAGGGTCGCGCAGGTGACCCAGATCGGTACTGGCAACTCGTAGATGGCAACAACGTCCATGTTCAACCTCCGGATCGTAGCCCCTGTCTATCGGCAGAGCCAGTCTCTTCGCTTTGCGGGACGGCTACGCGGACGATTCTTCCCGACACCCAGAGGGATGGTGGAGAGGGGGCGGACGACACACTGCAACGCGCGCGCGTTAACTTACTTTCGACTCGATTTGTCGGCACTTCCTGCTAATATAGGTGTGTATTCAGCATCTGCCATCGCGGTGAGGTGCGGAGGGGCTTGCATGACGCATCTCACCGGGAACCCGTCGCGGATCCGGCGGGCGGTTAACAGAGGGGCGACGAAGGTTCTTGCCTGGTCCGAGCGGAACCCGTCCGAAGCAAGAAGAGCGCTGCAGCCACTAACCGCCGAGTTCAACCCCGATCAGCACCGGGACTACGTCAACCATCTCAACGCTGCGTTGCTCGACGACTCGATTCGAAACATTGCACTGACGGGACGTTACGGCTCAGGGAAGTCGAGTGTCCTTGAAGAGTTTGCTCGGGAGAACCGAAAGCGGGTGCTGTTTTTATCTTTGTCCACGCTGGGGCCAGAGCAGGAAGAAGCCGAGACAGACGAAGACGGCTCGGACGCTCAGCATCTTTCACCAACGCATTCGGACCAGTCCAGTCCGTCGAGGGTCGACCAGATCCAGAAGGAGCTGGTCAAGCAACTGCTCCACCGCGAGCGCCCCGCGAGGTTGCCTCAGTCGCGATATCAACGCATCGACCGCCTTTCGTTTCAGCGTGCTTTCGCAGAGTCGGCTTTACTCCTGACTCTAATCGGTGTCGCGTTCTGGCTATTCGACGCGCTACCAGACGTACCCCGCTTCACGAGCGACGACTCAACCTGGCTGCGTTGGCCCGCAGCCGTTGTCGTGATATTGGCCGCCGTCTCCGTAGTTGCGTGGTTGCGACGGGCAGTTCACAACCGGTTGGATGTCTCTCAGGTCTCTGCTGCAGGTGCTTCGGTCACGCTCTCTAAGAGAACTGAGAGCTACTTCGACCGCTACCTCGACGAGATTGTCTACTTCTTTGAGTCGCGGCCATCGATTGACGTCGTGGTTTTCGAGGACCTGGACCGGTTCAATCAGGCGGGGATCTTCGAGGCGCTCCGCGAGTTGAATGCCTTGCTGAATAACAGCAGGCAGATCTCGTCCCGCCACCGTTGGCGCAGAGGACGCCGAACGATTCGATTCGTTTATGCCTTGCGCGACAGCATCTTCGAGCAACTGGGCCATGACACCAAGGAACTTGAAGACGATGCTGCTCAGGCGGAGGCTGTCCGTGCCAACCGCACCAAGTTTTTCGACCTGGTGGTGCCACTTGTTCCATTCATCACCCACCGAACTGCGCGCGAACTCCTTGCCCGTGTGCTCACGAGTAACGACTTGACGCCGGTACCGACAGTCAGCGACGAACTTGTCGACCTCGCCGCCCGCCACATCCCGGACATGCGGTTGCTTACGAACATCCGAAACGAGTTCTCCGTTTTTGCCAACCGTCTGATCACGGACGGCCACGGTATGGACACGCTCGCGCCCGATCAGTTGCTAGCGATGGTGGTCTACAAGAACCTCCACCTCGAAGACTTCGAGCTCTTGCTCCTTGGACGCAGTAACCTTGACGCGGTCTATCGCCGGAGTCGAAGGCTAGTGAACGAGAACATCGACGCGCGTCGCGCAAGGCTCCGGGAGGTCAATGACAACCTCGACGCCAAGCGGGCGGTGGCAGGCCGGGCCCGTTCTTGGGGAGCGAAGCTCGACTGGTTCGGTGCCAAGCTCTCGGAAGCGTCGGTTCACAACTCAGTCCTCCACTACTCCGTCGGCGGGACTGAGCATGATCCGTCCGAGTCCGGGAGCGTTGATTTCTGGGAAGAGGTCCTGGATGCCGACACAGGGCTGACAGTTGTTGTTTGGAACCGCCGTTTCAACGAGACCAATCAGGTGTCGCTGGAAATGGCGGAGTTGCGCGACGTGGTTGGTGGAAGTCTGCGTGCAGGGACCTGGGTGGCTGCCGCCGAAGCGGATCTGCTGCGAGAGCAAGCCTCCCTAGAAGCCGACTTGGAGGTTCTGCGGACAGCGGACTTCGCCGATCTCGCGAGGCGTAGCGACTTCACGTCCACCACAAGGGATGGTCTACGACCCTTCAGTGCGTTCGTGCGGGAGGAAGTTGATTCGGAACTCGGGCAGGCACTCATCCTCAATGGCTACATCGACCGGTACTACAACATGTACATCGCCCAGTACTACGGCGAGCGGGTGCCTGCAAACGCGATGAGCTACATCGTCCAGAACATCGACGCCAACCGCATGGATGTCAACTACGCGTTCGATAACCCCCGAGAGATAGAGGCCCTCCTTAAGGAGACAAAGCGTTCGTTCTTGACTGAGGCGAGCGGGTACAACATCGCGATCCTCGACTATCTTCTTGGCGCCCAGGACGACGGAGCAGGGCTTGTTTTGGGGACGGTCATCCGTCATATCGGTGAGGCTGAGCGCGCTTTTCTGGACGCCTACCTCGTCGCGGGTCAACATGCTCAGGAGGCGGTGGCCTACCTTGCTGCCCGTTGGCCGGCTATCTTCACCGAACTGGTGGAGTTGGCGAACCTCTCCGACAGCATCCGCGCCGAACTTGTCGACGTCGCCCTTGCCTCTTCGAGCGCGGACGTCGATTACGAACTCAATGATGCGGTATGCGCATACTTTCAATCGAACTACCGCAGATTTTCGACCATTGTCGATCCGGCTCTCCTCGAGGAGGTCGTCGAGGTTCACATCGAGGACCAGATTCCCGCGGCGGAAGACGTCCAGAACGCAGTCGCCACCCTAAGCAGGGCGGGGTTTGAGTGCGAGGACCTGGCTGTTCTTCGGGAGTCAGCTAGAGGGCTCGTCGTCGACAGTGACAGTTACCTTTTATCTCGACATAACCTCGCCACTGCGCTTGCAACCACCGATTCGCTGAGCATGGACAGCATCCGCTCCATTGACGAAGGCATATATCAGGATCTGCTCGAACGTCCAGACGAGTACTTGCGCGCTCTGGATGAGCCAAAGTCAAAAGCAGAGCTGGACGCCGACAGAGGGTCGACGGCAGCCGACACCATGACACGATGGACGGTGCGTTATCCAGAGAATTTTGCCTCGGTCCTCCTCGACGCCGCCGCACTCAGCAACGAGCAAGTCGAAGCCATCATCAGTCGCTCTCACCCTGACTGCTGCGTTGAGAATCTGAGTGACATTCCCGACAGACTCTGGGGGTGCCTCGCCGAGCACCAGCGCTTCCCGTTGAGCTTGGCAAACGCCGACGCGTACCTCACATATGTCGGCGAAGTCGATCAACATCTGGCAGGGTTTCTCATCGCGAGCCCCGCCATCATGGTCCCTGAGTTGGCACAGACAACCCAAGATTCTCAGTCTGAAGGAGAGACAGGAGCAGATGAGGCCCCCACGGAGGGGGACGAGATTGAGGCCGCCAAGGCACGGGTTGCTGAAATGGTGCTCAACGCGTCGAAGCACCTGACCGACCCTACGTTGCGGGCGGGAATCGTTGCGGATTTAGAGCTTCGACAGTGGTTCCCGGTCGCCAAGGTCCCACCGGAGAAGGGGCCTTTGCTTGGCCGTCTGCTCGCCGGACGTATATGCAAGGACTCCGCGGAGACCTTCGCGCACTTTCCTACCGAAGACTGGAAAACCCTCAGCTTCGGCATCAACAACTCGGCCAAGTTCGGCAACTTCGTCACTCCGGAGTTACTGACGCCGCCAACAACAGCAGAGTTTTTTTCGAGCTCCAACATCTCCCCGGCGCTCAAGACGAAAGTGCTGGAGCGCTTCGACGAGTTCGTCCCTACTGACAACAGTACGGTGCTATCGGCCGCAGCTCGTGCGTCGATGACGATAGGTGTGTTCCTCGGAGCAAGCCGGATCACAGCGATCGCGCACGGCACCGCAGACGGCGATCTCGTGACCCGCTTGGTTCATCGCTTCAGCGACGAGTTGACTGTTGAGGAGGCGATGGACGCCATATTGCAGGCAGGGGGGTCCTACGGCCGGCTTTCCGCAACTGGGGAAAAACTGACGTTTCCGCGAGATCCCCACCACGAAGCAGTCCTTCAGCGCTTCAAAGCCGACGGCCGCATCAGCTCTCGCGCCCATAGCAAGTCAATGCTCAAAGAGGCGCGGATCGAGGTTGAGGTCCTCTAGGTCTATCCAGCCGTGTCTGAGACCGCGTCATGCTGAGTGATGTGCAGCGCCCCCGACGCTCTCAACCCGGGCCATCGGGGGCCTCCTGAAGTCATGGGCAGATGCGCTGTTCGGATGCAGTTGCGGAACCTCGCGTTCGTTCGAAAGCGCGAACTCTCACGATGGGTGGCGGCGGGACCCGTCGTCTGCAAGCACGTCCGTTGGCTGGTGTCCGAGGGCCGTCGACATGATCGATTCCGCGGCTTTGCGAGTGCGGTCCTCCGCGGTGGGCCAGAGGTGTGCGTAGGTGTTGAGGGTCGTGGTCGCCTTCGCGTGTCCGAGCGAGCGTTGGACGGTCACCACGTCGCACCCGGCAGCGATCAGCCCGGAGGCGTAGAAGTGCCGCAGGTCGTGGAGCTTGACGCCTGACAGCCCCGCGTCTCGGAGGGTCTTGCGCCACCAGTAGCCGACGGTGTTCTGGTGCGGTGGGTCGTCGCTGTCTCCGGTGAATAGCCACCGATCCATCCCCGTGGTGCCATAGGTGGCGACGTGGTCGGCCAGCAGGTTGACGAGGCTGTCGGCGAGGTAGACGACTCGCTCGGAGCCGTACTTCGGCGCGCGTATGTCGATCGCGCCACCGTTGACGCGCTGAACCTGTCGGGAGACCTTGAGCGTCTTGCGAAGGAAGTCGATGTCGCCGAGGCGTACGCCAGCGGCCTCGCCCAGGCGGAGACCAGCGAACGCGCACAGGCCGATGAACGGCCGGAATCGTCCGTCGGCCACGGCCATGAGCTGCCCGATCTCCTCCGGGGTGGGGATCGACATCGCGGCGTCGGCGCGACGACCGCGGGGGAGGCGTACGCCGTCGGTCGGGTCCGTGCCGATCACTCGGTCCTTGACGGCTGCTCGAAACACCGATCGGACGTTGACGTATCGGGTCTTGATCGTGCCCGGGGCGAGGCCGGCAGCGTCCATGGTCTTGATCCAGGACTCGACGTCCGAGTGTCGGACCTGCTGGAGTGGCGTCCCAGCGAACGGCACCGACCTTGCAGCCAGGGACATCGCGAGCACTGTGCCGGGTGCCCAGACCTGACGAGCTGACCACTCGCCGAAGAACGCCGCGAAGGTGATCCGGCCGGCCTTGGGGTCGGCGTAGGTGCCGGCCACCACGGCTGCCGTGACTCGGTCCAGCCAGTGCTGGGCATCGACCTTGCGGTCGAAGTGGCGAGAGTGCTCGTTGCCGGTCTCGTCTCGGTAGCGTGCCCGCCACTGCCCGTTGGTTCGCTTGGCCACGTTTCCAGCCATCAGGGCTCCTCTGCTCGGTCCCCGTCTATCGAGTATCCGTCGCGCATCCGACAGAGCAGCAGTTCACATCTCGTCCTGGGGATGGCGGGACTGTTCCTCGAGCCAGAGGGCGACTTCGGTGCGCCAGTAGCGGACCGAGCGTCCGACGCGAAAGCCGCGTGGCCCCTTGCTGAGATGACGCCAGTAGCGCAGCGTCGCTTCGGGGACGCGGAGCAGAGCAGCGGCCTCCTTGATGCTCAACAACTCGTCATTGGCGTGGGGCAGGTTGGGCTCGGTAGCCCGATAGGCGTTGCTCATTGTCGTTCTCCTCGTGGCGGCGGCTGCGGTGTCTGATGCGATTCGCCTTCGTTCCCATGGGCCAGTTCGTGGCTCTGGGTGATCATCTACTTCCATCGTCCTCATGGAGCGCACCAAATTTCGCCCGTCCCGGGTGGAGCGGTCGCTCCGATTCGAGGACGGGCGGCGCCCCCGAGCGGGCTTCCCGAGGTCAGCGAGCGCCCCCGAGAGCTCAGCAAATTTTCGGTGGATGACTGGTCGAGGGTTCAGAACCCGATTTCAGGCGCTCGGCCGGTATCGGAGGTTGGCATTGGCCTCGGGACGGGCGCACTGGTCCAAACGGATTTCGAGGTAGGACGGGCGGTGCCGCTCCGAGGTCGGGTCCGCACATAGCGGCGCGGATCCATGCTGCTTGCGTGAGCTGTGGCGTAGTTGGCTGCCTCCCGGGGGGCGAGGCGGGCGGCATGAGCGGGCCCGAGGTCGGCGCGGTCCCGGCTGAACACCTCGACCCAGAGGCGGCGGGCGTCGTCAAGGTTCCCCGCGACGAGGTGGGCGCTGTTGTGCTCGCGACCACGGGTCATGCCGACGTACGCCGATGCAGCTCCGGTGTGCTCGCCGACGACCAGGCGCGCCTCGGACACGGTGTCGCCCTGGGCGCCGTAGACCGTGGTGGCGTAGGCGAGCTCGACGTGCTGCGTGGCGTAGGCGGCGTCGACCACACGTTCACCACGCCCATTGGTGAGGTGGAGGTCGCCTTCGGGTTCGGCGAAGACCACGGTCCAGCGGTCACGGTTGGCGACTCCGAGCTGGTAGTCGTTGCGTCGTGTGGCGACCTGGTCCCCGACGCCGATTCGTTCTCCAGCGTCGGTGATCACGACCTGTCGGTCCTGGACCCGGCCCGCGACGACGAGCCGGTCGCGGATCGCAGCGTTGAGGTCGGCGACCTGCTCCCGGGTATCGACTATCACCAGCGCGCCGGACTCGGCGACCTCGGCGGCGAGTGTCTGGGTGCGCTCCATTTCGTTGGCGTACAGGGTGATCTGGCCCCGCTCGACGAGCTGGTCGAACACTGCCGTGGGGTCGTCACTCGCGCGCATGGCAAGGGATAGCTCGGCGTACGCAGGATCACGGAAGCGGTGCACCCGGTCCAGGGCGACGACGGTCGTGGGGTCGGCCCATCGGGCCGCTAGGTCCAGAACGCCTCCTCGGCCGACGGCGGGCAGCTGGTGTCGGTCGCCCATGAAGGCGACGCGTGCGCCGGTCTCATCAGCGATTCCGAGGAGAGCTCGAGCGGTGTCCTGGTCGAGCATTCCGGCCTCATCGACCACCAGCAGGTCGTCGGGGCGAAGTGTCGCTCCGGGATGGGGCTCGGTGGTTTCTCTGCTCCAGTGGCCGTCCTCGTCCCATCGAAAGCCGTACTGATGGGCCAGCCAGGCCGCGGATGATGCTGCTGTTCCGGCCTCGATGGCGGCGACCTGGGCGGCTTTCAACGTTGGCGTCACGACCATCATCAGATGGCCTTGTTGCTCGATCGCCTCTCGGGTGCCTGCAAGCGTCGCTGTCTTACCGGCCCCGGCTGCGCCTTCGACAACGATGAGCCGGTGGGTGCCCGCGAGCGCGGCTACGGCATCCTGCTGGGCCTCGTCGAGGTCGCCCTCGGTGAACGGCACAGGTTGGCCCGCGTGGGCCGCGCGAGCGGCCAGGCGCCCGGTGATCTCTGCCTCGACCCGCAGCACGTCCACCGAGGTAAGGGCCCGGATGTGTTCGGGGAGCTCCTCCGGCAGCAACGGGACGCAGGCGTCGAGCACTCGGGCGGTCAGGTCCTCGGCCAGCTCGCGTCGCACCACGCCTGTGGTGACGACGTTCGACCGGGCGACCAACTGCTCGACCTCACCTCGTACGTCGGCAGCGTTCCAACCAGACCGTCTCGCACCCAACCGCGACACCATCGTGTCGACTGCCGCCGACCGATCCACCACGCCTGGCTTCACCGCACTCGACGCCGCGCGCTTTGGTGGCGTGCGATAGCCGAGCCGGTCCAGCTCGTCGACCCAGCGAAGGGTCAGCTCGCCGCCGTCGGTCGGCACAATCTTGTCGGGGCGGGCCTCGGACCACGCGCGACGGTCCCAGCCTCGTTGCAGCTCGGGACCCGGTTCCTGGCCCGGATGCTCCGCACGCCACTCCGCGTCGTAACGGTCGATGTTGCGTCCGATCTGGCGCGCTCGTGCGGAGAACGGGCCCACATAGCTCGTCAGTTCGTCGATCTCGCCCGTCTCGGAATCGAGAGTGAAGCCGTGCTCGGCAAGCGCGGAGCGGAACTCCGGGTCGGTCATGACGGCGGCGTGGCCGATGCCGTTGATGGCCTCGATGCTGTCGCGCATGCCGACCGTGTGCAGTCCTCGCCACTTGCCGCCAGCCCAGACCCGGGCATTGAGCTGCAAGTGCAGATGCCGATGCGGGTCACCTGCACGGGACGTGTAGTGCCGGACGGTGACGGCCTCGAGTCGCTCGACAGGTACCTGCACCTGGCGACCCCGAGGACCGACCCGCGTCGTGGAGTGCTCGGCCAGCCACTCCGCGATCTCCACGGCGGCTCGATCCATTGCTGCGTCGTACGCCGCGGCCACCTCAGGATGCAGCGCCGCAGCGAGCGACCAGGACTTGGGGCCGTTCACGACCACCTCGGCCAACCGGACGGCCTTGGGGTCGGTCCGCAGTCGCCCACGTGGTTCGCGGCTCAGCGGATCCAGACCCGCGACCCATGCTTCGTAGCCGTCACCGTCGAGAGCGCCGGCCCGCTCGACTCCGACGGGGGAGGCGACGAAGCGCTCGGCCAGGCCACTGCCCTCGGCGAGGTAGTAGTCGTCAACGCGTGCGTGGTCGGCCTCCACGTATGAGCGGGCGGCAGCAGCGTTCCCGCGGTAGATCTTCACGCCACCGTGCACGTCCCATCACCACCCACGATTTCCAACAGCAGGCCCAAAAATGCGTCGTGGGCCGCCCGTCCACGGGCGACCCACCTACGTCATTCGTAGCATGCGTGCCGACGACTTTGACAGTGATTCGAGAGCGATTTTCGCCGTCCTGGAGGGAGATTCTTCGTTCCGTCGACAGCCAACGTCAGCCATTCATCGGGACATCGAGGAGTTCAATGCGGGCGTCGTGGTGTCGTCATCTGCAGAGCTCGTGTTCGCGGTGGTCTCTGTCGGCCAAGGCCAGAGACGGCTCTCAGCGGGCCTTGCCGACAGTGCGCACCACCACGTCTCGTTCCTCTCGCCGCACGTTGCGAACGCATTAACGTGCCGATGAGCGGAGTTCGGGATGCGACTCGCCATTCTGTGTTGACCACGTGCCCAGGGCCCCCGCATGGACCGTTGGCCTGCGGCAAGCTCTGGCTCGCAGGACGTCTCTGATCGAGTTTGGTTAGCCGAACATGCGTGTCGGGTATGGCCATCCTTGCGGTCTGATGACATCGATCTCTACGGTCCGAGTGTCTAACCCTTGAGCTTCATACATGTCTTTCACGCCTTGAAGCTGCTCCGCGAGGCCGGACTCATCGCCAGCGACCACTTTGTACCCGGTCTCCAAACCATTGACCGTGACCATCATCCACCGGTGTTGGGGAGTGCCGCCCAGCACATTTACACCGTGGCTCAGGACGTCCGGGGTGACTCCGACTGACTCCAATGCTCTGCCCATTGGGCCGAACTGGTCAGGAGGTTCTGCAAGCGCTTCGGGGTAGTGCCGAAATGCCTCTAGCGCGACTTCGTCATCCGCGAGTCTTCCGTCAGATGCCATGCGCACCCGAAATCCTGCGCGTCTCAAAGCTGCGGACGCTGCCTCAAGGTCGATCCTTCTGACGCGATAAGAAACGGCGCGCGTCCCCGGCGGACTCCACTGACTTAGCTCATTCAGCGACATGACATCGATGCGCATGCCCCGCGCGTTCTCCAGGATGGCCGCCGCAGCAGGAGAGTGTCCTTTGGATGTCACTAGGAGACCGAAGTCTGCACGAACATCACCAACGAGACCCACAAACGATGAGGCGTGCGGGGCGTTGACTTTCTTGTCCCATCGCTTGCAGTCGACCACCAACACAGCGTTGGTCATCCCGAAGATGGTGCCTCGAACAACGACGTCCAACTGACGTTCGACTCCGCTGTCCCGTCCAGGAAGACGCACATCGCGCTCCACTTCGGCGGTACTACCCGCCAGGTACGCCAGTACATCTGCGACGCCGTTCTCGTATTCCGTGGACAGTCCATCCCGAGGCATACTTGGCCCTTCCTCCAACCGACGCCGAGAGTGCTCACGTGGACGCTGCTAAACGCGAGAATTATGCAGGCCGGCGGCGCTTAGACAATTCGGGAATCTACGAGTTCCGTCATCCGGACAAGCCGCGATCCGCGCGGGGCGATCCCGGCAGGAGGTACTCACGTCTCACTTCGCGTGATCTTTACGAAATAGGTCACGCGCTCGTTCCGGCGAACCGAGTTGAGCCGGGCCGCTTCGGCGTCAGCCGCGTCAACGTCTGCAAATGCCGTCATCAAAGCCACGCATTGCTCCGGCGCGGAGCCGTCGTAGTCCGTGTAGCGGACAACCACGGCCAGCGAATCAGCTTCGAGCATCTTGCGAGAGTAGCCAACTCTGACCTTCGCGAGCACGGATGCTCACGTCCGCATCTGCCGCGGTGAGTGCGAACCTTACCGATCAGGCGAGGTGCCCGTAGAACCCAGACAGGGACTGGCCTCAGCCGTAGAGCATGGCTGTCAGGTCAGCGCGACTGCCGATCAGGACAAGAGTGGAGTCATCGGCGTGCCCCTGGCCCGGACCTCGCATCGATACCGCAGCCATGTCCTCGCCCGCGTCCATGCGGCGGGCCACAGCGGGCGCTCGCCCCCGCTGCACGTACCCGAACGGGATGCGCGAGCCGGGCGCGCACATCGCGACGGCGTTCTTATCGTGCGGGTTCTTGGGCTCGCGCAGGAGGTCGATCCACTTGCCCTTACTCAGGTCGGCGGCTCGGTAGGCGGAGCGGTAGTGGTCCGTACCTCGTGCAGACGACGCGTACAGACCGAGGCGGCGAAGTCCTGGCCCCTTCGGGTTGATGAGTCCCCCTCCATCGACCGGGGACCAGACCGCCAGCCGATCCCCAGCGTCCGCGAGGTACAGGTTCGCCAGCCCGTCGGCCATCCGGGTCAGGTAGCGGCCCTCGTCCTCTTTCGGCGCATAATCCTCACGCCATATGCCCCGAAGAAGTGGCTCCTCCACCGGCTCCGGGTCGACCTCCTCAAGCCCGACGAAAGAAGCCTCGTCCATCACCTCCGAGTCGATTTCGCGCCGCATAAGGGCCGCCTCGGCCTCGATCTGAGGCATCATCCGGGCGGCTTCTGCCTCGACCTCGCGACGGACGCGTGCCTCTTCCACTGCGAGACTGGGGCGGGACGACGGCTGTGCCGGGCGCGGCGGTTGCGTCGGAGCTAATGGTGGTGGCTCGGCTTTCCGAGGCGAGAAGCGCACGTACACCACAATGCCGATGATGAGCACGAGAACGACGAGCCAACCCATGTTCGGGACACTAGCCACGATCAACCTCGAACGGGACCGTGTCCGGCTAACGACTCGGACCGCGATGGATGCAGACGCACTCTCATGCCGCATGGTGTGCGTTGGCTGCTAGGCGTGCAGGCGTGCAGGCGTCCGAGGGGACGACTGCCACCAGTTAACGCCGCCGGCCGGAGGCGGGGTCGGCGTACCCTCTGATCATGGTGACCCCATCACTTCAGTCCGCGATCCAGGCAATGAGCCTTGACGAGCGCTTGGAGCTGGTCGAGTACATCGAGAGCACTGTCGAGTCCGAGCCGATCGAGGTCACCGACGATCAGAAGGCGATGATCCGGTCCCGGGCAGCAGAGCTTGAAGCTGACCCCTCGGTGGGGTTGGCGTGGGACGAGCTCAAAGCTCGGCTTGCTGCGCGTAGGGCGTGAGTCGACTACCTCTGGTCTTCCACCCCGGCGTGGAAGATGACCTGACTGCGATCTATGACCACTACGAGCAGTTCGACCTAGCGCTGCCGAGTCCGTTCGAGACGCGGCTGGATGAGCAGGTCGAGCGCATCGAGATGTTCCCCGAGTCCGGGGTCATCCTGTTCGAGTCCTACCGCCGAGTGCTGCTCAAGGGGTTCCCGTACATGGCCGGGTATCTCGTTGGCGTGAGCGGCGATCCGACCTTCCGGGGTTAGCAAGCGACGCGTTGACTATCGATATAGTGGAGGATAACCTCAAGTATATGAGAACTGAGCCGCCGCTCCTCGCGCCGATCTTTCGGTCGGACGGCCAGGCGCGCCTACTCTCCACATTGTTGCTCTCCGGCGACGAGCTGAGCGTCACAGACCTGGCCGAGCGGGCTGGCCTGGCCTACCCGACCGCGCACCGCGAGGTGGCGCGCCTGGTGGACGCCGGCATTCTGAGCGCGCGGCAGGTGGGGCGCACGAGGCTGATCCGCGCCAACGACGAGAGCCCGCTGGTGTACCCCTTACGCGAGATCCTCACGGTCGCGACGGGCCCGGTGGTGGTCCTGGCCGGGGAGCTGGCCCGCATCGAGGGGATCGAGTCGGCGTTCCTCTACGGCTCCTTCGCCGCACGGATGCTCGGGGATGCCGGTCCGGCACCCCACGACATCGACGTCATGGTGCTCGGGGAGCCCGACGTGGACGCGGTCTACGAGGCGTGCACCCGAGTCGAGGCCGCCGTGCACCGTCCCGTGAACCCGACGATCCTCACCCCTGAGGAGTTTGCGGCGACCTCCGGGTTCCTGGACCACGTGCGCAACGGCCCGGCGGTCGCCGTGATCGGGGAGCTGCCGTGGCGCTGACCCCGCTCACGCGCGTCCAGCAGGCGACGGTCCTCGCGCTGGTCGAGGCGCGACGGCTCGATGTCGTGCCCGCAGACCTCGTGCGTGCGACCTCGTTCCTACGCCAGGCCGAGGAGCGCCTGGACCAACTGCAGCTGCTCACCAGCGTTGTCGTGAAGTACGGCATTGCCTACGACGCCTGCCACGACACGGGCGAGGCGCTGCTGGCGGCGTACGGCTTCCGGACGACCAACGGGCCGGGCCAGCACGAGGCGCTCGGCCGCTACCTGCGCGCGGTCTTCGACAAGCCACCAGCGGAGAGGGCGGCGCGGGAGTTCGACCGCCTGCGACGCGCTCGCAATCAGGACCGCTACGAGGCGAAGCCGGTGGGAGCCGCGGCGACCGAGAAGGCCGAGCAGGTCGCCCGAACGCTGTTCGACGCTGTCCTCGCCAGAGGGATCTCGCGGTGACCCCAGCGGTCCGCAAACAGTCCGCAAGAAGTCACGCTGAGACCGATCCCGACCATCGGCGCCCAACGGCCTCAACACCATGTTTGCGCAGGTCAGAGGCCCTTTTCAACGGAAACCGGCGAGACTCAAGAGCAGCCGAAAACCGGCGATTTCGTTCCGCTTCAACGTCTAGCCCTGCTCCAAGAAGTGCTTCCCGGATTTCGATCCGGCTAGCACTTCTTGTTTGCCTGCAGCCTTACGAAGCGTGGCTCCACAGCAGGTATGCCTGTGCCAGCTGGGCCTGCACCTTGGGCGCTGCTTCACGGATCGGGGGGATCTGCGGCCGCGTGATCGTCGCTACCGCGACGATGACCTCCAGTGCGGTGAGGTCCTGCCGTACCACCCCCTGCATCTTGAGCGCGGCCAGCACCTGATCCAGCGCCTCGACGGCAGGCCGTTGAACCTGCGCCAGAGGCGTGGCTTCCAAATCCTGGGCCCCAGCCTGCAGCGCGAGCCCGTCCGTCAGCGCACCGAGCTCCATTGCCGTCAGGCTGGACAACAGGTCCTTCCATGCCGCAGCCGGATCAGTGTTCAGCGTGCTCCGGGTCTGATCCACGGCCTGGATGATCTGTTCCACAAGGTCCTGGACCACCGCGTGCACAAGGTCCCCGCGGGAGGGGAAGTTGCGGTACAGGGTGGCGATCCCGACGCCGCTTGCGGCGGCTACAGCCTCGAGCGCAACATCGCCGCCCCGCTCGGCAAACAGGTGCCTCGCATGGGTGATGATCGCTTCTCTTCGCTGCACAGCGTCAGCTCTCATCCGCACCCCTCAAGTTGACCTTCAGTCTAGACCGGAGGAATATCCTCC
Organism: Nocardioides sp. Z21_20; assembly: GCF_059766585.1. NCBI lineage: Bacteria > Bacillati > Actinomycetota > Actinomycetes > Propionibacteriales > Nocardioidaceae > Nocardioides > Nocardioides sp. Z21_20. The sequence continues at coordinate 465,572 of NZ_JCBAJX010000002.1, forward strand.
GTAGAAGTGGAGGAAGTTCCTCCGAAGAAGAAGGATCATGACAACGCAGACGCCGTCATCCGGCTCTCATCGAAAGCACGCGGCCGTTTGGGCCGGTCTGACCACCGGGCTCTCCGTCATCCTGCTTGCCCTCCTGATGCTGTTCATCTCGCCGTCGCTCCTCTCCGGACCACGGGATCTGGGTTTGGGAGTGGTGGGGCCGCAGGACCGGGCAGACTCGGTCTCGAAAACCCTGGAGGCCCAGTCGCCGGGTGCTTTCGTGGTGCAGTCCTACGAGAATGCAGAGGACCTCGAGCAAGGAATCCGTGACCGGGAGATCGTTGGCGGATTCGACTTCACCGATCCGGATATGACCGTCTATGTGGCCAGCGCCGGCTCAACGGCCGTTTCCGGGACGGTCAGCAATGTCGGGGCCACCATGGCGGGCAACATGGGACAGACCGCCGAGATCGTGGACGTGGTTCCGCTTCCCTCGGGCGACCCGACCGGCGTCGGCATCGGAGGCCTGGCTTTTCCGCTGGTGTTCGGCGGCATCGTGCCGGCCGTGGCGTTCCGGTCCATGCTGTCCGGCCAGCGCTGGTGGATCTTCGCCGGCCTCACCGGATTCTCGGTGGCCGGCGGGTTCGTGGTCGCGGCCGTATTGAAGTACCTCTTTGGCAGTATCGAGGGCCCCCTGATCCCGGTTGCCGCAAGCGTTGCCCTGGGCATCGCAGCCCTGGCCCTGCCCCTGGCCGGCCTCAATGAGTGCTTCGGCACCAAGGGGTTCACCCTTGCGGCCATGTCCATGATGTTTGTGGGCAATCCCTTCGCGGGCATCGCCACCAGCGCCCAGTGGCTGCCCGCCGGGGTAGCCATGATCGGCCAGCTCCTTCCTCCCGGTGCTGCCGGAACCCTCGTCCGCACCGTGGCCTACTTCGACGGCGCCGGCGGAGGCGCAGCGGCCCTGACCCTAGGCGTCTGGGTCCTGGCGGGGATCGTGCTGTGGTTCAGCGGCCCGCGCATCGCGGCCGCCAAGGCCAGGAAAAGTTCGCTCACGGAACGGGCGGAGTTCCACTTCAACGTGTGAATCGGCGCGTTCGCGCGGCCGGATGAGGCGTGACTCGCGGGTAACTGGAGGATCCCGTGCACCTGGTGGGTGGTGATGCTGGCCCCTCGCTTCGCGGTCGCCCTTCGTCGCTGCTGGTAAAAACGGGGGCATGGCCACTGACCCCTTCGAACCCCATCCGCTGGTCCGCCTTCTCGGGAAGCCGGCCGCCGACTTCACCTGCGGCGACCTCGTTCAGGCCGCGGAGGAACTGGACCTGCGCCAGGTGAACCTGCGCTACGTCGGCGGGGACGGGCGGCTCAAGACGATCGCGTTCGCCATCAACTCCCGTGAGCACCTCGTCGAGGTCCTGACCCGGGGTGAGCGGGTGGACGGGTCCAGCGTCTTCGAAGGCACCGACACCGCGGCCAGTGATGTCTACATCGTGCCGCGTCATCGCACCGCCTTCCTGAACCCCTTCGGGGAGCGCACCTCTCTCGATGTGCTCTGCTCCTTCTACGACGAGGACGGCAAACCGCTGCCGCACGCGCACGAGCAGATCGTCCGGCGCGCTGCCGAGGTGCTCACCGAGGAGACGGGGATGATCCTCGAGGCGTTCGGCGAGCTGGAGTACTACCTCGTCGACGAGGTCGATCCGATCTTCCCGGTGGAGGAGGAGCGCGGTTATCAGGAGTCGTCGCCCTTCTCGAAGGGCGAGCGGGTGCGTGAGCAGGTCCTGGGCCACCTCTCGGCGATGGGCATCAAGCTGAAGTACGCCCATGGCGAGGTCGGGAACATCCTCGAGGACGAGCGGCAGATGGTGCAGCACGAGATCGAGTTCTGGCCCGTGCCGGTGGAGCAGGCCGCCGACGCTCTCGTCCTGGCCAAGTGGGTCGTGCGCGAGGTCGCCTATGAATATGGCCTCGAGGCGACCTTCGCCCCCTCGATCAGCAGCGACGGGGCGGGCAGCGGGCTGCACGTCCACACCAGGCTCGTGCGCGACGGCGCCAGCGCGATCGTGGATGAGGACGGCATCAACGACACCGCACGCCGGCTGATCGCCGGGTACCTGTCGGCGGCCAAGGCACTGACGGCCTTCGGCAACACCGTGCCGACGTCGTACCTGCGCTTCACCGAGGGTGACGAGTCACCGGAAGGCATCTGCTGGGGCGAGACCGACCGTTCTGGACTGGTGCGGGTGCCCCTGGCCTGGGGCGGTCACGTGCTGCCCGGCATGGTCGCCCACGCCAACCCCGGCCACACTGGGTCGATCCCCGAGCCGGCCATCCACCCCCAGACGGTGGAGTTCCGGCTCGGCGACGGCTCGGCCGACGTCCACCTGTTCCTGGCAGGCATCGCCGTCGCGGCCAGGCGAGGCCTGAGCAGCTCCGACAGTCTGAAGCTGGCCGCACGGCTGAACACCGAGGACAACGACGACTTCGAGCAGCTGCCGTCCTCGTGCGCGGAGTCGGCCGATGCGCTCGAGAGCGAGCGGGCGTCGTTCGAGGCCGACGGGGTCTTCCCCAGCGAGCTCATCGATGCCGTGCTCGAGCGGCTTCGGGAGGCCGACGATGCCGCAGAGATGAAGAAGGTGGCCAAGAACGACGATGCGCGCGTCGCGCTGGTCAACCGCTACTGGCACGTCGGCTGACGTCAGAGAGCGCGACGTCAGCGCCTGGACGCGTAGTGCGCCAGCGTCACCCCGTCCGGGAAGGTCCTCGTCCCCACCAGGCGCAGGTTCGCCCAGCTGTCCAGCGCGCTGAAGAACGGCGTGCCGCCGCCGACCAGCACCGGGTGCGTGACCACCTGGTACTCGTCGATCAGGCCGGCGCGCATCGCCGTGCCCGCGAGGGCGGCCCCGCCGATCTCCATCGGGGCGCCATCCTCGGCCTTCAGGCGGCTGATCTCGGCCACGGCGTCGCCGGTGACCAGGCGCGCGTTCCCGCTGACCTCGTCGAGGGTCGTGGAGAACACCACCTTGGGTGTCTTCTGCCAGGCACGGGCGAACTCGACCTCGATGGGCGTCGCGTCGGGCTGCTGGTCGGCGGTCGGCCAGTGCGCGCTCATCAGCTCCCACAGCTTGCGGCCGTACAGGGAGAGGCCGATCTCGCCGGCTCGGTCGTTGAACCACTGGTGCAGCTCGGCACTGGGCACGCTCCAGGCGATGTCGTCGCCGGGCGCGGCGATGTAGCCGTCCAGGGACGTGTTCATCGAGTAGATCAGCTTCCGCATGGCGTCAGCTCCTTTCAGGTGGGTCTATCTCGGGTGTACCGATCGCGTGACGTCGAGAACTCATCGGTGCAGGATCTGAGGACCTCGCCCGCCCGCTGTGCGAGGGTGTGACCTCCGATCTCGAGCGGGAGGCACGGCCAGAGTGACGAGGACTGTGGAGAACCACACCGAGGTGCCCGCTCCCGCGGCGGCGGTATGGGACCGGGTGGTCCAGCCCGAGGGCATCAATTTCGAGATGCTGCCCTGGATGACCATGAGCATGCCGCGCGGGGCGAGGGGGCTGTCCGTGGACACCGTTCCTCTGGGACAGCCCGTCGGTCGAGCTTGGCTGCGGCTGTTCGGGGTCATCCCGTTCGACTTCGACCATCTGACGGTGGCCGAGGTCGATGCCGGCACTCGCTTTCTCGAGCGTTCCACCATGGTGAGCATGCGGCGTTGGGAGCACGAGCGGCGCCTGACTCCCGTCGCCGGCGGCACCCGGGTCCATGACCGGGTCACCTTCCAACCGCGGCTGCCCGTACCCGGCCTCGCCGCACTCTTGGCGGTGGTCATCGACGCCTTCTTCAAGCATCGGCAGCGACGTCTGCGACGCTACTTCTCGCGCTGAGCGGGCCAGGTAGCCCCACGTCGAGGCGATCGCGCACCGCCGGCGTGCGCACCACCGGGCAGGCTCAGGCCGGTACGGCGAGCCCGTCCAGCCAGGCCTGCCAGGCGGGCTGCTCGCGTCGTACGTAGTCGGCCGCGTCGGCGGAGAACAGGTACGCCCGCACCCCGGCGCTCGCCTTGGCGTCGCCCTCGCCGTAGGTGAAGACGCTGAGCAGGCCCGGGACCGGAGCGGTGAGCCGCACCAGCGCCTGTCGCTCGCCGACGCGCTCGAGGGTGCCGGTGGCGCCGCGCACCTCGACCGGCGCACCCTCCTCTGGCAAGGCCAGCGCGTCGTGCATGGTGGACCAGAGCGCCACCGCGTCGCAGTGGTGGGAGGCGGTGACCTCCAAGTGCGTGGCCTCCTGGCCGGGGAAGTGCGCGAGGTAGAGGCGCAGGTTGTCGAAGAACGGCATCCAGCCGGGGCCCATGGTGTCCCAGAACTCCGGCTCCCAGGCGGCGCCGGTGCCGAAGCCGCTGCTGGTCACTCGCACCACGCAGGTGCCGCCGGACTGGGCCTCGACGATGAACTCCGAGGTCAGCGGACTGAGCGCCGACGCGTCCACGCCCATCAGGCCCGCCCAGTCCTCCTCGTAGACGAGGCGGCGCGGCGGGTCCCAGCCGGTGACCCGGCCGTCCGAGCCCATCTCGGGGCCCATGGTGAAGTGCAGGGAGCCGCCCTCGCGCTCTTCCATCTCGGTCGGCGCGAACCAGGCGCTCATGCCCTTGGCGGTGGCGATGGCCTCCCAGACCTGCTCCGGGGTGCCCGGGACCTCGACGCTGAACTCGAGGCGATAGGGGACGTTCGGTGTCGTGCTCATCTGCTCTCCTCAGGAAGTGGGTGTGCGGCGACGACGAGCCGGTGGGGCCGCCCGTCGTCGTGGTGGTAGCGGGCGGCCAGGTCGAGCACCGCGGCGGTCAGGTCGTCGGCGAACGCCGCCCGGTCGGCCGCCGAGCGGAAGCCGATCTGCGTGTCGATGGTCAGGGTCGGCAGCCGCTTGCCCGACGCTCCGGCGCGGCGCGCCAGCGTGCCGACCTCACGCACCAGCCGGCCGGCCAGTGCGACGAGGTAGCCCGCCGAGAGATGGTCGGCGTTGGAGTCGGGGTCGGCGGCGTCGGCACTGACCGCCGCCGGCGACACGACGTACGTCGCCGCCGACGCCTGCAGGACCCGCTCGGTGAGCCCGCCGTGCCGGCGCTCCTCGGCCAGCTCCACCAGCCCGTGCGCCTCGAGCGCCTTGAGGTGGTAGTTGACCTTCTGTCGCGCGATGCCGACCCGCGCCGCCAACCCGGCGGCGGAGGCCGGGACGGCCAGCTCGCCGAGCAGCCGGGCGCGGACCGGGTCCAGTGCCGCGGCGGCGGCCTCCCGGCTCTCGATGACCTCGATGTCCTGCATCACTCCACGGTGCGCCTTGACAGGAATTATTGTCAAGGGTGGTTTCCCGGCTTCTGCTCTAGCCACATCGGCGTGGGTGAACGCAGGATGTGACGCAGCGGTCTGGCGCCGCGCGAACCCTGCGGAGGTCGTGATGTCCTATCAGCAGCAGCTCCAGCGCATCGTCGAGGACGTCGTCGCGCCTGAGGCCGCCGACATCGACGCCGAGGCGAGGTTCCCCAAGCGCGCGATGGAGGAGCTGGCCGCGGCCGGCATCCTGGCCCTGACCGTTCCCCAGGAGGACGGTGGGGGCGGGGGCGGCCTGCGCGAGGCGGCCGATGTCGTGCAGACGCTGGCCGGGTCCTGTGGCTCCACCGCGATGGTGACCACCATGCACTACGCCGCGACCGGCATGCTCGCGGCGGCCGGGCGCTCCGACGTGCTCGCCGAGATCGCCGGGGGAGGGCACCTGACCACGCTCGCCTTCTCCGAGTCCGGCTCCCGAGCACACTTCTGGGCGCCCCTGGGCGCCGCCGTCCTCGACGGTGACGAGGTGGTCCTGGACGCCCGCAAGAGCTGGGTGACCGCCGCGCACGAGGCCGACAGCTATCTCTGGTCCTCGCGGCCGGTCTCCGCGCAGGGCCCGATGACCTTGTGGTGCCTCCCGGCCACGGCGCCCGGGCTGAGCGTGGTCGGCGGCTTCGACGGACTCGGCCTGCGGGGCAACGACTCCTGCCCGGTCACCGCCGAGGGCGTGCGCGTGCCCCGGGACGCTCAGCTGGGCGAGGACGGCGCCGGGCTGGATCTGGCGCTGACGTACGTGCTGCCGACGTTCCTGGTCCTCAACGCCGCGATGAGCGTCGGGCTGGTCCAGGCGGTCGCCGCCGCGACCGCCGAGCACCTGCGGAGTACCAGGTTGGAGCACTTGGGCCAGACGCTCGGCCAGCAGCCGGTCGTCCGCGCGAAGCTGGCTCAGCTGCAGATCCAGGCCGACCAGGCGAAGGCGCTGCTCGAGGCCACGCTGAGCGCCGTCGAGCAGGGCCGCCCCGACGCGCAGCTGCTGGTGCTCGAGGTCAAGGCCGCCTGCGGTGAGATCGCCGCCGCCGCGAGTGACCTCGCCATGGTCGTCTGCGGAGGCGCGGCGTTCCGCAAGGATCTCTCCATCGAGCGCCGCTTCCGCGATGCCCGCGCCGCCCGCGTGATGGCACCCACCACCGACGCACTCCACGACTTCGTCGGCCGCGCCCTGCTGGGCCAGCCTCTGTTCGACTGAGCCGGACGGGCCGTGGGCGCGTCCCCCTGGAAGGAGCCGGAGAGATGACTCTGCTGCTGGGCGCTGTCGCCTACGACCCGAAGGTGGTCACCATCTGGAGCGGGTTCCGTGCCTGGCTGCGCGAGCGCGACATCGATCTGGACTTCATCCTCTACTCCAACTACGAGCGGCAGGCTGAGGACCTGGTGGCCGGCCGGGTGGACCTGGCCTGGCACTCCCCGCTCGCCTGGCTGCGCTCGCTGCGCCTGGCCGAGGCGGCCGGCACGCGGGTCGAGGCGGTGCTGATGCGCGACACCGACCGCGACCTCACCTCGGCACTGGTCGTCTCGGCCCACTCCGAGCTGGCCTCGCTCGCCGACCTGCGGGGACGCAAGGTCGCTGTCGGCGCGATCGACTCGCCACAGGCGACGCTGCTGCCCATGCACCTGCTGCGCTCGCGCGGGCTGGTGCCCGGTGACGACGTCACCCTCGTGCGCTTCGACGTCGGCGTCGGACTGCACGGCGACCACATCGGCGGTGAGCGAGAGGCTGCGGCCGCGATGCGCGACGGTCGGGTGGACGCGGCCTGGATGACCGACGCCAACCTGCTGCTCTTCAGCCAGGAGGGCACGCTGATCCCCGGGACCACCAGGGTGCTGGCCACCACGGAGCCGTTCGACCACTGCATGATGGCCGCGTCCCCGCACGCCGAGCGTGATGCGGTGGGCCGGTTGGCCGACGCGCTGCTCTCGATGTCGTACGAGGACCCCCAGGCCCGGGTGCTGCTGGACCTGGAGGGCCTGACCCGCTGGCTTCCGCCCCGCACCGAGCAGTACGCGCAGCTCGAGCGAGCCATCGACGAAGCCGGCTTCTACGACCACACCGGAGCGATCCGTGCCGCCGACTACCGACCTTGAGGCCCTCGGCCTCGACAACGGAGGCCACCTGCTGCTCGAGCGCGCCCTCGCCGGACTGCGGCCCGGCGAACGGCTCGACGTGACCGGCACCAACCCGATGCTCGGCCTCCAGCTGCGGGCCTGGGCCCGCTCCCGCGGACACGGCTTCGTCCTCGCCGAGGATCCCGGCTCGCCCGGGGTGGCCGCCCTGGTCAAGGGCACCGCCTCCGATGCCCGCTGGGTGGGTGCGGAGCGCGCCGGCCGTCCGGACCGGGCCAGCGATCGTGCCGAGCGCCGGTGGGGACTGGCCGCGCGCGGTGCGCTGGTCGAGGCCGGCGGGCCGAGCCTGGACGTGGCCTGGGTCGAGCGTGATCTGGTGTGGGCCGACATCGCCCCGCAGCTCTACGCCCGCGCCAACGCCTCGCAGTGGGATCCGGCGAGGATCCTGGACTGGTCCGCGCCCCTCGACGTCCCCCCGGACGTGGAGGACGCGGTGGTGCAGGTGATGACGTTCCTGGTCGAGAACGAGCACGCCGCCATGATGATCCCCGCCCGGATGCTGGCCAACCTGCATCCGCACTACCGAGAGGTGATGCAGCTGCTGGCCTCTCAGGTCGCCGACGAGGCGCGGCACGTGGAGATCTTCACCCGCCGCGCGCTGATCAACCGGGCCGAGCTCGGCGTCTCCGGCGTCGAGGGCCGCGCCTCGCTGCACACCCTCCTCGGTGAGCCGGACTTCACGCTGGCCTCCTTCCTGCTCTCGGTGCTGGGGGAGGGCACCTTCGTGGACCTGCTGCAGTTCCTGCACACCCACGCCCCGGACTCGGCCACCGCGACGGTGACCCGTCTGGCGGGGCGTGACGAGGCCAGGCACGTCGCCTTCGGCGTCGCCCACACCGCCCACCTCACGCGCAGCGACCCGGCCCATCTCGGGCGGTTGCGCGCGGCGGTGGAACGGCGTCACGACGCCCTGGTCGACACCGCCGGACTGAACCAGCGCGTCTACGACGCGCTGGTGGTGATGGCCGCCGGCGGCTGGGACGCCGGCTCCATCTCCCGCGGCTGGCAGGCCGTCCAGGACCTGCAACGCAAGATGGACGAGGGGCGCCGGCAGCGGCTGGCCTACATCGGCTTCCCCGACGACGAGGCCGCGGAGCTGTCGGCGCTGCACACCAAGAACTTCATGTGAGCGCCGCCGCCGGGGATCCATCGCTAACCCGTCGCCGGCTCGCGCCGGGCGGTCACGGCCCGCGCCACCACCGGCACCACCGTCAGCAGCGGGATCAGCAGCACCGCGGCGCTCAGCCCGGCGTAGCTCGCCAGATCGACCGGCGGCAGCGCCGGGCCGAGCAGGCCGAGGCTGGCGCCGAGGACCGCCGGGATCACCGTGATCGTCCCGATCAGCCAGGCCACCAGCCCGATGACCAGCGCCTCGACGCCCGCCATCGCGATCAGTTGGCGCCGGGTCGCACCGGTGCGCTGGAGCAGCAGCAGCTCCGCGCGCCTCCCGGCGGTGGCCAGGACCAGCGCGTTGGCGGCGGCCACGCCCACGAAGACCAGCAGCAGGAGCAGTAGCACCGCGGACAGGTCGCGCTCCGCATCGCCGCCGGCGAGCGCCGCGTCGACGTAGGCCTGCTCGTCGCTGACGCCCAGTCCGAGGTCGGCGACCGCGGACCGCACGGACGCGTCGTCGGTGCGCAGCAGCACCGTGTCGGGTCGGACGTCGACACCGTGCGCGGCGGGGGTGCCCTGGCCGACGAGGTAGTCCCCGAAGCCCAGGCCCCGGTCGTAGACCGCGACCACGGTGGCCCAGGTGAGTTCGCCGTCGTCCCAGCGCACCGCTAGTCGCTCGCCGAGGCCCTTGCCGGTGTCCAGGCGGGCGTCGCGGCTGAGCGCGACGGTGTCGTCGCGCTCCAGCGCGGCCAGCTCACCGTCGATCACCTGCGGGTCGAGGGTCCCGTCCGCGCCGCCGGCGGGCAGGGCGCGCATCTGCAGCGCCTCCCAGCCCAGGGTGCCGAGCCATCCACTCTCGTCGTCGGTGCGCACCTGCGCCGGCACCGAGGCGAGCGGTGCGCTCGCCTCCACCCCTGGCACGTCGGCGATCGCGGAGAGCCGCCGCTCGTCGAGGTCGGTGCCGGTGACGATCAGGTCGGCGTGCAGCCCGTCCTCGAGCTGGCGGGCGCCCGCGGCCACCGCGGTGTCGTCGATCGTGGCCTGCACGGTGCCGACCGCCAGGGCCAGCGCGAGCGGGACCACCACGGTGGTCAGGCGCCGCGAGAAGCCGCGGGTGTTGGCCAGCGCCAGCCGGGTGGCCGGACCGCCGCGCGGCCGGCCGGTGCGGTGCAGCACCCAGCCGATCAGCACCGGACCGGCCAGTGCCGCCGCCCCGACGAGGAAGAACGCCGAGACCGCCGCCGTAGCAGCCCCCAGCGCGCCCGGCATGAACAGCGGGCTGAGCGCCGTGAAGAGGCCCACCACCGCCAGCACGACCGCGGAGGTCCGGCGGACGCGGCCGATCCCGACCGGCTCGACGACGCTCTGCGCGACCGCCGCCGTGGGCGAGGTGCGCAGCGTCTGCCGGGTCGCCAGCCGGGCGGCGAGATAGGCCACCGGCAGCAGGAACACGGTGGCCGCCAGCACCGGCAGCGGCGACAACGACATCGCGAAGCCCGGGTCGACCATCTGCGCCTCGCGCAGCATCGGCGTGAGGCCGCGTACGGCGACCAGGCCGACCAGCGCGCCCACCGGCGCCGCGGCCAGCGCCAGCAGGGTGACCTCCCGTCCGACCAGGCCCCGGATCTGCCGGCGGGTAGCGCCGACCGCGCGCAGCAGCGCGAAGTCGCGCTGGCGCTGGCGCAGGGCCAGCGAGACGGTCGCCGCGACCACGAAGACGACCAGCACCAGCGCGGTGCCGCTGAAGGACAGGGTCAGCGCGATCAGCAGCCCGGCGTCGCCGGGGGAGCGCAGACCGGACTCGATCAGCACGCCGGTGCCCGAGAGCAGCACCCCGGCCAGCGCCACCACCAGGAACGGCGCGAGCAGGCTCGGCAGGTGCGCGCGGGCACCGGAGCGGGCCAGACGCCACATCGCGCTCACCTCTCCAGCCCGAGCATGCGGTCCGCGACGCTCTGTGCGGTCGGGTCCGCGAGCCGGTCGACGAGCCGTCCGTCGGAGAGGAACAGCACCTCTTCGGCGGTGGCCGCCACCTGCGCGTCGTGGGTCACCATCACCACGGTCTGGCCGTACCGGTGGGAGGCGTCGCGCAGCAAGGTCAGCACCGCGGCCCCGGTACGGGCGTCGAGCGCGCCGGTCGGCTCGTCGGCGAACACCACCGTGGGCCGGGAGAACAGCGCCCGGGCGATCGCGACCCGCTGGGCCTGTCCGCCGGAGAGCTCGCCGGGGCGACGCTCCTCCATGCCCGCCAGCCCGACCGCCGCCAGCAGCTCGGCCTGCCAGCCCAGGTCGGGCTCGCGCCCGGCGAGGATCTCCGGCAGCGCGATGTTGTCGGCCACGCTGAGATGGGGGATCAGGTTGTAGGCCTGGAAGACGAAGCCGATGTGGTCGCGGCGGAACCGGGTCAGCGCCTCGGCGGAGAGCGCGCTGATGTCGCGCTCGCCGACGGTGATCCGGCCCGAGCTGGGGGCGTCGAGGCCGGCGGCGCAGTGCAGCAGGGTCGACTTGCCCGAGCCGGACGGGCCCATCACCGCGGTGAAGGAGCCGGTCTCCAGCGCGAGGGAGACCCCGCGCAGGGCGTGCACCGGCTCGGGCGCGCCGGCGTACTGCTTGCGTACGTCGAGCAGCTGCAACGCGGCGCCGCCGGCGGCGGGGGCGTGGGGGCTGGGGCGGGCGGTGTGGCGGGATGTGGAGGCGATCATCGCGGTTCCCTTGGTCGCAGGAGGAGGACTCCTCGAACCTAGGAATTCGCGCGCCCCACCACGAGCCGCCTGGGACGCAGATCGCGAGGTTGCATCCTTCGATGCAAGCGCCCCCGCGCGGCTCAATCGGGGACGGCGACGACCTTGTTCTGGTAGGCCCACACCGCGGCCTGGAGCCGGGAGCGGACACCGAGCTTGGGCATCATCCGGGCCAGGTGCGACTTCACCGTCGAGGTCTCCAGGACCAGCCGGGCGGCGATCTCGTCGTTGGACAGGCCCTGGGCGAGCAGCAGCAGGATGTCGAGCTCGCGCGCGGTGAGCAGCTCCGAGCCGCGGCCGGCGGTGACCGGGAGGATCTCGCGGCGGGTGACCACCTCGCGCAGCACCCGCTTGGTCAGGGCGTCGTCGAGGGTCCCGTTGCCGCGCGCGACGCTGCGCACCGCCGCAACCAGCACCTCGGGCTCGGCGTCCTTGAGCAGGAACCCGGACGCGCCCGCCTCGAGGGCCCCGAACAGGTACTCGTCGATGTCGAAGGTGGTCAGCACCAGGACCGGCACCGGGTCGGTGACGCCCGGTCCGCACAGCTCACGGGTGGCGCTGATGCCGTCCTGGCCGGGCATCCGGATGTCCATGCAGACCACGTCGGGGCGCAGGGTGCGGGCGGCCTCGACCGCCTCGCGCCCGTCCGCGGCGACGGCGACCACGTCGAGGTCGGGCTCGGCGTTCAGCAGGGTCCGCAGACCGGCGCGCACCAGCGCCTGGTCGTCGGCGATCAGGACCCGGATCATCCGTCCTCCATGGGTGTCATGCCGGCCAGGGTGTGGTCGCGCGGGGCTCGCAGCGTCACCTGCCAGCCGCCGTCGCCGGTGGCGCCGACGTCGAGACTCGCCCCGGTGAGGTCGGCCCGCTCCCGCATCCCGACCAGCCCGAAGCCGGCACCTCCGGGCTGCGCAGGCGCCGCGTCGGACCGGTCGTTGCGCACCGTGACCAGCACGGTGTCCGGGTCGCGGTCGTCGAGGGTGACCTCGGCCGTCGCCCCGGGCGCGTGCCGGGCGGCGTTGGCGAGGGCCTCCTGCGCCATCCGGTACGCCGCCAGCTGGGCGAGCGGGCCGACGCCGTCGCCGAGCGGCCGGTCTCCGGTCAGCACGGTCAGCCGGACGTCGCGCCCGGCGGTGTTGACGTCGGCGACCAGCGCGGCGATGCCGGCCAGCGACTCGGGCCGCACCCGGTCCGCGTCGGCGTCGTCCTCGCGCAGCAGCCCGACCAGGCTGCGCAGGTCGCGCAGCACCGCGGTGCTCTGCTGGCGCACCTGGGCGACCGCGGCCTTCGCGCCGGCCGGGTCGGAGTCGATCTGGGTGCCGATCGCGGCGGTCATCACCGCGATCCCGGAGAGGTGGTGGGCGGCGATGTCGTGCAGCTCGCGCGCCATCGCGGTGCGCTCGCGGGCCACGGCGGCCTGCACGAGCGCGTCGTGCTCGCGCTGGAGCGCGGCGGCGCGGCTCTCGCGGGCCTCTCGGATCTCGCGCCGGGCCGCCACCACGAGGGCAACCGCCAGCGGAAGGCCCACGGTGACGACACCCTGCAGCAGCCCGAACCCGATCGCGGGGACCACGGGCTCGCCGGCGCGCAGCGCGCTGGTCAGGGTGCCGGCACCGGTGAGGAGCGCGGCCAGCACGAACGTGGGCCAGGACCGGGCGAGGGGCTGCTCGAGGCCGAGGGTGTAGGCGGCGACGAAGATCGCGAGCTGGGCCAGGCCGATCGCGTCACCGAGTCCCCAGGCCCCGCACAGCAGCATCCCGGCGGCGACCGCGAGCAGCACGGCTCGCGGCGCCGTACGACGCCAGAGCAGCGCGACGGCCTGGAGCGCCAGCGTGAGTGCGCCCAGCCCCCACGCGATCGCCGACGGCACCGGCCGCACCAGCCCGGCCTCGGGGGCGACGGCGGTGACGACGACGGCGGCGGCCAGCAGAGCCAGGGCGATCACCCCGGTCGCCAGCGCGACCCGCACGTCGAGGCTGGCGACACTGCCTCGACGTCTCACGACCGGCACGCTACCGCCGCGCGGGCGCCGCCCCAAACGAGTCAGGGGATGACGCGTGCGTCGCGGTACTGCTGGGCGTAGCCGAAGAAGCTGGCCCGGCTGTCGCGGGTCGCGCTGAACCCGGCGGCGCGGCTCTTGTTCATGTCGGTGACCACCTCCATCTCACGGCCCAGGTCGGCGTCGGAGTGCCACCACGACGCCACCCGGGCCAGGTCCGGCTCGACCAGGCCGTGGCGCGCGGCCAGGTCGCGCCAGGCCGACTCCATGCCGGCCATCGCCGTCTCCAGCGGACGCGGCCGCTCGGCGTAGCCCTCCCACTCCAGGCCGAACCAGGCCGCGATCTGAGGCCACAGCCAGCGCCACCGGAAGACGTCGCCGTTGACGGTGTTGAACGCCTGGTCCTGGCCGGCGGGGGTCTGGGCCGCCCAGGTCATCTGCTCGGCGAGCAGGTCCGCGTCGGTGACGTCGGTGAGTGAGTTCCACTGCGTCTCGGAGCCGGGGAAGACGAACGGCAGGCCCTGCTCGCGGCACAGCGAGGCGTAGGCGCACAGCGTGGCGACCATGTTCATCGCGTTGCCGGTGGCGTAGCCGAACACGGTGTGCGAGCGGTGCACGCTCCAGGTGAAGCCGTCCCGCTCGGCCGCGGCGAAGAGCTCGTCCTCCTGGGCGTAGTAGAAGTTCGGGTAGGGCAGCCGCTCCTCGTCCTCGTGGAACGGGGTGTCCGGCATCGTGCCCTGGCCGTAGGCCTCGAACGGGCCCAGGTAGTGCTTGAGCCCGGTCATCAGCGCGACGTGGCGCACGGCGCCCGACGGCGACAGGGCAGCCAGCAGGTCGCGCACGGCGCCGCCGTTGACGCGGATGTTCTCGGCCTCGGTGTCCATCCGCGTCCACGCCGTGATCGCCACGAACTGCGGGGCGACGTCGGCCAGGGCCGCGGCCAGCCCTTCGGGGTCGCCGAGGTCGGCGCGGACGGGGTGCACCTCGGGGTGCGGGGTCGCGCCGCTGCGGGAGAGCCCGTAGGTCTCCCAGCCGTCGGCGACCAGGCGCCGGGCGACGGCCTGACCGACGATGCCGGTGACGCCGACGACCAGGGCGCGGCGGGGGGTGGCGGACGGTGACTCGGTCACGCGAAGTCCTCTCGGCGTCCGGGGGAACGCACGTCAGGTGGGGATGCAGGGGATCCTCTCCGGTACCCGCGACGAGCCGCCCCTACCTGTGACCTCCCCGACCCGAAGGGGCGCGGTGCGGCAGCATGGCCCCTGTGTCAGCCGACAGCTATCACCTGCGAACGATCGCCGACGACTGCAGCGACCTCATCGCCCTGCGGCGGCGGTGGCAGCCGGGCGAGGACCCGTGCTTCGAGGACGACTTCCGCGCCTGGTGGGCCCGCGAGCGCCACCAGCGCCACGCGGTGGTGGCCGCCACCGCCGACGGCACCCCGGTCGGGATGGCCAACGGGCAGATCTTCTCGCGGATGCCGGCGCCCGGCCGTCCCCGCGCGCGGTGGCTGTACGGCGCGAACGTGTACGTCGTCGACGAGCACCGTCGCCAGGGCGTCGGTCGTGCCCTCACCAGGGCCCTCATCGAGTTCGCCGAGGCCAACGAGATGCTGCGGGTGGTGCTGGCGCCGTCGCCGATGTCCGTCCCTCTCTACGAGTCGCTGGGGTTCCGGGCCGCGCACGACCTGATGCGGCTCGACCTCAGCCGATAGCCCGGCCAGCCGTGGTGTCATGGACCCATGCGCTCCGCCCCGGCCCCGGCCGCCACCGGGATGCTCGACGTCGGTGACGCCCAGCAGGTCTACTGGGAGGAGTGGGGCGCTCGCGACGGCGTCGCCGCGCTCTACCTGCACGGTGGGCCCGGCAGCGGGCTGCGTGACAGCGGCTACCGCCACCACTTCGACCTGGAGCGCACCCGGGTCGTCGGCCTCGAGCAGCGCGGCTGTGGGCGCTCGGTGCCGCACGCCGCGCAGCCGTCCACCTCGCTGGCCGCCAACAGCACCGCCCACCTCGTCGCCGACCTCGAGCTGCTGCGCACGCACCTCCGCATCGAGCAGTGGATCGTCAACGGCGCCTCGTGGGGGTCCACGCTCGCCCTCGCCTACGCCCAGGCCCACCCCGAGCGCGTCCTGGCCCTGGTGCTGTTCGCCGTCACCACCACCAGCCGCAGCGAGGTCGACTGGATCACCGAGGGAGTCGGCGCGATCTTCCCGGAGGCCTGGGACCGTTTCGCCGGCCACGCGGAGCGCGCCGAGATCGGCTACCGGCGTGGCGAGGGCCGCCTCGTCGAGGCGTACGCCCGGCTGCTGGAGTCGCCGGACCCGCGGGTGCGCGACGCCGCGTCACGGGAGTGGGCGCTGTGGGAGGACACCCACGTCTCGATCGGGGCCGGGGGCTTGCGCCGCGACCCGCGCTGGGAGGACGACCGCTTCCGGCTCGCGTTCACGCGTCTCGCCGCGCACTACTGGTCCCACGACGGCTTCTGCGACCCGCCCGTCGTGGAGCGGATGGACCGGCTCCAGGACATCCCGGGCTGGCTGATCCACGGTCGCCGCGACATCTCCTCGCCGACGCGGATGGCCTGGCAGCTGCACCGCCGCTGGCCGGGCTCGACGCTGCTGGTGCACGAGGGCGACGGCCACGGTGGCGCCTCGATGCTCGAGCACTGGCGCATCGCCAACGCCAAGGCCGCCTCAGCCGGCTGAGGGCCTCCGGGCCCGCAACTGCTCGGCCAGGATGTCGCCGTGGCCGGCGTGCCGGGCCAGCTCGGCGATCATGTGCAGGTAGACGAACCGCAGGCTCACCGTCCGGTCGTACCAGCCGAACTCCTCGTCCAGCTCGTGCTCCGCTGCGACGGCGCGGGAGTGCGCGCACGCGTCCAGGTAGGCCTGCCGCGTCGCCGCAGGCGTGTCGTCGGGCTCCAGGAGGAAGCTCTCGTCCACGGTGTCGGGGATGCCGAGCTCGCCGCGGGGAACCCCGGCCACGCGCGAGTGGAACCACACCCGCTCCACGAACGTGGCGTGCTTGACCAGCCCCAGCGGCGTGGTCAGCGACGGCACCAGCCGTGCCCGGGCCTCGTCGTCGTCGAGGCCGTCGAGGAGTCCGGCGATCGCGTTCCTCTGGTTCTCGACCATGGTCTCCAGCTGAGCTCGCTCGCCGGTCGTGGGGGCAGTCATGGCGCCGATGCTAGGCGCTGGCGACCGCGCCGTGCTCCGGCGCCGGCTCCGGGCGCCACCCCGGCGGCCCGAACACGTAGCCCAGCTTGTCGCGCAGGCTCGGCGCGCGGCGTACGTCGCGCGCGATCGCGGCGTACTCGTGGGTCTGCAGGCGCAGCAGGTTGTGGGTGCCGACCGGCGTGGTGAGCCCGTACGTCGGGCGGTGCAGCTCGGGCTGGAAGGAGCCGAACAGCCGGTCCCAGACGATCAGGATCCCGCCGTAGTTGCGGTCCAGGTACTCCGGGTCGCTGCCGTGGTGGACGCGGTGGTGCGAGGGCGTGTTGAAGACCAGCTCGATCGGGCGCCACAGGGTCCGGATGTGCTCGGTGTGCACGAAGAACTGGTAGACGAGGCTGACCGAGAAGCCCCAGAAGATCAGTGCCGGCGGTACGCCGAGCAGGGGGAGCGGGAGCCAGAACACGATCTCGTGGGCGTTGTTCCACTTCTGGCGCAGCGCGGTGGCGAAGTTGAAGTACTCGCTGGAGTGGTGCGCCTGGTGGGTCGCCCAGATCAGCCGCACCCGGTGCGCGACGCGGTGCGCCCAGTAGAAGAGGAAGTCCACCCCGAGCACCGCGATCACCCAGGTCCACCAGGCGTCGACCGGCAGTTGCCAGGGCGCGAGGTAGGCGAAGAGCACGGTGTAGAGGACCAGTGCCCCGGTCTTCCAGGCCGTCATCGTCAGCACCGACATCGCGCCGGTGGCCAGGCTCGCCACCGCGTCGGGGCGCGAGTAGGCACCGGGCGGGGGAGCGGCGCCCGGCTCGTCCTCGAGGAAGCGGGCAGCGAGCGCCTCGATCGCGACGAAGAGCACGAAGAACGGCACCGCCAGTGCGACGGGGTCGCGCAGCGGCTCGGGAAGCGCGCTCCAGAGGTCGGCAAGTGGCTGCATCTCGGTCCTTCGGGGGTGACGGGGGTCACGCGAGGATAGTCGGAAAGGACTCGAGAGGAGGCGGAGTCGTCCTAGCCGCGCAACTGCGCCTCGACCCGCTCGACGATGTCCTCGACCGGCGAGGCGGCGTCCAGGCTGGTGCCGATCTCGTCGGGCTCCAGCGGCTCGAGCGTCTCCATCTGGGAGCGCAGCAGCGAGGCCGGCATGAAGTGGTCGCGGTCGGCCATCCGGTCGGTGAGCAGCGACTCCGCGCCGTACAGGTGCACGAAGAAGGTGCCCGGGTCGGCGCTACGCAGCACGTCGCGGTAGACCCGGCGCAGCGCCGAGCAGGTGACCACGGTGCTCACCCCCCGCTCGCGGTGCTGCGCGGTCCACCCGGCCAGCGACTCCAGCCACGGCCAGCGGTCCTCGTCGGTGAGCGGGCGCCCGGACGTCATCTTGGCGATGTTGGCCGGAGGGTGGAAGTCGTCGCCCTCGGCGAGCTCGAGGCCGAGGTCGGCGGCGAGGCGGACCGCGATGGTGGACTTGCCGACGCCGGAGACGCCCATCACCACCAGGTGCCGCGAGGCCATCAGAGCACCGCCCACAGCGCGGCGCTGATCACGAACGCGGTGAGGCCGAGCGTGGTCTCCATGACGGTCCAGGTCTTCAGCGTGGTCTTCTCGTCCATCCCGAAGAGCCGGCTGACCAGCCAGAAGCCGGAGTCGTTGACGTGGGAGAGCACGGTCGCGCCGGCGGCGATGGCGAGCACCAGCAGCACCAGCTGGACGTCGCCGAGCGCGGCCGCGCTGGCCGCCGGCGCGAGCAGTCCGGCGGCCGTGGTCAGCGCGACGGTGGCCGAGCCCTGCGCCACCCGCAGCAGGGTCGCGATCAGGAACGCCTGGAGGATCAGCGACATCCCGAGGTCCGACAACGACGTGCTCAGCGCCTCGCCGATGCCGCTGAGCTCGAGCACGCCGCCGAACATGCCACCGGCGCCGGTGATCAGGATGATCGAGCAGATCGGCCCCAGCGCCTGGTCGAGGATCGTGCTGACATCGGCCATCGACCGCCCGGGGCGCCCCAGCACGAAGATCGCCGCCAGCACGGTGATCAGCAGCGCGACCGTGGTGTTGCCCAGCAGCATCAGCGACTCCGCCCAGGTGGCGTCCTCCTCGATGGTGCCGGCGGTGATCAGCGTGGACAGCACGGTGTCGAAGGAGATCAGCACCAGCGGCAGCAGCAGCAGCCCCAGGACGGTGCCGAACGCGGGAGCCGGCCGGTCGGCGTCGGAGGTGTCCTCCACCTCCCCGAACAGCGCCGTCGGGATGTCGACGTGGAAGCGGCGCCCGAGCAGCCGGGAGACCAGCAGCGACCCGACGTACCAGGACACCACCGCGACCGGCGCGCCGATCACCAGGGTCAGGCCGATGTCGGCGCCGAGCCGCTCGGCGGCCGCGACCGGGCCGGGGTGCGGCGGGACCAGGGCGTGCATGGCGGCGAACGCGCCCGCGGCCGGCAGCGCGTAGAGCAGCAGCGAGCCGCCGAAGCGTCGCGCGACGGTCATGATGATCGGCAGGAAGACGACCAGGCCGGCGTCGAAGAAGATCGGGAAGCCGAAGAACAGCGCGGCGACGCCGAGCGCCAGCGGTGCGCGCCGTTCGCCGAAGCGGCCGATCAGGGTGTCGGCCAGCACCTGGGCGCCGCCGGTGACCTCGAGCAGGCGACCGATCATCACGCCGAAGCCGACCAGCAGCGCGACCGAACCGATCGTGTCGGCGAACCCGAAGATCAGCGCGTCCGGGACGTCGCCGACCGGGATGCCCGCCGCGATCGCGGTCAGCACGCTGACCAGCACCAACGACACGAACGCGTGCAGCTTGACCCGCATGATCAGGAAGAGCAGCAGCGCCACCGCGCCGGCCGCGATCAACAGCAGCACCGTGGTGCCGTAGGCAGGTTCGATTGCTTCCACGAGAGCTCCCCCGTACGTCGCTGCCTGCCCCGAGCGGGCCGGTCCGCCACACGGTGCCGTATGGGCCTGCCTCAGGTAAAGCGGGTCAGGATCGCCTGGGCCAGCTCCTCGGGGGCCTCTTCGGGGATCCAGTGGCTGACGCCGGGCAGCTCCACGAAACGGTAGTCACCGGTCACGAAGTCGCCGCAGGCCTCGGCCGGCGCGCGCCCGATCGCCCAGTCCTGGTCGCTCCAGACCATGGTCGTGGGCACCGACACGGCGGGCAGCTCGGAGAGGTCGGAGCGCATCGCGCGGTACCAGTCCAGCGCCGCGGTCAGGGCGCCCGGCTCCTGGAGGTGGCGCACGTAGGAGTCCTGGAGCTCCTGAGGCACGGCCGCGCCGTACATCGCCCGGATCCGGCGGCCGTCGTCCTCGCTGAGCAGCTCCTCGGCACGGCCGCGCTTGCGGAAGACCTGGATGTACGACGCCCGCTCGCGCTGGTCGGGGTCGTCGCGCAGCGCCGTGCCGTACGCCGCGAGGTGGGGCACCGAGACCGCGGTCAGCGTCTCGAGGCGCTCGCCGTGCCAGGCGGCCACGCACCAGGCGACCGCGGAGCCCCAGTCGTGCCCGACGAGGTGGAAGCGGTCCAGGCCGAGCGCGTCGGCCAGACCGACCACGTCGGCGGAGAGCAGGTCGGTGGTGTAGGAGTCCGCGCCCTCGGGGCGGGCGCCGGGGGAGTAGCCGCGCTGGTCGGGGGCGATCACCCGCAGACCGGCCTCGACCAGCCGTGCGGCGACCTGGGTCCAGGAGCGCGAGGTCACCGGGAAGCCGTGCAGCAGCATCACCGCCGGGGCGTCCTCGGGTCCGGCGAGGCGGACGTCGAAGGTCAGCTCACCGACGCGCACCGGCACGGTCGAGCCGAAAGCCCGACCGGCCGGTGCCACGGGAATGCTCAGTGTCGGCGGTCTGCGCCGGGGGTGCCGCCACCCTTGCGGGAGCGGACCTTGTCGACGGCGGTCTTGATCCGGGCCTGGTTCGCGGGCTTGCGGGCCTCGTCGTAGACCTTCTTGGCGATGCCCAGGGCGGCGACGTTTCTCATCATCTTCATGGACCCACGGTACCCACGCGGCCTAGCGGCACGCGGTCGCAGTGAAGGCGCGTGTGGCCGCCTCGACGATGTCGCCCGGGGAGGCCTCCAGGCGCCCCTCCAGCCAGGTCGTGACCAGCTCGGCGACACCGCCGATGAACATCAGTCCGGCCATCTCACCCGCCTCGTCGGCCCAGGCGGTGGGGCCGTAGAGGGCGCGCGCCTCCCGGGCGGCGAGCTGGGCGAACTGGCGCAGCAGCTCGTTGCGGCGCGGGCGCAGCGCCGGCAGCGCGGCGGAGGCCACCATCGCGACGTGCCCCTTGCGCGGGTCGGCGGTGAGGATCTCGACGAAGGTGCTGATGGCGACCCGGATCCGCTGGGTCGGCTCACCGTCGGCGGACTCCAGCGCGGCGAGGCTGCGCTCGGCGATCTCGTCGGCGATCTGCTCCATCACCGCGGTCAGCGCGGCGTCGAGGTTGGTGAAGTGCTCGTAGAAGTAGCGCTCGGTGAGGCCGGCCTCGGCGCAGACCCGGGTCATCGTCACCGCGGGCCCGTCGCGGCGTCCCCAGACCTCGAGCGTCGCCTCGAGTAGACGCCGGCGGCGATCGGCGGATCGCTCGGCGGCGCTGACTCCGCGGTACTGCCCCTCCTTGACGGCCATGACACAGATATTGACAGACAGCCCTGTCTGAATCAAAGTGGAGGTCGGATGTCGTCTGCGTCACACGCCTGCAACACACCTATGCCGCGCCCTCGGGAGGCCGCCCCATGACCGTCACCAC
Source organism: Nocardioides sp. Z21_20 (assembly GCF_059766585.1). Lineage (NCBI taxonomy): Bacteria > Bacillati > Actinomycetota > Actinomycetes > Propionibacteriales > Nocardioidaceae > Nocardioides > Nocardioides sp. Z21_20. Next base: position 486,814 of record NZ_JCBAJX010000002.1, read on the forward strand.
CCCACCCACCAGCCGGGAGCTGGGGCGTCCGCGCTTCGGCTGGCCGCTGATCGGCGAGAGCCCGTCGTACGCCCGGGACCCGATCGCGATGTTCCGACGGCACTGGGAGGCCGACGGCCCGGTCTCGGCGATGGGCTTCGTGGGGGAGCCGTGGGTGATGCTGCTCGGCCCCGACGCCTGCGAGAGCGCGCTGCGCAACGCCGACAAGGCGTTCGCCAACGGGCCGGCGTGGACGTTCCTGGTCGGGCCGTTCTTCCAGCGCGGGCTGATGCTGCTCGACTTCGAGGAGCACCACCTGCACCGGCGGATCATGCAGCAGGCATTCACCCGCGACCGGCTGAGCGGCTACACCGCCGGCATGCACCCGGTGATCGCCGAGGGCGTGGGGCGCTGGCAGGCCGGCGAGGGCTTCCGGGCCTACCCGGCGCTCAAGCAGCTGACCCTCGACATCGCCGCCGAGACGTTCATGGGCGGGGCCGAGCACACCACGCCCGAGGAGATGGACCGGATCAACCGGGCGTTCATCGACTGTGTGCAGACCGCGGCGGCGCTGATCCGCAAGGACGTCCCGTTCACCCGCTGGCGCCGGGGGATGAAGGGGCGCCGGGTGCTCGAGGAGTTCCTGCGCGGCTACCTGCCGGCGCGCCGGGCGACCCGCACCGACGACCTGCTCTCGGTGCTGTGCCACCTCGAGACCGAGGAGGGCGAGCGGTTCAGCGACGACGACGTCGTCAACCACATGATCTTCCTGATGATGGCGGCGCACGACACCTCCACCATCACCCTCTCCACGATGCTGCAGCACCTCGGCCAGCATCCGCAGTGGCAGGAGCGCTGCCGCGCCGAGTCCGAGGCGCTGGGCCCGGCCCCCACCCTGGCCGAGCTGGAGCAGCTGACCTCGCTGGACCTGGTGATGAAGGAGTGCCTGCGCCTGGTCGCGCCGGTGCCCGTGGTCGTGCGGCGCACGGTGAAGGAGACCGAGGTGCTCGGCGTGCGGATCCCGCAGGGGCGCTACGTGGCGCTGGCCCCGCAGTTCAGCCACCTGATGGAGGAGTACTGGACGTCGCCGGAGACCTTCGACCCCGAGCGCTTCGCCGAGCCGCGCCGTGAGGACAAGTCGCACCGTTACGCCTGGCAGCCGTTCGGCGGCGGGGTGCACAAGTGCCTGGGCCTGCACTTCGCCGGCGCCGAGGTCAAGGCCGTGCTGCACCACCTGCTGCGCGAGTTCACCTGGTCGGTGGACCCCGGCTACCGCGCCCCGATGAACCACCACTCGCTGCCGTTCCCCAAGGACGGGCAGCCGATCGACCTCGTCCGCCGCTGAGCCCCACCCCCCAGAGAGCAGGAACCCTGATGAAGATCCCCGTGTCGAAGACCCCGCCCCGCAGCCTGAACGGCACCCGTGTCGTGATCACCGGAGCCGGGCGCGGCATCGGCCTGGCCACCGCCCACCGGTTCACCGCCGCGGGGGCCCGGGTGGTGATCGGCGACCTCGACGACGACGTCGCGGCCAAGGCGGCGGCCGAGGTCGGGGGAGGGGCACTCGGGCACGTGGTCGACGTCGCCGACCGCGCGTCGTACGCCGCCTTCATCGGCTACGCCGCCGCGCAGGGGCCCATCGACATCCTGGTGAACAACGCCGGCATCATGCCGCTCTCGCCGCTGGTGGAGGAGAGCGACGAGTCCACCGACCGGATCATCGACATCAACCTGCGTGGCGTGATCACCGGCACCAAGCTGGTGGCGCCGGGGATGATCGAGCGGCGCCGCGGCCACGTCATCAACGTGGCCTCCGCTGTGGGCCGGATCGGGGTGGCCAACGGCGCCACCTACAGCGCCAGCAAGTACGCCGTGGTCGGCTTCACCGAGGCGATGGCGGCCGAGCTCGCCCCCAGCGGCGTCGACGTCTCCTGCATCCTGCCCACCGTCGTGGCGACCGAGCTGGCCGCCGGCGTCTCCGCGGCGCGCGGGATGAAGCCGGTCAAGCCCGAGGAGGTGGCCGCGGCCATCGTCGGGGTCGCCCAGCGGCCCCGCTTCGAGACCTGGGTGCCGGCGTACGCCAAGGGCGTCTACTACTCCTCCAACACCCTGCCGCGCCGGCTGCGCGACACCCTCAGTCACGCGATGGGAGCCGACAAGGCGCTCTCCGACGTCGACCGCGCGGCCCGGGCGGAGTACGAGCGGCGGGCGGCGCACTCGCACTGAGTCGCCGGGTCATGGAGTCGCCGGCGGTGGTCACTCGAAGTCGACGACCAGGCGCGGGGGAGCGGTGAGCGCGAAGACCCGGAACGGGGTGCGGCCGCCTCGGCGCCCGATGAAGACCTGGGTGATGCCTTCGTAGGCACCGGTGGCGTGGAGGTCGACGACGTCGCCGCCGAGCCGTCTTCGAACGGGGCCGCGGCTCTCCGGCGTCAGAGTCGGCGTCCCGGAGACGTGCAGTTGCAGGATCGTGTCGCCGGCCAGGTCGACCACGTCGCCACTTCCCTCGAGCACTGCCTGGTCGACGTACCGCACGTCCCAGCCAGGGCTGCCGGTCCCGGTGAACCTCAGCACGACCCGGTCGTGACCGGAGTGGGTCACTACCGCGGCGCTCGTGAGGATCAGGTCGTAGGGGTCGCGCTGTTCGTGCAGCCGTTGATCGGCACCGGGGATCTCCGAGGACCGCGGGGACGACCCGGGCGAGGCTCCCTCCGTCGCGGCCAAGTCTTCGGCGTCGCCGCCGCACGACGTCACAAGCGCGAGCGAGACGACCACGCTGGACAGCGCCACCAGAACTCTCATGCCCGGTGAGACGCCCGAGGTCGACGAGCGGTTGTCCGCCGCAAGTGCGCGGCGGCTGCACAAAGTTGTCGCTCCTCCGACGGCCTCAGGTTGCGGGGAGGGTGCGGGGCTCCAGGCCGTACCGATAGGGCACGCGGAGGTGTTCGCGCAGCGTCGTCCCGTTGTAGTCGTGGGGGTATAGGCCGCGGTCTCGGAGGATGGGGATGACCTCCTCGACGAAGGTGTCGATGTCGGTCTCGTTGACGTCGGGTGAGACCCAGAACCCGTCGACGGCGTCGGCCTCGAACCACTCCTGGAGGTGGTCGGCGATGACCGTGGGCGGCCCGATCGGTGTCGGGTGGTAGTCGATCACGCCGTGGGCGAGGACCTCGCGGAGCGTCCACCCCTCGCGAGCGACCTGGAGGGCCTTGGCTGACCTGGGGTCGAACGGGCTGGGGCGCGCGGCGCTCAGCTGGACGGGGGTGAGCGGCTCGTCCAGCGAAATCTCGCCGAGGGGCAGGTTGAGCATGGCGCCGAGGTGAGGGAGACGGCTCGCGAAGAGGTCCTGGTTCAGGGCGACGCGGCGTTCCACGGCGTCCTGGACTGTGCTGCCTGGGGCTGGCATGACTCCGGCGAAGTACTTGATGTCGTCGGGGTTGCGGCCTGCTTGGCGTGCTGCCTGCCGGGCGGCTTCGCGCTGGGCGCGGGCGTCGTCGATGGTGAAGGCGGCCCCGATGACGCCGTTGGCATAGCGTCCAGCAATGGTCAGGCCGTACTCGCCGCCACCGGCGGAGAAGATGACCGGCTGCCCCTGCTCGGACGGCGGGATGGGCAGCGGTCCGCGGGAGGCGACGTAGGTGCCACGCAAGTTCACGGGCTGGACCTTGTCGGTGTCGACGAAGACTCCCGTCTGTGGGTCCTTGACCCAGGCGTCCTCCTGCCAGCTGCCCCAGAGCGCTTGGACAACCTGGATGGTCTCGTGGGCGCGTGCGTAGCGCTCGGGGCGGTCGGCGATCGTCTGTCCGAAGTTGGCGGCGGCGGTGGGGTCGCTGGTGGTGACGGCGTTCCACCCGGCGCGGCCGTGGCTGATGACGTCGAGCGCCTTGAACTGGCGGGCGATGTTGTAGGGCTCGTTGAACGTCGTTGAGCCGGTGGCGACAAGGCCGATGCGTTCGGTCGAGCGGGCGATCGCGGCCAGCGTGAGCATCGGGTCGAGGGTGGCCTGAGGTACCTCGCGTTCGATCCCACGGGTGATGGCCAGGGAGTCCGGGAGGAACAGGAAGGCGAAGTTCCCGCGCTCAGCTGCCTGGGCATAGCGCACCTGGGCGTCGATGCTGGTGTAGTTGGCGGGGTCGACGCCGGCGGCGCGCCAGGCCAGGCCCTGGGAGCCGTAGCCGGTTCCCAGGTGCATGCCGAGAATCATCGTGCGGTCGGTCATGGGTGTCCTTGTCGAGGGGCAGGATCAGGCCCCCATGTCGGGTCGGGAGCGCACGCCTCGGTGGGGAATGCCGCCAGGGCATCTCGCATCTGTCGCGTGGTGGGGGTGCTCAGAAGGCGCGACCCGCCACGTCGGGGCGATGCGAGGACGCCAGATGCTCGCGAAGCCGCTGCGCGGGAAGAGGTGCGCCTTCGTCCGCCAGCCAGTCCTGGGCGAAGACGTCGAGATCAGCGACGTAGATGGTCGTGTACGCGCCCGACTCGGGCTCGAAGCGCCACGACTCGGCCAGGGAGCCGGCATCGACCGGGTCGAAGCCGAGGCTGGCGACGAGGGCAGACACCGCCCGCTTGGCCTCGGCGTCGTTGCCGGCGACGGCGAGGCCGGAGCGGTCGGGTGCGTCCGCGGGGCGTGCCAACGAGGGGATGTGGTGGGCGACGATGTTGTTGAACGCCTTGTTGACCACGGCTCCCGGCAGAAGGCTCGATTCGTACTCGGCCGTGGTCAGCGTCCCGGAGTCGAGGACCTGGATCCGACCGTCACGCGAGGGGTAGTAGTTCCCCGTCGACAGCACGATCTTCCCGACGAGCGCCTCGACTGGAAGAGCGTCGTAGGCCACCAAAGGCACAGCGAGGACGACGATCTCGCCGAACGCCGCCGCCTCGGCGGCCTCGCCCGCCCGCGCGTTCGCGCCGAGCTCGCCGACGAGGTCGGCCAGCGACTCGGGACCGCGGGAGTTCGCCAGCACCACTTCATGTCCTGCGGCGACCGCAAGGCGCGCGATCCCGGCGCCGATCGCCCCGCTGCCGATGATTCCAAGCTTCATGTCATCTCTCCTTCATGGGGTGCCCGGACGGAGTGCCCGGCGGGCGAGCGCCTCGACCGTCGCGGTCTGGCCCCTGCCCGTCGGCTCCGAGCCGGGCGCTCATCGCAGGAACATCGTCCAACCTTCACATCAATGCGAAGGTCAAGTCGTGGAGGCCTCGACGCCCTGTGGGGTGCGTCTCCAGTCGGGCGCCTAGGGCGCGGCCCGCCGTTGCGATCGGGGGCCCCGGTCCATCGCCTCGAGGTAGCGGTTCAGCGCATCGCGGTTCTGCTCGAGAAACGCGATGCGTTCCGACATGCGCTCCCGCTCACGTACCAAGAGCTCGCGCAGCTCGGGATCTGGGTCGGTGACGACTATGCCGTTCGGCTGGTCGAGGCACGGAAGCATGTCGCCGATGATGCGCGTCGGGATGCCGGAGTCGAGCAGTCCGCGCACCTTCATCACGCGGTCGACAAGGTACTCGTCGTACTCGCGGTAGCCGTTGTGGAGGCGCCGCGGCGCGATCAGGCCCTGCTCCTCGTAGTACCGAAGCAGCCGCGGAGCAACGCCGGTTCGCTTCGCCAACTCGCCGATACGCATCTCGGACCCCTTCGTCAGCATGACATGCATGTGAAGGTTAGCCCGGCTGGCGATCGCGCTCGACCGTCCATGCTATACATTCGTATTGTACGTTCGTATAGAGAAAAGGGCGCTGGTATGAGCAAGCGTGGATGGGAATTCGTTGTCGGCGCCGTCATGGTCGTCGGGGGTCTGGTTTTGTTCTTCGCGTTCCTCGACGTGGAGACTCCCGTTGTCGGTCTGCGCCAGGCCGGTCTGGTGATCGCGGTGCTCGGCGTGATCGAGCTCGCGGCGACGGGGTGGTCGCTGGTCAGGTCGAGGCAAGTGGAGTCCTGATGCCCGTCACCCGCCTACTCGACGGTGTACTGACGGTGCTCGCTGAGCAAGGGGTCGGAGCCCTGAGCGTCCGTAGTGTCGCCGTGGCGGCGGGCGTGTCGCCGGCCCAGGTGCAGTACTACTTCCGGACGAAGAGCGAGCTGGTGCGCGCAGGCTTCGACCACGCGGGGGAGCAGTTCCTCGCAGACGTGGAGGCCGCAGAGGCCACCTCGCTGATGGACGTCGTGCAGCAGTGGCTCCCGCTGGACGATCGGCGCGAGCGCCGCGCTCGCGTCTGGCTCGCCTACGCCGCCCTCTCGGCCGTCGACGCGGAGCTGGCTGCCACCTCCGCGCAGCTGGACCAGGAACTGCGTCGATGGTTCGTCGACCAGGGCCTCTCGGACCAGGCGGCCGCGCAGCTCTTCGCGATGATCGACGGCGTCACCCTCCAGTGCCTGATGCTGCCTCAGCCGGAGCGTCGCGCGCTCGTCGAGCGCACGATCGTGCCGTTCGTCGCGGGACTGCGCGCCGCCACGCCCACGCACAGCAGGACCTGGGCCGCGACGTAGGTGAGCATCACCCAGAACCCGACCGCGGGCGGGGCCAGGTCGGTGAACGCGTTGAGCGCGACAGGGCGTCGGAGACCAGGAAGACGACGCCGCCCACCGCTGCCCAGGTGTGTACGCCGGTGGCTAGGACCGCCATCGCGGACAGGCACCCGGCGTACAGCACGATCGCGGGCAGCAGCACGCCGGCCTCGCCGGCGCACAGCGCGACGAGCGCGAGCGCGACCGCGACGATCGGTACCAGCGCGAGCGGGTGCCGGCGCAGCACGCTGGCCTCCCGGTAGGGCCAGAACGCGGTGACGTAGCAGAGCTGGGCCAGGAGGAAGAAGCCCACCATCGCCAGGAAGCCGGCCTCCTCGCCGAGCAGGCGCGGCACCGCGTCGCCCAGCCAGGAGAAGCCGAGGGCGACCAGCGTCCAGGTGACCAGACGCCCCCGCGGCGCCGGCACCTGGACCGCCAGAGCCCCGGTCAGCAGCGGCATCAGCAACACCTGGGTGACGTCCGCGAGCACGTCGGCGTCGAGCAGCAGGGCGACGAGATGCACCAGGGTGACGGCCCCGAGTCCGGCGACGAGAACCCGGGCGACCGGGCGCAGGGGAGGCATGGGCGGCAGCCTAGGCGCCGAGGACCCAGTCGATCTCGAGGCTGGTGGGGCGGTGGTGGATGCGGACGTCGAGTCCGTGGGCGGCGCTGGTGGGGGGCACCGGTGGTGGTGGGGCCTTGGAGTGGTGGGTGTGGCCGGTGGGGGTGGTGACCTCGACGGTGTGGCGGGTGTGGGGCGGGCTCGTGGTGCGGTGGCGCCAGCCGGGGGCCTCTTTGGCGTAGTTGCAGGCTGCGCACAGGCCCTGGCCCTGGTCCAGGGTGGTGGTGCCGCCGTGGGAGCGGGGGGTGACGTGGTCTCCGTGCCGCACGGGCGCGTCGCAGTACGGGGTGCGGCAGGTCTCGCCGTCGCGGGCGAACAGCATCCGGCGCAGGCCGCCGGTGAACAGCTGGGCGCGGGAGTCCATCGCGACCAGCGCCCCGTCGGCGGGGTTGGCGTACAGCCGCCGGATCGCGACCTCCGCGTCGGGGTCGCCCAGCAGCGTGGCGACCACCTTGGCGGGCACGGGGCCGTAGCCGACCAGGTGCGCGGGGGTGGACTGGTCGGGGTCGAGCAGCATGTCGGCGTTCATCACCAGCTGGATCTCGATGCGCCGCGCGGTCGGGGTGGCGGGCTGGTCGAGTCGGGTGAGGAGTTCGTCGGCCATGATCTGGTCGCGGGTGCGGGTGTCGCCGCACGCCTTGAGGTGGTCGGCGTGCTCGGTGAGGGCCTGCATCGCCACGATCGCGTCCCAGGCCGGCACGTCGGCGCTGATGCGGACCATGCCGTCGCCCAGTCCGCGGTGGGTGACGCGGCGCCGGGCCCGGGCGCGGGTGGCGCGTTGGGCGGCGCCCTCGGCGTCGAGGGCGTAGGCCAGCCGCCGCGCGGCCAGCATCACCTCACGGTTCCCCATGGCGCCCAGTTGCGGGGCGAGGGTGGAGTCGAGGTGGGCGCGATCGGCGCGCGACAGGTCGGCGCTCTCGCGGGCCAGGATCTGCGCGCGGTGCTCGTTGAGGTCGCCGCGGGCCAGCGCGGCCAGCGTCTCGGGGAGGTCCTCGACCAGCGCGACCGCGAGCGTGACGTGCTCGCGGCCCGCGTGCGGGGACTCCCGGCGTGCCAGCGCGACCTCGTGGGCGACCCCGCGTCCGCACCGCTGGGCCGGGAGGCCGCGGGCGGTGTCCTCGGCGCGGCGCCGTGCCGCGAGATCCGCGGTCAGTCGGGCCTTGGCCGCGGCCGCCGCGGAGGTGAGCCGCTCCAGGCCGGCCAGCTCGTCGACCAGCGCGGCATCGCTGAGCCCCGCGGGCTCGACCGCCGCGAGGACCTCGACCCAGAACTCACCCGGGCGCTCGGCTGCCTCGGAATCCCCAGGAACAGGCGCGTCGGCAGCGTCATCGCCGCCGTTCAGCCCGTAGCCGGAGAGTTCAAACATAGAAACGATTGTAGTCAAGAGAGGTCGCGCAGGTAACCCCCGCAAGCCAATCTGTGGAGAACTTCTCGAGCAGCGTCTGCCCAGGTCAGAGGCGGTTGCGCCGAGGGCGGGTGGCCAGCCCGACCAGCACCCCGACGAGCACCCCGATCACGGTCTCCACGCCGCGGTCCCAGAGCAGCTCCCCGGTCGGCGCGGGGGAGACGAGGTGGATCATCAGCAGCGCGAGTGGGGTGATCCCGATCAGGGCGATGGCGTAGTTGCGCCCCACCCAGAGCTCGGCCCACGCCTGCATCGCCACCACCATCGCGATCAGCCAGAGGCCGTCCGCGTCGAGGGAGAGCAGCAGCGCCGCGGCCCCGAGCCCGAGGAACGTGCCGAGCACCCGGTGCGCCCCGCGCAGCACCCCAGCCGAGAGCTGCGGGGAGGCGAGCGGGACGACCGCGCTCACCATGGCCCAGTAGGGGTGCCCGATGCCCGAGGCGGTGGCGATCGTGCCGGCGATCAGCACGCCGAGGGCGTTGCGGGCGACGTGGCGCCGGGCGACCTCGGCGTACGCGCCCCGGCGCAGCGAGGTGCGCCGGGCCTGCGCGGGGCGTCGCCAGCCGTGCCAGAACGCGTGGACGTTGCCGACGAGCACCGAGAACAGCGCGGACGCGGCGGCCACGGCGGCGGCGATGCCCAGGTCGCCGGGGGAGGACGGGAGGGAGGCGCAGGCGGTGAACGCGAAGATCGGGAAGAGGGGGCCCGGCGGGTGCCAGTCCTGGGCGTCGGAGAGCAGGGAGGTGGCGCTGGCGACCAGGGCCGCAACCGGTACCGCGAGCCAGGCGCGATGCTCGGAGAGCCCGACCAGCACACCCAGCGTGCAGGCGGCGGTCAGCACGCCGGCCAGGGTCAGCTGCATCTGCGCGCGGGAGAGGTGGACGTGGTTGCGCCCATAGAGAGAGGTGAAGGCGCCGAACGCGGCGTAGATGGACCAGTCCAGGTGACCGACGGACCACAGCAGCAGCAGCGGGACCGACACCGAGACGCAGGCCCGCAACGCGACGCGGTGGGCTCCGGCGTGCGGACCGACGTGGACGAGCTGGCGGGCGTGGGTGCTGAGGGTCGATCCGGAGGTCACGGCCGCTATTCTCCGCGCATGTCTTATGAGTTCGACCGCGACACCGCAGTCACCGCCACCGGCCCCGGCGAGCACGAGGCCACCCTGTCCGCCGGCTGGTCGGTGGGCGAGGGCATCAACGGCGGCTACCTGCTGGCGATGATCGGCAACGCGCTGCGCGCCACGGTGCCCGGCAAGCCGGACCCGCTCGCGGTCAGCGCCTACTACCTGTCCGCGTCCACCGCCGGCCCGGCCGCGGTGACCACGCGGGTGCTGCGCGACGGGGGGAGCGTCGCCACGATGGCCGCGGAGCTGCACCAGGGCGACGCCGCGCGGATCAGCGCGCTGGCGACGTACGGCGACCTGTCGGCGCTGCCCGACGACGTGCGCACCACCGCGCAGCGGCCGGCGATCCCGCCGCCGGACGAGTGCGTGCCGACCACGATGTCGCCGGAGAGCATCCGCAAGTCCGCGCCGCTGATGGAGCGCTTCGACATGCGCATCGACCCGGCCCACATCGGCTGGGCGATGGGGGAGCCGTCGCGCCAGGGGGCGCTGCAGGCGTGGTTCCGCTTCCCCGACGGCCGCGAGCCCGACCCGATCTCGCTGCTGCTGGTCCTCGACGCGCTGCCGCCGGTGACCTTCGACCTCGGGATGCCCGGCTGGGCGCCGACCCTGGAGCTGACCGCGCACATCCGCGCCGTACCGGCACCCGGGTGGCTGCAGGTGCGCCACGCGACCCGCAACATGGCGGGCGGCATGTTCGAGGAGGACTGCGAGATCTGGGACTCCACCGGGCGCCTGGTGGCGCAGAGCCGTCAGCTGGCCCGTCAGCCCCGGCGGTAGCCCGCGGGCCTGGCCAGACCGCAGATCCAGCGCCGGCGGGGGTGCTCGGTGACCGTCCAGAGCAGGTCCGTGCCCGGCCACCAGGTCAGGTCCTCGGGACCCATCGGGGTCGCCCACCGACGCCGGCGCAACGCACCGGGCTTGCCGACGTAGAGCGAGCCCAGGGTCCACGGGCCGTGCGACGCGGTCGCGTAGAGACCTCCGGGAGCCCGCACGGCGCCCTGCATCCCGGCCACGCCCGACGACTCGATGCTGAGCAGCCGGGTCACCTCCTGCTCGTCCGGCGCGGGCAGAAACCCCTCGCCGAGCGGGAAGCGGGCCAGCCGCCGGGTCTGCTTGCGCCGGCCGTACTCGCCGACCACCAGCTCCGGGGGCGAGGCGCCGCGGTCCAGCGAGAGGAACGAGTAGCGCAGCCGGTCCAGGCCCTCGGCGGTCTCGGCGCGGTGGGTGAACCGCAGCGGCAGCACGTAGCGGTAGCCCAGCGACTCGCCCGCGTGCTCGTCGGGCACCCGCAGGATGTCGTCCAGGTGGAAGGTGTGGAACCCGGTCGCGGTCGCCGCCACGTGCAGCCACGGACCCGCCCAGACGATCCCGCCCGCGTGCATCTGCAGCGGGGCGCAGCGCGCCTGCGGTCCCTCCAGGGACGGCGTCACCAGCAGCACGTGGCGGTAGCGCCGGGTCCGCGGGTCGAAGAAGCTCACCCGGGAGCCGTGCTTCTCGCCGTCGACCTCCTTGGCGTACCAGGTGGTCACGAACAGCCGGCGCGGCTCGCCGTCCGTGCCGGTGTAGTGGCCCGACTCGTGCGCGTCGCCCGAGGAGGAGATGCCCTGGGGCCACCAGCGCGGGTCGCGCCGGTCGTGGGCGTCCCAGGTGAAGGCGCGGCGTACGGCGCGCCCCGGCGCCCAGGTGCGGCGCCCGCGCCGGTTCAGGTCGCTCAGCACCGCGTCCAGGCCCACCCGCCCGCCGTAGCGCCGGGCCAGCGCGTCGATCTCGGCGGTGTGGTCGCGGCCGCGGCGCAGCGTGAGCCCGTCGGCGTCGGTGGGGGTCTCGGGCATGGCCGACACGGTAGCCACCGGGTCGTGAGCCCGCACCACCGGCGATGATGAGGCGGTGAGCTCACGCATGCGCGTCGTCGGTGCGGCCATCGTCCGCGATGGCCGGGTGCTCGCCGCCCGCCGTACCGCCCCCGCCGCGGCGGCCGGGCGCTGGGAGTTCCCCGGCGGCAAGGTCGAGCCCGGCGAGAGCCCCGACGACGCGATCCGGCGCGAGATCGCCGAGGAGCTCGCCTGCCCGGTCCGCGTCGTCGGCTGGCTCGCCGGGCTGGTCCCGATCGGCGAGACCCACGAGCTCGCCGTCGCGCTCGTCGAGCTCGTCGCGGGGGAGCCCGTGCCGTCCGAGCACGACGCGGTGCGCTGGTTGAGGGCCGAGGAGCTGGGCGACGTGGACTGGCTGGAGCCGGATCGGCCCTTCCTGTCCGAGCTCGCCCGGGTACTGCGCGACGCCGCTGGGGATCGGGGAGAATCGGTGTCCGTGAGAGGCATCTTCTTCGACGAGGACGACGCCCGGGCCGCGGCCCGGGCCCTGGCGCGCGCCGGCTATGGCGCCGAGGTGACGCGGGAGCGGCTGGCCGGCGAGGACGACGACGAGGATCACCCCTGGGCCGTGCTCAGCGACGCCCCCGAGCCGCAGCTCGAGCTGGTCGTCGACGAGTACGAGGGGTGGCTGGACCGGGGCCCCGAGGCCCCCGTGGTGCGGCTCGCGCCGGTCGAGCTGCCCGACGCCCCGAAGCGGGTCAAGCGGCCGGACTAGGGTGGGGCGCATGACGCAGACTCCCGACCAGCGCCTGCTGCTGGTGCACGCCCACCCCGACGACGAGTCCATCGGCCAGGGGGCCACGATGGCCAAGTACGTCGCCGAGGGGCGCGGCGTCACGCTGGTCACCTGCACCGGCGGCGAGATGGGCGAGATCCTGGTCCCCGAGCTCGAGCACCTCGGCGCCGACCGCGACGACACCCTCGGCGAGCACCGCAAGGGCGAGCTCGCCGCCGCGATGGCCGCGCTGGGGGTCACCGACCACCGCTACCTGGGCGGGTTCGGGCGCTACCGCGACTCCGGGATGAAGTGGCACGAGGACGGCCATGCCATCCCCGCCGACGACATCCACGCCAACGCCTTCTGGGCCGCCGACCTCACCGAGGCCGCCGACGAGCTGGTCAAGGTGATCCGCGAGGTGCGCCCGCAGGTGCTGGTCACCTACGACCAGTTCGGCGGCTACGGCCACCCCGACCACATCCAGGCCCACCGGGTCGCGATGTACGCCGCCCAGCTCGCGGCCGTGCCGTCGTACAAGCTGGAGCTGGGGGAGCCGTGGGAGATCGCCAAGATCTACTGGGGCGCGATGTCGGAGAGCCGGATGCGCGCCGGGCTGCGCGCCCTGCGCGACGCCGGGGACACCGCCAGCTTCGAGGGGATGGACCCCGACGGGCCGCTCCCGCACTTCGTCACCCCCGACTCCCAGCTCGCCGCCGTCGTCGACGGCACCGAGTACTTCGACAAGAAGATGGCCGCGCTCAAGGCGCACGCCACCCAGATCACGGTGGACGGCCCGTTCTTCGCGCTCTCCAACAACGTCGGCAACGAGGCCTGGGGCCTGGAGTTCTACCGGATCGCGAAGGGCACCCGCGGTGAGCTGAACGAGGACGGGCTGGAGACCGACCTCTTCGCCGGACTCTGAGGGTGGAGGCCCTCGCCCGGTCCGGGCTGGCGCTGCTCGCCCTGCTCGCCGGGACCCTGACCAGCCTGTCGCTGGTCGCCCTGCACGGGCGCTGGTGGGGGATGGCCCTCGGCCTCGCCGCCACCACCGCCGCCCTGGTCGCCACCCCACGGGTGTGGTGGGGCCGGCCGGCGTTCTGCCTGGGCTGGATCGCGGTGATCGCACTCGTGCTGCCCGGGCGGCCCGAGGGCGACTACGCGCTGGCGGCGAGCCCGTCGGGCTACCTGGTGCTGTTCAGCGCCCTGGTGGTCCTGGTGTGGGGGCTCGCGACGATGCCGCGTCGGGCTACGCCACCCGCCTAGTATGGCGCCGTGACTTCTGATGCTTCCCCGACCGCGCGCGAGAGCAAGGGGGGACGGGTCGTCGTCCTCCTGCTGCTCGGGCTGGTCCTGCTTTTCGGTGCACTCTACGCCGCGGCCTACGCCTTCGCCGGTGCCGACGTCCCCCGCGGCACCACGGTGTCGGGAGTCGAGATCGGCGGCATGAGCCGCGCGGAGGCCCGCGCCGAGCTCGAGGAGCACCTTGGCGAGCGCGCCCGCCGCTCGATGACCCTCGAGGTCGACGGGCGCACCCAGCAGGTCAGCCCGGACAAGGCCGGCCTGTCCCTCGACGTGGACGCCTCGGTCGAGGCCGCCGGCGCCGAGCGCAGCTGGTCGCCGCGCCGACTGTGGGAGTACTACACCGGCGGCGACGCGCTCGACGCCGTGGTGAGCACCGACGACGACGCCCTGGCCCGGGTCGTGACGCGGCTGGACAAGGGCGTCGGCACGCCTCCGGTCGAGGGCGCGATCGCGTTCAAGGCAGGCAAGGTCAAGGTCACCGAGCCCGTCGTCGGCGAGGGCGTCGACCCCGACGAGGCCCGCGACGCCCTGGTCGCGGCGTACCTGTCCATCGACGGGCGCGCCGAGCTGGACCTGCAGCCGGCCCAGCCCGAGATCGACGCCGACGACCTGCAGGAGGCGCTCGACGGGTTCGCGAACCCGGCCGTCTCGGCGCCGATCACGCTGGTCTTCGACGCCACCCGGGTCACCCTGCGCCCCGTCGACATCGGCCGCGTCGTCACGATGGTCGCCGAGGACGGCGAGCTGGTGCCCGAGCTCGACGAGAAGCGCCTCACCGCCCGCGTCGACCGCCAGATCGGCGACGCCGGTGCGCCCGTGGACGCGCGCGTGGAGCTGGTCAACGGCAAGCCGAAGGTGATCCAGGGCAAGCCCGGGATCGACTACGACCCCGCCGACATCAGCGACGCCTTCCTCGAGACCGCGGTCGCGGCCTCGGGCAAGCGCGAGATCGCGGTCGAGGCCAAGGTCGCCGAGCCCGAGTTCACCACCCAGGACGCCCGTGACCTGAAGATCACCGAAGAGGTCTCCTCGTTCACCACGTACTACCCCTACGCGGAGTACCGCAACATCAACATCGGCCGGGCCGCGGAGCTCATCGACGGCACCGTGCTCGAGCCCGGGGAGACGTTCTCGCTCAACGACACGGTGGGGGAGCGGACCCGCGAGAACGGCTTCACCGAGGGCTTCATGATCAGCAACGGGATCTTCAAGGAGGACCTCGGCGGCGGCGTCTCGCAGATGGCGACCACGCTGTTCAACGCGATGTTCTTCGCCGGTCTCGAGGACGTCGAGCACAAGCCGCACTCGTTCTACATCGACCGCTACCCGGTCGGGCGCGAGGCGACCGTGGCCTGGGGCTCGGTCGACCTGCGGTTCAAGAACGACACCCCCTACGGCGTGCTGATCAGCGCGAAGGTGTCCCCGGCCAGCTCGGCCGGCCAGGGCGCGGTCACCGTCAGCATGTGGTCGACGAAGGTCTGGGACGTCTCGTCGGTGACCGGGGAGCGGCACAACTTCACCCAGCCGCAGACCCGGACGATGACCACCCCCGACTGCTACCCCAACAGCGGGTACGGCGGCTTCGACATCGACGTCACCCGGATCTTCAAGAAGCCCGGCTCCTCGGCCGTCGAGCGGCGCGAGGTCTTCTCGACCACCTACACGCCCTCGGACTCGGTGATCTGCCAGGACCCCGAGCCGGAGCCCAAGCCGAAGCCGAAGCCCAAGCCGAACGCGAAGCCCAGCACCGAGCCCGCGGCCGAGCCGGCCGGGCGTCAGGCGGGGCGTCAGGCCGGGGTGAGGTAGCGCGCGGCGTGGTGGCGCACCAGCCCCAGCGCGCCGTAGAGCGCCACCGCGGCTGAGTTGTCGGGCTCCACGTGCAGCCACACGGTGCCGGCGCCGGACTCGCCGGCCCAGTCGAAGAGCTCGTCGAGCACCAGCCCGGCCAGGCCGCGGCGCCGGTGCCCGGGCTCGACCTCCAGCGCGTGCAGCCCCAGCCAGTCGCCGTGCAGGGTGCCGCGGCCGACGGCGACCAGGGCGTCGCCGTCGTGGGCCTGGACCAGGGCGTGGTCGCCGTCGGCGGTCAGCTCTGTCTGGAACCGGGGGCCTGGAGAGGAGGAGCGCCGGGAGGAGGCGCGTCGGGAGCGCCTGGCCTTGGCTAGCGAGCCGACCCAGAACTCCGAGTCCCCGTGGCCCAGCGGACGCCAGCCGCGGTCGAGGAACGCGCGCTCGGCCTCGCTGCCGACCTCCACCTGGGCCAGCGGCTCGCGGCCGTGCTCGGAGTAGAAGGCGCCCACCGCGGCGACCGCCTCGTCGTACGACGTGCCGGGCTCGCCCATCGCCAGGCACGAGTTGGCCCGCTTCAGCGGCCGCCCGCGCGGCGCCGGGTCCAGGCGCAGCACCCACTCGCCGCCGTCGGCCACCGCGACGCGCTCCAGGCCCGGCCACAGGGCCAGGGTGTGCTCCTCGCAGGCGCGCGCCGAGAGCCGGTGGTGCACCGAGGGGCGCGGCGGCACCGGCTTGCCCGAGACGATGTCGGCGATCGCGATCCGCACCGCGACGCCGTCCTCGCGGCGTACCACCACCTCGCCGGAGCCCCAGGACTCTGCCGTGCCGAGCACGTCGGTCATCGCCGGGCCGCCGGTGGGCCCGCTCTCGCCGCGGACCAGGCGCCGGATCACCACCCGCTGCCCGACCACGTGCGGGCCGAGCAGGTGCTCGCCGGTGGCGGGCTGGTCGGGGCCCCGTTCGGTATCAGGAATGCCGGGTTCCGAGTGATCAGGCATGGGGGGATACTAGGGTTTGCCGAGCATCCGCTCTCGCAAGTGCTCTCAGGAGGAACTGGTGACCTACGTCATCGCCCAGCCGTGTGTCGACCTCAAGGACCGCGCGTGTGTCGACGAGTGTCCGGTCGACTGCATCTACGAGGGCAAGCGGATGCTCTACATCCACCCCGACGAGTGCGTGGACTGCGGCGCCTGCGAGC
Source organism: Nocardioides sp. Z21_20 (assembly GCF_059766585.1). Taxonomy (NCBI): domain Bacteria; kingdom Bacillati; phylum Actinomycetota; class Actinomycetes; order Propionibacteriales; family Nocardioidaceae; genus Nocardioides; species Nocardioides sp. Z21_20. The sequence continues at coordinate 503,328 of NZ_JCBAJX010000002.1, forward strand.
CGGTGTGCCCGGTCGAGGCGATCTTCTACGAGGACGACACGCCGGAGCAGTGGAAGGACTACTACACCGCCAACGTCGGGTTCTTCGAGGACCTCGGCTCGCCCGGTGGCGCGGCGAAGATGGGTGAGATCGACAAGGACCACCCGTTCATCGAGGCGCTGCCCCCGCAGAACCAGGAGTGAGCTCGCGCCGGGTCGGTGACGACCCCGTCTCGCGACGGCTTCCGGACTTCCCCTGGGACAAGCTCACCTCGTACGCCGCGCAGGCGCGCGGGCACGCCGAGGGGATCGTCGACCTCTCGGTCGGGACGCCCGTCGACCCGACCCCCGAGGTCGTCCAGGCGGCGCTGCGTGGAGCCGCCGACTCGCCGGGCTACCCGCAGACCATCGGCCTGCCGGAGACCCGCCAGGCCGTGATCGACTGGCTCCAGCGGCGCCTGGGCGTCACCGGCGTGGGCCTGGATGCGGTGCTGCCGGTGACCGGCTCCAAGGAGCTGATCGCGAACCTGGCCCTCCAGCTCGGGATCGGCGCCGGCGACCTGGTCGCCTACCCGGAGCTGGCCTACCCGACCTACGAGGTCGGCGCCGCGCTGGCGGGCGCCCGGGCGGTGGCGACCGACTCGCTGACCGCGCTCGGCCCCGAGGTGCCGGCGCTGCTGTGGATCAACTCGCCGTCCAACCCGACTGGCAAGGTGCTGCCGCTGGAGCACCTGCGCAAGGTCGTCGCGTGGTGCCGTGAGCGGGGCACCGTGCTGGTCTCCGACGAGTGCTACATCGAGATGGCCTGGGACCCGAGGAACCGGCCGATCTCGGTGCTGCACCCCGACGTCTGCGGCGGCTCCCACGAGGGGATCCTCGCGGTGCACTCGCTGTCGAAGCGCTCCAACCTGGCCGGGTACCGCTGCGCGTTCGTGGCCGGCGACCCGGCGCTGGTCGGCGAGCTGCTGGCGGTGCGCAAGAACCTCGGGCTGCAGATGCCCGGACCCCAGCAGGTCGCGATGGCCGCCGCGCTGGACGACGACGCCCACGTCGCCGAGCAGCACGCCCGCTACGCCGAGCGCCGGGCGGCGCTGGGTGCGGCCTTCGAGGGTGCTGGCTTCCGCATCGACCACTCCGAGGCCTCGCTGTACCTGTGGGCGACCCGCGACGAGGACTGCTGGGAGACCGTCGCCTGGCTCGCCGAGCGGGGCATCCTGGTCGCGCCCGGCGCCTTCTACGGCCGGGCCGGTGGGCGGCACGTCCGGATCGCCTTCACCGCCACCGACGAGCGGGTCGCTCAGGCTGCTCGCCGGCTGGCCTGAGTCGCTGCTCAGTCGGCTCTGGTCTGTCGGCTCTGCTTCAGTCGGCGACGTCGACGTGCACGTGGTCGCGGTGCTCGAGGATCGCGGCCGTGGCGGCGTCGCGCCCGCTGGTGTCGATCTTGTAGTCGCGCCAGCCCGCGGTGGAGCGCCGCGCGGTCCAGATCTTGCCGTCGAAGATCACGGTGTCGATGTCGAGGCGCTGGGCCTGGGCCACCAGGTAGCCGGCGATCGCCCAGCCGCGGCGCTTGTTGTCGCGGTTGATCGGGCGCACGAACACGTCCACCGCGCGGCCCTCGTAGTGCGCCGAGCCCTCCTTGTGGCCGCTGGAGACGCCCTCGGGGTCGAAGCCGCCCATCGGCAGCGGCCCGAAGACGGCGCGCAGGTCGCGTCGTACGGCGGCGGCGCGGTCGGTGAGCCCGGCCTCGTCGAGGTCGTCGGACTCGCGCTCCCGGTCCCCGCTGACCACGCAGGTGAAGGTGCCGCCCGGCGAGTTGCCGGTCAGCGCCGAGGCGAGCGCCCGGCCGTCGGCGGCGTGGTCGGCGTAGGCGTCGGGGAACCCCGAGCGCTGCACCTCCTGGGCGGCCTCGGTGATCGGCATCGACTCGTAGCCCTCGACCCGCTCCAGCGCGTCGTAGAACTTGTTGGTCGCGTAGACCGGGTCGAGCACCTCCTCCTCGGTGCCCCAGCCCTGCGAGGGGCGCTGCTGGAACAACCCGAGGGAGTCGCGATCGCCGAAGTCGATGTTGATGATCTTCGACTCCTGGTAGGCGGTCGCCAGTGCGATCGACGCCGCCCGGGCCGGCATCTGGCGCTGCACCGCGATCGCGGTGATCAGCGCGGCGTTCTCGGCCTGGTCGGTGGTCAGCTCGACCTCGCGCCCGTCCACGCTCGCCGTGCAGCCGCTCTGCCCGGGCAGCCGGACGACGCCCTCCTGGACCGCGAGGACCGAGACGGCGAGGACGGCGAGCAGGCCGACGCCTGCTCCCGTCCAGCGCAGTGCCTTGCCCATGCGTGTTCCTCGGGTGACTGGGGGAGTGGGTGTTGCGGGGGTGGGTGTGGGAGCGGGGCGGGGCTCAGTTCGCGTGCAGGATCGCGTTGAGCTCGACGCCCTCACCGCGCCACGGCACGGCCTCGATCGCGCCGGTCACCGAGTTGCGGCGGAACAGCACGTTCGAGGCGCCCGACAGGGTGACCGCCTTGACCACCTGCGGCTTGCCGTCCATGTCCTTGACGGTGACCTTGGTGCCGGCGGTGACGTAGCAGCCCGCCTCGACCACGCAGTCGTCGCCCAGCGAGATGCCCAGGCCGGAGTTGGCGCCCAGCAGGCAGCGCTCGCCGACGCTGATCACCTCCTTGCCACCGCCGGACAGGGTGCCCATGATCGAGGCGCCGCCGCCGACGTCGGAACCGTCGCCGATCAGCACGCCGGCCGAGATCCGGCCCTCGACCATCGAGGCGCCGAGGGTGCCGGCGTTGAAGTTCACGAAGCCCTCGTGCATCACCGTGGTGCCCTCGGCCAGGTGCGCGCCGAGGCGGACCCGGTCGGCGTCGGCGATGCGCACCCCGGACGGCATCACGTAGTCGACCAGGCGGGGGAACTTGTCCACCCCGTACACCGTCACGTGCTGCCCGGCGGCCTGGAGCCGGGCCCGGGTGCGCTCGAAGCCGGCGACCGCGCAGGGGCCGGCGGAGGTCCACACCACATTGGTGAGCAGCCCGAAGACGCCGTCCATGGAGATCTGGTGCGGCACCACCAGCCGCGAGGAGAGCAGGTGCAGGCGCAGCCAGGCGTCCTCGGTGCTCGCGGGGGCGGCCGAGAGGTCCGTGATCTGCACCAGCCGCACCTCGCGCCGTACGGCGCGCACGTCGTCCTCGCCCTCCAGCGCGCTCAGCTCGGCGGGCGCCGTCGGGTCGGCGGGGGCCGCGCCGAGCGCCGGCTCGGGGAACCACACGTCGAGGATGGTGTCGTCAGCGGTCACGGTGGCCAGGCCGAAGCCCCAGGCGTTAGCAGCAGTCACGCTCCCCAACTCTACGTAACGCCATCCACCCCGGCCGCCCCGCCGCGCCTCCACCCGGCTGTAACGCGGGGTTATGCCCACTCCCTCAGTGAAATAACGCTGGGGTAGGAGTGATAACCCCGCGTTACAAGCGGGTGGGGCGCGGCGGTGGCAGGATCGGGAGGAGGAGCGGGATCACACACACGGGGGCGACATGAGGCGACGTACGACGCGGTGGATCGGTACGGGGGCGGCGGTCGGGCTGCTGGCTGGGGGACTGGTGCTCGCAGGCCCTGCGGCGTCTGCCGATGTCCAGGTCACCTATGACTATCCCGAGCACGCGGCGGACATGCCGACCTCGGTGATCCCGGCGCAGACGCTGGTCTCGGCCCGGTCATCCGAGCACGTCGGTCCAGAGGGCCGGCGCGTACGGGCGACGGTGGTGCTCGGTGGTGTCCCGGACGCGGACACCGACGCCGACCTGCACCTGGTGTTCGGGACGCTGGCCGAGGACGGACAGTGCGTGGCCGAGGACGAGGTCGTCGTGTCGACCTTCGCGCCGAGCGGCGGGGCCACTCGGGCAGTCGACACGATCTCGCTGGAGACGGACCGGCCGGCCCGCCCTTTGGGGCAGGGGCTGTGCACGTTCGTCAGCCTGACGCCCGGTGACAGCGGCGTCTCGCCCTACGACCGGCTCGACGGGAAGCTCAAGTGGTACGTGATTGCGGACCCCGCCGGAGTGATCTCGATGGATCGGATCCCGGCCCGGACGGTACGCACCAAGCGCTGGACGACGGTGCGGGTGCGGATCACCGCGGTGACCGACGCGAGCCACTTCCGAGTGCGGGGCTACGGGAAGGGGCTGAAGACGCGGGAGGTGCGCGTGAATGACTCCGTCGAGGCGGGCGAGCGGATCGTCGTACGCCTGCCCGTCAAGCTCCTCGTCAACCGGAAGCGGAAGCTGAAGATCACCGCCACCGCCGCGGCCAGGGCCTTCGGCGCCCAAGCGAGCCGCCAGGTCTGGATCAAGCCCCGCCGCCGCTGACCGCCGCCCGCCAGCGCCCGCACCGCCCGCCCGCGCCTCCACCCAGCTGTAACGCGGGGTTATGCCCACTACCTCAGTGAAATAACGCTGGGGTAGGAGTGATAACTCCGCGTTACAAGGGGGGTTGGGGCCGGCAGGGGCGCGGGCGCGCGGCGCGGGCGGCGCGGGGCCGCGCGGTGGGCGGGAATGGATTGGTGGGGCGGGGATGCGCGGGCTAATCTGGGAGGCAAGGCGTCTGAGCCGTCATCAGCGGCGAGCCTCCGGAAGAACGGCGCGCGAGCGCTCACTAGAACCGGACGGGTGGGCCCGTCACAGCCTGCGATGAAGTGGTCGCCCGCGTGCGGGTGGCAAGCGAGGTGGTACCGCGGCGTGAGTCGTCCTCGTGGTCTGGACACGATCGACCCGACCCGCCACCAGGAGAAGCCACCGATGACCTACCCGAAGGTCGCCACCAGCGGCACCAGCAACGTCCCGTCCTCCCCGCGCTTCCCGGAGATCGAGGAGCGGGTGCTGGCGTACTGGAAGGACGACGAGACCTTCCAGGCCAGCGTGCAGGCGCGCGAGGCCGGTGCGAACGGCGAGAACGAGTTCGTCTTCTACGACGGCCCGCCGTTCGCCAACGGGCTGCCGCACTACGGCCACCTGCTGACCGGGTACGTCAAGGACATCGTGCCGCGCTACCAGACGATGCGCGGCAAGCGCGTCGAGCGCCGCTTCGGCTGGGACACCCACGGCCTGCCCGCCGAGCTCGAGGCGATGCGCCAGCTCGGCCTGAAGACCACCGACGAGATCCACGAGCTCGGCGTGGAGAAGTTCAACGCCGCCTGCCGCGAGTCGGTGCTGCGCTACACCGGCGAGTGGCGCGAGTACGTGACCCGCCAGGCGCGCTGGGTCGACTTCGACCACGACTACAAGACGCTCAACCCCGACTACATGGAGAGCGTCATCTGGGCGTTCAAGAGCCTGTACGACAAGGGGCTGGTCTACGAGGGCTTCCGCGTCCTGCCCTACTGCTGGAACGACGAGACGCCGCTGTCGAACCACGAGCTGCGGATGGACGACGACGTCTACAAGAGCCGCCAGGACCCGGCCGTCACGGTCGGCTTCCGCCTCGAGCCGCTGCCCGGGCGCCCCGACCCGGTCCTCGACGGCGCGCACGTGCTGATCTGGACCACCACCCCGTGGACGCTGCCCTCGAACCTCGCGGTGATGGTCGGCTCCGACATCGACTACGTCGTGGTCGAGGCGCCCGTGCCCGGCACCGAGGAGACGGCGCGCTACCTGCTGGCCGAGGCCCGGCTGGCGTCGTACGCCCGCGAGCTGGCCGGCGAGGACGGCGAGTTCACGATCCTCGGCCGCTACCGCGGCGCCGACCTGGTCGGGCGCCGCTACACGCCGCCGTTCTCCTACTACCTGGGCCACGAGAACGCCTTCCGCGTGGTCGCCGCCGACGACGCGGTCACCACCACCGACGGCACCGGCGTGGTGCACACCGCCGGCGCGTTCGGTGAGGTCGACAAGGAGGTCACCGACCGCGAGCACATCGAGGCGGTGATGCCGGTCGGCAAGGACGGGCGCTTCACCCACCCCGTCGACGACTACGCCGGGATGCTGGTCTTCGACGCCAACCTGCACGTGATCGACCACCTCAAGGCCGCCACCCGCGGCGCGAGCGAGGGGACCGGCTCGGTCACCCCCGGCACGGTCCTGCTGCGCCGCGAGACCTACGACCACTCCTACCCGCACTGCTGGCGCTGCCGCGAGCCGCTGATCTACAAGGGCGTCTCGTCGTGGTTCGTCGAGGTCACCGCGATCAAGGACCGGATGGTCGAGCTCAACCAGCAGATCCACTGGGTGCCCGAACACATCAAGGACGGCCAGTTCGGCAAGTGGCTGGAGAACGCCCGCGACTGGTCGATCACCCGCAACCGCTTCTGGGGATCGCCGGTGCCGGTGTGGAAGAGCGACGACCCGGCCTACCCCCGCATCGACGTCTACGGCTCCTTCGAGGAGCTCGAGCGCGACTTCGGGGTCACCGTCACCGACCTGCACCGCCCCTACATCGACGAGCTGACCCGGCCCAACCCCGACGACCCGACGGGGCGGTCCACGATGCGCCGCGTCGAGGACGTCCTCGACGTCTGGTTCGACTCCGGGTCGATGTCGTTCGCGCAGGTGCACTACCCGTTCGAGAACGCCGAGTGGTTCGAGCACCACTTCCCCGGCGACTTCATCGTGGAGTACATCGGCCAGACCCGCGGCTGGTTCTACACGATGCATGTGCTGGCCACCGCGCTCTTCGACCGCCCGGCGTTCAGCTCGTGCATCAGCCACGGCATCGTGCTCGGCTCCGACGGCGCCAAGATGAGCAAGTCGCTGCGCAACTACCCCGACGTCAGCGAGGTCTTCGACCGCGACGGCGCCGACGCGATGCGCTGGTTCCTGATGTCGAGCCCGATCCTGCGCGGCGGCAACCTGGTCGTCACCGAGGCCGGCATCCGCGACTCCGTGCGCCAGGTGCTGATGCCGCTGTGGAGCAGCTGGTACTTCTTCACCCTCTACGCCAACGCCGCCGGCGAGAGCGGCTACGAGGCGACGCCGCGCACCGACTCCGCGCACCCGATGGACCGCTACATCCTGGCCAAGCTGCGCCAGTACGTCGCGCAGGCCACCGGCCAGCTCGACGAGTACGACATCGCCGGGGCCTGCGAGTCGACGCGGACCTTCGTCGATGTGCTCACCAACTGGTACATCCGCCGCTCGCGCGAGCGGTTCTGGGCCACCGGCGCGGTCGAGGAGAGCGAGGCTCACGACGCCTTCGACACCCTGGCCACCGTGCTGGACGTCCTCTGCCGGACCACCGCTCCGCTGCTGCCGCTGACCACCGAGGAGATCTGGCGCGGGCTGACCGGCGGGCGCTCGGTGCACCTCACCGACTGGCCGACGCTCGACACGCTGCCGGCCGACGACGCGCTGGTCGCCGCGATGGACGCGGTGCGCGAGGTCTGCTCGGCGGGCTCGGCGCTGCGCAAGGCCGCCAAGCTGCGCAACCGGCTGCCGCTCGCGCAGCTCACCGTGGTGGTGGGCGACGCGCAGGCGCTGGCCGGCTTCGAGGAGATCATCGCCGACGAGCTCAACGTGAAGTCGGTGCGGCTGCTCGACCTGGCCGCCCCCGAGGCCGCGTCGTACGGGGTGTCGCAGAAGCTCAACGTGAATGCCCGCGCCGCCGGCCCGCGGCTGGGCAAGGACGTGCAGCGCGCGATCAAGGGCTCGAAGTCCGGGGACTGGTCGGTCGCCGAGGACGGCACCGTGACCTCCGGCGGGCTGGCGCTGGTGGAGGGGGAGTACACCCTCGAGACCGTCGCCGCGGGCGCCGCGGACGGCTCGGCCACCGGGGTGCTGCCCGGCGGCGGGTTCGTCGTGCTGGACACCGGCGTCTCGCCGGAGCTGGCCGCCGAGGGCCTGGCGCGCGACCTGGTCCGCGCCGTGCAGCAGGCGCGCCGCGAGGCCGGTCTGGAGGTCTCCGACCGGATCACGCTGACGGTGGACGGCCCCGGAGCCGTGCTCGAGGCCGTGCGCACCCACCAGGCGCTGGTGGCCGGGGAGACCCTGGCCACCGAGGTCGTCATCGGCGCCGGCGCGCCCGAGGGCGCCACCGAGGCGCCGGTGGGCGAGGGGGAGACGGCCACGATCTCGGTCGCCCGGCGCTGAGGGGGCGGTGGCTGGTTGGATGGCACCATGACGCAAGCCGCTGTGACCCCGCTGGACCTCGAGGCCGACGTCGTGGCCCTGACCGAGCAGCTGGTCAACATCGAGTCGGTGAGTCGTGCCGAGGGCCCGATCGCGGACGCGGTCGAGGCCGCCCTGCGCGCCTACCCGCACCTGCGCGTGACCCGGCACGGTCACACGGTGGTGGCCCGCACCGAGCTGGGGCTGCCCGAGCGGGTGGTGATCGCCGGTCACCTGGACACCGTCCCGCTCAACGACAACCTGCCGGCGCGCCGCGACGGCGACCTGCTGCACGGCCTGGGCACCTGTGACATGAAGGGCGGCGACGCGGTCATCCTGCACCTGGCCGCGACGCTGCCCGAGCCCAACCGCGACGTCACCTACATCCTCTACGAGGCCGAGGAGATCGAGGCGGTGCACAACGGCCTCAAGCTGCTCGCCGAGAGCCACCCCGAGCTGCTCGAGGCGGACTTCGCGATCCTGATGGAGCCCTCCAACGCCTCGGTCGAGGCGGGCTGCCAGGGCACGCTGCGCGTCGAGGTGCGCACCTCAGGGGAGCGCGCCCACTCCGCGCGCAGCTGGCGCGGCGTCAACGCCATCCACAAGGCGGGCGCGATCCTGCGCACCCTGGAGGAGTTCGAGCCCCGCAAGCCGGTGATCGACGGGTTGGAGTACCACGAGGGCCTCAACGCCGTCTTCGTCTCCGGTGGCGTCGCCGGCAACGTGCTGCCCGACGAGTGCGTCGTCACCGTCAACTACCGCTTCGCCCCGGACCGCTCCGAGGCCGAGGCCGAGGCGTTCTGCCGCGAGCTCTTCGCCGGCTACGACGTACGCCTCACCGACACCTCACCCGGAGCGCTGCCCGGCCTGACGGTGCCCGCCGCCGCGGCGTTCGTGGAGGCGGTCGGCGGCCAGGTGGCGCCGAAGTTCGGCTGGACCGACGTGGCGCGCTTCAGCGCGCTGGGCATCCCGGCGGTCAACTTCGGCCCCGGCGACCCGGTGCTGGCCCACAAGCAGGAGGAACACGTGCCGATCGAGCACATCACCCGTTGCGAGCAGCAGCTGCGGCGCTGGCTGGGAGGCTCCCGATGACCACACCCCCGGCCACCGACCCCGTCGGAGAGCACGACCGCACCCGGGTGCGCCGTCGCGGCGCCGAGGTGATGCGGCGCAGCCAGGTCGACCACGGCACCACCGACCAGCGGCTGCTCGACTCGCGCGGGCCCAGCGACTGGGTGCACACCGACCCGTGGCGGGTGCTGCGGATCCAGGCCGAGTTCGTCGAGGGCTTCGGCGCGCTGGCAGAGCTGGGCCCGGCCATCGGCGTCTTCGGCTCCGCGCGCACCAAGGCCGACCACCCGCACTACGCGATGGCCGAGGAGGTCGGGCGCAAGCTCGCCGAGGCCGGCTTCGCGGTCGTCACCGGCGGCGGTCCCGGCGCGATGGAGGCCGCCAACAAGGGCGCCTCGGAGGCCGGCGGGGTGAGTGTCGGACTCGGCATCGAGCTGCCCTTCGAGACCGGGCTCAACCAGTGGGTCGACAAGGGCATCAACTTCCGCTACTTCTTCGCCCGCAAGACCATGTTCATCAAGTACTCCCAGGGCTTCGTGGTCCTGCCCGGCGGCGTCGGCACCTTCGACGAGCTCTTCGAGGCGCTGACCCTGGTCCAGACCGGCAAGAAGACGTCGTTCCCGATCGTCCTGCTCGGCGTCGACTACTGGCAGGGGCTGATCGGGTGGCTGCGCGAGACGGTGATGGCCGAGGGCAAGATCTCGCCGCAGGACCTCGACCTGATCACGCTGACCGACGACGTCGACCACGCCGTCTCGCTGATGGTCGAGGCCCGACACGGCGACTGGCCCGCCGACCCCGTTCCCGAGCAGCCGGAGTGACGCCATGGTCTGGTTCTTCGCGGTCCTGATCGTGCTCGCCATGGGCGGGGTCGCGCTCGTCGCCGCCGGGCGGGGCGACCCGCTCCTCGACGTGTACGACGACCGTCCCGACGCCCTGGTGCCGGCCGAGGGGCCGCTGCGCCCCGAGGACCTGCGCCGGGTGCGCTTCTCGGTGGCCTTCCGGGGCTACCGGATGTCCGAGGTCGACGCCCTGCTCGACCGGCTGGCCCGCCAGCAGGAGGACGCCGCCGGCGGGCCCGGCGCCGTACCGCCCGCGGACTCGCGTGGCGGCCCCGACCCGGACTAGGGCACACTGCCCGGGTGTCCACGCAGGTGATCATCTACATCCTGACCGCCCTCGCCGCGGTCGTCGTCGTGCTCACGAGGGTCCGGCTGGGCTCGGAGACCGGAGGTGCGGGGCAGTTCCGGGTCGGCCGAGCGCTGCTGAACCTGCACACGGTGGTCGGTGCGCTGGCCATCGTGACATGGCTGGTCTTCCTCCTCGCCCCGAAGGACTCGGCGCTGGGCGGAGCCGGGTTCGGCGTCGTCTCGCTGGGCCTGTGGTGGGTGGTCGCGCTGGCCGGCCTGGCGATCCTGCTGCGCTGGGCGCCCACCCGCGGCAAGCACGCCTCCGGCAGCCGTGAGGACACCTGGAGCGACGGCCCCGCGCTGTCGCTCCTCGCCCACGTCGGCATGCTCGTCGGCGCCTGCGTGTTCACAGGCGCCTACCTGGTCGCCGCGGTCTGACCCGCGAAGGCTCAGGCTCTCGGATGCTGCGCTCACGTCTCCTGGTCCTCGTCGCCGCCCTCGCCCTGGCCACCGGGCTGACCACCGGGCTGGCCACGCCGTGGGCCCCGGCGGTCTCGGTTGAGGCCGCGTCGTCGCAGAGTGCCGCTGAGCGGTCCGCGGTGGTCGAGACCCGGGTGATCGGCCGCTCGGTGCGCGGGCGCGCGATCCGGGCCTTCCGCCTCGGCGAGCCCGGGCGGAAGCGGGTCGTGCTGATCTCGACCATGCACGGCAACGAGCGCCGGACCAAGCAGATCCTCGAGGCGCTGCGCGACGGCCCGGCGATCCGCGGGGTCGACCTGTGGGTGATCCCCACCTACAACCCCGACGGCTTCGCCCGAGGCACCCGCAAGAACGCCCGCGGGGTCGATCTGAACCGCAACTTCCCCTACCGGTGGGCCGACCTCGACGGCAACTACGAGTCGGGCCGGCGACCGGCCTCCGAGCCTGAGACCCGCGCCGTGATGGGCTTCCTCGACGACGTCGAGCCGCACCGCGTCCTGAGCTTCCACCAGCCGCTGCACGGGGTGGACACCGACACGAAGTCGAAGGGCTTCGCGCGGCGGGTGGCGCGTGGGCTGCGGCTGCCGCGCAAGACCTTCTCCTGCGGCAGCGTGTGCCACGGGACGATGACGATGTGGTTCAACCACACCTTCGCCGGGTCCGCGCTCACCGTCGAGTACGGCGCCGCCCCGCGCCGGCGCACGATGCGCGTCGACGCGCCCCGACAGGTGCTGAGGATCTTCGGGGCGCGTCGCTGACGGGCCTCAGCGGCCCTGGAACTCCGGCTTCTGCTTGGCGATGAACGCGGCCACCGCGCTCTCGTGGTCGGCGGTGGCCCCGGTGCGCTGCATCATCCGGCTCTCGAAGGCCAGCGAGTCCTCGAAGCCGTGACCGGCGGCGTAGGAGACCGACTGGCGGATCGAGGCGAGCGCGACCGTCGGGCCGGCGGCCAGGCGGACGGCCAGCTCGCGCACGGTGCTCTCGAGCTCGGCGGGGGGCACCACGCGGCTGGCGAGGCCGATCTCGAGCGCCTCGGCGGCCGGCACCGTGCGGGGGAAGTAGAGCAGGTCCAGCGCGCGGGCCGGACCGACGAGGCGCTGCAGGGTCCAGCTGGCGCCGGTGTCGCAGGAGAGCGCCACCCCGGCGAAGGCCAGGTTGAAGCCGGCGGTGTCCGCGACGATGCGCAGGTCGCAGGCCATCGCCAGGCTCGCGCCGGCCCCCGCGGCGACGCCGTTCACGGCCGCCAGCACCGGCTTGTCCATCGTGGCCAGTGCGGTGACGATCGGGTTGTAGTGCTCGTCGACGGTGCGGAACAGCTGCTCGCTGGAGTCGCTGTGCAGGATCTCGATGTGCTCCTTGAGGTCCTGGCCCACGCAGAACGCCCGCCCGGTGCCGGTCAGCACCACGCAGCGCACCGCGGGGTCCTCGGCGACGCTGGTGACGGTCTCGCGCAGGGCGACCTTCGTGGCCACGTCGAGGCTGTTCATCGCGCCGGCGCGGTTGAGGGTGATCGTGGCGACGCCCTCGGTGACGTCGAGCAGGACGGGGGACTCGGGTGACTGCGTGTCGGACATGGCGTGACCCTATCGGTGGGCGAGCGCTCGGAGGGTTCGATCCCGCGCAGGTGGGTACGGTGCCCAGCGCCCCGGGTGCCGCGACGAGCGTGTCGCAGCGCCGCGCAGACCCCCTCGCGAGACCGTGGCCCGACCTGTGGTCGGCGTCACTTCGCTGATGGGGGATAATGGTGCGGCGCACGGCCCCCCCCCGGACCTCCGGGGAGGACGCACGGGGCGCGCAGGTACCACAACACGTACTCACAGAAGAGGTGCACGGATGGCGGCAATGAAGCCTCGGACGGGTGACGGTCCACTGGAGGTCACCAAGGAGGGCCGGGGCATCGTGATGCGCGTGCCTCTCGAGGGCGGCGGCCGCCTGGTGGTGGAGCTCAACGCCGAAGAGGCCGGGGCTCTGGGCAACGCCCTCAAGGACGTCGTCGGCTGATCGCCGTGACATCCCCCGCATCGACCGCAGTGACGCCCCAGCTTCCCAGCCAGGTCTCGCCGCCGGAGTTCGCGCTCAGCGCCACCGCCGCCCACGCCATCCTCGGCGTGGAGGTGGTGGCGCTGCCCGTCATCCCCGCACCCGGCGCGTCCGCCTCCGAGGACAGCGGCGCAGTGCTGCTCGGCCCCGGGGGCGCGGAGCTCTCCGAGGCGCTCGGGGTGGACCTCCTCGAGCTGCTCGAGCAGCAGGAGGCGACCGGCCGCACCGGTGAGATCACCTCGTTCCCGGTGCTCGGCACCCAGGGACTCGACAACGACCGGCTGAGGACCGTTCTCCTGGTCGGCGTCGGCGAGCAGCAGCCCGTCGACTTCCGGCGCGCCGGCGCCGCGCTGGCCCGCGCCACCCGGGACCGCTCCAGCCTGGCCACGACGCTGCCCGCGATCGCCCCCGACGGCGGCCTGGAGGCCTTCGTGGTGGGCGCGATGCTGGGCTCCTTCGTCTTCCACTGGCGCTCGGAGGGACCCGAGCACCACCCGGTCGGCCGGATCGTGCTCGCCGGCCTGCCGGACGCGGACGACGACGCGCGGGCCCTGGAGCTCGACCGGGCCCTGGCCCTCGGCGGTGCCGGCTGGCGGGCGCGGGTGCTGGCCACGGTGCCCTCGAACCTGAAGAACCCGGGCTGGCTGGCCGAGCAGGCCCGCCTCGTCGCCGACGAGGCCGGCCTCGAGATCACCGTGCTCGACGAGACCGAGCTGGCCGCTGAGGGCTTCGGCGGCATCGTCGCGGTCGGGCAGGCCTCCGCCACGCCGCCGCGGCTGATCCGGCTCGACTACACGCCGCCCGGCGCCGATCGTCGTACGCCGCGGGTGGTGCTGGTCGGCAAGGGCATCACCTTCGACACCGGCGGCCTGTCGATCAAGCCCGGCGAGGCCATGGTCAACATGAAGCGCGACATGACCGGCGGCGCCGTGGTGATCTCGGTGCTCGCCGCGCTGGCCGACGTGGGCTGCCCGGTGCGTGTCACCGGCCTGATCGCGGCCGCCGAGAACGCCGTCAGCGGCAACGCGCTGCGCCCCGGCGACGTGATCCGTCACTACGGAGGGCGCACCAGCGAGGTCACCAACACCGACGCCGAGGGGCGCCTGGTGATGGCCGACGCGCTCGCCTTCGCCGCCCGCGAGCTGAAGCCCGCCGCGCTGGTCGACATCGCCACGCTGACCGGCGCGATGAAGGTGGCCCTGGGGCTGCGCACCGGCGGCTTCTTCGCCAACGACGAGGCGCTGGCCGCGTCGATCCGCGAGGCCGGCGAGGTCTCGGGGGAGACGCTGTGGCGGATGCCGCTGGTCGCCGACTACGAGGAGAAGCTCGCCTCGAAGGTCGCCGACGCCGACAACGCCGCCGGCGGGGCCGGCGCCATCACCGCGGCGCTGTTCCTGCAGCACTTCGCCGGTGACGTGCCGTGGGCCCACCTCGACGTCGCCTCGGTCGGCGACTCGCCCGAGGACGTGCACGAGTGGACGGCCGGTCCGACCGGCTTCGGCGCCCGGGCCCTGCTCACCTGGCTCGGCCGGCCCGACCCGCTGGACGGGGTCTCGTGAAGGGGCTGACCGTCCGCTGGTCGCTGCATGAGGCTCCGGCCGGAGTCGAGGAGGAGCTCGCGTCGTACGTCGCGGACTCCTCGCACGCCCGGTTCACCGGGATGGCCGGGCTGCGCTTCAAGACCTGGCGGATGCGCCCGGGGGAGTGGTTCGAGGGCTGCTACGTCTTCGCCACCGATCAGGCGCGCGCCGACTTCCAGGCTGGCTTCGCCGCCGGGGCCGCCGACGCCCCCGGCTCGAAGATCATCGGCAGCGCCCCGGTCCTCATCGAGGAGTGCGACATCGTCGCCATCGCCGAGGGCTGGGACGGCTTCCACGCCACCCCCCGCGCCTGACCCGCCGACTCGGCGCGAGCTCGCACCCAAAGCACGCCGAGTCGGCGTGAACTCGCACCCGCAGCGTGCCGAGTCGGCGCGAACTGCGGAGTTCGCGCCGACTCGCGTCGCACGGCGAGTGAGTTCACGCCGACTCGCGTCGTACGGCGGGTGAGTTCGCGCCGACTCGGCGTAGGGCGGGTGGGTCAGGCGCCGGCTTCGGGGGACCAGACCTTCTTGGCGGCGAGCAGGCCGTCGCCGACGGGGAGCAGGACCGAGAGCAGGGCGTCGTGCTCGGCGATGCGGTGGCCCAGGGAGCGGATGGCGACGGTGTCGGCGTCGCGCTGGGACGGGTCCGCCACCCGGTCGTGCCACAGGGCGTTGTCGAAGACCACGATCCCGCCGGGGCGCAGCAGGCGCAGCGCCTCGTCGAGGTAGGCGCCGTACTCCTGCTTCTCGCCGTCGCAGAAGACGAGGTCGTAGTGCCCGTCTGTCAGCCGCGGGAGCACGTCGAGGGCCGAGCCGGAGATCGTCCGGGCCCGCTGGGCGGGGATCCCCGCGTCGCTGAAGCTCCGCTTGGCCAGGCGCTGGTGCTCGGCCTCGATGTCCACCGTGGTCAGCACGCCGTCCGCGCGCATGCCGCGCAGCAGCCACAGCCCGGAGACACCCGTCCCGGTGCCGATCTCGACGACGGCGCGCGCCTCGAGCAGGGCGGCCAGGAAGCGCAGGGTGGCGCCGGCGCCGGGGCTGACCGGCACCACGCCCATCTCGTCGGCCCGGCTGCGGGCAGCCGCCAGGACGTCGTCCTCGGCGACGAACGCCTCGGCGTAGGACCAACTCGCGGGCTTGATCGGGGTGGTGATGATGACCTCCTGGGGCGAATGCCTGCACTGGCCGGGCAGACGACCGACTCGGGTGGACTCTATCGCGACCGGTCACAGGGAGGATCGGAACAATCGTGTCACCCCAGGCGTTGAACGCAGGGAAGTGGGGGAGCAACCCGTGGCTGGTTCACAGGCTCCTCTCAGCAGCGGTTCCTAGGGTGAGGAGGCACGACGCTTGTTCACCTCGAGCACGCGCAGCAACGCACAGGAGGCCCCGGTGGGCACCACCGAGACCGGCAACCAGTCCGGACTGAGCTGGGACGAGATCGTCGAGCAGCACTCGGGACGGGTCTACCGGCTCGCCTACCGGTTGACCGGGGACCGCCACGACGCCGAGGACCTCACCCAGGAGGTGTTCGTCCGCGTCTTCCGGTCGCTGTCGACCTACACCCCGGGCACCTTCGAGGGCTGGCTGCACCGGATCACCACGAACCTCTTCCTCGACCAGGCCCGGCGCAAGCAGCGGATCCGCTTCGACGCGCTCTCCGACGAGCGCGCCGGCCGGCTGGAGAGCAGCACCCCCAGCCCGGACGCGGCGTTCGCCGAGCGCACCTTCGACGACGACGTCGAGCGCGCCCTGGCCACCCTGCCGCCGGACTTCCGCGCCGCCGTGGTGCTCTGCGACGTCGAGGGCCTGAGCTACGAGGAGATCGCCGACATCCTGGGCGCGAAGATCGGCACGGTGCGCTCGCGGATCCACCGTGGCCGCGCCATGCTGCGTACGGCGCTCGCCCACCGCGCGCCCGCCGCCGGCCGGGTGCGCTACGCCGGTCCCGCTCTCGGCGAGAGCACCAGCGGCGCCGGAGGGGACCGATGAGGCAGCCGCTGGGCCACCTCGGCGACCGGGTCAGCGCCCTCCTGGACGGCCAGCTGCCGCCGGAGGAGGAGGAGCGCGCCTGGGCCCACGTGCACCGCTGCCACCCGTGCCGTGACCTCGTCGAGCGCGAGGGCTGGGTGAAGACCCGCCTGGCCGGGCTCGACCTCTCCTCCGCCGACCCCTGCCCGGACCGGCTCAAGGGGTCCCTGCTCGACGCCTCCCGCCTGCACGCCAGCGCGTACGGCTCGGCCGGCGATTCCGCGGCCGCGGAGCCGGGCGCCGTGTGGGTCGTCCACCGCTCGCGGCACCGCACCGGGCTCGTCGTGCTCGGCACCGGGGCTCTCGGCGCGGCGATGGTCGGGATGCTGGCGCTGGGCACGGTCTCCGGTGGCTCCACGGGCGTGGACCGTCGCACGCCGCCCGCCGAGATCAGCCCCGGCCGCCAGATCGCCCCCGCCTCCCCAGGCTCCGTGCAGAGCCCCAGCACCTCGCCTTCGCGCCCGAGGGCGAGCACCTCGACGCGGTCGCGTCAGCCACGCAGTGGTCCCGCTCTGGCCCGCCAGCACACGATGGAGTGAGATGGACCCCGTGAACCCGGACGACGAGCCCCGCCACCAGCGCGACGACGCCCCCAGCGACGCCCCCCGCGACGACCTCGCGGCGCCGTCGGCCGACGAGCCGCACGACGTCGAGCAGACCTTGCCCCTGCAGGGCCACCAGTGGACCCCGCCGGGCGCCCCGCCCCGCGTCCAGCAGCCCTGGGGCTCCCCGCCGCCCGCGCAGCCGCAGGACGGGCCGCCGCGTGGTGGCACGCAGCCGTACCCGATGGCACAGCCGCCCCCCGGCTCGCCGTACGTCTTCGCGCCCCGGCCGATGACGCCCCCGCCGCCGAAGGGCCGGGTGCCGGGCTGGCTCTGGCCCGCGGTCGCGGCGCTGGCCCTGGTGGTCGGACTGGCCGGTGGGACGATCGGCGGCGCCCTGGTCCAGGACTCCGAGGACGGCAGCGGCCTGGTCAGCGGCGGCCTCGACAGCGTCGACACCCGCACCGAGGCGCCGCTGGAGCCCGACAACGGCTCGGTCGCCGCGGTGGCCCAGGAGCTGCTGCCCAGCACCGTCCAGGTCGTCGCCGAGTACGGCGGGGAGGAGGGCGGCGCCACCGGCTCCGGCTTCGTGCTCGACGAGCAGGGCCACATCGTGACCAACAACCACGTCGTCGCCGAGGCCGCCCAGAAGGACGGCACGATCGAGCTGATCGACCACGAGGGCAAGCGCTACGAGGCCACCGTCGTCGGGCGCAGCCCGGTCTACGACCTGGCGGTCCTGGTGACGAAGAAGCCCGGCTCCCTGGTGCCCGCGGCGCTGGGTGCCTCGGAGTCGCTGCTGGTCGGCGAGAGCGTGATCGCGATCGGCTCCCCGCTCGGCCTGAGCTCCACGGTGACCTCGGGGATCGTCAGTGCGCTGAACCGCCCGGTGACCACCGGCGACAGCGACAACGAGTCGTCGTACATCAACGCGGTGCAGACCGACGCCGCGATCAACCCCGGCAACTCCGGCGGCCCGCTGGTGAACCTGAGCGGCCAGGTCGTCGGGGTGAACTCCGCGATCGCCACCACCGGCGGCGGCTTCGGCGGCGAGTCCGGCAACATCGGGGTGGGCTTCGCGATCCCGATCGAGCAGGTGCGCACCACCGCCGACCAGATCCTCCGGAGCGGCGAGGCGCGCTACCCGGTGATCGGCGCCGAGGTGCGCATCGGCGGCAGCGATGGCGCGGGCGCGGAGATCCAGAAGGTCAACGCAGGCACACCCGCCGAGAAGGGGGGCCTGCGTGAGGGGGACATGGTCACCGCGGTCGACGGCGACCCGGTCACCGACGGCATCTCCCTGATCGTGGCCATCCGGACCCACCAGCCGGGCGAGACGATCGCGTTCACGGTGCAGCGCGACGGCTCCGAGCGGGAGGTCGAGGTCACCCTCGGCTCCGAGGTGGGCTGAGCCCGCCGCGGCTCAGGCCTCGGGGCGACCCTCGGCCTCCACGAACGGGTGCTGGTCGACGAAGTCGCGGGTCTCGGCGTACATCCGCTCGATGAACTGCTCGAGCTGCGCGGCCTCCACGCGCCACTGGCCCCGCCCGCCGATCTTGATCGCGGGCAGGTCTCCGCGGCGCACCAAGGCGTAGACCTGGGCGCTGGAGGTGTTCAGGACCTCGGCCACGTCGGCCAGCGTGAGAAAACGGGGGGATGCGGCCATAGGACAACTCTGCCACCTTGCCGGGCAGCGGGGCGCGCTGGCGGGTCCCCTGTGGACAATCGGATGACCGAAGCGCCCCTCTGACGCCATGATGAGCGGGTGAGTCAGTCTCTCGAGGCGTACGACGCCCCCGCGGCCGTGCGGGCCACGGCGCCCGGCTGGCGCGATCCTCGGCTGTGGATCGGTCTCGTCATCGTGGCGGTGTCGGTGCTGGTGGGGGCTCGCGTGGTGGGCGGCGCCGACGCGACCGTCGCGGTGTGGGCGGTCGCCGAGGAGATGGGCGCCGGCGACACGGTGCTGCCCGAGGACCTGGTCCAGCGCCGGGTCCACTTCGACTCCGACGACGACGCGGCGCGCTACCTCGCCGCCGCGGAGCCGCCCCCCGACGGCAGCCGGCTGACCCGCAGCGTCGGCGCCGGGGAGCTGCTGCCGGTCTCGGCGCTGGGCTCGCAGGAGGACAGCGGCGCGGTGGAGGTGCCCCTCGCGGCGGCGCTGGTGCCCCCGTCGGTCGGGTCCGGCTCGGTGGTGAACGTCTGGGTGACGCCCCCGCCCGGCAGCGCCGACGCCGAGGGTCAGACGGACGACGCGGTGCTGGTCCTCGAGGAGGTCGTGGTGATCGAGGCGCCCCGGGCCAGCGCCGAGTTCGGCGGCAGCGGGCAGCGACAGCTGGTGGTGGCGGTGCCCCCCGAGCAGGCCGAGCGGCTGGGGGACGCCCTCGGCGCTGCGGCCGCCGGCACCGTGACCGTGACCCGGCAGGGCTGAGCGGTGATCTGCGTGCTGGTGGTCGCCTCGGGCGCGACCTGGGAGTCGGGCGCCCTGCGCGTGCTGCAGGAGCGCCCCGGCGTCGTGGTGCTCAAGCGCTGCGTGGACGTCGACGACCTGCTGGCCTGCGCCGCCGCCGGACAGGCCGACGTCGCCGTGGTCGCGCTCGACGCCCCGGGGCTCGACGTGGCTGCCGTGGACCACCTGCGCCGTCACCGCGTCCGCGCCGTCGGCGTCGTACCGGACCCGCTCGCCGAGGAGGCCGCCCGGCTCCGGGCCGGACGGATCGGGATCCACATGCTGGTGCCGGCGCGCGCGCTGGACCAGCTGGCCGACACCGTCTCCGCGCTCGGCGCGGACCCCGGTTGGGGCCCCGGTCCGCGCGTCGAGCTGCCGCCCAGCCTCACCCCGGAGCCGGGTGCCGCCGACCCGGAGCCGGCGGACCCGCCCGAGGAGGGGCGCGTGGTCGTGGTGTGGGGTCCTGCCGGAGCTCCCGGGCGGACCCTGCTGGCCACCTCGATCGCCGCCGAGCTGGCCCGCCGTGCGGTGCCCACCACGCTGGTCGACGCCGACCCGCAGGGCGCGTCGGTGGCCCAGCAGCTCGGCATCCTCGACGAGGTCTCCGGGCTGCTCTCCGCGTCCCGGCTGGCGGGCAGCGGCGAGCTGGCCGGCAGGTTCGCCACGGTCCAGCGCGCCCTCGGCGCGCACCTGCGCGTGGTCACCGGGCTGCCGCGCCCGGACCGCTGGGTGGAGGTGCGCTCCGGCACCGTGGAGCACCTGCTGGAGCTGGCCCGCGCGAGCGGCCACGTCGTGGTCGACACCGGCTCCGGGCTGGAGGACGACCTGGGCGCCGAGATCGGCGGCCGGCCGGGGCGTCACCAGATGACGCTGGCGGCCCTCGAGTGCGCCGACGAGCTGGTGGTGGTCGGCAACGCCGACCCGGTCGGGCTGTCCCGGCTGGCCCGCGGGCTGGTCGAGCTGCGCGAGGTCACCGGGGGAGTGCCGGTGCGGGTGGTGATCAACCGGATGCGCCCGACGCTGGGTTGGGCCGAGCGGGAGATCGCCGCGATGGTCGAGGGGTTCGCCCGGCTGCGCGGGCTGCACTTCCTGCCCGAGGACCGGGCCGGCGCCGACCGGGCGCTGGTCGCGGGACGCAGCGTGGTGGAGACCGGCGACTCGGCGCTGGCCCGGGGGCTGGTCGCGCTCACCGACGCGCTGGCCCCGCACACCGTCGCCGCCGGCCCGCGGCGCACGATCAGGAGGAGAACAGCAGGTACAGCCCGCCTCCGGTGAACGCCACCATCGCGATCAGCATCGGCAGCTGGCCGACGAGCTGGTGACGCTTGGGCAGCAGCCGCACCGCCCGGTCGTGGCTGGCGATCACGCCGAGCACGTGGCCGATCACGATCGCGATCACCTTGGTGTTGGCCAGGAACGTCGGGTGGTAGGTCAGCCAGGTGTTGGGCTGCAGGTCGGCGGTGCCGAGCAGGTCGCTGCCGTTGCTGAGCGGGTCGCTCATCTGGATCAGCGTCTGCTGGCCGTAGCCGACCAGCATGCTCAGGTAGTGGGCGACGATGTAGCCCACGATGATCGGCACCATCGCGTGCGCGAAGAGGTCCGGCAGCGTGCCGCGCCGTACCCCGGGGCCGACGCCGGTGGCCATGCTGGCGACGCTGAGGATGACGCCGACGCCGACGCAGAACGCGAGCAGCGCCAGGTTGTTGAGCAGGCCGGTCGCGATCTCGCTGGACTGGGTGTAGCTGACCCAGGTGGGGGACTCGCTGAAGGAGTCGTACGCCGTGCTGCCGAAGAGCACGGCGGCCACCGCGACCAGCCCCGGCCTCACCTCGACGGTGTCGAGGTTGGCCAGCGGGCTGCGCAGCACCAGCTCGCGCGAGTCCTCGCCGCTGCGATGCCACCCGAAGACCGACAGCTTGCCGACCAGCGTCGAGTAGACCTCGAAGGGGTCCGCGCTCTCGTAGAAGCGGTTGCCGAACAGCGCCCCGCCGATCAGCATCGCCGCCACGTAGACCGCGCACCACAGGCGGGTCGGGCCCACCTCGCTGGAGTAGGGGTAGACCAGCTCCAGCCAGACGAACGCGAACAGGCCCAGCGCCGCCGGCCAGTAGCCGAGCCGCTCGGGGTAGCGGAACAGCCCGTGCCCGGGGTCGGTGCCGCTGACCCGGGCGATCAGCGCGTTGATCGTGCGCAGCGGGCTGATCGCCTTCCAGAACGGCCCGAACAGCAGCGAGAGCGGGACCAGCCCGACCCAGACGTAGACGTAGAAGATGCCCAGGAACGGGTTGGTGGCCAGGTCCTGGCCGAAGATCGCGGCGACGGCGGTGTAGAGGAAGAAGGCCAGGCCGAAGACCCGCAGCGCGCCGCGGAACCACGGCGACGCCACCAGCTCCCCGAGCCAGGCCGGGGCCGGGCGCCCGCCGCTCTCGCCGGTGTAGCGCGGCGAGCGCCAGGCCAGCGCCAGCACCGTGAACGACACCACCAGCGCGGCGACGGCGCCGACGATCGCCAGCTCGGGCGGGATCGGGAGGTCCTTGGCGCCGCCGATGCCGTGCGCTCGGAGCGCGGAGGAGGGGTCGCCCACCTCAGCGGACTTCGAGCTGGACCACGGTCAGCGCCGGGTCGTGCAGCTCGACGGCGACCACGCCCGGGGTCTCGATGGTGAGCTCGTGCTCGGTGGTCCCGGGCGTGAAGGCGATCTCCTGCTCCGGGGCGGAGTGCACGTGCATCTCGCCGGCCACGTCGGAGGTGATCGCGAAGACGATGGTCTCGCCCACGGCCGCCTTGACCCGGTCGCCGCTGGGGGAGACCTTGCCGTCCTCGATGGTGACGTCGATGGTGTTCGCCGCCGGGGCCTCGGCGCTGGCGCTGGGCGAGCCGCTCGCGGCCGACTCCGAGCCGGACTCCGCCGGGGCCGACGAGGACGAGCCGGACGCCGGTGCGTCGCTCTCCTTCGAGTCGTCCCCGCAACCGCCGGTCACCAGCACCATCAGCGCGGCGACGGCGGCAGCCGACACCTTTCCGGCCCGAACCACCACGTCTTGCTCCGTTCTCGTCAACCAACTCTGTGTCTACGCCAACCGCTCGGTCGCGGCTCTGCCAGAATGCCATGTCCGTGTATCGCCGGACGAAGCGGCGCGACGAAAGGGAACCCCATGACCGAGCGGCTCCGACCGCGCGACCTGGCGTTCCTCGCCGGGGAGTCCGCGACCGCTCCGCTGCACAACGCGACCCTGGAGATCTTCGAGCCGGGCCGCTCCGGCTTCGAGTACGGCCAGGCGGTGGACCTGGTCCGCGACCGGATCGCGTTCGTGCCCCGTTACCGCCAGCGGATCCAGCCGGTCCCCGGGCGGCTCGCGAACCCGCTCTGGGTCGACGACCAGTCCTTCGACCTCGGCTACCACGTGCGCCGCTCGGCCCTGCCGCGCCCCGGCACCATGGACCAGCTGCGCGAGCTCACCGCCCGGATCGTCTCGCGCCCCCTCGACCGCAGCCGGCCGCTGTGGGAGATCTACTTCATCGAGGGCCTCGAGGGCGGCCGGGTGGCGGTGCTGGCCAAGTCCCACCAGCTGCTGGTGGACGGGGTCGAGACCGTCGACCTGGGGCAGGTGGTGCTCGACGTCACCCCCGACGTCGCCGAGCTCGACGCCGACGAGTGGCGCCCGCGCAGCCACCCCAGCCCGGCCGCCCTGGTCGTCGACGCGCTGCGCGAGTCCGCCGCCGACCCGTCGCTGGTCGCCAGCACCGTGATCGGCAACACCGAGTCGGCGCTGCGGGCGGTCGGCTCCGTGGCGCACGGGCTCGGGGTGGTGGCGAGCGCGCTGGCCAACCGGCGTACCACCCCGGAGTCGCCGATCCACGCCGAGCTGTCCCAGCAGCGGCGCATCGTCACCGTGCGGACCAGTCTCGAGGACTACCGCAAGGTCCGCCGGGCGCACGGCGGCACGGTCAACGACGTCATCCTGGCCACCGTCACCGGAGGGCTGCGGGCGTGGCTGATGGCCAGCGAGGAGGTCGTCCGCCTGCCCCGGCAGCTGCGCGCGATGGTGCCGATGTCGGTGATCGACGACGAGCTCGAGGCGACCTCGCTGGGCACCCAGATCGCCGGGCACCTGGTGGACCTGCCGGTCGGCGAGCCCAGCCCGGTGGTGCGCCTGCACCAGGTCTCCTACTCCTTCAAGGCCCACGGCGAGACCGGCCGCGCCGTCGGTGCGCGCCGTCTCGCCGGGATCGCCGGCTTCGCGCCGACGACGTTCCACGCGCTCGGCTCGCGGGTGGTCGCCAGCGAGCGGCGGGCCTTCGACCTGTCGGTCACGAACGTGCCCGGGCCGCAGTTCCCGCTCTACGCGGCCGGCGCCCAGATGCTGGAGAGCTACCCGCTGCACCCGCTGCTGCCCGGCCACGCGCTCGCGATCGGCGTCACCTCCTACGACGGCTGCGTCTACTACGGGATCACCGCCGACCGCGACGCGCTGCCCGACGTCGACGTGCTGGGCCAGTGCGTGCTGGAGGCGCTCGACGAGCTGGTCGACAGCGCCAGCGAGACCCGCCCGCGAGCCCCCCGCGGACGGCGTACGACGAGGAAGAAGACGGAGCCATGAGCGTGCGGATCTACCTGCCCACCACCGCGACCGGGCTCGCGACCCTGGTCGAGCAGGGCCGCCTGGCGGGCCCGCTGCGCGCCCACGCGGTCACCGAGGGGCTGCGCCGCGAGTGGAGCGAGGGTGACGACGAGGGCTGGGAGTACGCCGCGCTGATGGCCGCCGCGGCCGACTCGGCGCGCCTGCGCACCGGCTCGGAGCGCCCGCGTCGCTACGTCGTCGCCGCGGACGTGCCCGAGGCCTGCGTCGCGCCGGCCACCGGGGACGCGGACGTCACGCTCGTCGAGGTGAGCGCGGACGTGGTCTGGAAGAACGTCGCCGCCGCCCACGTCGACACCGAGGACTGGCCCGGCGACGCACCCGACCCCGACGAGGACCTGGCCTGGTTCGCGACCCAGGAGATCCGCCACCTGGTGTGACGTTGAGCGCGTCGTGCGGGTCTGACACCATCACACGATGGACGCCATCTCGTTCCCGCCGCCCCCCACCAACGAGCCGAACCTGACCTACGCACCCGGCAGCGCCGAGCGCGAGACGCTGGTCGCGGAGCTGGACCGGCTCGAGGCGCACCAGCGCGAGCTGCCGGCGTACATCGGCGGCGAGTGGCGTCCCGGCGGCGGCGCGGAGATCCAGGTCGTGCAGCCCCACGACCACGCGCACGTGCTGGGGGTGACCCACGACTCGACCACGGCCGACGCGCGGGCCGCCGTCGAGGCCGCCGCGCAGGCGGCCCCGGGCTGGCGGGCGATGCCCTACACCGAGCGCGCCGCGGTGCTGTTGCGGGCGGCCGACCTGCTCGCCGGGCCGTGGCGCCAGCGGCTCAACGCGGCCACCATGCTCGGTCAGTCCAAGACCGCGGTGCAGGCCGAGATCGACGCCGCCTGCGAGCTGATCGACTTCTGGCGCTTCAACGTCCACTACGCCGGCCAGATCATGGCCGAGCAGCCGATCGCGCACGCGCCGGGCGTGTGGAACCGCACCGACCACCGCCCGCTGGAGGGCTTCGTCTACGCGATCACGCCGTTCAACTTCACCGCGATCGCCGGCAACCTGCCCACCGCGCCCGCGCTGATGGGCAACACCGTGATCTGGAAGCCGTCGCCGACCCAGCAGCTGGCCGCCAGCCTCACCATGGAGCTGCTCGAGGAGGCCGGGATGCCGCCGGGCGTGATCAACATGCTGCCCGGTCACGGCCGCGACGTCTCCGAGGTCGCGCTCGCGCACCCCGACCTGGCCGGCATCCACTTCACCGGCTCCACGCCGACCTTCCAGCACCTGTGGGGCACGGTGGGCGCGAACATCGCCGGGTACCGCTCCTACCCGCGGATCGTGGGGGAGACCGGTGGCAAGGACTTCATCCTGGCCCACCCCTCGGCCGACCCGGACGTGCTGCGCACCGCGATGGTGCGCGGCGCCTTCGAGTACCAGGGCCAGAAGTGCTCCGCCGCCTCGCGCGCCTACGTCCCGCGCTCGCTGTGGAGTCGCATCGGCGACGACCTGGTCGCGGAGGTGGAGGCGATCGAGATGGGCGACGTCACCGACCTGTCGAACTTCATGGGCGCGGTCATCGACGCCCGCGCGTTCGCCAAGCACCGTGAGGCGATCGCCCGGGTGCAGGGCGTGGCGCACCTCGACCTGGTCGCCGGCGGGCAGACCGACGACTCCAAGGGCTGGTTCGTCCGGCCCACGGTCGTGGTCTCCACCGACCCGACCGACGAGATGTTCTCCACCGAGTACTTCGGGCCGATCCTCGTCGTGCACGTCTACGAGGACGACGAGTTCGAGGCGGTGGCCCGCCAGCTCGAGTCCGTCGCGCCGTACGCCCTCACCGGCGCGATCATCGCCCGCGACCGGCGCGCGGTGGCGTGGGCGGCCGAGGAGCTGCGCTTCGCGGCCGGCAACTTCTACGTCAACGACAAGCCCACCGGCGCCGTCGTCGGCCAGCAGCCCTTCGGCGGGGCCCGGGCCTCCGGCACCAACGACAAGGCCGGCGCCCCGGCGAACCTGCTGCGCTGGACCTCGCCGCGCTCGATCAAGGAGACGTTCGTGGCGCCGACCGACTACCGCTACCCGCACATGGGCTGACAGCGGGCCCCGGGACTACCATCGGGGGCGATGAACACCGTCTCGCTGCCGTTGCACATGGGGGCCCTGCACGCCTACGAGCAGGCGCTGGTGGTGGGCCTTGCGTTCGGGCCGTTCGTGCTCCTCGGCGTGGTCGCGTTCTTCCTGCGCCGCCGCGACGCCCGTGAGGAGAGCGGCACGGCCGACGGGCCCGCCCAGACCCCGCCCTCGGATCAGCCCTCCAAGAACGGGTAGTCGGTGTAGCCCGCGGCCCCGCCGGAGTAGTAGGTGTGCGAGTCGGGCCGGTTGAGCGCGGTGCCCAGCGCCCAGCGCCGCGGCAGGTCCGGGTTGGCGAGGAACGGGCGGCCGACCGCGACCGCGTCGGCGAGGTCCTCGTCGACGAAGGCCTCGGCCTCCTCGCAGGTGGTGATCGAGGCGAAGCCGGTGTTGACCACGGTGAACCCGTCGAAGCGCTTGCGCAGGTGCTGCACCAGCTCCAGGCGCGGGTCCGCGAGGATGCTGAGGTAGGCCAGGCCGAGGGGCGCGAGCGCCTCCAGCAGCGTCGTGTACGTCGCCTCGACGTCGGCCGGGTCGTCCTCGCCTGCGCCCTGGATGTTGTTGGCCGGGGAGATCCGGATGCCCACCCGCTCGGGACCGATCGCCGCGGCGACGGCCTGGGCCACCTCGATGGTGAGCCGGGCCCGGTTGGCCGGCGAGCCGCCGTACTCGTCGCGGCGGTGGTTGGCGCCGGGGGCGAGGAACTGGTGGAGCAGGTAGCCGTTGGCGGCGTGGAGCTCCACCCCGTCCAGCCCGGCCTCCACGGCGTTGCGCGCCGCCTGCACGTACTCCGCGACGATGCCGGGCAGCTCCTCGGCCGCCAACTCCCGCGGGACCGGGTAGGCCTGCATGCCGGTGGCGGTGAAGATCTGCCCGGGTGCCGCGACGGCGCTCGGCGCGACCGTCTCGGCGCCCTGCTTGTTGTCGGGGTGCGCGACCCGGCCGGCGTGCATCAGCTGCATCACGATGCGCCCGCCGCGCGCGTGCACGGCGTCGCTCACCCGGCGCCAGCCGGCCACCTGCTCGGCGGTGTGGATGCCGGGGGTGTCGGCGTAGCCCTGGCCGACGGCGCTGGGCTGGGTCCCCTCGGTGACGATGAAGGCCGCCGAGGCCCGCTGCGCGTAGTACTCCACGGCCAGGTCCGTGGGGACCATGCCCGCGCCCGCCCGGCTGCGGGTCAGGGGCGCCATCACCACCCGGTGGGGCAGCTCGCCGAAGGCGGTGCGGACGGGGGTGAAGAGGTCGGTCACGTGGATCAGGCTCCTGCCGGTGGGGGATGCTCGTGCCCTGGGCCCAACCCGGGCCGGGAGCGGACCATTCCCGCGCCGCGTCGGGCCTCAGCCGGCGAGGTGCTCTCGCCCGACCTGCTCCTCGATGCGCAGCGCCTTGAGCAGCAGGTCGCTGACCAGGCCCTCGATCTTGCCGCCGACGATCGGGATGGCGACCTTGATCTCCAGGTCGACGGTCTCGGTGGTGCGGCCCTCGGCCTCGACCAGCCGGATCGTCCCGTGGATCTCGCCGGGCTTGTGCGGGATCGTCACGTGCACGTCGGCGTGCTCCGGCGACGTCCAGGTCTCGGTCTGCACGACGTTGATCTCGTCGCCGACGAACTTCCGGGCGAAGCCGGGGATCGACTCGGCGCTCTCGTGCTCGTCGACGGTGACGACGGTGGCCGCGCCGTCGGGCACCACGCTCACCTGGTGGCGCAGCACGTGGCGGGCCTCGCAGACCCGGTCGCGGAAGCCCTGGTCGCGCAGCATCGCGGAGACCTGCGCCAGCGGCGCGTCGTAGGTCAGCTCGTGGGTCAGCCGCCGGGCCATCTCAGCGGACCCCGTTGCGGCGGGAGGGGACGGGACAGGACACGACGACTCGATTCATGGGGGACATGATGACCTAACCACCGGCACCGGCGCGGGGTTACGGTCGGTGGATGACCACCGAGGAACGGTCCCGCCGGCACGACAGCGACGTCTCCTTCGGCGAGCAGGGCGCCCAGCTCACCTACGGCAGCTACCTTCGCCTGCCGCAGCTGCTGGACTGCCAGCACCTGGAGTCCGAGCCGCCCGCCCACGACGAGCTGCTCTTCATCACCGTCCACCAGGTCTACGAGCTGTGGTTCCAGCAGCTGCTGCACGAGCTGGACGCCGCCCGCGCCGCGCTGGTCCGCGGCGAGCTGTGGTGGGCCCAGCACCTGCTCGCCCGGGTGCACGTGATCGAGCGGACGCTGATCGGGCAGATCGACGTGCTGGAGACGATGACGCCGCAGGACTTCCTCGAGTTCCGCCAGCGCCTCGCCCCGGCCAGCGGCTTCCAGTCGGTGCAGTTCCGCGAGCTGGAGTTCCTCTCCGGGGCCGGCGATCGCGGCTACCTCGAGCGGTTCCGCGCGATCACCGACGAGGAGCGGGCCCGCCTCGAGCGCAGGCTGGCCGAGCCGACGCTGTGGGACGTCTTCGTCGAGGTGCTCGCCGCGCACGGGCTGGACGTCGACGACGACGCGGAGGTGCTGTCCGCGCTGCACACGATCGCCCACGACCGCGCGGCGTACGCCGAGCTGTGGGCGCTCGCCGAGGCCCTGCTGCAGCACGACGAGCTCGCCGCCGCCTGGCGCGCCCGGCACGTGGTGATGGTGGAGCGGATGATCGGCGACCGGTCGGGCACCGGCGGCTCCAGCGGCGCCGGGTACCTGCGCTCGCGCCTGGATCTGCGCTACTTCCCGCTGCTGTGGCAGGCCCGCTCCGGGCTCTGAGCGGCCCCTGGGCCGGCCGCCACCGGGCGGTGTTGTCCCGCTCACGGCGGCGTCCTAGGGTCGGGTACGTGCCCATCACCCTCGAGGACGACAAGGCAGAGCTGCTCCGGAGGGCCACCGACCTGGCCCTGGAGGACACCAGGCCCGGCGGCCCACCGCGCGAGGACGTGGCGGCGCTGTTGCGCAGCTACTACCGCCACGTGGCGCCGGAGGACGTCTGCGATCGCGAGGACGTCGACCTGTACGGCGCGCTGGCCTCGCAGTACCGGCTCGCCGCGGACCGGCCCCAGGGCACCGCCCGGGTCCGGGTAATCACCCCGACCGCGGCCGAGCACGGCTGGACGGCGTGCGGGCACTCGGTCGTCGAGGTGGTCACCGACGACATGCCCTTCCTGGTCGACTCGCTGACGATGGCGCTGGCCGGGCAGGACCGCGGCGTGCACGTGGTCGTGCACCCCCAGTTCGAGGTGACCCGCGACGTGGCCGGCGCCCTGCGCTCGGTCACCCCCGCCGAGGAGGGCGTGGTGCCCGGCGGCCGGGAGGACCCCAGCCGCAAGGGCCCGGTCCCCGGCGGCGAGTCGCTGCGCGAGTCGTGGATGCACATCGAGATCGACCGGCTGGGCGAGGACGAGGACGTCGCCGCGCTGGAGGCCCAGCTGCAGAGCGTGCTGCGCGACGTGCGCGAGTCGGTCGAGGACTGGGACAAGATGCGGGCCCGGGCCCTGCAGATCGTGGCCGACGTCGAGCAGTCGCCCCCGGCGCTGCCCGCCGACGAGCTGGAGCAGAGCCTCGGCCTGCTGCGCTGGCTGGCCGAGGAGCACTTCACGTTCCTGGGCTTCCGCGAGTACGACCTGGTCCGCGACGGCGAGGACGACGTGCTGCACGCCGTACCCGGCTCCGGGCTCGGCATCCTGCGCGCGGACCCGGACCTGAGCGACACCACGCCGCTGCCTGCGGAGGTCGCCAAGCGGGCCCGCGAGAAGACGCTGCTGGTGCTGTCCAAGGCCAACTCGCGCGCCACCGTGCACCGGCCCGTCCACCTCGACTACGTGGGCGTCAAGCGCTTCGACGCCTCCGGTGAGGTGGTCGGCGAGCACCGCTTCCTGGGCCTGTTCTCCAGCGCCGCCTACACCGAGTCGCTGACCCGCATCCCGCTGCTGCGCGAGAAGGCGCTCGACGTGCTGCGCCGGGTGGGCTTCGACCCCCGCAGCCACGCGGGCAAGACCCTGCTCTACACGTTGGAGAACTACCCCCGCGACGAGCTCTTCCAGGCCCCGGTCGAGGAGCTGGCCCCGATCGCCGAGGCGGTGATGTACACCCGCGAGCGCCGCCAGCTGCGGGTCTTCGTGCGCCGCGACACCTACGGCCGCTACCTCTCGGTGCTCATCTACCTGCCGCGCGACCGCTACAACACCGGCGTCCGGGAGAAGTTCGCGGCGATCCTCACCGAGCACCTGGGCGGGGACAACATCGAGTTCAACGCGCGCGTCGCGGAGTCCTCGCTGGCCCGCGTCCACTTCGTGGTGCGGCCCCCCGAGGGCCAGCTGATCGCGGACGCCGACATCGAGGACCTCGAGCGGGCCCTGGCAGAGGCGGCGCGCTCGTGGCGCGACGACTTCATGGCGGCCGTCGTCGCCGAGTACGGCGAGACGCTGGGCGCCCGGCTGGGGCGCCGCTACGCCGGCTCCTTCCCCGAGGCCTACAAGGAGGACTTCAGCCCCCGGGTGGGCGCCAGCGACGTCGGCCGTCTCGAGGAGCTCGCCGCTCGGGCGGGCGACGAGGGCCTGGACCTGATGCTCTACCGCCCCGAGGGTGCCGGGCCGCGGGAGGGCCGGCTCAAGGTGTTCCGCACCGGCTCGCCGCTCTCGCTCTCGCAGATCCTGCCGATGCTGTCCTCGATGGGCGTGGAGGTCGTCGCCGAGCGGCCCTACGCGCTCGAGGGGCTGGACAAGCCGGTCCACGTCTACGATTTCGGCCTGCGCTACGCCGCCGAGCCGCGCCCGGGCTCGGCCGAGCTCTTCGAGGAGACCCTGCTCGCGATCCGCGACCGCGCCGCCGAGATCGACGGGTTCAACCAGCTGGTGCTCGCCGCCGAGCTGAGCTGGCGCCAGGTGACGGTGCTGCGCGCCTACGCCAAGTACATGAAGCAGGGCGGCACGCCGTTCGCGCTCTCCTCCATCCAGAACGCGCTGGTCGCCAACGTCGACATCACCCGTCTGCTGGTGCGCCTCTTCGAGGCGCGCTTCGACCCCGGTCTCGCCGGCGCCGGCGCGGACGACGAGGCGCGCCACGCCCTGATGGCGGAGGTGGAGCACCGCATCGAGCAGGCGCTCGACGACGTGGCCAGCCTGGACCACGACCGGATCCTGCGCTCCTACCTGGTGCACATCCGCAGCACCCTGCGCACGAACTTCTACCAGCAGCGCAGCACCGGCGGGTGGCACCGCTACCTCTCCCTCAAGCTCGACCCCACCGAGATCCCCGACCTGCCCCAGCCGCGGCCGCGCTTCGAGATCTTCGTGCACTCCCCGCGCGTCGAGGGCGTCCACCTGCGCTTCGGGCCGGTGGCGCGCGGCGGCCTGCGCTGGTCGGACCGGCGCGACGACTTCCGCACCGAGGTGCTCGGGCTGGTCAAGGCGCAGATGGTGAAGAACACCGTGATCGTGCCGGTCGGCGCCAAGGGCGGCTTCTACTGCAAGGACCTGCCCGACGCCGGCGACCGCGACGCGTGGATGGCCGAGGGGATCGCCTGCTACCGCACGTTCATCTCCGGCCTGCTCGACATCACCGACAACCTCGTCGAGGGGCGCACGGTGCGCCCCAGCGACGTGGTCTGCCACGACGGCGACGACGCCTACCTGGTGGTGGCGGCGGACAAGGGCACCGCGACGTTCTCCGACATCGCCAACGAGGTCGCCGCCCAGTACGGCTTCTGGCTGGGCGACGCGTTCGCCTCCGGCGGCTCGGTCGGCTACGACCACAAGGCGATGGGGATCACCGCTCGCGGCGCGTGGGTCTCGGTGCGCCGACACTTCCGCGAGATGGGCATCGACTGCCAGCGCGAGGACATTACGGTGGCCGGCATCGGCGACATGTCCGGCGACGTGTTCGGCAACGGGATGCTGTGCTCGGAGCACATCCGCCTGGTCGCGGCCTTCGACCACCGCGACATCTTCCTCGACCCCGCTCCCGACGCGAAGACGTCGTACGCCGAGCGCCGGCGGCTCTTCGAGCAGCCCCGGTCGAGCTGGCGCGACTACGACCCCGAGCTGATCTCCGAGGGCGGCGGGGTGCACAGCCGCACCGCCAAGTCGATCCGGATCACCCCGCAGGTCCGCGACGCGCTCGACCTCGACGACTCCGTGGTCAAGCTGACCCCCGCTGAGCTGATCCGCGCGATCCTGCTGGCGCCGGTCGACCTGCTGTGGAACGGCGGCATCGGCACCTACGTCAAGGCCTCCACCGAGAGCCACGCGGACGCCGGGGACAAGGCCAACGACGCGATCCGCGTCGACGGGGGACAGCTGCGCGCGCGCTGCGTGGGCGAGGGCGGCAACCTCGGCCTGACCCAGCGCGGCCGCATCGAGTACGCCGTCGGCGGCGCGGACGGGCGCGGCGGCCGGATCAACACCGACTTCATCGACAACTCCGCGGGCGTGGACACCTCCGACCACGAGGTCAACATCAAGATCCTGCTGGACCGGGTGGTGACGGCCGGTGAGCTGAGCGGCCCGGAGCGCGACACGCTGCTGGCCTCGATGACCGACCAGGTCGCCGAGCTGGTGCTGCGCGACAACTACGAGCAGAACCTGGCGCTGTCCAACGCCGCCAGCCTGGCCGCGCCGCTGCTGCACGTGCACGAGGACTGGATCAAGCGTCTCGAGCGCGAGGGGATCATCGACCGGGACCTGGAGGGGCTGCCCTCCCGCTCGGAGGTGCGCCGCCGCCTCGAGGCCGGCGAGGGGCTCAGCGTCCCGGAGCTCTCGGTGCTGCTGGCCTGGACCAAGATCGTGCTGGCCGACCAGCTGCTCGCCTCCGACCTGCCCGACGACCCGTTCCTGCGCGCCGACCTGTACTGCTACTTCCCCGAGAAGATGCGCCACGCCTACCGCGAGCAGATGGACCAGCACCCGCTGCGCCGCGAGATCGTGGTGACCCAGGTGGTCAACGACCTCGTCAACGGAGCGGGGATGACCTTCTGGCCCCGGCTGGAGGGCGAGACCGGGGCCGGCCCCGCGGAGCTGACCCGCGCGAACTTCGTGGCGCGCGAGATCTTCGGCTCGCTGGCCATGCGCGACGAGCTGGCCTCCTACGACAACGTGCTGGACGCGCAGGTCCAGACGCACATGCGCCTGGAGATGCGCACGCTGGTGGAGCGCGCCTCGCGCTGGCTGGTCGACAACCGGCGCCCGCCGATGGACTCCGAGGCGGTGGTGGACTTCTTCGACGTCACCGTGCAGCAGGTGATGGCGCAGCTGCCCGAGCTGCTCACCGGCCACGAGGCCCAGGCGTTCACCACGCGCCGCGACGCGCTGGTCGAGCGCGGCGTGCCCGAGGACCTGGCCACCCGCGTCGCGGTGCTGCCCCCGGCGTACATGCTGCTGGGGATCGTCGAGACGGCGACCCGCGAGGAGCTGGACCCGCTGGAGGTGACCCGGGTGCACTTCGCGGTGGGGGAGCGGCTCGGCCTGCCGCCGCTGGTCGGGCGGATCCTGGCGCTGCCGCGGGGCGACCGGTGGCAGACGATGGCCCGCGCCGCGCTGCGCGACGACCTGCACGCCGTGCACGCCCAGCTCACCGCGCAGGTGCTCGCCTCCACCCCGGCCGGCGGGGCACCCGAGGAGCGGGTCGCGGCCTGGGACGTCCCCGGCAGCGTCCACGTCGAGCGCGCGGCCGCGACGCTGGAGGAGATCTGTGCCGACGACGGGGCCGACCTGGCCCGGCTCTCGGTCGGGCTGCGGGTGGTGCGGGGCCTGCTCGCGCACGGGTAGCGGTGTGAGCCGGCTGGCTAGGGTCGAGGCGTGAACCGCCCGCTCCTCGCCTGCGACCTGCTGCGGGGGGCGACCGCGCTCAGCGTCGTGGTGGCGGCTCTGGAGTACGGCGCGGTGCCCGCCGCGCTGTTCTTCCTGGTCCTCGGCGGGGCGATGGTGCCGCGGGCGCTCGGCGCCCCGTGGCCGCTGGACCTGTCCTACGTCGCCGCGCTGCTGCTGGCCGGGTGGGCGGCGGTGCTCGACCTCTACCGCAGCGTGCCCGGCCTCGACCTCGTCGTGCACGCGGTGGCGACCGGGCTGGTGGCGCTGATGGTGCACCTGCTGCTGGTGCGGGTGGGCCCGCGCGCGGGCCTCGGCGGTGAGCCCGGCTCGGCGTTCCTGGCCGTCGGCCTCGCGCTGGTCCTCGCGGTGCTCTGGGAGGCGGGGGAGTGGTGGGGACACCTGACCCTCGACGACCGGATCCAGGTGGGGGTCCGCGACACCCTCGGTGACCTGGGGGCCGGCGCGCTCGGGGCCGTGGGCGCGCTGTGGGTGGCGCGGCGATGAGCCGGCCCAGCGTGTCGGTGGTGATCCCGGTCCGTGACGACGCCGAGGCCCTGGCGCACTGCCTGGCCGCGCTGGCCCGCCAGCGGGTCGCGCCGCTGGAGATCGTGGTGGTGGACAACGCTTCCAGCGACGACAGCGCCGCCGTCGCCGCGGCGTACGGCGCGCGGGTGGTGCGCGAGCCGGTGCGCGGCATCCCGCCGGCCGCCGCCACCGGCTACGACGCCGCCCGCGGTGACGTGATCGCGCGCTGCGACGCCGACTCGCTGCCCGGCCCGGACTGGGTGCGGCGGATCGCCGACACGATGGCGCGCGACCCCGGCCTCGACGCGGTCACCGGCACCGGGTTCTTCCACGACGTCGCGCCCGCGTGGCGCTGGCTGCTCGAGCTCGGCTACCTCGGCTCCTACTACCTGTTCACCCACCTGGCGCTGGGCCACACCCCGATGTGGGGCTCCAGCATGGCGCTGCGCCGGGCGACCTGGGAGCAGGTGCGCTCCGACGTGCACCGCGACGACCCCGAGGTCCACGACGACATGGACCTGGCCTTCGTGCTGGGGCCCACGCGGCGGATCCGCTTCGACGCGCGGCTGCGGGTCGGCGTCTCCGGGCGCTCGCTGGTCGGACGCGTCCAGCGCCGGCGCCGGCTGGAGCGCGCGCGCCGCACGCTGGCCGCCAACTGGGCCGTCGCCCCGCCGTGGGTCCGCTGGCAGCGACGCCTGGAGCGGGCGGCTGCGTCGAGGAGTATCAGTCGAGCAGGGCGGCGAAGAGAAAGAGCTGGGTGAGCAGGAACCCGCTCAGGTAGTTGAGCCACAGGAACCGCCGCCAGCCGGCGTTGGCCCGCTCACAGTCGTCGTCGGCCAGGCCCAGGTACGGCGCCACGTTGGCCAGGTAGGGCAGCGCCAGCACCGCGCTGAGCAGCCACGGCCAGCCGGTGCTCAGCAGCAGCGCCGCCGCCGCGAGGTACGCCGCGGCGGCCAGCCGCACGGTCCGGGCCGCGCCGAGCACCGTGGCGATCGAGGCGATGCCGGCGCCGCGATCGGCCTCGATGTCCTGCACCGCGCCGAAGGCGTGCGAGGCCATCCCCCACCCGAAGAAGCCGGCCAGCGCCGCGAACGCGGTCCAGCTCAGCGGCGCCCCGGCCAGCGCCAGCCCGTAGACCGCGGGGCTGACGAAGTGGGTGCTGGAGGTCAGCGAGTCGAGGAACGGGCGCTCCTTGAAGCGCAGCACCGGGGCCGAGTAGGCGATCACCGCGAAGACGCTGAGCGCGAGCACCAGGTTCGCGCCCACCGAGCCGATCGCGACCAGCACGAGGAGGAACGGGAGGTTGAGCCCGGCGGCCAGCCACAGCGTCAGCCGGTGCACCCGGCGGTCGAGGACCACGCCCTCCACGCCGCCCTTGCGGGGGTTGCGCAGGTCGGACTCGTAGTCGAAGACGTCGTTCACGCCGTACATCAGCAGGTTGTAGGGGACCAGGAACCAGATCGTGCCGAGCACCAGCGCCAGGTCGGGCCCGCCCCCGTCGAGCCCGCCGGCCAGCAGGTACGCCGCGGCGAAGGGGTAGGCGGTGTTGACCCAGCTCAGTGGGCGGGAGGCGCCGACGACCTGGCCCAGCAGCCGGGCCGGGCTGCGCTCGGTGAGGTCCGCGCTCATCGCCGGCTCCCGCCGAGCAGCAGCCACAGCGCCGGCAGCCCGGCGACCACCGCGACCGGCCAGGCGAAGTCCTCGATCGGCGCCAGCCCGACGTGCAGGCCCGAGATCTGCGCGTCGGAGTAGCGGAACAGGTCCAGGCCGATCATCAGGTTGTCGAAGACGCCGGTGAGCACCAGCAGCACGACGGCGGTGGCGCCCATCGCCGCCCACCAGGCGCGCCCCGGTCGGCAGCGCAGCGCCGCGGCGAGCAGGACGAGCAGGCTGGCGGCCACGAAGAGCGCGGAGAGCGCGAGGTAGGTCATCGGGGCTGCACCGCCCGATGGACGCCGGCCCGAGGCCGGCTGCGGGCGGTGAGCAGGCGCAGGGCGCCGGTGTGCACGACCATCGTGTGGTAGCACAGGAAGACGATGAAGAAGAGCTCCTCCAGGGGCAGCTCGGGGGCCAGCTCGAGGCCGGTCATCGCCGCGGACTCCCCGCGACGGTAGATCTCCAGGCCGATCGCCAGCAGGTCCCAGAGCAGGAACGCGACGGTGCCCGCGCCGAGCACCAGCAGGGCCGGCCCGGGCCGGGCGAACAGGAAGAGCCGCCAGCGCCGGTCGATCAGCCCCATGCAGAAGGTCGCCCCCACGATCGCGAGCAGGTAGAGCCACTCGGTCATCGCCGGGCTCCCGCCGGGGCCGCCGGGCCGGTCGAGCGGTCCCCGCGCAGCCGCTTGAGGACGAGCTCGGCGCTGATCAGGCACATCGGCAGGCCGATGCCGGGGATGGTGCTGGAGCCGGCGTAGTAGAGGCCGTCGACGCGCTTGGAGACGTTGCCGGCGCGCAGGAACGCGCTCTGGCGCAGCACGTGGCCGGGGCCCAGCGCGCCGCCGGACCAGGCGTTGAGGTCGGCGGCGAAGTCGCCGGGACCGAGCGTGCGGCGCACCTCGATGCGCTGGGCCAGGTCGGGGATCCCCGCCCAGTCGGCCACCTGCGCGATCGCCGCGTCGGCGACCTTCTCCACCGCGGGGTCGCCCGCCCCGTCCACCCCGCCGCGGCCCAGGGTGACGTCGGCGGGCACCGGCACCAGCACGAACAGGTTCTCGCTGCCGGGTGGCGCCACGCTCGGGTCGGTGGCCGAGGGGCGGCACACGTAGGTCGAGGCGGGGTCGGGCACCCGCGACGGCGAGCCGAAGATGTCGGCGAAGTTGCGCGCCCAGTCCGTGGTGAAGAACAGCGAGTGATGCTCGAGCTCGGGCAGCTCGCCGCGGACCCCGAGGTAGGCGAGCACCGCGCCCGGGCCCGGGTCGCGCCGGTCCCACCACGACTGCGGGTAGGTCTGCAGGGCCCGCGGCAGCAGCCGGGTCTCGACGTGGTGCAGGTCGGCGGCGGCGACGACCACGTCGGCGGGCAGCCGGTGCTCGACGCCGTCCGCGCCGGTGTGCACCACGCCGGTGACGCGCGCGCGGCGCCGCCCGGGCCGGGTGGTGATCGCGGTGACCTCCGCTGAGGTGTGGATCCGCACGCCGTGCGCGCGGGCCAGCCCGGCGATCGCGTCGATGAGCCGGCTGAACCCGCCCTGGGGGTAGTGCACGCCGTCGGCGAGGTCCATCCAGCTCATCAGGTGGTACAGGCTCGGCGTCCGGTCGGGGGAGGAGCCGAGGAACACGGCCGGGTAGCCGAGGATCTGGCGCAGCCGCGGGTCCTCGACGTACGACGCGACGTGGGCCTGCAGGGAGCGGGTGAGCAGGCGGGCCAGGCGCGGCCCGCGGCGCAGGATGTCGGGGTGCAGCAGCGAGGTGGGCGACTCGAAGCTGGTGTAGAGGAAGCGGCGCACCGCCATCTCGTAGGCCTCGCGCGCCGAGGTCAGGTAGTCGCGCAGGCGCTGCCCGGCGCCGGGCTCGAGGGACTCGAAGAGCGCGACGTTGGCCTCCGCGGTGGCGCCGATCAGCACCGGCTCCCCGCCGGACTCGAAGCGGACCTGGTAGCCCGGGTCGAGGCGGACCAGGTCGAGCTGCTCGGCCGCGGAGGTGCCCATCAGCGCGAAGAAGTGGTCGAACACCTCCGGCATCAGGTACCAGGAGGGGCCGGTGTCGAAGCGGTACCCGCCGTGCTCCCAGGACCCGGCCCGGCCGCCGACCTCGTCGCGCTGCTCGAGCAGGTCGACCGACCAGCCGTCGCGGGCCAGCAGCGCGGCGGTGGCCAGCCCGGAGATGCCGGCGCCGACGACCACCGCGGTGCGGGCCGGCGGCGGGCTCACCGGGCGCCTCGCAGCAGCGACGCGGCGACCACCCGCGCCTTGACCGGGTTGGGCACCCGGACCCGCTCGGAGCGGATCCGGGTGGCCGGCAGCCGGCGCATCCGGTGGGAGAGCTCGGCGAAGAGCGCGTGCGCGGCGCCCACCGCGCGACGGCTGCTGTCGGGCAGCTGCGGGATCACCCGGGCGGCCTGCGCGAGGTCGGCGTCGATGTCGTCGAGCAGCGCGTCGCGCTGGGCGTCGGTGAGCCGGGCCGGGTCCAGGCCGGGGAAGTAGCGTCTGCCGAGCGCGTCGTGGTCCTCGGCCAGGTCGCGCAGGAAGTTGACCTTCTGGAACGCCGCGCCGAGGCGCTGCGCGCCGGGGGCCAGGTCGGCGTAGGAGACGCTCGCGGCCGGGTCGGTGACGAAGACCCTCAGGCACATCAGCCCGACCACCTCCGCGGAGCCGTAGACGTAGCGCGCGAAGCTCTCCGGGTCGTGGCGGTCGGTGACCAGGTCGGTGCGCATCGCCTCGAAGAAAGGCGTGACCAGGCCGGGCTCGATCCCGCAGCGCTGGGCGGTGCGGGCGAACGCGTGGACCACGAGGTTGGCGCTGTGGCCGCTGCACATGGCCTGCAGGGTCTCGCGCTCGAGGGCGTCGAGCAGCCGGGCCTGCTGCTCGGCGCTGCCGCCGGGGCGGGGCGCGTCCACGATCTCGTCGGCGACGCGGACCAGCGCGTAGACGTTGCGCACGTGGGTGCGCACCGGCTCGGCGAGCAGCCGTGAGGCCAGGCCGAAGGAGGTGGAGTAGATCCGGATCACCAGCGCGGCGGAGGCGTCCGCGGCGGCGTCGTAGGTGAGGTGGGCGGGCGCGGTCGCGCGGCCGGCGCGGGTCGCGCCCCCGGACGCACGCTCGCGAAGACCCATGACGCTCATGCTGCCCCCTTGACCAGCTCGTCGGACAGAGCGCCGACCCAGCTGGTCAGGTCGGCGACGCCCAGCTCGGCCGCCTGGGCGGCGGCGGCGTCGAGGTAGCCCTGGGCCAGCTGCTCGATGAAGGCGCGCGACCCGCCCGCCTCCAGCGCGCGTCGTACGGCGGCGGCCTGGTGCTCGTCCAGGTCCGGGTCGCCGAGGTGCGGCTGCACTTGCGCCCAGGTGGGCGTGGTCCGGGCGTGCACGATCAGCGGCGTGCGCTTGCCCTCGCGCAGGTCGCCCAGGGCGCTCTTGCCGGTGCGCGACTCCTCGCCGAAGACGCCGAGCAGGTCGTCGAGGAGCTGGAAGGCCACGCCGAGCTGGCGGCCCACCTGGCCGAGCGCCGCGACGGTGTCCGGCGCGGCCCCGGCGAGCACCGCGCCGGCCTGCATCGGCAGCTGGAAGGAGTAGACGGCCGTCTTGTGCTCCTCCATCGTGAGCACCTCGCCCAGCGAGGGCTCGGAGCCGGGCACCGCCGTGGCCGGCAGCTCCAGGCTCATCCGCACGTCGGCGAGCTCGCCGACCGCCGAGACGTGCAGGGCGTGGTCGAACAGGTCGAGCAGGCGCGCGATCACCGCCGGGGGAGCCGAGCAGGTGGCCACCGTCCGCAGGGCGGCGGCCAGGGCCAGGTCACCGGTGAGCACCGCCCCGGCCACGGCGTACCCGCGGGCGGCCCGGGTGTCGGCGCCGCGGGCGTGGGCGGCGGCCAGGAACCGGCCGGGCGCGCTGGGCCGGCCCCGGCGGACGTCGTCGCCGTCGAGGACGTCGTCGTGGATCACGAACGCGGTGTGCAGCAGCTCGAGTGCCGCGCCGACCTCGGCCACCGCGGCCGGTGGGGCGGGCGCGGGGGAGCCGGTCTCGGTGAGCCGGTCGTAGACGGCGCTCAGGAGCGCCGGCCGGAACCTCTTGCCGCCGGCGGTGGCGTCGCCGAGGGCCTGCCACAGGGCGGCGTGGTCCTCGCCCAGGGCGGCACCGCGGGCGGCTCCGGCGGCCAGCACGTCGTCGAGGGCCGCCTGCACGTCCGGCCCGGCGGGTGTCATCTCGAGCCCTCCGCGCTCGGCCACCCGGCTCCCTCGATGCGCGGCAGCTGCTCGAGCAGCCACGGGCTCAGCGCCCACGGGGCGGCCGCCGCGGCGGCGCGCAGCTCGTCGATGCTCACCCAGCGCAGGTCCATCACCTCGTCGGGGTGCGGCCGCGGGGCGTCGGTGCTGCGGGCGGCGTAGACCGGGCAGACCTCGTTCTCGACGATGCCCGAGGCGTCCACCGCGCGGTAGCGGAAGTCGGGGACCAGGCTGACCACGTCGGTGACCTCGACGCCGAGCTCGTGCGCGGCGTAGCGGCGCAGCGCCTCGACGCTGTCCTCGCCCGGGCGCGGGTGGCCGCAGAAGGAGTTGGTCCACACCCCCGGCCAGGCGCGCTTGCCGAGCGCGCGGCGGGTGAGCAGGAGCCGGCCGGCGTCGTCGAAGAGGTAGCAGGAGAACGCCAGGTGCAGCGGGGTGTCGCGGGTGTGCACCTCGGCGCGCGCGGCGGCGCCGAGGGGCCGGCCGTCCTCGTCGAGGAGGACCACCTCGTCGGCCGGGGCCTGTGCCGCGGACGGGCTCGTCATGGGATACCTCGCTCCATCGTGGGGCTCCATCGTGGTCCCGCCGATATTACTAGATAATCTAGTAATACGTAAAGTAAGATATCAAGGTGAGTGACGACGAGGCGCGGATGACCGCGTCCTACGACCCGGGCGTGCGCGAGCTGCTGACCGCGCTGCGCGACTTCACCCGCGCCGACCAGGAGATGCGCCGCCGGCTGAGCGCCGAGATGCGGATGAACCTCACCGACCTGCAGGCGCTGCGCCACGTGATCGACTCCGAGCGCGACGCCGACTGGACGACCCCGCGCGCACTCGCGGCCTACCTGGGCATCTCCACCGCCTCCACCACCAAGCTGCTGGATCGGCTGACCGCCTCGGGGCACCTGGCGCGCTCGGCGCACCCCAGCGACCGCCGCTCGGTGGTGGTCACCTCCACCCCGCACGCGCGCGCCGAGGTGCGTGAGCGGCTGGGCGCGATGCACGAGCGGATGCGGGTGATCGCCGAGGCTGTCCCGCTCGAGGCGCGCGACGCGGTGGTGGCGTTCCTGCAGGCGATGGCGCACGAGGTGGCCCAGGCCGGCACCCCCGACCCGCTGCTTTCGGCTCCTCCGGGGCCCGCTGCTGACTAGGCTGCGGCCATGTCGCTGCCGTCGTCCCCGCCGTCATCGCCCACCGCGCCCTGTGCCGGGGTAGCCGAGCAGGCGCGCAGTGTCCGCGACGCGGAGGTCTCCGCGCGCGAGCTGGTGGAGGCCTCGCTGGCGCGCATCACCGCGCTCGACTCACGGCTCAACGCGTTCAGCGTGGTGCTGGCCGAGGCCGCGCGCGCCGAGGCCGATGACCGCGACGCCGCGCTGGCGGCCGGCGCCGAGCCCGGCCCGCTGCACGGCGTGCCGATCGCGGTCAAGGAGGAGACCGACGTCGCCGGCTGCGTCACGACGTACGGCGGGCGCGGCAACAGCACCGCCGCCGCCGGGGACTCCGAGGTGGTGCGCCGGCTGCGTGCGGCCGGCGCCGTCATCGTCGGCAAGACCACGATGCCCGAGTTCGGGGCCTGGCCGTTCACCGAGTCGGTGGCCCAGGGCATCACCCGCAACCCCTGGGATCCGACCCGCACGCCCGGCGGCTCCAGTGGCGGCTCGGCGGTGGCGGTGGCCACCGGCATGGTCGCGGCGGCGATCGGCGGAGACGGGGGCGGCTCGATCCGCATCCCCAGCGCGTCGTGCGGCCTCTTCGGTCTCAAGCCGCAGCGGGGCCGGGTCTCCGCGGCGCCGATGCGTCACCTGTGGTGGGCGCTGGGCACCATCGGCCCGCTGACCCGCAGCGTCGGGGACTCCGCGCTGCTCTACGACGTGCTGAGCGGCAGCCTGGGCAGCGACCTCTACCGCGCCGGCGCGGCGCCCTCCTTCGCCGCGGCGGCGGACCGCGACCCCGGTCGGCTGCGGATCGGCTGGTCGGTGCAGCCGGTGACCCGCGGGGTGCGCCCGGACCCGGTGCACGTGCGGGCGGTCGAGGAGACCGCGGCGCTGCTGAGCGAGCTGGGCCACGACGTCTCGCGGATCGACCCGGGCTACCCGGACCCGACCGCGGCGTTCGTGCCGCAGTTCTTCGCCGGCATCCGGGCCGAGGCCGACGAGGTGGAGCACTTCGAGCGGCTCGAGCGGCGCACCCGGCAGACCTGCCGGCTCGGCAGCTGGGTGCGCCCGGCGGTGCTGAACCGGGCGCTGGGCGAGACCGAGCGCATCTCGCGGCGCGCCAACCGGGTCTTCGGGCGCGTCGACGTGCTGCTCACCCCGACCACCGCGCACCGGCCGCGCCCGGTCGGGGTGCTGGACGGGGTCGGCACGGTGCGCGCCGCGCTGCGGGCGATGCCCTCGATCGCCTACGCCGCGCTGTGGAACGTCGCGGGCAACCCCGCCGCGTCGGTGCCCGCGGGGATGGCGCCGGACGGGATGCCCACCGCCGTGCAGCTGGTCGGGCGCACCGACGACGAGGCCACGCTGTTCAGCCTCAGCGCGCAGCTGGAGCGGGCCCGGCCCTGGGCGCAGCGGTGGCCGCTGTGAGCCCTGCGGCCGGCACCGCGGCGATCGAGGTGAGCGGCCTGACCAAGGTCTACGGCACCACCCGTGCCGTCGACGACGTCACCTTCACCGTGGGCGCGGGGGAGTTCTTCGGGATCCTCGGGCCCAACGGTGCGGGCAAGACCACGGCCCTGGAGATGATCGAGGGCCTGCGTCGTCCCGACGCGGGCGAGATCCGCGTGCTGGGGCGGAGCCCCTGGCCACGCGACCCCGCCCTGCTCCCGCGCATCGGCGTCCAGCTCCAGGCGTCGTCGTTCTTCGAGCGGCTGAGCGCGCGCGAGCAGATCCGCACCTTCGCCGCGCTCTACGACGTGCCCGCCGCTGCCGCGGACCAGTGGCTCGAGCGGGTCGGGCTCGGTGACAAGGCCGACGCCCGCGTGGAGGACCTGTCCGGTGGCCAGGCCCAGCGGCTGTCGATCGCCTGCGCCCTGGTCCACGACCCCGAGCTGGTCTTCCTCGACGAGCCCACCGCGGCCCTGGACCCGCAGGCGCGGCGCAACCTGTGGGATCTGCTCTCGGGGCTCAACGACTCCGGGCGCACCGTGGTGCTGACCACGCACTACATGGACGAGGCCGAGGTGCTCTGCGACCGGGTCGCGGTGATGGACCACGGGCGGCTGCTGCGCCTGGACTCGCCCGCCGCGCTGGTGCGCGCCCTCGACGCCCCCACCCGGATCACGGTGGCCCCCGGCCAGCTCTCGGCCGAGGAGGCCGCCGCCCTGCCCGCGGTCAGCGCGGTCAGCGACGATCCGGACGGGGTCGTGCTCACCACGCGCGAGCCGGCGATGGTGCTGAGCACACTCGCCGGGACCGGGCGGCTGGCCGGCGTCCGGGTCACCTCCGGCACGCTCGAGGACGTCTTCCTCGACCTCACCGGACGGGAGTACCGCGCGTGAGCCTCCGCGCGTTCACCAGCCTGTCCGCCGCTATCACCAAGGGGTTCTTCCGCGACCGGGGCTCGGTGTTCTTCGCGATCGTCTTCCCGCTGATGTTCCTGGTGCTGTTCGGGGGCGTGCTGGCCAACCCCGGCCAGTCGCGCATCGACCTGATCCAGGTCGGCGACGTGCCGCTGCTGGACGGGTTCGACGAGAGGACCCGCGCGTCGTTCGACAGGACCTTCGAGGTGAGCCGGGCCGACGACGCCGAGGCGGCGATCGAGGAGGTCCGCACCGGCGACGCCGACGTGGCCCTGGAGATGGTGGACGGCGACCTGGTCGCGCACTACACCGAGACCGACCAGACGGGCGCCGCGATCACCCGCGGCACCCTGCAGGCCTTCGTGGACGGCGCCAACGTCGCCGCGTCGGGGCGACCCCCGGCGTACACGCTGCGCACCGAGCGGGTCGAGGACGACTCCCTGGAGACCATCCAGTTCGTGACCCCCGGGCTGCTCGGCTGGGCGATCGCGATGAGCGCCAGCTTCGGCGCCGCGGCCACCCTGCAGGGCTGGCGGCAGAGCAAGCTGCTGCGCCGGCTCCAGCTCGCCCCGGTCTCCACGCGCACCGTGGTCGGGGCCCGGATCGCGGTCACCATCGGCATCGCGCTGGTGCAGACGGCGATCTTCCTGGGGCTGGGCGTGCTGGCCTTCGGCCTGCAGCTCACCGG
Organism: Nocardioides sp. Z21_20; assembly: GCF_059766585.1. Lineage (NCBI taxonomy): Bacteria > Bacillati > Actinomycetota > Actinomycetes > Propionibacteriales > Nocardioidaceae > Nocardioides > Nocardioides sp. Z21_20. The sequence goes on from NZ_JCBAJX010000002.1 coordinate 547,829, forward strand.
CTCCTGGCCGCTGGTGATCCCGCTGGTCGTGGTCGGCACGCTGTGCTTCATGGCGGTCGGGCTGCTGGCCGGCGCGGTGGCCAAGACCACCGAGGGCGCGGTCAACATGGCCAACTTCCTGGTGCTGCCGATGGCCTTCCTGTCCGGGTCGTTCTTCTCCCTCGACGGGACTCCCGACTGGCTTCAGGCGATCAGCCGGCTGATGCCGCTGCGCCACCTCAACGACGGGATGCTCGACGTGATGGTCCGCGACGAGGGCTGGGCCGCGCTCGGGGTGCCGATGGCCGTGCTGGCCGGCTTCGCGGTCGTCGTCACGCTGCTCGCCGCGCGGCTGTTCCGCTGGGAGAGCGACTGACGCTGCTCACTCAGGGATCGACTGGTCGCGCCGGCCGGGTCGGCGACCACGACCCGGCCCGTCGTCAGCTGGCCTTCTTGGCGGGCGCCTTCTTCGCCGGCGTCTTCTTCGCGGCGCTCTTCTTGGCGGTGCTCTTCTTCGCCGGTGCCCGCTTCGCGGGCGCCTTCTTGGCCGGGGCCTTCTCCTCGGCCTCCTCCTTCTCCTCGGCGGCCGGCTTCTCGCCGCGCGCGGTCTTCGCGGCGTCCACCGAGCGCTGCAGGGCGGCGAGCAGGTCGACCACCTCGCCGGAGGACTTCGTGGAGGTCTCGGTCCGCTTGACCTCGCCGCCCTCGATCTTCGTCTTGACCAGCGCCTCGACCGCCTCGGCGTAGTCGTCCTCGAACTCGCTGGCGTCAAAGTCGCCGGCCAGGGTCTCGACCAGCATGTGCGCCATCTTGACCTCGGAGTCCTTCACCTCGCCGGTGTCGATGCTGAAGTCGGGCGTGCGGACCTCGTCGGGCCACATCATCGTCTGCAGCACGATCACGTCGTCGCGCACCCGCAGCACCGCGACCGTGGTCCGCTGGCGCAGCGCGACGGTCACCACCGCCATCCGGTCGGCGTCCTTGAGCGCCTGGCGCAGCAGCGCATAGGCCTTGGCGCCGGCCTTCTCCGGCTCGAGGTAGTAGGACTTCTCCAGCAGCAGCGGGTCGATCTGCTCGGTCGGCACGAACTTCTCCACCGAGATCTCGCGGCTCGAGGTCGACGGCAGCTCGGCCATGTCCTCGTCGCTGAGGATGACCATCTCGCCGTCCTCGGTCTCGTAGCCCTTGGCGATGTCGGCGTAGGCGACCTCCTCGCCGTCGACCGAGCAGACCCGCTGGTAGCGGATCCGGCCGCCGTCCTTGGCGTGGACCTGCCGGAACGACACGTCGTGGGACTCGGTGGCGGCGTACAGCTTCACCGGCACGCTGACCAGGCCGAAGGAGACCGCGCCCTTCCAGATCGCACGCATCGCTCGAACCTTCCTTGCACTCGAAACTCGGGGGAGTCCAGACCAGTCCGGACCAGTATTGCCCTCTCTACCCCGTGGGCGCTGCCCCCAAGCCTGCGCACCGTGGGTGACAATGCGGTCCATGCGCCCGATGCTCGCCACCCGCGGCTCCCACGTCCCCACCGGCGAGCAGTGGGTGCACGAGGTCAAGTGGGACGGGATGCGGGTGCTGGCCCACCTGGACCCGGCCGGGGAGCGCCCGGTCCGGCTGACCAGCCGCAACGAGAACGACGTCACGGTGTCCTTCCCCGAGCTGGCCGAGCCGCCCGCCGGGCTCGCCGGCCGCGCCGCGCTGCTCGACGGCGAGGTCGTCGCCTTCGCCGACGGCGTGCCGACCTTCGCCGCCCTCGGGGAGCGGATGCACGTGCGCAGCGCCCGGCGCGCCGCGGCGCTGGCGAGCACCAACCCCGTCACGTTCATCGTCTTCGACGTGCTGTCCCTCGACGGCGAGGACCTCACCCGGCGCCCGCTCAGCGAGCGTCGCGAGCTGCTCGAGGGGCTCGGCCTCGGCTCGGCGACCTGGCAGGTGCCGCCGTGGTACGACGACGGGGAGATGCTGATGCGGGCCACCGAGGAGCAGGGCTTGGAGGGAGTGGTCAGCAAGCGGCTGTCCTCGCGCTACGAGCCCGGCGCCCGGAGCAAGGCGTGGCTGAAGTTCCCGCACCGCCGGCGCGCGTCGTACGTCGTGGGCGGCTGGCGCGTCGAGACCGGCTCCGACTCGCGGATCGGGGCAGTGCTGGTGGGGGAGCCGACCGCCGAGGGACTGCTCTTCCGCGGCCGGGTGGGCAGCGGGATCACCGGCCGCACCGGCCCGGTGCTGCTGGAGCAGCTGTCTCCGCTGACCCGGGCTACCAGCCCGTTCGCCGACCCGATCCCGAAGGTCGACGCGCTCGGCACCACCTGGGTGGAGCCCGTGCTGGTGGTCGACGTGGAGGCCCTCGGGCTCGGCGGGCAGGGCCGGCTGCGCCAGCCGTCGTACCGCGGCACCCGCCCCGACCTCGCGCCGGAGGACCTGCGATGAGCGACGTCCACGTCGAGGTCGACGGGCGCCGGCTGAAGATCAGCAACCTCGACAAGGTGCTCTACCCGCGCACCGGCACCACCAAGGGGGAGGTGCTGCACTACTACGCCCAGATCGCGCCGGTGCTGCTGCCGCACCTGGCCGACCGGGCGGTGACCCGGATCCGCTGGCCGCACGGGGTGCAGGACGGCAGCTTCTTCGAGAAGAACGCCCCGGCCGGCACGCCCGGCTGGGTGCGCACGGTGCGGGTGCCGACCACCGGGTCGCGCGCCGCCGCCTCCGGCTCGTCGCGCGGCGCCGAGGAGATCGTGTTCCCGATCGTCGACGACCTGGCCACGCTCACCTGGCTGGTCAACCTGGCCGCCCTCGAGCTGCACGTGCACCAGTGGACGGTGGGACGCAACGGGCGCCCGCGCAACCCCGACCGCCTGGTCATCGACCTCGACCCCGGGGAGCCCGCCGGCCTGCACGAGTGCTGCCAGGTGGCGCTGCGGGTGCGCGAGGAGCTCGCCGAGCGCGGGCTGGAGTGCCGGCCGGTGACCAGCGGCAGCAAGGGTCTGCACCTGTACGCCGACCTGCCGGGGCGCCGGCGCAGCTCGGAGGCCACCAGCGCGCTCGCCAAGGAGGTCGCCGAGGGGCTGCAGGCGCAGCACCCCCAGCTGGTCACCGCGACGATGACCAAGGCCAAGCGGCCCGGCAAGGTCTTCCTGGACTGGTCGCAGAACACCGGCTCGAAGACCACGATCTCGCCGTACTCGCTGCGCGGGCGCGAGCTGCCCACGGTGGCCACACCGGTGACCTGGGCGGAGGTGGAGGCCGGTGCGCAGGACCCGCTCGGCCTGGACCAGTTCCGCTTCGAGGAGGTCCTCGAGCGGGTGGCCGAGCACGGCGACCTGTTCGCCTGAGCCGACCGGTCCGGGAACGGGGCCGTGGGAATGGCGTCCACCTGCCGCCAAGCCACCTATGCTTCCCAGCGTGGACCCGCACGTACTCGTCATCGAGGACTCCGACGACATCGCGATGCCGTTGGTCCGGATGCTCGAGCGCGAGGGCTACGTGGTGTCCTGGACCCAGGACGGTGCCGGTGCGCTGAGCCACCTGGCCACCCAGCGCGTCGACGTCGCGATCCTCGACCTCGGGCTGCCCGACATGGACGGCCTCGAGGTCTGCCAGCGCGCCCGCGACGCCGGCTTCGAGGGCGGGATCATGATCGTCACCGCGCGCGCCGAGGAGCTGGACCGGGTGGTCGGCCTGGACTACGGCGCCGACGACTACCTGGCCAAGCCGTTCAGCGTGGCCGAGCTCCAGGCGCGGGTGCGCGCCCTGCTGCGGCGCAGCGCCCCCCGCCGGGCGGAGCCGGTGCCGGTGACCGACCCGGGCCAGCTGCGCATCGACGTGGCCGCCCGCCGGGTGTTCTCCGGGGGCCGGGAGATCCAGCTCACCACCAAGGAGTTCGACGTCCTGGCGCTGCTGGACGGGACCCGCGACGCGGTGGTGTCGCGCCAGCGGCTGATGGACGAGGTCTGGGACCTGAACTGGTACGGCTCGACGAAGACGCTCGACGTCACCGTGGGCCGGCTGCGCCAGAAGCTGGCCGAGGCGGGGGTGGCGGAGAAGGTCGTCACCGTGCGTGGGGTCGGGTTCCGGCTGGAGACGAGTGCCACAGTCTGAGCCTGTTCTCTCCCCGGCGCAGACGGTTCAAAATAGAAGTATGACGTCACCTCGACCAGTGCAGACCTGGCTCACCGACATGGACGGTGTGCTGGTGCACGAGGACGTCCCGATCCCCGGTGCGCAGGAGTTCATCGAGGCCCTCAAGGCATCGGGCCTGCGCTTCCTGGTCCTCACCAACAACTCGATCTACACCCCGCGCGACCTGCGCGCGCGTCTGCTCGGCAGCGGCATCGACGTCCCCGAGCAGGCGATCTGGACCTCCGCGCTGGCGACCGCGCAGTTCCTCGCCGACCAGCGTCCGCACGGTTCGGCGTACGTCGTGGGGGAGGCGGGCCTGACCACCGCGCTGCACGACGTGGGCTACGTGATGACCGACCGCAACCCCGACTACGTGGTGCTGGGGGAGACCCGGACGTACTCCTTCGAGGCGATCACGCGGGCGATCCGGCTGATCGCCGCCGGCGCGCGGTTCATCGCCACGAACCCCGACCCGAGCGGTCCCAGCCAGAACGGGCCGGTGCCGGCGACCGGCTCGGTCGCCGCGCTGATCAGCACCGCCACCGGCCGGCGGCCCTACTTCATCGGCAAGCCGAACCCGCTGATGATGCGCAGCGCGCTGAACCGGCTCGAGGCGCACTCGGAGACCACGGTGATGATCGGCGACCGGATGGACACCGACATCATCAGCGGTCTAGAGGCCGGGCTGCGCACGGTCCTGGTGACCACCGGCTCCACCCGCCCCGATCAGATCAGCACGTTCCCCTACGCCCCGACCCGGGTCTTCGACTCGGTGGCGGACCTCGTCGACCTGGTGGGGACCGGCGTATGAGCGTCCCATCTGCCCGGCGGCCGCCAATGGAGGAGGAGCACACCCGTAGGGTGGGGCCGGTGTATGACGTCCCGCCCGCTGTCCGTCACCCCGTCCCCAGCGCGATCCAGCACCTGGACGTGGGCGCGAAGGCGATCCTCCTGCTGCTGCTGGTCCTCGCGACGCTGAACCCCGAGCTCGGCAACGTGGAGGGCAAGGCCGCGGGCCTGCGCACGATCGGCTACTCGCTGCTGGCCTTCACGGTGCCGGTGATCTGGTACGTGCGCTGGCGCGAGCGGGCGTCGTTCCCCTGGCTCGCGGACCTGCTGGTGACGCTCACCTGCTTCACCGACACCCTCGGCAACCGGCTCGACCTCTACGACGCCGTGTGGTGGTTCGACGACTGGATGCACTTCATGAACACCGGTCTGCTCGCCGCCGCCGTGCTGATGCTCACCCTGCACCACAGCGCGACGCTGGCCGCCACCATCGAGCGGGCGCTGGCGTTCGGCGTCACGGCTGCGCTGGCCTGGGAGATCGCCGAGTACTTCGCGTTCATCAGCAAGTCCTCCGAACGGGCCGGGGCCTACGCCGACACCCTGGGCGACCTCACCCTCGGCACGATCGGCACGGTCGTCGCGGCCCTCGTCGTGCACGCGCTGTGGCAGCAGGGCCGGCTGCGCACCACCGCCCCGCAGCTGGTCGGCCGGCTCTAGGCGTACTCGACCCGGTTGCGGCCGGCCTCCTTGGCCCGATACAGCGCCTGGTCGGCCGCGCGCAGCATCTCCTCCACGGCGCTCTCGGCCGGCCCACCGTCACCGGTGTCGGCCACCCCGACGCTGGTGGTGACCACGCCCCACGGCGAGTTCAGCTCGTGGCCGATGGCCAGCGCTTCGATCGCCCGGCGCAGCCGCTCGGCCAGGGCCGCGGCGCCGGCGCGGTCCCGGGTGGGCAGGACGACGAGGAACTCCTCGCCGCCGTAGCGGTAGGAGGCGTCACCCACGCGGCACTGCGCGGTGATCGTCGCCGCGACGCGCTGCAGCACCTGGTCCCCGGCCTGGTGGCCGTAGTGGTCGTTGTAGCTCTTGAACCTGTCGATGTCGCAGAGCACCACGCTGCACCCGTCCCCGTAGCGGCGGATCCGGCTGGTCAGCACCTCGAGGTCCTCGCTCAGCCTCAGCCGGTTGCCCAGCGCGGTGAGCGGGTCGGTGCGCGACTGCTCGCGCAGCTGCGCGGTGAGCCGCTCCAGGTCGACGTTCTGCTCGCTGAGCCGGCGGTGCGCGGAGGTGACCCGGTCCGCGCTGCGCAGCCGCGCCTGCAGCTGCCGGGCGTCGAGGGGCTTGGTCATGTAGTCGTCGGCGCCGGCGTCGAGCCCCTGGACCAGGTGGGAGTCGCTGAGGCCGGTGAGGAAGATGAAGTAGGGGTAGGCCGGGTCGCCGCAGTCGCGCACCCGGCGGCACAGCTCGAGGCCGTCCATCTCGGGCATCATCCAGTCGCTGATCACCACGTCGATGCCCGAGGCGTCCTGGAAGAGCTGCCAGGCCTGCTGGCCGTCCTCGGCGAGCAGCACCTCGTGGCCCTCGGTGACCAGGTGGGTGTGCAGGACCAGCCTCGAGACCTCGTCGTCCTCGGCTACCAGAATCCTCACGCCCGCCTCGCTTTCCCCTGCACCCTAAGGGCGCAGCGTCGCTCAGGTGCGAGGTTCCGACGCCTGGATCGCAGTGACCACGCGCGGTGCGGGGTCCAGGGGGCTCAGGCGGAGCGGCGGGCGATCGCCGCGGCGATACCGGCGAGGACCGGCGCCGCGGCGACGCCGTCCGCCAGCAGGTCCTCGGGCACGTCCTCGAGCAGGGCGGCCCAGTAGGCGCTGATCCGCGCCACGCTGTCCGCGGCCAGCGGGGTCGGCACCAGCGCCACCGACCGGGCGTTGCCCGCGACGTGCTCGCGGACGACCAGCCCGCCCGCCTCCAGGGCGCGCACGGCCGTGCTCACGTTGCTGCGGCGCAGGCCGGTGACCTCGGCGATCTCGCTGGGGGTGGAGCGGGGAGCGCGGTGGATCTGGCGGATCACGGCGATCTCGGTGCCGGTCAGCGGGACCACGTCGCGCAGGTCCGGGTGGCGCAGGTCGAGCTGGTGGGCGAGTTCGAGGACGACGTCGGCGAGGTCGGCCAGCTGGGCGCTGGTGGGGGCGCTTCTCGGGGGCACGAGCCCACCCTATCGGCTGTTATGATTATGGAATCATAACTCAGTGATCACCCTGTGCAGAAAGAGGAGACGCGTGACCAACGCCGCCCCCCAGCTCGATCCAGAAAGCGCGGCCCTCCCGTCCCGTGGCAAGCCCGGCCTGACCCTGATCGCGGTCTGCTTCGGCCTCTTCATGGTCGGTCTCGACTCGACCGTGGTGCACATCGCCAACCCGGCCATCCAGGCCGACCTCGGAGCCTCGTTCGGCGAGCTCCAGTGGATCATCAACTCCTACCTCCTCGCCCTCGCCGTCTTCCTGATCCCCGGCGGCAAGATCGGCGACCGGCTCGGCCGCAAGCGGCTCTACCTGCTCGGGGTCGGGCTCTTCGGCGTGGCCAGCATCGCCATCGGCCTGGTCGGCAGCGTCGAGGGCGTCCTGGTCTTCCGCGCCCTGCAGGGCCTGAGCGCGGCGATGCTGATGCCGCAGACCATCTCCCTGCTGCGCGCGACGTTCTCGCGCGAGATGTTCGGCATGGCGGTCGGCATCTGGGGCGGGATCTCCTCGGTCGCCATCGCCGGCGGGCCGCTGGTCAGCGGAGTCATCGTGGAGCACTTCGGCTGGGAGTGGGTCTTCTACATCAACGCCCCGATCGCGGTCGTCGCGATCATCTTCGGCGCGATCGTCATCAAGGAGACGCCCAAGGTCGTCGAGGGCCGCCTCGACTGGGCCGGCGTGGTGCTGCTCGGGCTCTCGCTCTTCGCTGTGGTGTTCGGCGTCGTCCAGGCGCAGGCCTGGGGCTGGGCCTCGGTCGAGATCATCGCCACGTTCGTGGCGGCGCTGGTGCTGTTCGCGATCTTCCTGCGCGTCGAGAGCCGCGTCGAGTTCCCGCTGCTGCCGCTGAGCCTGTTCCGCTCCGCGGGGGTCAGCGTCGGTGGGCTGGTGTTCGTCGCGAACTTCTTCGCGATCCTCGGCGTCACCTTCCTGATCACGCTGTTCCTGCTCAACACGATGGGCCACTCCACCACCAAGGCCGGCCTGCTGATGCTGCCGATGAGCGCCTTCTCGATCCCGTCGGCCCCGCTCGGCGCGTTCCTGACCACCAAGATCGGTCCCCGCAAGGTGGCCGCGCTCGGTCTGGCGCTGATGGCGGTCGGCCTGCTCGTGCTCACCCAGGTCGACGCGACCACGTCGTACTGGTGGATGGCGGTGCCGTTCGTGGTGATCGCGTTCGGCTCCGGCTTCGCGATCCCCTCGGCCGCGGACCTGCTCGTCGGCGGGGCGCCGGTGCACCTGGCCGGCGTGGCCGGCGGCTTCCAGACCACCTGCATCCAGGTCGGCGGCGCGATCGGCACCGCCGTGCTCTCGGCCATCGTGGCCGCGAAGGTCACCCCCGCGGTCAAGGCCGCGGGGCTGCCCGCGGACGCGCAGGAGGCGGGCGCCGCGGGCGTGGTCTTCGACGGCCTGCCGGCGATCAACGACGCCTTCGTCAGCGGCATGCACGTCGGCCTCGTGGTGGCTGCGGGGCTGTGTGCCGTGGTGGCCGCGGCGGTGATGATCGCGGTGCGCGAGCCCGAGCACCACGACTTCTCCACCGTGCTCGAGGAGACCGTGGAGGGTCAGGCCGGGCACGACTGAGCGCCCCTGCCCCGTCCCTTGACAGGCTCGGCGGCCGCGGAGGAACGTCGATGGTCCGACTAGAGCAGAGCCGCCTCCGCGAGGGCATGCACCCTCGCCCGGACGAGAGGGTGACGACATGTTGGCACGGACCCAGGCACGAGCAGCCGCGATGGCAGGTGGAGCCGCCCTGCTCACCGCGGCCGTCATCGTGACGACGAACGGCGTCGGCGGCGCGGCGGACAACGGCGGCAGAGCCGCCGGCGCCGTCGCACCGAGCCATCAGCACACGAGACCACATCACAGCAGGACGGAGCAGGTCGTGCTGCGTGACGTGGACGGTCAGCGCGTCGGGCGGGTCTCGCTGCAACAGCGCGGCGACGTGGTGGTGGTCCAGGGACGGTTCCGGTTGCTGTCGCCGGGCTTCCACGGCTTCCACGTCCACACCACCGGTCTGTGTGAGGCGGACGCCCCCGCCGGGCCGTTCACCACCGCGGGCGGGCACTACACCGGCGGGGAGACGACCCACGGCGACCACGCCGGGGACCTGCCCTCGCTGCTGGTGACCGAGTCGGGGCAGGCATACGCGCAGTTCGCCACGGACCGGTTCACCCTGGCGGAGCTGCGCGACGCCGACGGCTCCGCGGTGATGGTGCACGAGGGCCGCGACAACTTCGCCAACATCCCGGAGCGCTACTCCTCCGCGGGGACCCCGGGGCCGGACGCCAGCACCCTGGCCACCGGTGACGCGGGCACGCGCGCCGCGTGCGGGGTGATCCGCTGAGCGCGTGTGGGCAGTCGTGGATCGGGGTAGACGCGCCGCATGGGATGGAACTGCACGATCGCCGTCGTCGAGGGAGCCACGCTCGAGGACCTCGCCCGTATCGGCTGGCGCGTCATCGACTCGACCCTCGCCTGGGAGGAGGCGACGACGAGCGACAACCAGGGCCTCGCGGGCTGGGCGCAGGACGGTCGCCTCGTCCTGGCCAGTGGCGGCTTCGAGCTCGTCGACCGCGTCGACGAGCTCGCCACGCTGGGGACGGTCTACTCCGGGCTCTTCGGCTCGGTCACCGACACCTACGACTGGCGGGTGGCCGGGCCGGGCATCGAGCGCCGGTGGGCCTGGTCGGAGTACGAAGAGGTGCTCAACGAGGGTGATCCGCATCCTGCGGAGGAGGGCCTCGAGAGCCTCGACGAGGACAACCTCTTCCTGCTGCTCGAGCGGATGGGCGGGTTGCGCTACGACGAGCGGCTCGAGGAGGCGCGGTTCGTGGTGATCGACCCGGCGGGCGCCGCGGCGAGTGGTCCGGTGGAGGCGCCGGTGCCTGCGAGCAAGCGGCGGCGGTGGTTCCGTTAGCTGAGGACCCCGCTGGGTTCGACGTTGTCCTGGGCAAGCGCCGCGCTGAGGACCGTGACGAGTGACCGCGACGGCGAGCACGAGGTCGCGCCCAGGTCGCTGATCGTGTTGTCGAGCAGGCTGTACGGCGCTGTGGCGACCGCGGCCGCCACGAGCTCGCACGAGACGTACAGCGGCTGGACCAGCCACATCAGTGCGCCCACCCGGGTGGTCGAGCGAAGGGGTGTCTCGAAGGTGGTCGCGGCCATGGCGGTCTCCCTGGTGGCTGCTGGCGAGCTCCTGGCCGGATTCTGCCGCTGTCTGCGGGCCACCGGCAAGCGTTGGGGTCGGCGTCAGTGCCGGGCATGTGGTGGTTCTTGGCGGCGTTCGGATATTGCCGTAACGCCACGCCGAACTCTCCGGGCTGGTGAAGTGACGCTCACATCTACGGCTACTAAGGAGAAGGTTCTCGTGCGGCGGATCGGGCTTGTTCTAGGGATGGTGGCGGCTGCGTTCACGCTCCAACCCACCTGCATCCGCGGCGGACATGGACTGCGGTGATTTCCCCTCGCAGAAGGCTGCTCAGCTCTTCTTCCTCAACCACAGTCCGGCAGCTGATCCCCACAGGCTCGACGGCGACGGGGACGGAATCGTGTGCGAGTCGCAGGGAGCGCCGTACTACTACGGGAGCGACCCGACTCCCGGCGGCGGGGGTGGTGGGAACTCGACCCAGCAGCCGACAAAGCCGGCGTCGATCAAGGTCGTCAAGGTGCTCCAGGGTGATCTGCTGAAACTGCGGCAGGGCGCGAGGCCCGCATACAAGGTCCGCCTCGTCGGCGCGCTGGTTCAGGGGAACTCGTGCGTGAGGATCGGCGCCAAGCGCGACCTGCAGTCCTGGATCAAGCCTGGGCGCGTCGTGAAGGTGAAGTTGGACCGGCGGGCACCGCGTCGGGACAAGCAAGGCATTCAACTTGCGCACGTCGTCACGAAGCGCGGCAACTACACCATCGGCGGCACCCAGGTGGCATCCGGATGGGCAGTGCTTCCGGGGTACCAGTTCACCGATCGAGCGCGCTACACGCGGTGGGCTGAGCTAGCGGAGCGCGAGGGCCTGGGGATGCATGGAGCGTGTGGCTAGAGCGTCACGGCCCGGCAGAGGGATGAGTGAGGCCGTCCGGTACGAGTGGGCCGGTTTCGCGCGCAAGCGCTGGGGCCCGGTCAGCGTCACAGTCAGGGTCCACTCCGTCGAGGCCACAGCCGGCGACGCCACCATCGTGCTGAACCTCACCGACCGCACCCCGCGACACGAGCCCCGCCCTCACCTGCCCGTGCCGTTCAGACATGGAGTGCCCGTCGAGCTGAACGGCCGCCATGTCGCGACCGTGCGCAACGAGCCTGGCGGCCCGCTTGGGTTGTTCGTGCGCTGGGCTCGCCAGGAGATCAATGGCGACCCGGGCTTCGTGCTGCCTGGGATGCGGCTGGCGAACCGAGCCTTCCCCGGGCTGACGAGCCTGACGTGTGATGCCGGCACGCTCGTGAGGTCGAACGTGCTGGCGGCGCCGTGGAACGACCTGGCCTGGCACTACACGGTGCCGGGCATCGCAGCCGGCGCGCCCTACGTCAGAGCTGGCACGCGCCCTGAGCACGTCGCCCTGTGGTTCGCGCTCCGCGAGACCACCCGCGCCTGAGTCAGAACCGTCCGCGGGCGATCGGCGTGCGCAGCTCGACCCAGGTGCCTGCTTCTCATCCGCCCCACAAGTATTTGTTGTCCACAGGTGCGTGAAGTGACCCTTCCTCGTGGGTGTGATCGGCGGTAGAACTCTTTGGGGGGAGCCTTACGGGGGACGGTGCGGATGACGTTGACCACGGCACACGGGCACGGCGCGTCGGGTCACGCCGCCCTGGTGGAGCTCCTCGATGAGCGGGTGCGCGAGATCGTGCGCCGCGAGAACATCGACCCCCAGCGTGATGCCGGCGTGGTACGCCGCATCGCGGAGGCCGTGGTCCGTGAGCACGACGAGCGCAGCCTGACCGGTGCGGTGGCGCCGGTCGCGGACCCGGCGGTGCTGGTGGGGGAGCTGCTGGCCCGGGTCTCCGGGTTCGGCCCGCTCCAGGCGTTCCTCGACGACCCGAGCGTGGAAGAGGTCTGGATCAACGACCCGAGTCAGGTGTTCGTGGCCCGCAACGGGCGCCATGAGCTGACCAACCTGGTGCTGACCACGGCGCAGGTGCGCGAGCTGGTGGAGCGGATGCTCAAGTCCAGCGGGCGGCGCATCGACATCAGCCAGCCGTTCGTGGACGCCATGCTCCCCGAGGGACACCGCCTCCACGTGGTGCTCGAGGGGATCAGTCGCGGCTTCTCGGCCGTCAACATCCGCAAGTTCGTGCTCAAGGCGGCCCGGCTGCACGACCTCGTCGACCTCGGCAGCCTGAGCCCCCGCGCCGCGGTGTTCCTCGAGGCCTCCGTGCGCGCCGGCCTCAACGTCCTCGTCGCCGGCGGCACGCAGACCGGCAAGACCACGATGCTCAACTGCCTGGCCGCCTCGATCCCAGGCGGGGAGCGGGTCATCTCCACCGAAGAGGTCTTCGAGCTGCGCTTCCCGCACCCGGACTGGGTCCCGCTGCAGACCCGGCAGTCGGGGCTGGAGGGCACCGGCGAGATCCGGCTGCGCGACCTGGTCAAGGAGAGCCTGCGGATGCGGCCGAGCCGGATCATCGTCGGTGAGGTGCGTGCCGAGGAGTGCCTCGATCTGCTCCTCGCCCTCAACTCGGGCCTGCCGGGGATGTGCACGCTCCACGCCAACAGCGCCCGCGAGGCGCTGGTCAAGATGTGCACGCTGCCGCTGCTCGCCGGGGAGAACATCTCGTCGCGGTTCGTCGTGCCCACGGTGGCCAGCTCGGTGGACCTGGTCGTCCACCTGGGGCTCGACCCTCGCGGCGTGCGCCGGGTCAACGAGATCGTGGGCGTGCCGGGACGAGTCGAGAACGACATCATCGAGAGCGAGGTCCTCTTCACCCGGCAGGGCGGCGAACTGCGCCGCGGTGCGGGCATGCCGCCGCACCTGGAGCGCTTCGAGCGGGTCGGCATCGACGTCCACCGCGTCCTGAACGAGGGCGCCTGATGGGAGCGCTGCTGGGGCTCGGCGTCGGGGTCGGGCTGGCGATGGTGTGGTCGGCGTTCTTCTGGCCCCGCCAGCCGCGTCGCGTCGCTCCCCGACCCGGGTGGCTCACCCAGCTGCTCGCCCGGGCGGGGCTGGGACAAGTCAGTGCCTCAAGCCTGCTGGTGCTGTGCCTGGTCCTCGCATTGGTCACGGCAGTGGTCATCCAGCTCGTCTCCGCGACCCCGCCGGTGGCGCTCACCTTCGCCGCGATCGCGGGCTACCTCCCGGTGGCCGTCGTGGCGGGACGGGCGCGGCGGCGCCAGCAGGAGTTCGCGGAGGTCTGGCCCGAGGCGGTCGACAACCTCGCCTCCGGGGTCCGGGCGGGGCTCTCGCTGCCCGACGCGCTGGCAGCGCTGGGCGTCAGGGGGCCGGAGCCGCTGCGCGACGCCTTCGAGCAGTTCGCGCTGGACTACCAGGTCACCGGCCGCTTCGGGGCGTCGCTCGACAAGCTCAAGGACCGGCTCGCGGACCCGGTCGGTGACCGCGTGGTCGAGGGGCTGCGGGTGGCCCGCGAGGTGGGCGGCGGCGAGCTCGGGCGCCTGCTGCGCAACCTCTCGGGCTATCTGCGTGACGAGGCGCGGACCCGCTCGGAGATGGAGTCCCGCCAGGCGTGGACGGTGAACGGGGCCCGGCTGGCCGTGGCGGCGCCCTGGCTGGTCCTGCTGCTGCTCTGCTTCCAGTCCGAGGCCATCTCGCGCTACTCCTCCCCGGCCGGGGTGCTCGTGCTCGTCTTCGGCGCGGGGGCCTGCGTGCTGGCCTACGGGCTGATGATGCGGCTGGGCCGGCTACCCACCGAGCGGCGGATCCTGTCATGAGCCTGACCCTCTGGGGCGCCCTGCTCGGCGCGGTGGTCGGGGGAGCGCTGCTCCTGATCGGGCAGCGCATCGCCTTCATCCGCCGGCCCCAGCTGGCGCTGCGGGTGTTGCCCTACGTGCGCGACCTGCCGCAGGTCGGGCGCACCCCGACGCTCACGCTCCCGGGCTCGACGCCGGTCTCCGCGGCGAGCGGCGTGTTCGGCCCGGTGCTCCGCTCGGCGGGGCAGTGGGTGGAGCGCATCCTGGGCGGTGCCACGTCCGTACGACGCCGACTCGAGCGCGCCGGCATCGACAAGAGCGTCCAGGAGTTCCGCGTCGAGCAGGTGCTCTGGGGCCTCGTCGGCTTCGCCCTCGTCGCGGCGTACGGCGTGCTCGAGGCGCTGCGCGACCCCAGCGGCTCCCTCGGCACGCTCATCCTGTGCTTGACCGCGTTCGCCACCGGCGTCCTCGCCCGCGACTACCACCTCACCGGCCAGGTGAGGGCCCGCGAGCGGCGGATCCTGGCGGAGTTCCCGACGGTGGCCGAGCTGCTGGCGCTCTCGGTGGCAGCGGGGGAGAGCCCGGTGGCCGCGCTGGACCGGGTGGTCCAGCGCAGTGGCGGCGAGCTCTCGCGCGACCTCGGCCGGGTGCTCGCCACCATCCGTACCGGTGCCCCGGTCGGAGAGGCCTTCGACCGGCTGGCCGCCCGGACGGGGCTGCCGCTGGTGGCCCGCTTCGCCGAGGGCATCGCGATCGCGGTGGAGCGGGGCACCCCACTGGCCGACGTGCTGCACGCCCAGGCCGCCGACGTGCGTGAGGCAGGCCGGCGCGAGCTGATCGAGGTGGCGGCCCGCAAGGAGGTCCTGATGATGGTGCCGGTCGTCTTCCTGGTGCTGCCCGTGACCGTGCTCTTCGCGTTCTGGCCCGGCGTCGTCGGGCTCAGCCTCACCGCCCCCTGACCCACAGACCACGATGAGAAGAGGAACCCATGGACCCGATCTCGCTGGCGATGACCCGCCTCTACGTCCTGTTGAGCCTGCCGAGGGCACCCGAGCGCGACGAGCGCGGGGACGTGCCGGGCTGGGTGATGATCACGGTGATGACCGCCGGTCTCGTCGGCGGTCTGCTCGCCATCGCCCGGCCCCAGCTCAACCAGATGCTCAAGAGCGCGCTCGCCGGCGTCGGCGGCGGCTGAGCGTGTCCGGGGCCGGCCGACAGGCCGGGACGGACGAGCAGGGGTCCGCGGTGGTCGACTTCGTGCTGGTGATGGTCGTGCTCGTCCCGCTCGTGCTGGGGATCCTGCAGGTCGGGCTCGTCCTGCACGTGCGCAACACGCTCGCCTCGGCCGCCTCGGAGGGCGCCCGTCACGCCGGCACCCTCGACGCCGGCCCGGCGGACGGGGCGGCGCGGACCCGGGCGGAGATCACCGGGGCGCTCTCGGGCCGCTACGCCAGTGACGTCACGGCCCGGCAGACGTCGGTGGACGGCGCCCCCGGCGTGGTGGTGACGGTGCGCGCCTCGGTGCCGCCGCTGGGGCTGTGGGGTCCGGGCGTCGCGCTGGAGGTTAGCGGGCACGCGGTCGAGGAGGAGCGGTGAGCCGCCGGCGCGGCGAGCAGGGCAGCGCGCTGGTCGAGCTGATCTGGCTGGGGCTCCTGCTGCTGGTGCCGCTGGTCTACCTGATGCTCTCGGTCTTCGAGGTGCAGCGCGGCGCGTTCGCGGTCACGGCGGCCTCGCGGGCCGCCGCCCGCGCCTACGCGCTGGCCGAGAACGACGCGGCCGGAGAGCGCGACGCCCGGTCGGTCGCGCGTCGTGCGCTCGCGGACCAAGGCCTCCAGGACGCACCGCTCGACCTCCACGTCAGCTGCCGTCCGGACCCGGGCGACTGCCACAGCGGCACCTCGGTGATCACCGTGCGCATCGACTCGCAGGTGAGGCTCCCGCTGGCGCCCGCCCTGTTCGGTGGCGGCGCCCCGACGTTCCGCCTCGACGCCACCCACTCCGTGCCCGTCGGCCAGTTCCAGGAGCGCTGAGATGGGCCGCTCGAGCTCCGGCGACGAGCGCGGTCAGACGTCGCTGATGATCATCGGCTTCGTGACGATCCTGCTGCTGGCCGTCGCCGTGGTGGTCGACGCCTCGGCCGCCTACCTCCAGCGTCAGGGGCTCGCGACCCTCGCCGACGGCGCCGCCCTGCACGGTGCCGACGGTGGCGCCCGGGGTCAGGAGACGTACACGACCGGGCTCGCCGACGACCGGCTCGCCCAGGCCGCCCCCGGGGCGCGGGCCGCGGTCGCCGACTACCTGCGCGCCACCGACGCCTATCGGCGCTACCCGGGCCTGACCTACCAGGTGCGCGCGGACGCGGAGCGGATCGTGGTCCAGATCCGGGCCCCGCTGGACCTGCCGCTGAGCCTGCCCGGCTCCCCGGGCAGCGCCACGATCGGCGCCCAGGGATCGGCGGTGGTGACCATCGAGCGCTGAGTGTGGCGCGTCCCACCCTCGGCGCCGGTGGGGGTTGGGCAGGGTGCGCGGGCTTGCCACGATGGGACGCTGCACTCGCTCCAACCAAGGAGGGACGTTGTTCCCCAGCAAGCAGCTCGGCGTGATCCTGGCCCTGACGGCAGCGACGCTGCTGGTCCCGACGTCGACCACGCCCGCCCAGGCCACGCAGGAGCGCACCACGCTGACCCCGGAGCGCTACGAGAACCAGGCCGTCAAGGCGACCAACCGGCAGCGCCAACGCCGCGGCCCCAGGGCCCTGGTCGTCAACCGCTGCCTCGAGCGCCAGGCTGACCGGCAGGCGCTGAAGATGGCGCGGCAGCGGCGGATCTTCCACCAGGACCTCACCCGGGTGCTGCGCGCGTGCGGGTTGCGCAGCGTGGGGGAGAACGTCGCGGTCGGCTACCCCAACGGCAGGGCCGTGGTGAACCGCGGCTGGATGCGCTCGGCCGGGCACCGCCAGAACCTGCTCAACCCGAGCCACCGACTCGTCGGCATCGGAGCGGTGAAGCGGGGCGGCCGCTGGTACGTCGCGCAGGTCCTCGGCGCGAAGCGCTGAGGCAGCCGCCGAACCCGGGCGCCCTCAGCGGCGTACGACGGCCGCCACCGCGCGCGCGACCGCGTCCGCGAAGTCGTCGCCGCCCAGCGTGCCGGGGGAGGCGGTGGCCTGGTCGTCCTCGAACAGGGCCTGCGAGGCGCCCAGCGCGAAGAGGATCCGCCAGGCCGCCTCGGCGTCGGGCGCGGTCGCGCCGAAGCGCTGCTGCAGCCAGCCCACCACCGCGCCGGCGAGCAGCCGGCTGCTGCGCAGGTTGCGCTCGGTGAAGTCCCCGGTGCCCTGGCCCTCGACCAGGAACGCCCGCATCGCGGCCCGGTGCTCGGCGAAGATGCCGAGCGCCTCGCGGGCCAGCAGCGCCAGCGCCCGCTCGTCGTCGGGCTCGGCGTCGGCGCGCGCGAAGGCCGCCGCGGTGCTCTCCTCGATGGCGCTCAGTGCGCGCTCCTGAACGGCCAGCAGCAGGCCGGTGCGGTCGCGGAAACGGTGGTACAGCGAGCCGTTGGACGTCCCGGCCGCCCGGGCGACCGCCGCAACGGTGACCGCCTGCAGGCCACCCGCGGCGAGCAGGTCCAGCGTGGCGTCGAGCATCCGGTCCGCCGAGGACGAGCTTCGAGACTGCAGAGGGGCGCGCACGGCCACAGGGTATCGAGCGCCCTCGCCGACCCCTTTACGGAGTAGAGCGTCCGCTCTAGTCTGGCGCGATGAAGCGCGATCACTGGAAGGTCCTCAACGACTCCCTCGACCCCGAGCGCGACTACGTCGAGATCTATCGCAACGTGGTGATGCACGAGTTCCCCTGGGACATGAACCAGGCGCTGAGCTTCGCCCTCTTCCGCACCTACGCCGTACCCGGGGTGGGCCGGCTGCTGTTCGAGACCGGCCAGTTCACCGGGCAGGTGCAGAAGCGCTACGACGACACCGCGCTGCTGCTCGAGCCGCCGGTCCGCCACGGCTTCGAGGACCCGCGCGCGCGGGCCGCGATCCGGCGGATCAATCAGATGCACCGCAGCTACGACATCCCCGACCACGAGATGCTCTACGTGCTCTCGACGTTCGTGGTCGTCCCCAAGCGCTGGCTCGACGACTACGGCAAGCGGCCGCTGAGCGACAACGAGGTGCGAGCGTCGGTCAACTACTACCGCCGCCTGGGTCGGCACATGAACATCGGTGACATCCCCGAGACCTATGCCGGCTTCGCCGACTTCATGGACGCCTACGAGGTGGAGCACTTCGCCTTCGACCGGGGCGCCCGCGAGGTCGCCGACTCGACGATGGCGCTGATGCAGACCTTCTATCCCGCCTTCGCCGCGCGTGCGGTCGAGGTGTTCAGCCGGTCGCTGATGGACCGTCCGCTGCTCACCGCGTTCCGCTACGACGAGCCCGCGGCTCCCGTGGTGCGGGCTTCGCGGGCCGCGCTCCGGGCGCGCGGCAAGGTGCTCCGGCTCTTCCCCGCCCGGGTGCGGGGCAAGGCGATCGAGGACCTGTCCTGGATCCGCAGCTACCCCGACGGGTACGACGTGGAGCAGCTCGGCACCTTCCCCTCGGCCTGCCCGGTCCCGCACGCCGCCAGCTGACGCCGCGCCGAAACCCGCGAGTCGGCGCTACCTCGCACCCGAGTGGGCGCGAGTCGGCGCTACTTTTGCCGCCCGCCGCCCGCCGCCCGCCGCCCGCCGCCCGCTGCGCCTACCCGCAGGTAACTGGAGGATCGCACGCACCAGGTGCACGGGAATCTCCAGTTACTTGCCGGTCACCGGGGGGCGCCCCACGTTCCGTCGGCGATGGGGGTGACGCTTGCCCAGACAGTCCCATCCACCCCCATCGCACCGGCACGGGCCGACTGTTAGCCGAAGTGACGTAACCTTGGTTGACGTGGCAGGCCCCGATTATGACCAGAAGATCAAGCAGCTCCAGGCGACGATGCACACCATCGAGCAGGTGCTCGACATCGACGCGATGCGCGTCGAGATCGGGCGGCTCGGCGAGGAGGTGGCCGCACCCGACCTGTGGGACGACCAGGCCAACGCGACCCGGGTGACCGGGCGGCTCTCGCTGCTCCAGGGGCAGGTCGACCGGTTCGTCGAGCTCAGCGAGCGCATCGACGACCTCGCGATCATGGTCGAGCTCGCCCAGGACGAGAGCGACGCCGACTCGCTGGCCGAGGTCGACCGTGACCTGGAGAAGATCACCAAGGCCGTCGACGGCCTGGAGGTCCGCACCCTGCTCTCCGGCGAGTACGACGCGCGCGAGGCGCTGGTGATGATCCGCGCCGGCGCCGGCGGCGTCGACGCGGCCGACTTCGCCGAGACCCTGATGCGGATGTACATCCGCTGGGCCGAGCAGCACGGCTACCCGGTCGAGGTCTTCGACACCTCCTACGCCGAGGAGGCCGGGCTCAAGTCCGCCACCTTCGCCATCCACGCGCCGTACGCCTACGGCACGCTCTCGGTGGAGGCGGGCACCCACCGCCTGGTGCGGATCAGCCCCTTCGACAACCAGGGCCGGCGCCAGACCAGCTTCGCCGCCGTCGAGGTCGTCCCCGTGCTCGAGCAGACCGACGAGATCGAGGTTCCCGACGAGGAGATCCGCGTCGACGTCTACCGCTCCGGCGGCCCGGGCGGCCAGTCGGTCAACACCACCGACTCCGCCGTCCGGCTGACCCACATCCCCACCGGCACGGTGGTCAGTTGCCAGAACGAGAAGAGCCAGCTGCAGAACAAGGCCAGCGCCATGGTCGTGCTCAAGGCCAAGCTGCTCGCGCTGAAGAAGGCCGAGGAGAAGGCCCACCTCGACGGCCTGCGCGGCGACGTCCAGGCGTCGTGGGGCGACCAGATGCGCAATTACGTGCTGAACCCCTACCAGGTGGTCAAGGACCTGCGCACCGGCTACGAGTCGGGCAACCCGCAGTCCGTCTTCGACGGCGACATCGACCCGTTCCTCGAGGCCGGCATCCGCTGGCGTCGCGGCATGGACAAGGCCGAGGCGAACTAGTCGCGGCTCAGCCGGCGACGCTGGTGGCGACGTTGACGCACCACGCGTCGGCGCGCTCCAGCAGCGCGTCGGCCTCGGCGCCCGGCTCGGAGACCGAGCAGGTCAGCCACGCGTCGCCGAACAGCCCGCGGAACGACGCCTCGGCAGGCCTATCGCCCGCGGCGTCGCACACCCGGGCGAGGCTCGGGGCGCCGAACGCCGGGGCGTCCGCGACCACCCGGCAGCCCTGCGCGCGGCCCAGCTCGCGGACCAGCCGCCTGGCGCGCGCCTGGGTGACCGGGGGGACGAACACCCACGCCCGGGCCTGGGCCCCGTCCTCGGCGGTGAACACGCAGCCGAGCTCGTGCGAGACGTCCTCGACGCCGTCGGTCAGCTGGGCGGTGTCACCGTTGCCGTAGCGCGCCGTGGCGTCGACCGGGTCGCCGAGCGCCTCCTCGACGGCCGCCGGGGGGATCGCGTCGCAGAACTCGGCGCGAGGCACCGCCAGCGTGGTGGTGTCGAGGTCGCGCAACGGCGTGCTCACCGCGCTGGCCTCCGCGCTCGGCGCGTCGTCAGCGCCGCCGGTGCACCCGGACACGCCGGCCAGCACCAGGCTCAGCAGAGCCGGGCAGGCGAGGGCGGACAGGACGCGGGGCATGTGGCCAAACATACGTCGCTGAGGCTCTCCGAGAGGGCGCGGGTGCGGGGATCGCGACCGTCTCTCGGCTACTCTCGGCCCAGTGATTCGCTTCGAGAAGGTCACCAAGACCTACCCCGGCCAGGGCCGCCCCGCGCTCGACCAGATCTCGGTCGATGTCGACAAGGGCGAGTTCGTCTTCCTGGTCGGCGCCTCCGGTTCGGGCAAGTCGACGTTCCTGCGCCTGACCTTGCGTGAGACCCGGCCCACCAGCGGCCGGGTGTACGTGGCAGGCAAGGAGATCAACCGGCTCGCGAGCTGGAAGGTGCCCCGGCTGCGCCGCGACATCGGCACGGTCTTCCAGGACTTCCGGCTGCTGCCCAACAAGACCGTCAACGAGAACGTCGCCTTCGCCCTGCAGGTGATCGGCAAGCCCCGCAAGGAGATCAACGCGCTGGTCCCCGAGACCCTCGAGCTGGTCGGCCTCGAGGGCAAGGGCGATCGGCTGCCCGACGAGCTCTCCGGCGGCGAGCAGCAGCGCGTCGCGATCGCCAGGGCGTTCGTGAACCGGCCGATGATCCTGATCGCCGACGAGCCGACCGGAAACCTCGACCCCACGACGTCGGTGGGCATCATGAAGCTGCTGGACCGGATCAACCGGACCGGCACCACGGTGCTGATGGCCACCCACGACGCCGGCATCGTCGACCAGATGCGCAAGCGCGTGATCGAGCTCGAGGACGGCCACGTCATCCGTGACCAGGCCCAGGGCGTCTACGGCTTCCAGAACTGATCGTCCCTTCCCCCCGAAGAGAGTCTCTCCTCCATGCAGCTCCGCTACGTCTTCTCCGAGCTCGGCCAGGGCCTGCGCCGCAACCTGTCCATGCACATCGCGGTCGTGCTCACGCTCTTCGTCTCGCTCACCCTCGTCGGTCTCGGCGTACTGCTCAACCAGCAGGCCACCAAGGCCGCCGACCACTGGGGCAGCCAGCTCCAGATCACGGTCTGGCTGTGCACCGCGCAGGACGACAACCCGGCCTGTGCCGGGGAGGTGACCGACGTGCAGAAGGAGGCGATCCTGGACAAGATCGAGGAGAGCCCCGAGGTCGCCGGCTCCCACGTGGAGTCCAAGGAGGAGGCCTTCGAGAAGGTCAAGGAGCTGCTCGGCCCCGACAAGTTCGATGGACCCAACCCGGCCGCCACGGCCGAGGCGATGCCCGAGTCGATCTGGATCGAGCTGAAGGACCCCGACGAGTACGAGGGCGTCGTCAGCGCCGTCCAGGGCCTCGACGGCGTCTCCGGCATCCGTGACCTGCGCGACGTCCTCGAGCCGATCTACGGCTCCATCAACGCCCTGCAGTGGGCAGCGCTGGGCACCGCCGCGTTCCTGGTGCTCGCCGCGCTGCTGCTGGTGGGCAACACGATCCGGCTGGCCGCCTTCGCGAGGCGCAAGGAGATCGGCATCATGCGCCTGGTCGGCGCCTCCACCCTCTACATCGCGCTGCCGTTCCTGCTCGAGGCCGTGGTCACCGCGCTGATCGGGGTGGCGCTGGCCGCCGGGGCGCTGGGGGGCTTCATGTACTTCGGGATCCACGAGCGCGCCGGCGACTCGCTGAAGTTCATGCCGTGGATCGGCATGGAGGAGTACTGGTGGGCGGTTCTGGCCGTGGCCGCGCTCGGCCCGGTGCTCACGCTGCTTCCGACACTCGTGCTGACCCGCAAATACCTCAAAGTCTGACTCCGCTCGGTTACGGTCGTCGCGTCCATATTCTCGTGACAACCGAAGGTCTACCGGTGCGATCCTTCCCCCGTGCCGCGCACCGTCGCCTGCCCGCTGCTACCGCAGCGTTGGCTCTGGCGCTTGGCGCGCTCACGTCCCCCGCAGCCTCCATCTCCAGCCTCTCCTCCGCCTCCGCAGCCGCCCCTGACGACCTCACGGGCAAGCAGCGCAAGGTCGAGAAGCAGATCGACCGCGCCCACGACCACCTCGAGGAGTCCAGCGCCGCCTGGCGCCGGGCGTCCGCCCGGCTCGGCGCCGCCCAGAGCGCCCTGGCCGAGGCCCGCGCGGCCCAGGCCAAGGCCCGGGTCCGGCTCGGCGAGGCCCGCGTCAAGGACGCCCAGATGAAGGCGGCCCTGGCCCGTGCGCAGAGCCGTCTGGTCAGCGCCCGCTCGGCCCTCAAGGCCAGCCGGGGCGAGCTCGAGGACCAGCGCGGCGTCGTCTCCGGCGTGGTCACGTCGTTCTACAAGGAGGGCGACCCCGAGCTGCTGGCCTTCGCCTCGGCGCTCGGCGCGGAGGACCCCACCGACCTGACTCGTGGTGCCCGGGCCCGTGACGTGATCGTGGGCAACGAGACCCGCGCCTACGACGAGCTGCGTGCCACCGAGGTGCTGCTCGGGGTGCGCGAGAAGACGGTTGAGCGGGCCCGCGACGAGGTCGCCACCCAGCGTGAGGCGGCCGCCGAGCACCTGGTCACGATGACCGAGGTGACCCAGCAGGCGCAGGCGGCCACCGCCAGCGTGCGGTCCAAGGTCGTCAGCCAGCGCACCGCCGCTCAGCAGGCCAACCGGGTCAAGGCCCGGGACCGCCAGGTCCTGGAGCGCCTCGAGCGCCAGGAGGAGCGGATCTCGGAGATGCTGCGCCGCCGGGCCGCGCAGGCGCGCCGCCAGGCGGGCGGAGGTGGACCGGTCGGCAACCCCGGGGGATACCTGAGCTGGCCCGTGCGCGGCGCCTCGGTCACCTCGTCGTACGGGATGCGCACCCACCCGATCTACGGCTACCAGTCCCTGCACGACGGCACCGACTTCGGTGCGGGCTGCGGGCAGGCGCTGTACGCCGCCGCCGACGGCCGGGTCGCCTCGCGCTACTACCAGACCGCCTACGGCAATCGCCTGATCCTCGACCACGGACTGGTCCGCGGCGTCGGTCTGGCCTCCATCTACAACCACGCCACCCGCTACGTCGTGAGCCCCGGACAGCGCGTCCAACGCGGCCAGGTGATCGGCTACGTGGGCAACACCGGCTGGTCGACCGGCTGCCACCTGCACTACACGGTGATGGTCAACGGCAGGGCGACCAACCCGATGAACTGGCTCTGATCAACCGGCTTGCCACGACTTGAGAGAATGGGTGCATGGTCAAGGAGCAGGGCCTCAAGATGGTCGCGCAGAACAAGAAGGCTCGCCACGACTACCACATCGAGGACACCTATGAGGCGGGCATGGTGCTCGTCGGCACCGAGGTGAAGTCGCTGCGCGCCGGGCGCGCGTCGCTGGTCGACGGGTTCGTCGAGATCGACGCGAGCGAGGCGTGGCTGCACGGGGTCCACATCCCCGAGTACAGCCAGGGCACGTGGACCAACCACTCCGCGCGCCGCAAGCGCAAGCTGCTGCTCAACCGCCAGGAGATCGACAAGATCGAGCGCCGCGTCAACGAGAAGGGGCTGACCGTGGTGCCGCTGTCGATCTACTTCAAGGACGGCCGCGCCAAGATCGAGATCGCGCTGGCCAAGGGCAAGAAGTCGTGGGACAAGCGCCAGACGATCGCCGAGCGCACCGCGAACCGGGAGAAGGAGGCGGCGCTGGGTCGCCACCTCAAGGGCATGGACTGACGGTGGCCGACGAGCCGCTGGAGGCCACCCGCGCCTTCTGGCGCGACCTCGCGCTGCCGGGGCTCTTCGACATCCACACCCACTTCCTGCCGCCGCGGGTGACGGCCAAGGTGCGCGCGGAGTTCGACGCGGCCGGCCCGCTGATCGGCCGGCCCTGGCCGCTGCGCTACCGCGACACCGACGACGCTCTCGTCGACACGCTGCGCGCGCTCGGCGTACGCCGCTTCACCGCCCTGCCCTACGCCCACAAGCCGCAGATGGCGGAGTTCCTCAACGACTGGGCGGCCGGCTTCGCCGCGCGGGTGCCCGAGGCGCTGCACTGCGCGACGCTCTTCCCCGAGCCCGGCGCCGCGGCGTACGTCGAGCGCCGCATCGCGCAGGGGGCCGAGGTCTTCAAGGTCCACGTCCAGGTCGGCGCCTTCCACGTCACCGACCCGCTGCTGGACGCCGCGTGGGGGGTGCTCGCGGAGGCAGGCACGCCGGTGGTGCTGCACGCCGGGTCGGGGCCCGTCCCCACCGAGCACACCGGGCCCGGTCCGGTCGCCGAGCTGCTGGCCAGGCACCCACGCCTGTGCTTGGTGATCGCCCACATGGGGGCGCCGGAGTACGCCGAGTTCCTCGACCTCGCCGAGCGCCACGAGCGGGTCCGCCTCGACACCACGATGGCGTTCACCGCCTTCTTCGAGGAGATGGGCGGGCCCTACCCGGCCGACCTGGTCGCGCGCCTGGGCGACCTCGGCGACAAGGTGCTGCTGGGCTCGGACTTCCCGAACATCCCCTACGCCTACCTCGAGCAGCTGCGCGGCCTGGAGCGGCTCGGGCTGGGGGAGGAGTGGCTGCGTGCGGTGTGCTGGAACAACGCGGCCGCGCTGCTGGGGACACCGTCCGGGGAATAACCTGCAGCGCCTGCTTGCTGCATCCCGTAGACTGCCCAGCAGTTCGACAACTCAAGAGGGGCTGATCGGTTTCGACTTGGGACGTTAGTCCCAGGGGAAGCGGGTCGAGGAGCCAGCGTTATCTCGTTAACGATCGCTGGAAACCAATAACTGCCGAAACCAAGCGCAGTAACTTCGCTCTCGCTGCCTGAGCAGTGATCGAAGGGTCGGTCTGGGGGCGCCTCCGCTCCAGTAGCCGGCCTCATCTAGGAGGCTTGCTGATCAACGCACGTCAGGGGTGTTGATCGGGACTTTTTCCTGACTGAGCCTGTCGGTGACCTGTTCGTGGGAGCACCGGGGCTGAGAAAACGGCATCACGAACTGCACCCGGAGAAGCCCTGGTACGACGCTCGAGGACGCGGGTTCGATTCCCGCCAGCTCCACGCGTTCGCCCTCTTGATCGTGAGCCGCTCCGACACCGTCGGAGCGGCTCACGTGCGTTCTCTGCCCCGTCACTAGCAATCCGTCTGCGCCGTGCTCATGCGGCGGGCGGGGCGACTGTCGCGTCGCGCCTACCTGATCGGACGAGCGCCTCGGCGATGAAGCCGGTGGCTTTCAGGTCCTCGACGAAGGCGTGCAGGAATCCGAGCGTCTGGGGGCTGCGGGTCCGCGTGGTGCCCACGGCCTGCTGGATCTCCATGAAGCACGCCTCGAGCAGCCGGGTCCCGGGATGGGCGGCAACGAAGTCGGCGATTGGCTGACGGATGCCGGCAGCGACCTTCAGTTGCTGTTCGGGCGAACACCGCGGTGCCCTCGCTGCCACGCACCACCTCCGCCTGAGCCAGGGTGCGGGTGAGAGGCGAATGACCCGGACCGGGAACTACCGGCACGGCAACGAGCGCGTGGCTCGCCAGCCTCCCCGCAACAGGCGCTGAACGGCCGTTTCAGGTGGCCTGAACGATGGGTGCTGATCGGGGGCCCGGGGGAGACCGAGGTCACGTCTCGTGGACTTGCTCCCGAGGGGGTCGGCACGTAGTGTTCTCCGGGTTGCCCCCAGTGCGGCGGGTGCGGGTCCGATCAGGAGTCGCAGCCCAAGCCAGGGGTGGCCGTCTTGTTCGCGCAAAGGTCGCGGCGCCATTGCGGTGTCATGTCCAAAAGCGGCCCGGACGGGGACTTTCTCCCGAATTGCTTGTCGGCCGGTTGTAAGGCAAGATTCTCCACGGAGATTCACGCCGAATAGCCGCAAGAGTTTTCGAGCTTCCACACCCTGAATTGGGTGCGGAAAACGAAAACGGGCCGGTTTGCAAAGCGGGAAAGTCCGAAGTAAAGTAGGACAAGCCCCGACAGGGAGGCCGAGAGGCCGAACGTCGAGAGCGTGTGATGTTTGAGAACTCAACAGTGTGTCATATTAGTCGACGAATTAGTTTGATGCCTCGTCGATCACCTTTGGTGGTTGATGATTTCTTTGGCAAGGATTATGTCTGACAGTTAGTGATAATTGTCAGTGGTTGTTCTTGCTGGGATGTGGCTCTTTTTTCACGGCTGGCTGCTCTTTGGGGTGGTTGGTTGTGTGTTGTTTTTCAACGGAGAGTTTGATCCTGGCTCAGGACGAACGCTGGCGGCGTGCTT
>NZ_JCBAJX010000030.1:0-3197 GCF_059766585.1 Nocardioides sp. Z21_20
TTCGGCACAGTGCACATCCTTCCAGCAGCACCTCTCGGCACCACAGATCAGATGTCACCTATCCGTGCAGCAGTCCCATCCTCGGTGAAGCCGTGTGGAGCGGCGGCGAACGTAGGCCCGAGTTCGAAGCCCTCGTCCCGGACATGTGGGGCCGATCGCGGTCGTCAATTCCTACGAGCTCGTCCCAGACTGGCGTGGCACCGCGCTCAGCCCCATGATCGCGCTGCGCATGCTCGCCGAACTCGGCGTGGACGCCGCAGTCCTGTACGCGGCCCCATGCAACAGCACTCTCGACGAGCGCGAACGGCAAGCCGCATCCGCCAAGATCGCTACCATGTGGGAACGCGCCGGGTTCGCTCGACTGCACCCCGAAGTCGAAACCGGCAGCGAGTTCAGCCACGCGCTGGGCCGCGCACTCGACCCCACCGAGATCGACCACCACCTCGCCGCCCTCGCGGGCACCGACCCCGTGCTCCGAGAGGCCCTCGAAGGATGACCGACCCCGACGAACCGACCTGGCAGGAAGCGGCCGCCTACGGCACGGTCGACGACCTCGTCGGCTGGGGGAATGACAACTTCCACGTCGACCTCACCGACCGCGACGTGGTCCTCAACCTCGCCGCGAACGCCGTCCAACTCGGAGCATGGCGCAACAACTCCGAACTCGAAGACATCCACGCCGGTGCCTACAAGCGTCCCGGACAGAAGACCCCGCGGGGCCTCTCCGACGCCGAGATGATGGTCGGCAACATCGAAACCTCACGCATCATCCGCGCCCACCTCGCCACCGGCGGCCATTTGTGGTACCTCGCTGCAGAAGACGACCTGTTCGACTTCGACCGGCCCTACGCAGGCACCCCCCTGACCGACCACGTCACCAAGAAGGTCCTCTTCCAGCACCGCAAGCAGGTCAAGAACAACCTGTGGCTCTTCCGCTGCGTCGAACGACTCATCGGCTGGGACCGGTTCCTCCTCGGCCTCGCCATCTGCGACCTCGCCGACGGCATCCACTGGGGCTCCCCGCTGTGGCCCACCCAGGTCGACGCCTGGGCGGACACCAACAACCCCACCCCAGTCGCAACCCTTGTCGCCGCGCTGAAGGCCGACCCCACACAGGCCGCCCTCGACGACATCGACCACGCCATCGGCACCGGCCTCGGGTTCGCCCGCGGCAAGGAGCAATGGCATCGCGCCCACTGCGGCAACCCCGAGCACGCCCTCGACCCCACACTGCGTTCCTTCCTCGGGATGTACGCCTACCTCATGGGCATCCCACAACAGTGGCTCTACGCCGTAGCCCGCCAACGCGAAACCTCCGACACCGAATCCTGACCAGGCTGGGGCTCTCCGCCCTGGCACATGGCGACCCCATAGGCGGGAAACATCCGGCACGCCCGGCGCAGTTCAGTGCCGACAGGGCCCAAAGGACCCGTCGGCCCGCCAGATGACGGGCTGCTTCCGGTGCGTCATGCGGCACGGCGTCATAGACCGCGCGGCAGTAAGCGCGTTAGGAGCGATACTCGTCCCACGGGCGGACGTCGCCTTCACCGTTCCCACTCCGCCACCGACTTCGCGCAGTTGCCCATGTCGCGGGAAGGTCGACCATCGGCGCTGGCTGCTTCGGCGGGAACACTTCACCCAACAGAAGGACCTCGACGAGAGCCGAGGGCAAGCGCGTCA
The DNA here is from genome assembly GCF_059766585.1 of Nocardioides sp. Z21_20. Taxonomy (NCBI): domain Bacteria; kingdom Bacillati; phylum Actinomycetota; class Actinomycetes; order Propionibacteriales; family Nocardioidaceae; genus Nocardioides; species Nocardioides sp. Z21_20. Next base: position 1,681 of record NZ_JCBAJX010000030.1, read on the forward strand.
TGGATGGCTCGCCCTTCGCCAACTGTTTGCCGCATCGTCCGTTGCCATGACGCCTCCACCCTCGACAGCAGGGTCCCCGTGCGCTGCCGCCTTCGAGGGTAGCCACGCTCATCGGGATTTACCGCAGCCGCCTGCAACGACGGCTCGAGCCACCTGGTCGGCCCGGTACCCCTGCCAACGAGCACCGGACGGACCACTGCTGGGATGGGTCGAGAAGCCTGTCAACACCCCTCGCCACCACCCCATGCACCGGTTGCGCCGGTTCGCATGCAACAAGGCGCCGGGCCAACCGCTCGTCGAGAGTATTGATCGGGAAGCCGGGAGAGCGGAAGTCTCCTCCAGGGTCGGGAAGGTCGCGCTTTCGAGAGACCGAGCGAGTCGTACCGGCCTCACGGCAGCGGCATGGCGTGAACCCAGGACTGCCCGGGGGCCACGGCCCACTCAACAAGACTGACGTGTTCCACGCGCGGAGTCGACACTTGGCCTAACCTTGAGGCTCACCCAAATCCATTGCGCAATGGCGTTCCGCGCGCCCACGGCGGCGTGCCGGAAAAGTCCGCAACGAGAAGGACCGGAATGCCTGGCTCTCACACAGCGACCGGCGGTAAGTCGCCACGACTGACTCCGTGTGCTGTCGTAGTCGACACCCGCAATGTGAACGGAATGCTGAACGACTTGTTCGGAGGTTTCGGCAACCGGGTCACGGGATCTGGTATCCGCAGGGCGATGCGCTCGTACAACCTGGACGTGCGCGAGATCCACGCGGGGGTGGCGACGGGGACACGGAACTCCAACCCGTCTGACCGGGTGCAAGACATGCTCAGGCGCAACTGCGAGTACCGCGACACTCTCGCTGCTGTCGGGGTGAACGTTCTTGAGGGCTACTTGGCAGAACGGCCCTCCAAGATCGAGGAGAAGATGGTCGACGTCCTGCTTGCACTGCAGGTCGCAGACATCGTAGACCGGATAGGCGAGAACGACTGCGACGCTGAATGCATCGTGATGCTCACCGAAGACATGGACCTCATCCCTGCCTATGAGTACGCAGCGAGGCGAGGTGTCAGCGTCTACGCCGCCGCGATCGACACGCACCATCAGCGCGAAGACCAGATCAAGTGGCTGCTCCTGCATGAGGACGCGGTCCGCAACATCGGCGACCTGGAAACCCGCGACGGCTCGCCCTTGCGTAGCACCATCGCGCGCATGGCGATCGGCGAAATGCGTTCGCCCCTGCCCACCAAGTGGAGAGCCCTCTGGGATCAGCGCCCCGGCGAGGTCGCACTGTCCAACAACCGCCACGTGCGCGGCCATTACTACTCGACCACCGCGCTCATGCGTCGCGAGAGCCTGGACCTCTACCCCTCGCAGGTCTACTTCAAGGAAGACGGGGACCTGTTCCCGTCCTTCCAACTGAAGCCGACACCGCCCGCACCCGGCCCCCTGAATCGCCCCGGGTTTCGTGGAGGCTCGGTTACTTGGAACCTGCCCCGATCGGGACGGGTGTTTCAGAGTAGTGC
>NZ_JCBAJX010000031.1:0-2186 GCF_059766585.1 Nocardioides sp. Z21_20
TGTCAACGCTCCCCGAATGTTGGGCCGGTTCTGCTCTTTGAAAGTTAGGCCACTTCGGTGTTGGTCATTGTGCCGTGTTCTCGGCTCGTGCTGAGGGAAGTGTCGCGATCCCGGTGTCTTTGAGCCGGTAGGAGCTGCCTTTCAGGGTGAGGACGTCGGCGTGGTGGACGATGCGGTCGATCATGGCTGCGGCGACGACCTGGTCGCCGAACACGTCGCCCCATCGGGCGAAGGGCAGGTTGCTGGTCAGGATCAGTGAGGCGTGTTCGTAGCGTGAGGACACGAGCTGGAAGAAGAGGTTCGCGGCGTCTTGCTCGAAGGGGATGTAGCCGACCTCGTCGACGATGATCAGCCCGTAGCGGCGTAGCCGGGCGAGTTCGTTGCTGAGTCGTCCGGCGGCGTGTGCTTCTTGGAGCCGGGTGACCCAGTCGGTGGCTGTCGCGAACAGCACTCGGTGTCCGGCGTGGGCGGCCTTGATCCCTAGTCCGATGGCCAGGTGGGTCTTTCCGGTGCCGGGCGGGCCGAGGAGCACCAGGTTCTGGGCGGCGTCGATGAACGTTGCGGTGCCTAGGTGGGCCACGACGTCGCGCTTGAGCGCGGGCTGGTGCTCGAGGTTGAAGTCCTCGAGTGACTTGCGCCCGGGGAAGCCTGCGGCGCGGATGCGGTGCTCGGCGCCGGCCGCGTCGCGCGCCGATACCTCACGCGAAAGCACCGCAGCCAGGTACTCCTCATGGGTCCAGGACGCTTCGCGGGCTTGATCGGCCAGTCGGGTGGCGGCTTCGCGGATCCGGGGTGCTTTCAACGCCCGGGACAGGTACTCGATCTGCTTGACCGACTCGGTTGCCGGGCTGGCGGTAGTGGTCGTGGGCATCAGGCCACCTCGCCGTCGGTGTCGTCGAGTCCTGTGTGGGTGGGCAGGTCGACACCGAAGGCGGTGTCGTAGTCGGCCAGGTCACGCAGCAGGTCACCACTGGTCGGAGCCGCGGGACGCCCGTAGGCCTCACGCAACCGACGAGCGGTGTCCACGTGGTCGGGGGCGGTGATGGTGGCCGCGGTGCCCCAGCTGCGGGCGTGGTTGCCTACCAGCTGGTCTTGGCAGGTGACCTGGACGGTGGACAGGTCGGCGTGGACCTCGACCATCCGTCCGATCACACTCGGGTCGACGGAGTAGTCGTTGCCTGCGACACGGACGTAGTAGTCGCGTGGCAGCCGGACCCGGGTGCGGACCCCGGTCGCCGGGGGCATCGGGGGCAGCGCCAGCATCGCGGCCTTGTCGATGGCGACCAGTTCGGCAGGGCGACCGCTGAGTCGCCGCACGGTGCGGGCGTTGGCGACCGGGAGCCAGGCGGCGAGTTGGGTGTTGAAGTCCGCTGGGCTGGTGAAGGTCCGGCCGGGCAGGAACGAGGTTTCCAGGTAGCCGTTGGCGCGTTCCACGATGCCCTTGGACTCAGGGTCGAACGGTTTGAGCTGCACGATCCGGGTGGCCAGGGTGCCGCAGAACCCGGCCACTCCTTCGGCGTAGCTGTTGCGCCGCCCGATGCCTGCCTCGTTGTCCCAGATCAGTCGGTGCGGGACCGCGCCCAGCTGGTTCGACAGCAGCTCCCACATGCCGGCCAGCAGGTCGCCGGTGGTGCGCGTGGGCAGCATGGCCGCGGTGATGAACCGGGAGTAGGACGACACGATCACCAGCACCGGTGGGGCACCGGTCTGTCCTGGTCCCAGCGGGATCGTGACCGGTGGGAACCACAGGTCGCACTGGGCCTGGTCGCCAGGGCGATACTCCAACCGGTCCGCCGGGTCACGGGGCGCGTAGTCGACGCGCAGCACCGCGATCCGCTTGCGGAACCACGACGCTGACCCCTGCCAGCCGACCCGCTCGGCCAGCACCGAGGCCGGCATGGTCGGGAACTCCTTCAACAGCTCCCGCACCCGCGGCTCGTAGGCGTCGAATGCCGAGGCCGCCTTCGGCCGGACGTAACGCGGCGGGGACGTCGAGTTCACCGCCCTTGTGACCGTGTCCCGCGCGATCCCCAGGTGCTTGGCTATCGCCCGGATCGACATCTGCTCCTGCGCGTGCAGACGCCGGATCTCAGCCCAGTCCTCCACTGTCATCACCCAATCCATCGTGGTCGGGTGGCCTACTTTTCGAAGAGCGCTACTGGCCTAGTTTTCGGGGAGCGTCGACA